>JAYUJH010000016.1:0-113090 GCA_043765375.1 Alphaproteobacteria bacterium
GTATAGTGCTTTAGCTTTTTAATTTCACATCGCACGTAAAATTAAAAAGCTAATTTTGCACTATACCTCTTATAAATTATAGCACTACATAATTTTATAGATTTTACATGTGTAAAATTATAAAAGTAAAGTGCTATATATAGAAATACATGAGCAGCGGAAGCGCAGAAAATCAAATGTTGCAGGCATTTTGACCCGTAAGGGCTGCGGAGCTAAAAGCTATGAATATAGGCTCTTACTCATAAACATTGAAAATACGTTTATGTTCCAGCAATGCAAATCTATCAGTCATGCCAGCGATGAAATCACAAATAACCCGTGGTTGATTTGCTAACTCCTCATTCATAAAGGTTTTGTGCCATGAATTGGGTAGGCAATCGGGGCAGCGCATGAAGAAGTTAAATAAATCTTGCACAACTTTAATTGCCTTTTGTGTCATACGGTTCACACGATAATGACGATACATATTTTTATATAGAAACTGTTTAATCGCTTGGTTGGTCTGTTCCATCTCAGGCGAAAATTGCACCATTTGCATGGGTAGGTTGCGCACCTGCTCTACCGTTTCAATCTGATATTTTGCCAAATTGCGCTGCAATTCGGTGATGACATCAACTACCATTAATTTAATTAAGCGACTTAGCATTTCATGAACTTTGCGCTGCACATCAATAATTTCACCATGGGTTTGGCGCATTTGCGTGAAAATATCAGCAATCATCGGGATATGCGCAAAATCTTCTGCCACAAAAAACCCTGCCCTTATGCCATCTTCAATATCATGATTATTATAGGCGATATCGTCGGATATTGCGGCAATTTGCGCTTCCAAACCAGCATTACTAGTGATTTCAAGCGGATAAATCGCATCATAATCAATGATAATTTGGTGCGGATAATGTGGCGCAACCAATGCACCATTATGTTTTACTAAACCTTCCAAAGTTTCCCATGTTAGATTTAAGCCATCAAAAGCGACATATCTTTGTTCCAGTTTGGTCACTAATCGCAATGCTTGTGCGTTATGGTCAAACCCGCCATAAGGCTGCATTACTTGTTTCAAGCCTTCCTCGCCTGCATGTCCGAATGGGGGGTGTCCAAGGTCGTGCGCAAGTGCGACTGCCTCTGCTAAATCTTCATCTAGATTCATTTTGCGTGCGATTGCCCGAGCTAATTGCGCTACTTCCAAGCTATGGGTTAGGCGAGTGCGGTAATGATCCCCTTCATGATTGATAAATACTTGGGTTTTATATTCCAACCGACGAAATGCTGCGCTGTGGATAATACGGTCACGATCCCGTTGGTATATGGTGCGGAGTTCGCATTCATATTCTGGCAAAAATCGCCCACGGGTGAATTGATGCTTGGTTGCATAATTAGCATTTATATGATTAGAGGGAGGGATATTCGCCATGAAGTTCAAGCCTTGATGTGAGTTTTGAGATGAGTTTTGAGATGAGTTTTGATGTTATTCTGATTTCCATGATATAGCAGTTTCTAATTTTATTTACCGATTACATCTGTTATTAAAATTAGATGTACTGCTATATTTTTAATAGATATAGTGCTTACTTTCAATTTCATTAACTTGGAAAATTCCAGTAAATGAAATTGAAAGTAAGCACTATATAGAAAAAATAAAAATTATCAAACAGATAAAAATTATCAAAGACAAAGGCGAAATAAATAGTTATAAAATATAAATATTAATACAAAATAGGATTAAAAAATTATGCCAGATATTGTTTATGATATTCCAGAGATACACAAAGAATTGCGCACACATACGCTTGCAGTTTTGGTGGATAATGAGTTTGGGGTTCTCGGGCGAGTGGTGGGGCTGTTTTCCAGCCGAGGTTATAACATCATCAGTTTGACTGTGGCAGAAGTTGATGTGGTAGCTAAACTTTCACGCATCACGATTGTGACAAGCGGAACTAAACAAGTTATAACGCAGATAAAAACATTGCTGGAGCGTATAATTCCTGTGCATAAAGTGCATGATTTAACGCTTGATGGTGAGTTTGTGCAACGTGAGCTTGCGCTGGTGAAAGTGAGTGGGATTGGTGAAAAACGGGTTGAGGCGATGCGAATTGCGGATATTTTTCGGGCGCGCTCGGTTGATGCAACCATTAATTCATTCGTGTTTGAACTCACAGGCAAACCCGCCAAGATTGATACTTTCATAGAGTTGATGCGCCCGCTTGGGTTGGTTGAAATTGCCCGCACAGGGTCTGCTGCTATGGCTCGGGGTGGTGAGGGTTTCTAGGGCATCATCATGAACATCGGTATAAATGTCATATTAGCGATTGAGAGCAGTTGCGATGAAACCGCCGTGGCAATTGTTGGTGCGGATAAAACTATTTATGCACAAGCGATATATTCACAAATAGCAGAGCATCAACCTTATGGCGGGGTTGTGCCAGAGATTGCTGCTCGTCAACATTCATTGCATATTGATGGTTTGATTGCGAGTGCTTTGCAGCAAGCAAATATGGTTCTTGGTGATATTGATGCAATCGCCGTGACGCAAGGGCCGGGGTTGATTGGTGGGGTGATTGTTGGCGTGATGATGGCAAAATCTATGGCTTGTGTGCTTGGCATACCGCTTTATGGGATTAACCATTTGCAGGGTCATGCGCTTAGTGTTCGCCTATGTGCGAAAGGTCTATGTTCAGAAGTGGATTTTCCATATTTATTGTTTTTAATGTCGGGAGGGCATTGCCAAATCATGCTAGTGAAAGGGGTTGATGATTATGTGCCAATTGGTGCAAGCCTTGATGATGCTATTGGTGAGGCGTTTGACAAAACTGCTAAAATGATGGGTTTATCATATCCAGGAGGGCCTGCGATTGAACAGTTAGCAAAATATGGCGATGCACAAAGATTTGCATTCCCACGACCATATCTGGATAGGGCGGGGTGCAATATGTCTTTTTCGGGGTTGAAAACAGCGGTTCGCACTTGTTTGTTGGAGTTGGACGCTAATGAAGGAGGAGTTAATCCGCAAGATAAAGCTGATATTGCCGCTTCATTGCAACATACTCTGGGGGTGATTGTTGCTAATCGTTTGCGCAAAGCGGGTGAGATATGTTTGAATGCGGGTGATGATTTCACCGCAATGGTGGTTGCGGGTGGGGTTGCTGCCAATTTGCATATCAGGGCGGAGTTGCAAAATGTTGCAAATGATTTTCTCAAGCCGTTTATTGCCCCGCCAATTGCTTTATGCACTGATAATGCGGCAATGATTGCGTGGGCAGCGCATGAGCATATTGCAGCGGGCTTTGCGCCCTCACCTTTGGAGCTTGAGCCAAAAGCCCGAATGCCGCTAATAATTAAAGTGTAGCGTGGATAACAACATATGACTAGTTTAATTCAACAACAGATTTATGGATACCAGCCTGCGCTGGTATGACAACAACCCTTTAGTATCACTAATTCAATGTCACTAAAAACTATAAAACCTATAATTTGTTAATGGTATGACAAACTCCAACATTTCAATCTCGTCATACCAGCGCAGGCTGGTATCCATAATTTATAAATAATCCGTCATTATTAAATTAAATAATGCACTTGCAATAATTGCATGTTTTATATTATATATAGTGTTATATATTGATGAATAATGTTGGTGAATAATCATGGATAGTTTTGAAGTTAATAAGGTAGCAATGGCGGTTTTGGTGGCGGGCGTTACTGCTATGTCCATCAGTTTGGTGGTCAACTCGTTTTATGCGGGTGCGCAGCAGCATGGCAAGCATCATAAGGAAGCTAAACGAGGTTATCAAATTGAGGTGACGGAAGTTGCAGCTGATGCAAGCAGTGAACCAGCGAAACCCGTTGATATTGCAGCATTTTTTGTGGGTGCATCAATAGAAAAAGGGACGCAATTAACCAAAGCATGTGCCGCTTGTCACAATTTTGACGATGGTGGGCCAAATAAAGTTGGACCTAATTTATATGGTATTGTTGGGGCGAAAACTGCTCGCAAAACTGATTATTCCTATTCTAATGCGTTAGCGGGCTTGAACAAAACTTGGGATTATCAATCATTATCTGAGTTTTTGGAGAAGCCCCGCAATTATGTGGAAGGCACAAAAATGGCTTATGCAGGTATGAAAAAGCCTGAAGATAGGGCATCAACATTGCTTTATTTGCGCTCGCTAAGTGCATCACCACTACCATTGCCTGAAGTGAAAGTGGTTGCTGAAGTGAAAGAAGAAGCAGCGGAAGAAGCAAAGGAAGCAAAAGCTCCTGATGCGAAACTAGTTGATGCTAAACCAGTTGACGCAAAGGCGAAAGCAGACACAGCCGTAACAAAAAATGGGGACGTAACGAAAGCTGCAGACAAACCCGTTGATGACAAAGCAAAAGCAACTAAGCCTTAATCCATAAAATCTTAAAAAACTTAAGTCGCACCCAACCATATAATGAATGATAATTACGTTTATCTCTATGACTCCACCCTGCGTGACGGCTCACAAATGCGAGGGGTGGATTTTAGCGTTGCTGACAAAGTTGCCATTGCCAGGGCGTTGGACGAGTTTGGTATTGATTATATAGAAGGCGGTTGGCCGGGTGCAAACCCTCGTGATGATGCTTTTTTTGAAGCCCCTCCAATGTTGCATAGCTCAAAATTGGTAGCATTTGGTATGACAAGGCGAGCGGGAACCTCCGCCGCTAATGACCCAACTTTGAATGCGTTGCTCAATGCAGGCACAAACACCGTATGTTTGGTTGGCAAAACATGGGATTTTCACATTAAAACAGCGTTGGAAATCACCACGCAAGAAAATGTCGCCATGATTGCACAATCCATCAGCCACGCTATTTCTCGAGGGCGTGACACAATGTTTGATGCAGAACATTTTTTTGATGGCTATAAGAACGCTCCAGACGTTGCAATGCAAATGCTCCAAGCGGCGCATGATGCGGGTGCTAGTTGGCTGGTGCTATGTGATACTAACGGCGGGACGCTCCCTGATGAGATTTCGCAAATTGTCGGTGAGGTGCGAGCTTTGTTGCCAGATGCAAAACTTGGCATTCATTGCCATAATGATTGCGGGTTAGCGGTTGCCAATTCTTTAGCAGCGGTGAAAGCGGGAGTGCGCCAAGTTCAAGGCACAATTAATGGCATTGGTGAACGTTGTGGCAATGCGGATTTAATCAGCATAATTCCCAACTTGATGTTAAAAATGGGTTATCAAACCAACATCCCCATGGAGCAACTGCCTAAATTAACCAAACTATCCCGTTTGATTGATGAACGGTTAGATCGCCCCGCCAATATGCACGCACCATATGTTGGAGCAGCTGCATTTGCGCATAAAGGTGGGTTGCATGTTTCCGCCATGGCGAAAGATACACGGTCTTATGAGCATATTGCGCCAGAGTTGGTCGGCAATAAACGAGAGATATTAATCTCGGATAAAGCGGGGCGTTCCAACATTATGCAGCGATTGCATGATATGAATATACCAACCCCAGCTAATCCTGAGCAGATAACTGAGCTGGTGCGTATGGTAAAACAGCTTGAAACTAGCGGTTATGCTTACGAGGGCGCAGATGCGAGCTTTGAGCTGATGGTGCGCCGTCATTTACATTTACTGCCCGTATATTTTGAGGTGGATAGCTTCCGTGTGCTAGATGAACGCCGTTGGGACGCTTTGCACCAGTTGGTGACATTATCCGAGGCAACGATTAAGCTAAATATTGCGGGCAAGCGGGCTATGGTCGTGGGGGAGGGCAATGGCCCCGTGAATGCGCTAGATGGTGCATTGCGAGAGGCGTTGCTTATCCATTATCCTGTGTTGAAATCTATGCAATTGATTGATTATAAAGTGCGGATATTATCCCCCAAGGCGGCAACTGCAGCAATCACTCGTGTGATGATTGAAAGCCAAGACGGAGCGGGAAATCGTTGGTCAACCATCGGTGTTTCAGCAAATGTCATTGATGCTTCATATAATGCTTTGAGTGATGCAATTATCTTTATGTTGTTGAAGAATGGGTGATTAAGCTGAAATGATTAATTTGAGATTGACGCATTATAGATATGCGAGTATGTGTTAAGTTAGAAATGTGCGGTTGTGGCGAAACGGTATACGCGCAACGTTGAGGTCGTTGTGGGAGCAATCCTGTGGAGGTTCAAATCCTCTCAACCGCACCACTTAAATAATAAAAAATGCTTTGTTTTCAATTGGTTATGTAATAAAATGCGGATTTTATACCCTATGATATACCCCCCCCAGACAAGTTGTTAAAAATATTATACAACCATCTTGGTTGGGGGGAGACTTAACTAATAAGAACCGTTCTATTATGTTTTGTTATTTTTATAACGTTTTGCTGGGGACTTTATGTTAAATGGCGGGGGAAATGTTTATGAAATATCACTGTTCACCACACATCTAACATTTCAAGCTATATGTGAGCTTACAAACCAGTGCAATTTATCCAACCCACGGGTGATTTCGGTATATAAATCTGCTGTAACGGCATCACCATGTTCGGCGGATATATCAATCGCTTGACGAGTATCTGCAGCGAGTGCATGAATTGCTTCAGCAAGTGATTTTACATGTTTTTGTCCGCTAATAATATCCGTTGGGTAAGCGGTGAGGCTAGATTTTTTTGCAACTATTTGAATTGTGCCAAGTGCCGTCCCACCAAGTTGAACTATTCGCTCCGCTAACATATCATAATAGCCTTCAATTTCTCCAGCGGCTTTATCAAATAATTCGTGCAATGCAATAAAGTTTTCACCCTTCACATTCCAATGCGCTTGTTTGGCTTGCATTTTTAAGTCAATCGCATTTGCTAGTGATTGATTGAGCAAAGCATTAATTGCATCGGCTTGTATTTTTGTTTTTGCTTTTAGGACATTAGACATAATGGATTCTCCTTGGTTAATTTTTAATTTAATTACTACTCTTTGTATCACAGTTTTTCAATTTATAGTAAATTATAGCAATACATTACTTTTAATTTATAATAAATAGGATAAAATGAAAAGTAAAATTACTATATTGACAATGTCATGATGCGTATATTTCACTTCATGAACTATTTTTTCGCTGTTTTCTTCAATATTAACCAGCCTATTATCCACAACAATGCAAATGCAACAATAGAGCTGGTTAACGTGCCTACATATTTAACAAATTAATGAATAAAGGTTTCTAGCAATCGGGGGGGTAGGCATTCAGGTAGGATTTTGCCATATTTAAGCAGCTTTTGCCATGCAGCAAAACTTCATAATATCACCAGTTAAGTGAGTATCATCGCAGTGGCAAGCAATATCACCAAGTGATACAATCCCAGTCATGCGTTTTTGCTCATTGAGAACAATTAACCGACGAACTTGCTGTGCTTTCATGCTTTCGGCAGCTGTTTTAATATCATCATTTTCAAAACAATAATGCACTTTTTCGGTCATGATGTCTTTCACCATTGCATCAGATGGGGTGTGTCCAGCTGCAACCCCACGAATCACGATGTCACGATCCGTTATAGCACCTGTGATACGGTCATTTTCACCAACAGGCAGATAACCGCAATCATATTCCAGCATATAATTTGCTGCTTCTTTTATCGTGGTATCTGGCGCAATCAGCTTTACATTTTTTTCCATAATTTGTTTGATTAACATAATAATTCTCCTAATGTTGGTTAATTTACTTAAGAAACTAAGCCGCAGCTTTCATTGTTGACATATTGCGGCAACTTTGCGCACATTTTCTACATTGCTCAGCGCAACGTTTCATTGTTTCGCAATCTATGCTCTCGCAGGATTCTGCACATGCATCACACACATCAGCGCAGGCATTGCATGTCACCATATGAAGTTCAGAATTACGAGTCATAAAATCAGCAGATGTTTGGCACATCTGGATACAATCGGTCATCAGCTTAACATGTGCTTCTTTCACATGATTACCACCTGTTTTTAGGCAATAATTAAACAATGTTTCATTGCAAACTGCTCGGCACTCCCAGCAAATATTGATAGCTTTGTGCATGGTGTTGGTATTTAACATGATAATTCTCCTGTTGGGGTTTTTATGTTAGTGACACACACTACTAAACAGCGCATAAAATTGTTGCGGGTTTTTGTGGTTCAATGTGTAAAGAAGTTATAAACGCATAAAGCCAAGTTACATAACCTTAAAACCTATGTCCCAAACTGACTGCACCAAACAAATCTGAACCATCTTGCCCGTGGAACTCTTCCGAGCGATAATTGAGGGTATAAGATATTTGCGTCTTGCCATAAGCGAATGCTAAACCAATATTTGCATCACCGACAAACAATTTTTTATCAACCGAGGGACTATCACGAAAACTATTACCATCAAGGAAAATATTTCTTGCAAGCGCGCGCCCTTCTAATCCTGCAAAAACAGACCATGAAAACTCATTTTCTGGCACGGAGAAATAACCACTTCCCGGCATAGCGGGGCGCACACGCAACGGCATTCCCTGCCATTTGGAATCTTTAGGAACAAGTTGCAACATCACGCCACTATTAGCATATGTATACACATTACCAAGGGTTGCTCCACCATATGGTGAGGTGCGAAAATGCAAATTACCAATCTCGGCAGTATATGCTTCTGGCCATAAACGTTGCCACGACGCCATAAGCGCAGGTTCATTTTTCAATTGATGATCCCAACCTTTTGGATCATCTGAATTAATAAGATTATGCACAAACTTTTGTGTTTGTTCACCAAGTGCGGCAGAGCCAATCATTCCAACCGTTAGCTCAATATCATCAAGGTGATTATCAGTGATACTGGTTAGCCCCATTGAACCATAAATAAATCCAGCATATGGACGATCTTTTGGATTTGGCGTTTTGGCGAGAAGATTGCGTGGAGCATAAAGATTCTGCCCCAGTGAATAATGAACAGAGGTGGTATCATTCACTGAAAACATCGGAATTAGGGGGTCTATAATGCGGGCGGCAGCGGGTGCAACAGCGTTAGTATCAAACCAACCCAAACGCACCCCGTTAGTATAATTACGATCATCGCCCGAACCGAACAAATCATTTTCAACGGTAAGAGTCATAAATTGTTCGCGTGGCTTTGTTTTTAATTTTTTGGTGAATTGTTGCTCCAATGTTTTTGCTTGAATTGAAACTGTTAACGCTGAAACAGCTAATGCTAACAATAAAACAGGTAATAACGAAATAAATAATGCGCTTAATTGTTTCATAATTTACCCGCTGATTTATCTACCAATTTATCTGTAGCAATTTCAATCATCACCTCGTTGCGGCGCAAAAATGGTAGCGTCCATGGCGGATTAAAAAAAGCATAGCTAGGAGGTGCAATCATCTTCAAATTATGCGCTAAAATATAATTATTAAGCGCTTCGGTTTGTAGCTTTAGACTCTCTTCGCTGCTTATACCAGAAAAGCGAATTACTGCAAAATATTTGGCGGGTATTTTAACCAGTTTTACTGCATCATTTTTTGGTTTAGGCAAGTTCTTCAATGTATAACTAGCGGGCATAACAAATTGAATTTTCCAACTTTCACCATCGCCTTGCTGAATTACAGGCGCAGTCATTGCAATTTTCTTTGATGAATGTTGAATCACTGGTGCGGTCATCGCCACTTGGGTTGCCGCTTCGTTATTGCCAAAAATATAATCCGCAATAATACGAAAGCCTTGGCTGATAGCAACTTTTTGCTCACCTGATATTTTAGTTGCAGCGACAATATGCGGTGCATAATTTCGCAGTTCAATTGCGCCATCATCTTTCACTACAGTGTATTTTACTTGTTCAATGTTGCTGCTCACAATTGGTCCCCAAGCTGCTGCACCGCCTATAATTACTGCACCTATAATCCACCACATTTTCTTTTTCCTCATATTATTTTATATCCTCATTAAGCGTTAAATATTTTATAGCACTATACAACGAAAATATGCTAATCTTTATAAAGAAACAATATAGATTGCGCATTGATTAAATAAGTTTTTCATAAAAAAACTTATAGACATATTAGTTGAATAAGTTTAAGTTAATTTTTGGTAATATTAATTAGAGTTACACGCTTTTAGGCGAGGTAAAATTATTATGCATGAGAAGAAAAATACTATATTAGTTGTTGATGATGAACCGCAAATACAAAAAATGTTAAATATTTTGCTAGATGTTGAAAACTTCAAAATTGCTGAAAGCCTCACTGGAAAACAAGCTATTCGTATGTGCGCCTCTATTAAACCTGATTTAATTTTGCTAGATTTAGGCTTGCCCGATATGGACGGCAAAGAAGTGGTGAGCGCAATTCGTGAATGGTCGCAACTTCCGATTATTGTTCTCTCTGGAAGATCCGATGATGAAGAAGTGGTTTCTGCACTGGATATGGGAGCTAATGATTATGTTACTAAGCCTTTCAACGTAGATGTTTTGATGGCAAGAATCAATGCTGCATTGCGCAGCTGCGCCGTGCGTGAGGCAGGTGAGCCCGAATTATGCAATGGTGGATTGCGCTTGGATTTAGTTCGGCATGAGGCCTTTTTGCATGATAAAAAAATTGCATTTACCCCAAAAGAATATGATTTGCTAAAATATTTCATGATTAACCGTGGAAAAATGCTTATCCACAAAGAAATCCTCAAAAATGTTTGGGGGGCGGCACATAGTGATGATAATAGCTATTTGCGGGTCTATATTGGACAAATACGCGAAAAGATTGAGGCTAATCCCAAATTGCCTGAGTTTATTGTCACCGAACCGGGGATTGGCTATCGTATGGAAGTGATTGCCCCTGTTAAGCAGGCGGCTTGAACTATTCCAAGGATTTTTTGGTAAAAGCTGGTTCTAAAATCAGCTTAAGCGATATAGACCCTAACTTTAGTGATTCTACCGAAAAATTAGCAATCCAACTAACTGCTTATAATAACGAACGTCTGCGTGTTTTGCAAGAATTGCTCTATGCGGAACATAAGCGTGCATTGCTAATTTGTTTGCAAGCAATTGACTCTGGCGGAAAAGATGGCACAATAAGAAATGTGTTGGGAGCAATGAATCCGCAAGGTTGTCGTGTTCATTCGTTCAAAGAGCCTAACACCTTAGAGCGTGACCACGATTATTTATGGCGAGCGCATCGTGATGCACCAGCAATAGGTGAGGTGGCAATATTTAATCGCTCACATTATGAAGAAATATTAATTGCGCGCGTGCATAATCTTGTGCCTAAAAAACAATGGCGACAACGCTATGAACAGATTAATGCAATGGAGCAAATGTTAAGCGAAAATGGAACGCATATTATTAAGTTCTTTCTACACATCAGTAAAGATGAACAGTTAAAGCGTTTCAAAAAACGCCTAAATGATCCCACCAAACAGTGGAAAATCAATATTGATGATTTTGCCGAGCGTGATTTTTGGAATGAATACGCCGAAGCGTTTGAAGCGATGCTTTCAAAATGTAGCACGAAATGTGCACCATGGTTTGTTATTCCTGCTAATCATAAGTGGTTTCGTAACCTTGTGATTTCGCAAATCATGGTGGATTATCTGGAGGGGCTGAATATGAATTTTCCAGCCACCTCACTTGATAAAGAGCAAATCAACAAATATTTATAGCGGTGGATTAATTTTTCTTCCAGTAATCATGCTATAAATCAGGGTTGCCACAAATAATATAACAAATAACCCTGCGAGGAACTTTGCAATTCCTACGAAGTCAGCAGCTAAACCGCCAAATCCGAATATGGCAGCGATGATAGCTAAAACAAAAAATGTGATGATATAATTAAGCATAGCTTTCTCCTTTATGTTTATTCTTCGCTATCTTGTGGCCAAACAAAGCGCACATTATCAGATTTTTTGTCACTAATAGTGATGTTTTGTTTCCTGCTTTCGCTATCAACTCTGCCTTCCACCACATATTTACCATTTGGAAGATTAGCATAAAATATTGGACCACTAGTGGTATCTAGCAATATATTTTGTTTCATATCAGAGATTATCAGATGAACATCGCCAGAATAGTGACCAACTTTATCAGCATTAATTAAACGCAAATTATAACTATTTTGCACCGCTTCTAATGCTGTTTTTTCATCTTTACCAACTCCACCCGTGACAAAAGAAATGCCCGTTTGTTCTTGAACTTCCACCTTGTAAGGCTCTTGTGCCAATGCAGAAGAACTATTTAATGGTGTGATATTTAGCAACGCAATAGCAGATAGTGAAAACATATATTTAATTTTGTTTGTCATAAGATTACCTTTTTTCCAAATTATATTGTTATGATGCCCCAAGTCTTAATTAATTAAGTCTTAATTACTTAAGGCATCATTCAAATTAACATCACCTAAAATTATCGTTGCAAACTATTGTTGCCTAGGCGAGAAATTATATTATCTCCAAACTGGCTTGCCTAGATTAACATCTTTTTCCTTGGTTAGTCCACCTGTTGCCGCTCCAACTGCGCCACCAATAACTGCGCCAGCTAATGGGTTGCCACCTAAGATAGCAGTTCCAGCAGCACCAGCTCCTGCACCAATTGCTCCGCCACTAATTGCTCTGTCACTCTTTGTTTGACCGCACCCTGCAACAAGCATAGTGAGTGTTATTGCGGCAAGTGTTGGTATTGTTATAATTTTCATAATATTTTTCCTTACGAGATTTATATTTAATATTCAGATTTAGATTACTTTTCTTCAGTTACATATTTTGATTTTTCTGTAACGACCTTATTCATTAAACCCTTTGGATCTTCTGTTGTTTCTGATTGTGTTGTTATTTTTTTAGTGCCTTCTTTATCAACCGTTATATTGGTAGAGTTTTTGATTTTGGTTGTAGTTCCATTAACATCAGTGGCACTGCTAGTTTCTTCATAAGCCTTCAAATCTGTTCCTTCTTCTTTACGCTCGCTTGACTCCACTTCCACTTCATATTTATCTGATTTAGCATTATCAGTTGCAGAGTTTGTAGCACTAGCAATTTTCTGCTCGGGCATTACTGTGTAAATAACTAATGCTGTAGCAACCAATGCAAGCATTGCAATATATTTTTTGTTCATAATTATGTTCCATAAGTTGTTTTTTTGTTGTGAAAAGAACTTAATATAAAACATATAAAAAATCTACATAATAAATTAGATAAAAAATAAGTTATGCGTAAAGACAAAATATTATTCACTAGATTGCAATAAATATTTCGCTAAAATCGCTTGTAATTGGTGCGGATTAAAAGGCTTATAGATATAATCATCCATACCAGAATTGATACATTTTTCGCGATCCCCTTTCATTGCGTGTGCAGTCATTGCGATGATTGAAGTTGGTGTTACGCCAGTTTTTTTCTCAAACAACCGAATGTTGCGAGTGGCTGAATAGCCGTCCATTACGGGCATTTCAACGTCCATCAATATGATTGAATATTTGTTTGCAGAAAAAAGTTGCACCGCCTCTTGCCCATTGCGTGCCACCTCATAATTATAGCCAAAACTTTTGAATATTAGAGTTGCAACTAATATGTTTGGTTCATAATCTTCCACTAATAAAATTGGCAAAATTGCTTTATTCGCTTGCATATCCAGATATATAATATTTTCCTGATAATGCTTCTCAATATCACTGCTAGTTGCCTCAACGGGCAAGCTCAAATGCAGCACAAAAGATGAACCCTTACCAATTTCGCTTATTACTGTGATTTTACCACCCATACGTTTGGCGAGCGCTTGAGAAATGGCAAGTCCAAGCCCTGTTCCACCATATTCTCGGGTGATTGAAGAATCTGCCTGAACAAACTTATCAAAAATAATACCAATTTTATCTTCTGCAATTCCAATTCCATTATCATTAACAGTAACGGTGATTGCTTTTTTGCCATTGCCCTTGCCACCATTAGCAAATAATACAGATACGCTACCACCTTTTTGAGTGAACTTCACTGCGTTACCCACAAGATTGAGCATTATTTGACGAATGCGCCCACCATCACCAATATAAGTTTTGTATAATCCTGATTCATAATGCGCAACTAATTTGACTCCACGCTCTTTTGCCCGCACGGACATAACGCTAATTACTTGGTCAAGCAATGTTGTCATGACGAATGGTGCAGATTCCAGCTCAATTTGTTGGGATTCAATGCGATCAATATCAAGTAAATCATTAATCAGCACCATTAATGCTTCAGAACTAGTTTGCAAAACATTAACACATTGCCTTTGTTTCTCATCAAGATTTGTGGTTTGCAAAGCATATGTCAACCCAATCACCGCATTCATTGGTGTGCGGATCTCATGGCTCATATTCGCCAGAAAATCTGATTTAGCTTTATTGGCTTTTTCAGCAATTAACGTGGCAGATTCCGCATATTCTTGGGCTTTTTGCGCTTCTAGTGTTTGCCCTTCAGCCGTTGCCTTGCCATGTTCTGCAATTATAATAGCTTCTTCGGCAAATCCATATTTTTGATCGGTGCTTAATTTTAACTTTTTCGCAATATTAATATTATCTCTCGCTAAATTATCAGCTAAATGATTAATGCCAGATGCGTGATTAGCTGCGGCTTCTTTTGCTTGATGTTGAATATAAATTAATATAGAAATTAGTCCAATTGATGTTATTCCAACCATCATTTCATAATTGCGAAAATCTCCACCAAGCAGAAATGTCATCACCAATCTACAAATACCAAGTGCTAAAATAATATAGAGAGAATAATCAATCAGCCATTTCTTAAGCGTATTAGCAAAACTTAATGGGGCTACAACAGTTTGTAACTTAATTTTGTCTAATGCGTCATTGATGATGTTGTTAAGTTGATGCGCTTCCGCAAGTGCTGTGCTAGTCAGTGTATTTTTATTCCATTGCGTGATTTTATCTTTTGTTCGCTCGTAAATCTCAAGCGATCCAATAATGCAAGCTAGTGATGCTTTCAAATCATGCGCAACTGAACTTATCACTTTATGCTGAAAGTTTTGTCGTGCTTTTTCAAATCTAGTATTAATTTTTATTTTCATGATGCGTCATGCGCTCGGCAGAGTAAAATAGATATAAATATAGATTTAGTTATTATATTAGTTAGGCAAATACAAGCCAGACGATAATATTCGCTTTTGCGTTTGTCAGACCAGTGCAAGCTGATATCCACTTTTATAGACTTCAGCTTCCACTGGAATGATAACGACTAAGTAAATCCAAACGCGGATATACATTCTACCATAAATTATTATTCATCTATTTTTCTTTCCAGATTGTTGCCAGCATCTTTGGCTGCATCATTGAGTTTGTCACCTATGGTGCGATCTTCCAATTGACGAGCTGCTTTGTCTGCGCCATTTGGCAATTCACTGATTGCATCACCAACTTTCTGCACGCCATTGCGTTCATCTGGTGCATTCAAAACATAATAGCCAACAACTCCGATAACGATTATCAATAATATTGTTAACAGAAATTTTCCTTGAGATTTTTGAGCCATTTTTTAACTTCCCCCATATTGAAAGTGTTTATATTGAAAGTGTTTGTGTTAAAGTCTTTAATATTATTATAGTAATTTTTTTTAACTTTAATTTACGGCAAAGCAATTGTTAAAAATAGAACCTACTACAATATATTAAAAATATAAAGCAATATAATCACAGGAATTGGTATTCCTATAAACCATAGTAAAATTGGTCGCATAATATTTATCCTTTAGGTGCGGTTGTTGAATCCATTAATCCGTCCATAAAACTGGTGGTAAAATCATGAAGTTTGGAAGAAATCGGTGATTGTTGCTTTATCAACTGCGTAATATTGCGTTGTAAGCGTGTTATCCTCATTTGCAATCTGCCATATATCAGCCCAATCATGAGCAGCACAAGTGTGCCGATAGTTGCTTGCGCTACCAGTGGGTGCAAGCCGTTAATTAGCAACGCATGATAAGACAAATATATAGCACTTATCAAAAATGCACCAGCCAGTAACCCAAGAACAATACTCATCACCACCAGCCCCGCCAGACCCAGCAGGATCTGACGGAACATGATTGACATAGACGGATCTTTCCCAGCCAACATTAATGTGAGCAGTTTTCCGAACATAAGCATCGCCATTTTTATGAACGACGCAACAATACACCAAGCACAAGCCCTGCACCAAGTGCCAATAAGCTAGATTGCACAGGGCTTTTGCGGATCTTTGAGGTTACAATCCCAAAATCATCACTGATTTCTGTAGTAGCAGCATCATACATATTTCGTATTTTGCACCCTGCTTTGTGAGCAACATTATGCAAATCGTCCACAGCATTATGGGCATCATGATTTAAGTTTGAAGCTAACTTGTCTTTATTGGTTTCATTAAACATATTGTATTTTCCTATGTATTGTTAAAAATGTTATTGTTAAAAGTTAGTTGTAAGTTTTGAAAGATTGTTATTGTGCTTTAGTTTCAATCGTTTTCACGTTTGTTTTGTTGCCAAGCCCCATAGGATCTACAGATTTTTCTGTAATAGTAGTTTTGGTAGCCTCGCCATTGGCATCAACATTCACCCTAACATCTGTTGCAGTTCGGCGAGTTGTGCCGTTAGCATCAGTTCTGACGATGGTGTCTTTTCGTTCATAATTACCGTTAGCATCTTTGGCAAAACTGCGGTTATCGGAATCAACAGATTGACCGTCAACACTTGCTTCATGGCTAGAACTTATTAGCACGCCATTTTTGTTTTTTTCAGTATCCTTGGTTTTAATCACATGCTTATTGCCAACACCTTTAGCATCACTAATACTTTCAGTGGTTATAGTTTTTTCAATATTACCTTGGGAATCTTTTGTTATAATAAGATCTTTTTCAAAACTGTTTAATGTTCCGTCCATGTGGATTTTGCTAGATTTGTTTTTTTCACTAAAATGACCATTTTCATGTCTAGTGATTGTAGTATTGCTCTCATAAGTTTCCTTATCAGCTGCAAAAGATGCACTACTAAGTGCGATTATTGCGGTAGTAGTGAATAGAAAATGTTTTATGTTCATATAAGTTCTCTTGTTATAAAATAAATGTTATAAAATTAATTTGCGTTATGCTTATCCGCCATAAATCACATAAGCTCCAGCTGGAACGCGATCTTTGATGCTATTGCATGATTCAACTTTAGGTTGATTTTCTGGAGTTCGCTCAGGAAACCATACACGGCATTTGCCACGCGGTGGCGACATTCCTTCAGGCACATTCAAAGAGCTGTTTTCGGTGATATAATAGCCGTTATAATCATAATAACCAGCACGGTCATAACTAAAATCTCGGCTGTGATTATATCCTTGGCTAAAATCTCCCGTGGATCCAGAATAATTGCCTTGGTTAGCAGAGTTAGACGGCATAATATAATTTCCTCTGGAATCATAATGTCCATCATTAGCCATACATGCAGTCAGCATGGCTGCGGTTGATAAGCAGGTAATTATTGATAAAATACGCATAAAAATCCTATTGTAAAAAGTTATGTTATAAAAATATTAGTTAAATACGCTCAAGCTAAATATGCTTAAGCTAAATGCGCCCCAGTAGCATCAAAACTATAATAATTATCAGCACAGTTCCTAATCCACCGCTGGGGTAATAGCCCCAACTGCGGCTATGTGACCATCTTGGAAGCGCACCAACCAGAAATAAAATTAAGACTATTATCAGAATTGTTGAAAGCGTCATATTTTGTGATTCCTTAGCGTGTAATATGAGATATTTTTGTTCCCTCAATGCTCACCGCTGCCATCAACCCTTGCTGATTAAAGATAAAAGCATAAGCATCGTGCTTGAGTGATGAAGTTGATAGGTTTTTGGCAACCCCTTCATCAACCACCACTACTGTTGGTCCTACTCCAATTTCCCAACCATGCGTATCTTTAATATATTTCACAGCTTTATCACTCATTAGAAAAACAGCGTAACCATATGTTTGTGCGCCCGCTTGCAAACCCCATGATCCACTCACAGAATTATAATAGCCATCAACCATTTTGCCTTTTTGTAATTCACCTTCACCATAGCTGCCACCAAATACCAAACCAGCTTTCACAATGTTTGGAAATATCAACACTGCTTTTGCGTCATGTGATAGTTTTTCTGCCAACGGGCTTGATTTATAAAGCGTTTGCAATGCTTGATTAGAATCTTTGTTCAAATCTTCAGCGGTTGCTGCATAAGCGGGGCTTGCAACGGCCATCATTGTCATTGGTGCTGCTGATAACATGAGAGCCAGCATTATGTTTCGTGTATTTTTCATTGTTATAATCCATTTTTGGTAGAATTGAGTTATATATAGTTTGGCGTTATTTTCCTATATGGAAAAGTGCAACTGACATAAAGAACTTATAAGTTTGGTTATTTATAATAAATCAAACGCATCATCATAAAAATTAGCAATTTCTGATTTGCGAAGGTTTGCTTCTCGCATATGCTTTCCCATTTCAGATTTAAGTTCAAATTGATCAAAGTCCGAATCAATGATAGGAATGATTGAAAAAAAACTTGTTTCATGGCTATTTGGTTTAACGTTCATAATGTTGCTCCTTAATGTGATGTTTTGTGTTGCGTTTGAAATAATTAACTTTTGTTATTGTGAAGCATTGTTTTGACACAGTGCTTGATTTTAGAAAAAAAGCTCGGTTCCTGTGGTGGAGAATCTATCGTAATCCCACCCTCATCTTCCATATTTTGCAATTGGTTTTCAGTTGATAAGGTAGTTTGTTGATCATTTTTGTATATTTTAATATTGCTCATAAATCCTCCTTGATGCAGAATATATAAAGTCACATCGCATATAAGAATGCCACATACAAACAATTACGATTTATAAAGATAATATAAGGATTTTTGCCGTTATAAAACTGTTATAAAAAATGATGTAGCACTATATATGCACAAGATACGCATAAAAAAAGTCCGACGGGGGAACCCCCCCATCGGACAATTATTAACAATAGAAATTGTTATATTATGCTGCTTTAACGCTCGCATGTGCGGCTTCAATCGCTTTGATTTTCTTTTCAGCATCTTCTTTGGCAATGCCATAATGCTCTTTCAATTTGCCTAAAAACTGGTCACGCTTACCATCTAACAACATAATGTCATTATCAGTTAGCTTAGCCCAAGTTTTTTTGATTTCAGCTTGGATTTGCTCGGCTTTGCCTACTACTTGTTCCTTGTTCATAAAAGTCTCCTTAAGTTGTTTAAGCTGCTAATTACAGCGAAACCAAGTTATGACATTATATGAATAAATATGCGATATGGTTTAAGGGGCGCAAGCGTAAGGAAGTCGTAATATTGAGGTTATTTGATTATCTATATATCCATTTAACATATTAATTTAACATGGTTTCAACGAATATCTTTAACGAATATTTTTACGCCTCGGGAGTATATAACGCCCACATTTTTTCTAAATTATAAATCTCACGAATGGTTGGCTTAAACAAATGCACAATCACATCACCAGCATCAACCAGCACCCAATCACAAGTTTCTAACCCTTCCGTCAATACCGAGCCTATCCCATATTCACGCAGGTTTTTTGCTAGCTTATCCGCCATTGAACCAACATGACGATTGGAACGCCCGTCCGCAATTATCATTGCATCAGCAAAACTAGTTTTGCCGCGCAAATCTATGGTGGTTATATCTTCCGCTTTGTCATCATCAAGCGCATTGACGATTAGCGCAATTAATTCAGCCGTATCATTGCCCCATATAATTTCACCAAACTTGGCTTTATCTGATGAAGTGGTTGTGTTTAGCTCAGTGATAACAAAATCTCCGTAATGTTTTGGTCTATAATATTCTAGTCTATAGTATTTTGATCTATTATGTTTTGGGTTAGAAAATAAATTAATCTATTTATATTAATCATTATGCAACAAAAAAGCATCATTGCCAAGTTTTTTTCTGATATTAGTTGCAGATTGTGGATTGCGCTTCATAAAAACATAACTCCAGCATGGTATTTTGGATTGCATCAACAGCCTGCCATCAACTTTTCTATCACCATGATGTATCGCCGTTTGCGAGCGCAAAGCATTATGGCTATTTGGGCTTCTATCCATCACCGCTACTGGCACACGTTGCATAATTTCTGACGCACCATTCCAGAGGTGAAAATCGGGTAAATTATCCGCCCCCATCAACCACACAAACTTGCAGCCATAAAAATCATGTTGCAATGCTTTGATGGTATCTATGGTATAATGCAATCCGAATTGCTGTTCATAATCAGTCACTTGAATATATGATGGCTTTTGGAGTTCGCAACATAAACGATAGCGCAATTGAAATGGTGCAAGTGTGGCTGCGTCCTTAAACGGGTTAGCGGTGCTAACTAGCCACCAAATCACATCTAGCCCCAAATATTTTTTGGCCTGCACGCACAAATTAACATGCCCTTCGTGAGGGGGGTTAAACGAACCACCTAGCAACCCTATTCGCATATATGTTCCCTAATATATATTATTATGCTGCGTCTGAAGCATCTTCATCAAATGCCATGCCTAATGCTTTTTTATAAATATCTAGCATATATTCCTGTTCTTCACGGTCTTGCGGCTCTAATTTGCGCAACTTCAAAATCTCTTTAATCGCCTTTGCATCATAGCCATTGCCTTTGATTTCAGCAAACACATCTTTGATGAATGAGGCGATTTCTGCCTTTTCTTCTTCCAGTTTTTCAATGCGATCAATATAGCTTTTTAACTGATCTGCTGCGACATTGCCAATATTATTCATAATTCCCCTAAAGTTTAACTTGTATTATCAATTTTAATAGTTATAATCAAAAGTTCGCTATTTATGCAAGTAACAAGTTGTATAAATATCATATAAATATTTAGACTATCGTAAAAGGGGGTAATTCGCTGATGATAGAAGTTCATGTAAGAGATAACAACGTTGAGCAAGCATTGCGCGCTTTGAAGAAAAAGTTGCAGCGCGAAGGCGTGTATCGTGAAATGAAAATGCGCAAACATTTTGAAAAACCCTCTGAGAAGAGAGTTCGTGAGCAAGCCGAGGCTTCCCGCCGTGTGCGCAAACTAAATCGCAAGCGCGATTTTTTTGAATAAGATGTGGCGCAAGCGCGATTTCTTTGAATAAACTATGGCGCAAGCGTGATTTCTTTGAATAAACACTGCAGATAAATGCTTTAATATATTGCCGATGCCATATACTGGGGTAACTTAGTTTATTAAGAACGCATTTTATTAAAATTGAGGGTTTTGGATTAAGGTTCAAAGCCCTTTATTCGTGATAATTTTTATATTTACTATAAGTTTTGGTCTGGATACCAGCCTCCGCTGGTATGACAGTTGCAGGAGTTTTATACGCTAATTGACAAGTTATTAGCTTTCAGAGTTCGTCATACCAGCGGAGGCTGGTATCTATAAACTTAAAACACATTGGAACAAACACATTGAAACTTGAACGTAATAGCAAAACTTAAAAACAGATAAAATCAGGGAATATGGTTCCATATTTCATCAGATACTCTTTTGTTATCTTTGTCTTTCAAGGTGATATTATCTTTATCTACTTGTTTAGTCCTAACCGTAATATCAATTTTAGCAGCTGGGATTAACAGACTTACTTGGTTTTTTAACTCATTAAAAGATTTCCCTCTTGTTCTCGATGGACACACAATAAAGTCAAGCGAACCATTTGCTTCTTTATTTGTAAAAAAGATAAAATTATCTATAATTATTTTATCTGTATCACCCCCAGTTGCTACGCCACCCTTGTAAAACTTGCCGTCTTTTTCTATTGTCACAATTTCTTGAACGTCCATTGGTTTTTTTGGCAGTAATAGTCCACAGTGATTTTCTAGAAACAACCTAATTGAGGAAGTCTTACCTGATTTTTCTTTGCCCATAATATGAATAATTTTAACCATTTCAGCCTCCGATTGAATTAAAGATATTATTATCTAAAATATAACACTGGATTGTAAGGCAATATTTTTAATAATTAATTAAAATCCATGGAATAATTAGTTCATAGATGCCAGCTACCGCTGGTATGACAAACTCTAGCAGCTCGTCATACCAGCAGCCCCCGACGGAGGGAGGAGAAATAGAAGCTGGTATCCATAATAATCACAACATAAATAGTCGTCGGTCTGAACTAAGAGTTATGCTAATATTTGTAACGCCATTCACCCCACAAAATTAATTTTATCAAAAAATAATTCATTCCCCCTTGAAAAAATATTATTATACCCCTAAATATGGTTTGTAATACAAAATAATCTTGTTGAATAATATGAAAATATTTAACACAAAAACGTTATAGGAGAATGTATAATTATGGGAAAAGTTATTGGGATTGATTTAGGCACAACCAACTCTTGTGTATCAATTATGGAAGGGAAAGTCGCCAAAGTTATTGAAAACTCTGAGGGCGCACGCACCACCCCATCAGTTATTGCATTTGCAAGTGACGGTGAAAGATTGGTGGGAAGCCCCGCCAAGCGTCAGGCAGTTACTAACCCAAAAAATACATTATTTGCAGTTAAACGTTTGATAGGGCGCAATTTCAAAGATGCTGCAGTCAAAAAAGATATGGATCTTGTGCCATATAATATTGTGGAAGCAAATAATGGTGACGCATGGGTTGAGGCAAATGGTGAGAAATATAGCCCAAGCCAAATTAGCGCATTTATTTTGCAAAAAATGAAGGAAACGGCAGAAAGTTATTTGGGTGAAAAAGTTGACCAAGCGGTAATCACTGTTCCAGCATATTTTAATGATGCACAACGCCAAGCAACCAAAGATGCAGGCAAAATCGCAGGGCTTGAAGTTTTGCGCATCATCAACGAGCCAACAGCAGCAGCCCTTGCTTATGGGTTGGATAAAACGGAAGGCAAAATCATTGCGGTTTATGACCTTGGTGGTGGAACATTTGATATCTCAATCCTTGAGATTGGCGATGGCGTGTTTGAGGTGAAGGCTACCAACGGTGATACATTCCTCGGTGGTGAAGATTTTGATATGCGCATCATTGACTTTTTGGCTGATGAGTTCAAACGTGAAACAGGTATTAATCTACGCACTGATCCGCTAGCATTGCAACGCTTGAAGGAAGCTGGGGAGAAGGCAAAAATTGAGCTTTCAAGTGCGCAACAAACTGATGTTAATCTGCCATTCATCACGGCGGACGCATCAGGGCCTAAGCATTTGAATGTGAAGCTAACTCGTTCTAAATTGGAGAGTTTGGTTGAAGAGTTATTGAAGCGCACCATGGAGCCGTGCAAAAAAGCGTTGAAAGATTCTGGTTTGAATGCAAGCGAAATTGATGAAGTGATTTTGGTGGGCGGTATGACCCGTATGCCAAAAGTAACTGAAATGGTGCGGGAGTTTTTCGGCAAAGAACCGCATAAAGGGGTGAACCCTGATGAAGTTGTGGCAATGGGAGCTGCTATTCAAGCGGGTGTGTTGCAAGGTGATGTGAAAGATGTGTTGTTGCTTGATGTGACTCCGCTTTCACTCGGGATTGAGACTTTGGGTGGTGTATTCACTCGCTTGATTGACCGCAACACAACTATTCCAACGAAAAAATCACAAACATTCTCAACTGCTGACGATAATCAAACAGCGGTGACTATTCGGGTGTTTCAAGGTGAGCGTGAAATGGCTGCTGATAACAAAATGCTTGGGCAGTTTGATTTGGTGGGGATTCCACCATCGCCACGAGGGTTGCCACAAATTGAGGTAACATTTGATATTGATGCAAATGGTATTGTGAATGTATCAGCTAAGGATAAAGCAACGAACAAAGAGCAACAGATTCGCATTCAAGCATCGGGTGGGCTTTCTGACGGTGATATTGAGAAAATGGTGAAAGAAGCTGAGCTAAACGCCGTTGCTGACCGTGAAAAACGTGAATTGATTGAGGCGAAAAACAAAGCAGAGGGCATGGTGCATGAGGCTGAGAAAACTCTAGCCGAGCATCAGGAGATTTTGGAAGCTGGTGATAAATCGGCGATTGAAACGGCATTATCCAATTTGAAGAACTCGGTTGAATCAGGGAACAAAGCAGAAATTGAAGCCAAAACTCAAACTTTAGCTGAAAATCTAATGAAAATTGGTGAAGCGGTTTATAAAGCGCAGGCGGAAAATCAAGCAAGTGATGCTAATTTTTCTGAAGCCAAAGCTGCAAATAATGGCGTCATGGACGGCGAAGTTATGGACGCTGATTTTGTTGAAGTTAAAGAGAATAAGGCTTAAAAAACAATGGCTAAACAGGATTTTTATGAGTTATTGGGAGTAAGCAAAGGGGCAAGTGACGATGAGATGAAAAAGGCTTTTCGCTCACTTGCCATGAAATATCACCCTGATAAAAACCCTGATAATAAAGATGCTGAGCATAAGTTCAAAGAAATCAACAACGCCTATGAGATTTTGAAAGATCCAGAAAAGCGTGCTGCTTATGATAGATATGGTCACGCAGCTTTTGATGGTGCAATGGGTAATCCAAGGGGTGGCGGGGCGTCGGATTTTGGTGGTGGCGGCAGTTTTTCTGATATATTTGAGGATTTATTTAGCGAATTAACGGGTTCTGGCAGACGCAAAAATGCGGCAAGCGAGCAGCAATCAGGCAAGCGTCGTGGTTCTGATTTGCGCTATAATCTTGAGATATCGCTTGAAAACGCCTTTGCGGGCAAAAAACAAGATATCAATATCACCACCTCAGTTGCTTGCGATTCTTGCCACGGCACTGGTGGCGAAAATGGTTCAGCAGCTGTTACTTGTGGGACATGTTCGGGGCGTGGCACAATCCGTATGCAGCAAGGGTTTTTCACGGTGGAACGCACCTGCCATACCTGCCAAGGAACGGGCAAAATCATTGAAAATCCGTGCAAAAAATGCGCAGGTTCTGGCACGGTTCGCAAAGATAGGTCACTTGCGGTGAATATTCCAGCGGGCGTTGAAGAAGGCACACGCATCAGGCTTTCTGGCGAGGGTGAAGCGGGCTATCGTGGTGGGTCAACTGGTGATTTATACATATTTTTAAGCGTTAAGGCGCACCCATTTTTCAGGCGTGAAGGGGCGGATATTCATTGTAGCGTTCCGATTGCATTTGCCACAGCCGCACTTGGTGGTATGGTGGAAGTGCCAACGATTGAGGGGACAAGAGCGAAGGTGACAATCCCTGAAGGGGCGCAAACGGGGCATCAATTCCGCCTGCGAGGCAAAGGTATGTCAACATTACGCTCCAAAGTGCGGGGTGATATGTTCGTGCATGTTCGGGTGGAAACGCCAATTAACTTGAGCCGCAAACAGAAAGATTTGTTGCAAGATTTTCAAAAAGCATCAACTGGGAATAACCCTGAATCGCAAGGTTTTTTTGATCGTATGCGGGAGTTTTGGGAAGATTTGAAAGATTGAGATTTGAAAGATTAATGTTTGCAAAGCCATAATAAAATCCGTCATAAGGAAATATAAAATATGTTGAAAATTGGGATTGCAGGCGCAGCAGGGCGCATGGGGAAGTTGCTAATCAAGGCAGTGCTTGAGCATGAAGCAACCAGTTTGGTGGCAATTAGTGCACGCCAAGAGGATATGGAGCAAATGCACACTCACTTGCAACGTGAAGGGCTGGTTAATGTCCGTCTGGTGCAAAATGTTGATGGTTTAGTTGATTTGGCAGAAGCCGTAATTGATTTCACCGCCCCTGAATATAGTTTGAGCATTGCGAATGCTTGCAAAAATAATGTATTAAAGCAAATAGCTGAACAAATAGATGGGAAGGCAAAAATCCATATTTGCGGCACAACGGGTTTTGATGATGCACAAAATGCAATAATGGCGCAGTGCGCTAAACATTCTCGCATTGTGAGGGCGGCTAATTTTTCCGTCGGAGTAAATCTGCTAGCGAAATTAACCAAGCAAACGGCAGCAACCTTGGGTATTGATTATGATATTGAGATTGTAGAAATGCACCATCATCACAAAAAAGATGCACCATCTGGCACAGCATTAGCCCTCGGTGAAGCAGCAGCAGCGGGCAGAAATGTTGCGCTTGCCACAGTTGCTGAACACGGCAGGGTTGGTATGGTGGGGGAGCGGGTTGCAGGTAATATCGGGTTTCACGCATTGCGAGGCGGTGACGTGATTGGGGATCATCATGTAATTTTTGCAGGAAATGGCGAGAGAATTGAGTTGGTGCATAAATCTTCCAACCGCCGTATTTATGCTGATGGAGCGATACGAGCAGCATTATGGGCAAGCTCCAAACCAAATGGATTATATTCCATGTTAGATGTTTTGGAATAAATCCATATAAATAATATGAATAATAAGCAACAATTAGCCACGCAAATTGCTGAACAAATAGAGGTGATGCTGCAATCAAAGCGTGTTTTGGCACGAACCAACGCTCCAATTCAACCACGAGATATTTTGGTGTTGATGCAAACTCGCACTAATGTAGATTTTTTGTTGCAACAATTAGCTAGCCGTCACATTCCAAATACGGGGATTGATCGCCTGCGCCTCAATCAACATATTGCTGTTTTGGATATGCTCGCATTAATGCAGTTTCTGTGCAATCATAATGATGATATGTCGCTAGCTTGCGCTTTACTTTCACCGATATTTAACCTTAATCACAATGATTTAACTGAGATTTGCTATAATCGTATTAACTCTAAGCAAGTAACTCAAGAACGGGCGAACTCATTATTTGCTTACATAGCTGAACATAATCGTGAATTGCATCAACAATTGCAAGATTTGATTGAGCTAGCGCAAACTCATCTCATGCCATCACATTTCATCACGCATATACTCTATGGTGAAGGTTATATGGCGCATTTTATTGCCCGCTTGGGCGAGGTGGCGCAAGAGATTTTGCAATATATGATCTCTCAGGCGCAAAATTATGAACATGCGCATATTGCTCCCAATTTATATGATTTTGTCAGTTGGTTGAAGCAATTGGAAAGCGATATAAAACTAGATTCTGATTCTGGCGGAAATAAGGTGCGAATTATGACAGTTCATGGCGCAAAAGGCTTGGAATCCCCGATTGTGATTTTGGCTGATAGTCACGCTCCGCCGAATGTTAAAGAAAATATTATTATATATGAAGATAAAGCGAATGAACATAACGGGCAAATACCAATAATATTGGCGATGAATGGTGGCAAGGAAAAGCATTTTGGCATATTCGCGCAGGCAAAACAACAATATGACGCTGTGAGATATGAAGAATATTGGCGGTTATTATATGTTGCCATCACAAGGGCAGCTGATGAATTGCATATTTTTGGATCTGGGAAAAAGTTAGAGAAAAAGACAGATGAGGCGAAAACTTGGTATGACAAAATATTTGCGGCAATGTCAGAATTGCCAAATGTGGTGACATATGAAAATGGAATGATGCAATATTCGCCACATGAGAATGATAATCATAATCATCAAATTGAGGGTGATTTGGGTGATGATGCGAGTGTTTCACGTGAAACATTTTTGCCACATAATCTGGTTTCGGGCGATGATGCAATGTCACCTTCAACTTTCACCTTGCCTCCCCAATTTAATTTACCAACTGCACCTCCGCCAATGCGCTTCAAGGCAGTAACTTCTTTGAGAGGGCAGTCCTTGAGCGCGGATAATATTGAGGTTAATTATATTAATAATTTATTGCCTAATAATTATGTAAATACAACGCTTCCAGCCAAATTGAAAGGTGAGTTGATACACGCTTTGTTGGAGCGTCAAGTGAATATGCGTTATGCGGATTTTTTGTGTGCCGCCCCAAATATTTTGCCACATGTTGCCAAGGCTTATGGCGTGGAATTATCGCAAGCGCAAATTGTTGAGGTGCTGCAACCATTTGAGGTGATAGCGAATGATGCAATATTAGTGGAATTATTGGAATTGCCCGCATTCGCTGAATTGCCTATGTTGGGAAAAATTGGGTTAGGAAAAATTGGAAAAGATGCCCTCTCTTCCCAAGTAGCACTATCTGCGCAAATAGTCCCCTCTTCCCAAATAGCCCTCTCTTCTCAAATAGATAGAGTGATAATTAATGCGGATAATATTCACATTATAGATTTCAAAACGGGGGAACATGCAAATGATGATGGTTATGCAAATATGCACCAATTGCAACTTGGTGCATATCAAGCGATGTTGAGCAATTTATATCCTAATCATCATATTATCACTAGTTTATTTTATGTTATATAACTATAGCACTACATATTTTTATGAATTTTACATGTATAATATTCGTAAAAATAAAGTGCTATAATGCGAATTCTAACCTTATGATTATTCGTAAATGATTAACGCATCAACCAGATTGTAAAAATCTTGTTGTTGAGTCATAACCAAATATTTGCATTAAACTTTGTAAATGCTCGTTTAATCGTATATTGCCACCGCCAAAACTACCATTTCCAAAGTCATCGCCCGCATCATGGCTATGTTTATTAAAATGTATCTCCGCCTCCATTCGTGCCGCTTTGAGCAAATCACCTTGCGATTCTAACTGCAAAAACTTAAACACAGGCGCACCCGTTTGTTTAGTGCCAAGCAAATCCCCTGCTCCCCGCAATTGCCAATCCGCCTCGGCTATCACAAAGCCATCATTAGTTTGACGCATTGTTTTGAGCCGTTCTTGGGCAATTTTTGTGCAATTTTCATCATAAAGCAAAACGCAGCGTGAAGGCTTGTCACTTCTGCCAACTCGCCCCCGCAATTGATGCAATGTTGCCAAACCAAACCGTTCTGCATTCTCAATAATCATAATGGTGGCATCTGGAATATTCACGCCAACCTCCACCACTGTTGTTGCCACTAAAATACGCAATTCGCCGCTAAGAAATGCTTGCATAACAGCTTCCCGCTCTGCCATCGCCATGCGCCCGTGCATCAACCCGACTATATTATGATTATTATTATGGTGATGATGACCCGCAAACCAAACTTGTAGCGCATCAAACCGAGATTGCGCTGCTTGCAATGCTGCAAGTTGCGGGGCTACTTGCAATGTTTCATCGCTTGCATCTTCCACAAGGGGGCATATCCAATATATTTTCTCGCCTGATTCCACTGCCCGAATTAACCCCACCAGCACTTCATTTAAGCGTTTTAAGCCAACTAGGCGTGTATCAATCGCTTGTCTGCCCGCTGGTTTTTGTTTGAGTAATGAAATATCCATATCACCAAAATGCGCCATGGCAAGCGAGCGTGGAATTGGGGTTGCCGTCATCAGCAACAAATGTGGTGCGAATGCTTGCCGTTGTTCATTCTCGCCCCCTCTCTTCTCACCCACGCCTTTTCCACCTCCGCCCTTCTCACTTAAGCTAAGGCGTTGCGCCACGCCAAACCGATGTTGTTCATCAATGATTGCAAGCCCGAGATTGGCAAACTCTACCTTTTCTTGAAATAGTGCATGTGTGCCAATAATCATCGCTTTAGGGCAGTTTTTTATTTGTTCATAAGCAATGGAGCGTTGCCGAGGATTAAGGCTTCCTGCTAAAAATATCATCTCAAAACCATCAATCTCAGCAATTCCTTGCAATCTTAACAACTCAGTGATTGCGTGGAAATGTTGACGAGCGAGAATCTCCGTTGGTGCCATAATCGCTGCTTGATAGCCACATTGCACCGCTGCTAACATGGCGAGTGCGGCAATAATCGTTTTGCCTGCACCAACATCACCTTGCAACAACCGCAACATTCGCACATCGCTTGAAATATCAGTGTTAATATCTTGTAGCACCTGCATCTGCCCTTCAGTTAGGGTGAATGGTAGGCTTGCGATTGCTTGCTGCACTGCGACATTATCCAACATTTGCATTTTTGGCGCACTGAGTTTTTGCTGAGTTGTGCGCAATGAACGCAAACTTAGTTGTTGCGCTAATGCTTCATCATAAGCGAGGCGTTGCTTGGCTTTGATTAAATCGTCTAAATCTTTGGGGTTGTGCAATGTTGTAATCGCCTGATTGAAACTTGTCCAACCGTGATGCGAGATTGTGCTGGATAATTGCCATTCTGGTGCTTCGGGCAGATTTTTGAGTATCTCCCTTGCCCAGCGTCCAAACATTTTTGAAGATATTCCTTCAGTTGCAGGATAAATCGCCTCAAAATTGCATAAATCCGCCATGTTATTTGCCTTGCCGATAATATCAGGGTGATTCATTTGCCACATTCCATCATAACGTTGCAAATGTCCGCCCACCATGATTTCTTCGCCCTCGGGCAATTGATGCAACAAATATCTAGGCTCTGCCTTGAAGAATACCAGCAACACACTCCCCGTTGCATCTTCGCATTGCACACGATGTGGGGTTCTGGGTGGAGTTCTGGGCGAGGCTTGGATTTTAGATTGATAAGCGGTTTTTTTATAAGGTGCTGGCAGATGCTGCAACACTTTCAAACGCAAATTATTATATCCCGCTTTTGCCTCTGATAGTGGCGTGATGGTGCGACGATCAATATAATCATACGGCAAGTGAAATAATAATTGCGCAAAAGTTGCATATCCAACCGCGTCCTTATTATTTAAGCGATTGGGAGAGAAATATTTTTGCAAAATTGCTTGATATTTCTCGCCAATTCCCTTTTGCATTGCAATATTTTGTTTGAGGTAATTGTTAATTTCCATAATTATTGACGCCTAACCTGATATGCTACCCGATATGCTCCCCTATATGAATATATCAAAATAAAATATTTTCCTTGGAATTATTTTTAATCTAAGCTAAATAGCAACTATGAAAACAAAACCTATTTTTATTATAATTAACGTTATTTGCGCCATAATTGCAATCTCAAATATCAATATTAACGCTGCAAATGCGGCTAGCAACATGAAACCGCAAGCAAAACCAGCCTATAAACATACGCAAGTTGTAGGTTATCTTGAAAAAGTTAGGGTTATGAATGTTGATACTATCTTTAACGCCAAGATGGATACAGGGGCGGATACTTCCTCTATGCACGCTAATATTGTGGATTTGAAACGCAATAGAGAAACTGAAGATGGCAAGGGTTATGTTATTTTTACGTTAGACACGGAAGGCAGCAAGAAAACCAATCATATTAAACGCCCGCTGGAGCGAATGGTTCGCATCAAAATGCGGGGGGAAGCTGGTGGGTATCAACGCCGCCCCGTGATAGGAATGGTGTTTTGTATCGCAGGTGTGCCAGTGCGTGAAGAAGTGAACTTAAGCAACCGTGAGAACTTCAAATATGATTTGCTGGTTGGGCGTAATATGATTGCCAAAGCAGGGTTATTGATTGATTCCAACAAAAAATATACCTCAAAACCAAATTGTATTGAGAAGAAAATTGAAGAAAAAAACAGTTAAATAATATAATTCAAATAGCGTATTTATAGAGTGAAATATTCCTCATCGCCTGTGAAATTAATTCGTGATTTGCGCAAAAATGGTCATTTGTTGCAGCAGATAACTTGGCGCGATGTGCTAGCTCGCTATCAAGGTTCAGCTCTTGGGGTGATATGGAGTTTTGCCACCCCATTATTGATGCTTAGCGTTTATAGTTTGGTGTTTGGCGTGATATTTAAGTCACGGTTTGGGGCGGAAGATGCTGGGGTTCAACATAGCTTTGCGCTAACATTATTTTCAGGGTTAATCATTCACGGCTGGGTTGCCGAATGTTTGGTTCGCACCCCCACCATCATCACGCAACATGTTTCATATGTCAAAAAAGTTGTGTTTCCGCTGGAGATTTTGCCATTAATGGTGGTTGCATCTAGCGCATTTCATTTGTTGATAAGCGTGGTGATTTTGCTTGCAGGATTGTTAATCACTGAACATGCTTTGCCAATTAGTGTGATATATGTGCCGTTATTATTGCTATGTTATGCACCATTGCTATGCGGAGTTAGCTTTGTGCTGGCATCACTTGGGACTTATTTGCGTGATATTGCGCAATTAACGCAATTATTTTCCACCATATTAATGTTTATGTCACCAATATTTTATCCCGCAAGTGCTTTGCCTGAGTGGTTGCAACCTTATTTATGGCTTAACCCACTTGGCTTGGTGGTGGAGCAGTTTCGTGGGGCAATTATTTTTGGTGCCACCCCTGATTTTAGCGTTTTGGCGGTGATGTTTGTGGTGAATATGGCGTTGATGCAACTTGGATTTTTGTGGTTTCAACGCACTCGCAAGGGTTTCGCTGATATATTATAGGTTGGACTCCAGCCTTTGGCTACGCCTCCCTTCGGGTGCTGAAGTGACGGGCAGTAGTATGTCGGTTCACCAGAACAACAAATCAGGTTGCAACGCCCACTAATGGCAATAACTCAATTGTTTCATGTGATAATGTTGCCACGGGATATGCGCAATAATCTGCGGCATAAGCGGCGGTGGGGCGGTGATTTCCACTTGCACCAACGCCACCAAATGGTGAATTGCTTGCTGCACCTGTTAATGGTCGGTTGAAATTGACAAGCCCTGCCCGCAACCGTGGATAAACATAATCCCAATTGGCAACATCATCAGCGATTAACCCCGCGGATAAACCATAGCGAGTTTGGTTGGCAATTGCTATTGCTTGCTCTATCGTATCCACCTTGATTAATTGCAATAATGCGCCGAAAATCTCTAAATCTATATTGTTTTGAGCAACACTATTTTTGTTAATATCATTTGAATTGATATTAGTTGTATCAATAATTCCTGCGTTAATGAAAGGCATATTTTCATGCAATCGTTTAGTTTCCAACAATATGCGCCCGCCTTGTTGCTGCAATATTTGCTGCCCCTGCAACACATTATCCGCCTGAATATTGTTAATCATGCAACCCATATAAGGCTCGGGGGAATCATTTGGTGCGCCAATAATAATACTTGCTGCCATCGCCATTGTTGCTTCTAGCACTGCATTGCTGCTGCTGGAATTGATCATAATCAAACGGCGTGCGCAGGTGCATCGCTGCCCTGTGGTGGCAAAAGCGGAATCAATGATAATGCTAGCGGCGGCTTGTGCATCGGCAACATCTGCAACAATTAGCGGATTATTGCCCCCCATTTCTAGTGCAAGCAGAACTTCGGGGCGACCAGCCAATGATTGATGTATTTTTTGACCAGTCGCATAGCTGCCCGTGAATAATATGCCATCAATATCTTGGTGATTGGTGAGGGCTGCCCCCACTTCACGCCCGCCTTGCAATAACTGCACTACGTAACTTGCGAAACCCGCTTGATGCAACAATGAAATTAGCAATTCGCCACATGCGGGAGTTTCCTCGCTTGGTTTGAGTATAACCACATTACCCGCAAGCAAACATGGCACAATATGACCATTTGCAAGGTGCATTGGGAAGTTATAGGGGGATAATATCGCCATGATACCATGGGGGCGGTGCGTGACAATGCGTTGCAAACCACCATCAATGGTTGAGATATCCAATCCTGTGCGTTTATGATATGAGTTGATGGAGATAGTGATTTTGCTAATTAATGCTCCCGCCTCTGCATTAGCTTCACGGTATATTTTGCCTGTTTCAAGCGCAATTAAATTAGCAATTTTAGAACGATTTTGTTGCAATATTTGTGCATAATTTTGTAGCAACCCTATGCGTTCATCAAGTGTGGTAAGTTTCCATTTGTGGAATGCTTGGCGAGCCTTGGCTATAGATTGCTCTATGATTGCCAAATTGGCTATTTCACCTTGCCATATTGCATCACCAGTGGCGGGGTTGAATGAGGTTAATATTTGCGTCATGAAGGTGAACTCCGATTATTTTAACAATTAGGTTAGTTATTGATTGGTTATTTCTATATATTCTGCCAGTAATATTTTCGCTTTGCCTGAATCAATTGCCTCTGTTGCGAGTTGCATTGCTTGGCTTAGAGTTTCGCAATGTTCAGCCACAATCAGCCCCGCTGCTGCGTTCAACAATACGATATCACGATATGCTGCGATATTACCAGTTTTTTTGCCACTAAACAAGGCTTGCATAGCAACCGCATTTTCGGCGGGTAGCCCGCCCTTAAGGCTATCCTCCGTGCAAAATGCAATGCCATAATCATTGGGGTTTAAGGTGAACTCGGTGATTTCGCCATTATGTAATTGCACAATTTGGCTGGTGGTGGTGGTGGTGATTTCGTCCATACCATCATTGCCATGCACCAACCATGCTTTATGCGCCCCTAATTTATGCAATGTTTCTGCCATAGGGCGTAACCATTTTGCATCATAAACGCCAATTAATTGGCGGGTGGTGCGGGCAGGATTGGCGAGAGGCCCCAGCAAGTTGAAGATGGTGCGAAGCCCTAGCTCCTTGCGCACATCAGCCACATGGCGCATTGCAGGGTGATATAAAGGTGCCATTAAGTGACAAAAGTTTAGTTGTTGCAATGCTTGTTGTTGCAATTGCTCTGATGCGTCTATGCGCACGCCTAAATGTTGCAATACGTCAGATGAACCTGATGCGGAGGTGATGCTGCGATTGCCATGTTTAATCACTTTCACGCCACAGCTTGCGATTACTATAGCGGTTGCGGTGGAGATGTTGAAGGTTCTCTTGCCATCACCTCCTGTTCCGCAGGTATCAAGCGCATTCATAGCCTCAGCCTCGCCAATATTTCCACCAAACTTGATGGATTTATGGCGCATAACATTTGCCCCTGCGGCAAGCTCCGCCACGGTTTCTCCTTTGGCTCGCAATCCCATCAAAAATGCAGCAATTTGTGCGGGAGTCGCCCCGCCACTCATGATGATATGAAAAGCACGCTCTGCCAATTCATATTCCAAATCACGCCCATATGCTAGTTCGGTAAGGATATCTTGAATCTGATTTGAACCCATTTATATTTTTTTGTCCTAATTATAGCTTTTTGCCAATCAACATGTGACGTTTGCACCCATATCCTTTGATTTTTTCCACAACAACGCCATGTTGCTGCAATGATTGTCGCACTGAACTGGCTGCGGTGAATGTTGCAAATGTTCCCTGCGGTTTTAATGTGCGGGCAACATGTTTTAATATATCATCATTCCACATATCAGGGTTTTTGGCGGGAGCAAATCCGTCTAAGAACCAAGCATTAATGCTTGCATCATTAATTTGTTGCACCCCACAAATTGCCTCCATAAATATCAGGATTAATTGTATATTATGGCTCAAATGCAATGGATATACGCCATAAAGCGGTGATGGATATTGCGACCGCCACTGCCGTGATTCTTCCGCAATACCCAATTTTTGATGTAATTCCAACAAATCAGCTGCGGAGATTGGGTGTTTTTCAATTGAGATATATGTAAGTTTGGCGGATTTATGCGCCAATTTCTGCCATAATTGCGTGGTGAGATGGAAGTTTAATCCTGTGCCAAAGCCAAGCTCGGCAATGGTGAAATCTGTTGTTTGTGCAAATCTTTCATGCAGTCCGTTGCCTCGCAATGAAACATAATCTATTTCCTCAAATGCGTGGTTTGGCATGTAATATACGTCATCATAATCACAAGATATTGGTGTGTAATCTGATGATTGGGTGCTAAAGCTAAGGCGGGCGGGGCTGATTGCATACATGTGATGCAACCGATATATAATTTACGCGGTTATGTCAAGTTTATGCGCTAATATCAAGCAAATTACCAAGCATTTCATTTGCTGCTTTTAGCACCTTCAAGCTACCTTGGAAGTTATAAGTTGCCAATTTTTGCTGGATTAGCTCATCTTCCGCACTAACATTTGGTGCTTGCAATGATAAATCTGGATTGCCGCCGTCAACTGATGTAACCGTGGCAGGGCTGCGCTCAACAATGCTCGCTTTTACGCCACCACCGCTGCTGCCACCATTACCAACATTCAAATTGATTGATGATTGCGTCACATCTGTTGGGATATAACCAGTCGTTGTTGCGTTCGCCACATTATTTGCACTATTATTCAAGCGCAAACTTGCTGCATTTAACCCTGATATTGCAATATTTATTGATGTATCCATAAGATAATGTTATAACATATAACCCATTAACAAACAATTAAAATTAATTATGCAAAATAATATCACAACATCATCAAGCTCCCTAACTCCTTTGTCTATTCTAGCGATGGAAGATGAAATTAAGCGAATGCGCCGTGAAATGAATGCGGTCATTCTCGCACATTATTATCAAAATGATGATTTGCAAGATATAGCGGATTTTGTGGGGGATTCCTTGGATTTGGCACGCAAAGCTGCATCAACTGATGCTGATGTAATTGTGTTTTGTGGTGTGAAGTTCATGGCGGAGGGGGCGAAAATCCTTAACCCAAGCAAAAAAGTGTTGCTGCCAGATATGAAAGCTGGTTGCTCGCTGGAAACTTCCTGCCCCGCCCCCGCTTTTGCTGAGTTTCGTGCGGCTCACCCAGAGCATATCGCTGTGACATATATTAATTGTTCCGCCGATGTGAAGGCGTTGACGGATATCATAGTTACATCATCAAATGCGGAGGCAATTATTGCCCAGATTCCCGCTAATCAACCAATAATATTTGCCCCAGATAAGCATTTGGGGGCGTATCTTGCCAAGAAAACGGGGCGGGAAATGTTGCTGTGGGACGGTTCTTGCATGGTGCATGAGAGATTCTCAGAGATAGAATTAATCAAGCTGAAAGTTGCGCACCCAAATGCGCATATTATCGCTCACCCAGAATGCCCCGAAGCATTGCTCAAGCACGCGCATCATATTGGTTCAACATCGTCACTGCTCAAGTTCACGGAGGCTAACCCTGCGTCCGAGTTTATTGTGTTGACTGAGAGCGGGATTATTCACCAGATGCGGCAACGCTCACATGGCAGTATGTTTTATGATGTGCCGATGTTGTTGGAAAATAATGTTTTGGAGGGGGGACAAAATGAGGTTGGTTGCGCTATGTGCAATCAATGCCCATATATGAAGATGAATACGATTGAGAAATTATATCTGTGCATGAAACATCAAACGCCCGAGTTGCATATGCCAACTAAATTGATGGAGCAGGCTCGCAAACCATTGCAGCGTATGTTGGAGATGTCTGTTGGGGTTTAGATTTTTTTGAGGGGCTAGGTGATAGGGGTTAGGGTTTAGGGTGCAGCGTATAGTGAGTTCGTCATACCATACCCCGAAGGGAAGCGTAGCAAAATACTGGTATCAATTATTCATGCCTAATAAATGAAACATATTAGTTTCCATTCTAAAAAGTTAAGTTCTAACATCACCATGTTTAACAAATATTAACCATTATAATGCTAAAATATACATAATTATTTTAATTAATATATGGTTTAAGCAATGGCTAAATATAATCAATCCAACTTTATGCCACTAAAATATTCTCACGGTTTTTCACTGATTGAGTTGTCAATAGTGTTGGTTATTATTGCTATCATCGCAGGAATGAGTATGTCCATTGGGTTAACTCAAATGAAAATCGCTAAGGTGAGCAACACTGAAAACACTATTGATAATGTCAAAATCGCCCTTGCTACTTATAAAGCCAAAGCAGGACGCTTACCTTGCCCTGCCAACCCCACACTTGGCACAACTGCACCGAATTATGGCTTGGAGGCTGCACCTTGTGATGTGGCTTGCCCCGCTGGTTTGACTTGCCCAGATGCAGTGCAGGCGCAAGGAGCAATTCCATTCAAAACTATTAATCTTTCAGAATCTGCGGCTTATGATTCATGGAATAACAAGTTGAGCTATATTGTGGATAGATCATTAACTATGAGTGCGAACGCAAGTGATGATGGTCACATTCCGATTATGGATAGCAACGCTAACGAAATAACCAACTCGCCAGTATTTGGTAAAGTAACTTATGTAGTGCTAAGCCATGGTGCAGACGGCAAAGGAGCTTATACAAATGGGGGAGTTTTGCGTGCCGCTTGTGGAGTTACGGAGGGAGATAGTGAAAATTGCAATGGTGACGCGGTTATAACATCTCGCGCCGTCAACGCATCTAGCAATGTTGCCAATAGCGCCAATTTTTATGATGATTATGTTGAGTGGGAGGTGCAGAAACATATCGTCCGATTCCCTACATTTGAAGAAATGTCAGTTAGCCAATCAGTTTGGGTGGGAGAACAAAATACATGCGTAATAAAAGAAGATGGACAAATCGCTTGCACTGGTTCAAATGGTTTTGGAGAACATGGAATTGGTAATTATAGTTCATCAAATGTTTTTAGAAACATTTCAGGCGGTGATAATTTTCATTCAATTGGTCATGGTGATAACAATGCCGTTTGTGCGATTAGGGATGATAATTTAGCACTATGCTGGGGACAGAATTATCGGAATAGCATAAGCATATTAGGAATTAATAGCAACGTTTCTTATCAATTGACTCCCACTTTGATATATGGCGGGTATACTAATTGGACTTATGCCATGGTTGATACCGATGGTGGATGTGGAATTATCAGCGGGGTAGCTTATTGTTGGGGAGACAATGCAAATGGACAAATTGGTGATGGAACTAGTTCTGCTAGTCCATTTCCAGTTTTAGTTTCGGGTGGATTTAATGATTGGAAAAAAATATCAACTGGTGGTGGTAGTCCGAGCACTTTTTCATGTGGGATACGCGCTAATGGTAAAATATATTGCTGGGGAGGGGGATCTTTAGGGCATATAGGCAATGGCACTCTGAGCGATTATAATACTCCGCAGGAAGTTTTGCAAGATAACGGTTTATCTCCTGGTTTTTCAGATTGGAAGTTTTTGCGGGGCAATGGTTCAGCAAATTGCGCAATAAGAGCAGGGGGTCTGCTTTATTGCTGGGGTAAAAATAATGAAGGGCAAATTGGTGATGGCACTACAACAAACCGCTCACTCCCTGTTCGTATTGGGTTGCCATATAATGATTGGCGCGCAGTATGGTCTGGAGCAGCTAGCACTTGTGCTATTCGTGGGCAAGGATTACTTTATTGCTGGGGTAAAAACGATAAAGCTCAAGCAACGGGAGTGGTGAGTGGTAACATATTAACGCCAACGCCAGTTGCCACAACCATTAGGGATTGGAGATATGTTTCCACAAGGGGCTATGCTCATACATGCGGACTTCGTTCAAATGGCAATTTATATTGTTGGGGCAGTAACGAATATGGGGCATTTGGCAATGGAACAACTAGTAGCACGCCTGCATCACCAACTTTGATAACTGGTATAAAAGGAAAAATATTATGACAACTCAATTCTTAGTTAAATATTCATCATCTCAAGCAAAACAATATGGTTTCTCCCTTGTTGAACTATCCATCATCATTGCGGTGTTTGCTGTTGTGATTACGTCATTGCTTTCTGGCAGTGGCATCAAAACTGAAAATAGTGATGTTATATCAGTCAAAGCGGAGCTTGATAATGTTGAGTCGGCACTAGCATTTTTTCAAAAAAGCAATGGTTTTCTGCCCTGCCCTGCTAGCCGCACCGCCGCCCCGAGCAATGCAGCTTATGGGGTGAGTGTGGATTGCACCAACACCGCTGCCAACCCCGCAGATGGGACGATTAATATAGGGGCAAGCGGTGATATTTATCAGGTTCGGGTGGGGACAATTCCAACTCGCACCCTCGGGCTTGCTGATTCCGCCGCATTAGACCCGTGGGGTAATCGTTTGAGTTATATGATTATTCGTTCATTAGGAGTGAGTTCTACGTCATACTCCAGCTTCAACCCAACGCAAAACACAGACTTTTTTCAAATTGTTAACAAGACTAGAGCGGTAATTTATGGCAGCAACACTTCAGAAATCGTTAAATATGCAGTGTTAAGCCATGGTGCAGATGGGCAAGGCGCATTCAACAAAAATGGTATTCAGGGGCTTGCTTGCGGTGGCTCTGCTGCTGATGCAGAAAATTGTAACGCAACCAAGCAAATCATGGTTGATGGCGTGAGTGATGTGGTGCAAACAAATAATTCAACATATTATAATGATTATGTTCGCTATGGTGGCGCTACTGCACCATTCCCCCCCCCCCCTATAGCATCAACTGGAGCGATATTTATTGCGACGCACTCACGTGGCACTTGCATCATCACGGGCGATGGCAAATTATTATGCACGGGCTATAATGATAATGCGCTAACTGGTAGGGGGCATCATAACAACACCATACTCACCACCATTTTTGAGGAAATTATCGGTGGGGGTAAATGGCGAACCGTTAATTTGGGATATAACACCACCGCATGTGGCATTAAAGATGATAATAGAATATATTGCTGGGGTGATAATGTTTATGGCGCACTGGGAAACCTGCCTGTTGGCTTGAATCAATTCAAGGATAATCCAACAGAAATTGATGGAGGATATAATGATTGGACGGCGTTAAGTGCGGAAGATGCGATGAGTTGCGGCATTCGTGATGGTGGCAAACTTTTTTGCTGGGGAACTGGATATTATGGCAATGTTGCCTCAACTGGGCAGGAATTAAGCGCAATTCCTAAACGAGCTGCCGACGCATATAATAATTTTGTCGCAGTTAGTGTTTCTGATTGGTCCCCTTTATATGTTAGTATTTGTGGAATTACAACTGATGGAAAACTCTATTGTTGGGGTGATAACTCCCTCGGCACACTCGGTGATGACACATGGGTTGCTAAACTAGAACCAGTTGAAGTGATGACTTCCCATTATGGTGGCATAGCAGATTGGCAAAATGTTGATATTGGACATGGTAATGTTTGCGCAGTCAGAGCAAGTGGGCAGCTTTATTGTTGGGGCAATGCGGATAGAGGCGGAATTGGCTATGGCTGGGCTTCCCCCGCCTATCCTAATTTGAAAAAACCATTAGCATTGCAAGGTGGGAAACCAACGCCGTTCATTGCATTAGCGCACGGCAATTCATGTGGTGCAAGCGGTGGCATTGCCTATTGCGCAGGTAAAGATGATTATGGGCAATCAACAGGAGAAGCAACTTGGGACGCAACGGGATATAAACCAGTGGTGCTTGGCGGGGCTATTAACAACTTTAGATATGTTAGCCCGAGTGGTGGCAATCACACATGCGGATTGACAACCAATGGCAAATTATATTGCTGGGGGATTAATGATCTAGGACAATTCGGCGATGGTGCAACTTCGCCTTTAGTTGCACCACCAACATTAATTGCACTGCCTTAATTATGTGAGGAGGAGGGGAGATGAGATTTTTGAGTTCGTCATAGCAGCCTCCTCACCCCTCTAAAATCTCACCATAAATATCTAATGTTTTTTGCTGCATCGCTTGCAGCGAGAAATTATTTATCACATTAGTTTCTGCAAGGTAGCGCATCTCAGATTTGCGCTCATCACTCATGCTCAACGCCTCATTAATTGCACTAGTAATCGCCGTAAAATCATCAGACGGAACAAGCCACCCTGTGCTGCCATGCAAAATTGTTTCACACGCACCGCCGTGATTAGTGGCGATAACCAACTTCGCCATCGCCCCCGCTTCCGCTGCAACTCGCCCGAAAGCCTCAGGTTTTTGCGACGGACAAAGCACCAACTCACACAAAGCATAAGCCTCGGGCATGGCGTTGGTTGCTGGAACAAAACGCACATTTGCACCCAAATCAAGCTGCACTGTAAGCTGTTGTAATTCCTGATAATATTTAGGGTGCTTATCCGCATCACCTGAGAAAATACAGAAAAAATCTCGGTGCGGCAAGGCATGGAGCGCACGCAAAACCATATCCTGCCCCTTCCAACGGGTGAACCTTGCGGGCATAAATAATATTGGTTTATCCACCTCAACCAGCTTCCATTCCTGCAATAACCGCCCGATATTCGCCTCCGCAATATTGGCTGGATTGAACTTATCTAAGTCAACCCCCCGATGGATAACTCGCACCACATTATCGCCAACATCGTAATTACGCCAAATATGTTCAGCGATAAAATTGGATACCGCAATCACTTTTTCACCCCTTGTCATTATGGCATTATATCGCTTGCGCAAATTGGCAAATGGTGGTTGCAAGCCATAAAGCCCATGAAATGTGGTCACAAACTTAGTATTGGTGGCCTTGCAAGCAGCAAGCGCACTCCAAGCGGGCGCACGAGAGCGAGCATGAACGAGGCTGACTTTATGTTTGCGTATCAATTGTTGCAATGCAAAATTATTCTGCCAAATGCTCAGTGGATTTTTGGAATGAACGGGCAGTTGCACGTGAATTGCTCCCATTTTTTGCAACGCCTCCACCTGCCTGCCCCCGTTTGAAACCACAATCGCCGTTGCCCCCGCATTAATAATCGCCTGCGCAATATCAATCGTCCCCCGTTCCACCCCCCCCATATTTAAGGCAGGCAATATTTGCATAATGGTTTTACCATTTAGAGAAAAAGCTATGGTTCTGTTGGTGAGGTTATTCATGATCTGTATTGTGTAAAATCATCTGTGAGTGAGCTAAAATCAAACTCTGATTTAATTGAATTAATAGTTTTATCTATCCTTTGTTGAATTATCTGATAATAATCAGGATTGATTTCATATGCAATGTATCTTCTTCCATTTCTTATGCAAGACTCCACAGTTGTTCCAGAGCCAGCAAATGGGTCACAAACAACACCACCAACAGGGCAACTAGCTTTTATTATTCTATCAATAATTTCAAGTGGCTTTTGTGTTGGGTGATTTTCACGCTGCGCATGTATCTTATGCAACCTAGAAACTGCCCATAAATCTTTAGGGTTATAACCAACTTCTAGCCATTTTTTCCCAACAAATATTGACCTGCTCCTAGCTTTTTTTGTTTCTTCATCGTATGCTATTCTGATTGCATCTAAATCAAAATAATAGTTTTTATTTTTAACAAAAAATCCGATAGTATCATGCACAGAAGAGTATTTTCTAACGCTGCCTCCCATACTTGGGACTTTACGATCCCATATAATTTCATTAACCATAATCATATGTTTTTTCAAAAATACAAATATTTCAGGGCTATATTTCCAAGTTGTAAAAATATATAAACTGCCAGTTTCTTTGAGTTTAGGTAAAATTAATAACAACCATTTTTCTGTCCATTCCAAAAACTCCTTTTCTGGTTTTTTATCAGAATCATTACCATAATCTTTACCCAAACCATAAGGAGGATCAGCCACTATTAAATCAAGCGAATTGTCTGGAAGTGCTGCTATTCCGTCTAAAGCATCTATATTTTCTAAAATATTCATCATATTTCCTCTAATCAGTTCAATATAATACTTTTAGAATGTATTTTTAATAACCCTAAAAAATCCTCACGAGAGCGTAATACTTCTCTATGGTGATATTGTGATTGGATTTTATCGTTTCTAGGATTAACATAAATTGGCAAAAATTGTGGACTAAAAACATGCACTGCTTCTTTATCAAAGTGAATAGTTGTATTTTCAAAAGAAAAACCAAAACAACAATATATTAGCCTATAATCATTGTTAGCCCTATATTGCATATAAAGTTTTTCAACGGCGGCAATATCATTTTTGTTAGCTTTTCCAGCAATGTTATGTATTTTAATATTAACAAAATAACGTATATCGTCTTTATACAAAATGCAATCATGCAAACACGTATCAGACATTTCATTATCTACTTTGGTAAGACCAAGAACTTGTTTATGATATCTTGTTTGCTGCGTAATAACCTGCTCAACAATCCATGCAACAGAGCGTGTATGAGGCTTCAAACCATATGGCAATATTTCTGGATTGGTAATATCAAAAGAAGGAATAATTTTTAACACATTTAAGAATGTATTTTTGACAATTGCCATTTCTTGGTTAATTAGATTTATCTCATCATCAATCATCTTACTTCCCCTTGCCCATCACAATATCGCACCAACTTTGATTAGCGAGATACCACTCAATTGTTTGGCGCAAGCCTGTTTCAAAGCCATATTTACGGGTGAAACCAAGCTGTGCCACCGCCTTGGAATCATCAATTGCATAACGCCTATCATGTCCCTTACGGTCTTGCACATGAGTGATTAATTCTGCATATGTGCCACCATTATCGGGGGGGCTATTACGAGGACAAAGCTCATCAAGAATTGCACAAATTGCCTGCACCACTTGCATATTATTGCGCTCAGCATTGCCACCAAAACAATAATTCTCACCTGCAACGCCTTTGCGCCACGCTAGCAACACCCCGTTTGCGTGATCTTCCACATGAATCCAATCACGAATATTCATACCATCGCCATAAACTGGGAGGGCTTTTGATTGCAACGCATTCATAATCATCAGTGGAATTAGCTTCTCAGGAAATTGCCGCTTGCCATAATTATTGGTGCAGTTGGTGGTGATTGTCGGCAAGCCATAAGTGTGAAACCACGCTCGCACCAAATGATCAGCGGCGGCTTTGCTCGCTGAATAAGGTGAGTTTGGCGCATATGGATATTCCTCATGAAACTTGCCCACCTCCCCAAGCGTTCCAAATACTTCATCAGTTGAGATATGCACAAAACGAAATTGCGCTTTATCATGCGGTTGCAAACCTTCATAATAGGCGCGCGCCGCTTCTAGCAATGTGTAAGTTCCAATAATATTAGTTTGAATAAAGTCATTCGGCGCAAGAATTGAGTTATCCACATGTGATTCTGCGGCAAAATTGAGAATTGCATTTGGTTGATGCTTGGCGAATAATCCTGCTACTAACTCACCATCAATGATTGAACCATGCACCAACTCATAAGAATTAGCGGGAAGATGCTCCAAGTTTTCCGCAAATCCAGCATAGGTTAATGCGTCTAGCACCACCACATAAACGCCCTGCTCCACCAACATTTCCACCGCTGTTGAACCAATAAAACCCGCACCACCTGTTAATATCACTTTATTTTGCATATAAATTATCTCCCCGCCTCATATGTTATTTATTTTGCTCATCGCCCTGATTTGAAAGAATATCCTGCGGAACTTCATCTCGCAAAACTTCATCTCCAACAATCACATCTTTGATAATGTCGTCATCTATCGTGCGGACATAAGCATCATTAATGCGCTTAATCCCAATTATTCCAGCAATGCCACCAACTAGCAACCCACACAACAAAAATGCAGGTTTGCTATTGAAATATTTATCAAGGTAATAGCCACCAACCCCACCAACGGCGACTGTCGCCACTAATTCCGCCACCATATTCAAAGCAACCGAGCTATTTGCATGTGGCTCATTTGGTTTATCCTCCCACACATCACTTTGACGCAAGCCTGCAATTTTTGCGCTTAATTGTTCTAATGTCAATTTAGTTTCGTTTGAGTTATCCATAAATTAGCCAAAATACACTATTTAACAAAAGAATTATTCAATATAGCAGCCGCACCAATCAAAGCATTGCGGCTGTGTGAAAGCATGATATAAGTTGGAATGCTACTTATATATTCCTTAAATCTACCCTTTGCTTCAAAACGGCTACGAAACGGACTTAAATCAAATAATTCCTCCAATTGTGGAGCAACGCCTCCACCAATATATACCCCACCAAACGCCCCTATATTCAAAGCATGATTGCCCGCAAAACTGCCAAGCATTCCGCAAAATGTGAATATTGTATCACGACATGACCCAGCACCCATTTTTGCTTGCCATGCAATTTCTTCCGCTTTGAGAGTGATTTTTGGCAAATTATGCAATTCCAAACGCAATTCATGCAACAAACTTAAGCCCGTTCCACTGACAAAATCTTCGGTGCGCACATGATTGTTACGCAGCGTTCGTGCCATTTTGTAAAGCTCAATTTCTTCATCTGTATTAGGGCAGAAATCTGCATTCCCCCCCTCGCCTTGGATTGCCACCCACCCGCCTAGGTGATTAGGTAATAATCCTGAAACGCCAAGCCCTGTCCCCGGCCCCAACACTGAAATTGGCATATTTGGCGTGACTTTCTGCGCCCCACCAATTTGCTTAACATTTTGCGCCAATAAATGCGGAACTGACATTGCAAGTGCGGTGAAATCATTGGTTAAGCGCAAATGTTGCAAATGAAAATGCTTTTGATAATCGCTCACCGAGAATCGCCAATCAATGTTAGTTAGCGCAACTTCATCAAGATGGGCAGGGCCAGCCACCGCCAAACAAGCATTTATTGGTTCAATTCCAACTTCGGTGATATAATGCTCCATCACCTTACCAAGCGATTTGAACCCATCATTTTGATATTTGCGTGGTTCAATCAGCTCCACCTCACCAGCTTTACACATTGCAAAGCGGGAGTTTGTCCCACCAATATCAGCCACTAAATTATACATTATTTATTCTCCGTAAATATTTTGCCCTAATGATTGAAAACCCAAAGGTTAAAGTGCTAAGGATTAAAATCCTAAAAACTATAGTGCTAAAGATTGAGATACCAAAAGTTAAAACTAAACCACAAAACTTGCACCTTGCTCAGCCTCACTCACCAACCCACGCACGCTTGCGAATAATTTCCGCCCAAGCAAATATGGCTGGGTGGATTCAGGCGCAATTTTTGTCACTTCACGGCTTGCCCACTCGGTTGCTTCCACCAGTGCTTCCAGCGTTCCATTGACTGCATCTAAGCGTATTATGTCACCATTTCGCACCTTGCCAAGCGCACCACCCGCCATAACTTCAGGCGAAACATGGATTGCCGCTGGAACTTTACCCGACGCACCAGACATTCGCCCATCAGTGACAAGTGCCACCTTGAATCCCATATTTTGTAGCACCCCAAGCGGAGGTGTTAGCTTATGCAATTCAGGCATTCCGCACGCTTGCGCCCCCTGACCTATCACCACCGCTATCATATCACCGCCAAGCTCACCCGCCTTAAATGCTGCTTGCAATTCCTCCTGCGAGGTGAACACTCTTGCGGGAGCTTCCACCACTAAATGCTCAGGCTTCAACGCCGATGTTTTGATTACGCACCGCCCGAGATTGCCCTGCAAAAGCCTTGTTCCACCATCAGCTGCAAATGGTGCATCAGGCGAGGCAAGCACGCTTAAATTATTGGAAACTTTAGGGCAAGGCTGCCATTTAAGTTTGTCATTTTCTAAAACCGCTTCAACTGCATAATGCGCCATTCCCTGACCCATCACCGTTTGCACATCATCATGTAGCAAGCCATGTTGCAATAGTGAGTTAATCAGCACCGCCATTCCACCCGCTGCATGAAAATGATTTACATCAGCATCACCATTAGGATAAATACGGCATAGTAACGGAATTGCGCTAGAGATTACGTCCATATCGCTCCAATTTATAATAATACCCGCCGCCCGAGCAATTGCAATCAAGTGAATTGTATGATTAGTTGAACCACCCGTTGCCATCAACCCGATGATACCATTAACAATCGCCCGCTCATCAATAATTTCATAAAGCGGGCGAGGCGCACCAGATTGCACTGTTTGCGCTAAAATTACACGAGTAGCTTCCTTGGTTAATTCATCACGCAGTGGGGTATATGGATTGACAAATGAAGAATTAGGCAATTGCACTCCCATCATTTCAACCAGCATTTGGTTGCTGTTCGCCGTGCCGTAAAATGTGCAAGTTCCCGCTGAATGATATGACGCAGATTCCGCCGCTAGCAATTCATCACGCCCAACTTCACCCCGAGCATAAGCCTCACGAATGCGAACTTTTTCCTTGTTTGGCAAGCCTGAAGGCATAGGCCCTGCTGGCACAAATATGCTAGGCAGATAACCAAATTGCAACGCTCCCATCAACATTCCAGGGACAATTTTATCGCACAAACCCAGATACATCGCCGCATCAAACATATTATGGGATAGCGAAATCGCCGTTGACATCGCAATCACATCACGGCTAAATAGCGAAAACTCCATACCCACTTGCCCTTGAGTCACCCCGTCACACATGGCAGGAGTTGCACCCGCCACTTGCGCCACCGCTCCTAGCCTTTGCGCCTCTGATTTAATAATTGCGGGATAATGTTGGTATGGCTGATGCGCCGAAAGCATATCATTATATGAAGTTACAATCGCAATATTTGGGGTTGGCCCTTTGAGTTTATCTTTTTCATCACTGCTACAGGCGGCAAAACCATGTGCTAAGTTCCCACATGAAAGCACATTGCGATAAGGCGATTGCGCCCCCGCTTCCATCATCGCTTGCAAATATGGCGTGCGTGTTGGCTTGCTCCTTGCGATGATTTGCTTGGTGATGTCAGAAATTGCTTTGATTGTCATGATGCGCTAATGATATGTTTATTAATTTTTAGCAACTTAACAAAATATTGCACATAACGCAACATTTTTAGAAAAACTTCTAGGTTTTATTGTTGCTTACTGCAAATGACAATTTACTCCGCTTCCGCTAATCATGCGCATCAATCATACTACTAAAGCGGAATAGATATTTCACCCGAGGCAATGCGCATTAACAATAGAGCGGATAATTTGGCACGTTCGGATAAGCTGTCCAACAATATATATTCTTGATCAGAATGGATTGCTCCACCTCTCACCCCGAGAGTATCAATATTGCTCAAGCCATAAGCTGCCATATTATTGCCGTCACAGCACCCACCAGATGCAACATGATTAATTGGGATATCCAACATTGCACCAGTTTCACGCAGTGCATTCCATAATTTTTCATCACGGGCAGTTATAGTTTTGGCGGGACGAGTAAAGCCACCATGCAATTGCAACTGATAATCATTATCAGCAAAATCACTGATAATGCGTCGCAATTCGCTCATCACAAAATCCTGTTGCTGATGATTTATCACTCGCACATTAAAGCGTATAATTGCCAAATCAGGCACAACATTTAAGGCAGAACCACCTTCAATTTTTGCGACATTAATTGTCAATCCCGAGTTAATATTAGTTTCATTTTGGGAATTATTTTGTGAATTGCTTTGCACTTCATTTTGTGGGGCATTTTGTGCGCTATTCAAATCATTCAAACGACAAGCAATTTGCGCTGCTCGCACCACCGCATTACGCCCCAAATGATGCTCTCGCCCCGCATGTGCGGATTTTCCACGCACCACCAATACAAAATTACCCGTCCCCTTACGCTCCCCAACCAATGTTCCATCAGGTAGGCTTGGCTCATAAATCAAACCGATATGATTGCGTGAAGCTGCCTCCCGCAACAAAAAATCTGACCCAACAGAACCAATTTCCTCATCAGGATTTAGTAATATCTCAAACCCAATATTCTCAGCAAACGGGCTTTGTTCCAACGCCTCCAACGCTTTCAACATCACCACCAATCCGCCTTTCAAATCCGCAACTCCAGGGCCATTAATGATGTTATCGCCGATTAATTTTGGCGTTTGAAATGAATGATTTACCCCAAATACCGTATCATAATGACCACCTAAAAACACTTGGAACTTTGCATCAGGACGCTTGCGCAACCGCAATGCCTTGCCAAGCGCAACTTCCACCACCTCGCCATTTGCATCAACTGATTGCGTGGGAGGCAAAGCAATTTCCTCCATTTCCGCACCTAGCCAATAAAAATTATCACGCAACACACCGAGCATTTTCTCCAACCCTTGCAGATTATAACTGCCCGAATTGATTTTTGACCAATCATAGGTGAGCTGTTTCATATGCTCCAATTGGCTATCAATAAAATCTAAATATGGCTTAAAATTATTCATGATGTGATTTATTTTTGAGAGTTATATAACCATGGTGCGGTGGCAGCATTTTTGCGTTCAAAAGCATCAATTGCGGTTGCATGCTCTAGCGTCAAACCAATATCATCTAACCCACCAAGCAAACATTTTTTGCGAAAATCATCAACTTCAAATGCAAATATTGCATTGCCAGCGGTGATTTTTTGCGCATTCAAATCAACCGTAATTTCCTCACCTAATGCTGCATATTCTGCGATTTTATCCACTTCCGCTTGAGGCAAAATAACGGGTAAGATACCATTCTTGAAACAATTTCCAAAGAAAATATCAGCAAATGATGGAGCAATTATGCAACGAATACCGAAATCTAGCAACGCCCATGGCGCATGTTCACGGCTTGACCCGCAACCGAAATTATCCCCCGCTACAATGATTTTTGCGTGGTTAAATGGCGCACGATGCAACACAAAATCTTCATTTTTATCGCCATCAACATTATATCGCATTTCAAAAAACAAGCCTTCTGATAAGCCTGTGCGTTTAATGGTGGTTAAAAATTGCTTAGGAATTATCATGTCAGTATCAATATTTTGCAACAATAAAGGTGCAGCAACGGAGGTAACAATATTAAATGGCAACATATTCTAAAAACCCTTATAAAAAACAATGTAAATATATTTAATTGCATAATAAAAATCAACATATTAATATATTTATTTAGCAATAATTGAGCCATGGATACCAGCCTGCGCTGGTATGACAAATATCTTTATTAGTTATACTGTTACAATGATTAATACGGAGTATAAACTTCTACCATCAGCAAGCCACGCACGATTTTGTCCCGAGCATCTTCCACTTTTTCTACAATATCCAATGTGATGACATCTTTATTATTAATATCAACCGCATAATCTAGCGCACCTTCCTTTAGCCCTAGATATTTTATTCCCGCCTTCCACTTGCCACTAAATGAGGAAATTAGCGTTTCATATACCGCTTTATCCACCCGCTTAATCATTGAGGTGACCACGGTTTTGGGGAATAAACTATTTTGATTGCTATCAACCCCAATTGCATAATGCCCCATTTCTTCGGCCGCCTCTAGCACCCCAATGCTTGAACCACCCGCCGCTGCAAAAATCACATTTACGCCATCGTTAAATTGTTTTTTGGCGAGTATTTTAGCACGTTCAGGGCTGCTCCACGCACTTGGATCTGTTCCCACTACATCTTTTTCCATCACAATATTTGGGTTAGCATATTTAGCCCCTTGATAATATCCTAGCGCAAAATTATTAATGATTGGCACGTCCATTCCACCAATAAAACCAATATGATTATTGCCCGCAATGTTTGCAGCGATGATGCCAACCAAAAATGCCCCCTCATGATCCTTGAAGCTGAGTGATTGCACGTTGGGATATATTGGTGGGATAATTCCATCAATCACGGTGAACTTAACTTCGGGATATTCCGCAGCAATCGTTAATACTGGCACAATATTTTGAAAGCCCACAGCGATGATGTGAGTTGCGCCGTCTTTAATTATCTTGCGAAATGCGACGACATAATCCTGCCCCGCTGTAATTTTATGCTCCACACAGCTAATACCAACTTTATCTTTAGCTTGCTCTGCACCGAGGCGAACCAAATCAATGAAGCCTTGGTCACCCGCTTTGCCCGTGAACTCATAAATAATTGCGGGACGAAATGAATCATTATGTTCATTTTTGCTATATTGATTATTGTTATTTTCATTTTTGTTGGCGATTAAGTCAGGGCTAAAATTGCGGGGCAATTCACGGGGGGGTTCGCCGCTTAAATCATCATTCATATCAGCGTTTATATCAATGATAGGGCTTTGAATGGTGGGGCTTTGAATGGTGGGGCTTTGGGAGGGGGGGCTTTGGTTGGTTGATTTTTGAGTTTCTGTTTTTTTAGTATCTATTTTCTGAGTGGCTAGTTTTTGATTTTCTTTTTTGAGGGAGGAGGAAGTATGAATGTCAGCTTGTTGTTTGGCTGTGTTATTTGTTATGTCTATTGACACATCATTTTCAGCACCACGAGCGAGCGCAACGCCATAATCCGCAAATAATAATAACATTAACATAATAATCAAACGAATTAACAACTTAAAACTCACCTTCACATATAATTATGATATTCCAACTTAAGGTATTTTGAATGCGGACACGATGCCTTATCTAATTTTTCAACGCCTAAACATTTTATAACATTACGTATTTTATAACATATAAAAAAATTAAAATATTATTATTTGCCTATATATACATGTTTTGTTGTTGTTTAGCAACCAATCATCATAAACCACCTTCAAATTACTATTATTTTTGCACTTACCCACGCAAAAAATCCGCCATATCCTCCGCTAATTGCCGACCCATATGGCGCAATCCACTCAATTGATGCGTTTGCAACCAACTCGCATCATGTGCTGCAATCATGCCCCGCAAGTTAATTATGCCCTTATCCAAAGTTGCATATGCGGCAATCGGAGTGCGACAACTACCATCAAGCAAGCGCAACAAATGACGCTCCACCGAAACACATGAATGAGTTATATCGTGATTTATCTGCTCCAATAATTCAATCATCGCAAAATCTGTGCTGCGACATTGCATACCAATCGCCCCTTGCGACACGGCGGGCAATATTTCCGTAATCTCAATTGGGTGCGCATTAGGGTGAGTGATGCTCAACCTATCCAACCCCGCTTGCGCTAGCAATGTTGCATCAACTATACCCTCCTCCAGCTTGGCGAGGCGACGCTGCACATTGCCACGATAATTCACCACATTAATATCAGGGCGCAAATGCTTGACTTGCACTGCTCGGCGCAATGAAGACGTGCCAAGAATTGCGTTTTGAGGCAAAGTTGCAATGGTTGAGGCGTGAGGCGAAAGCAATGTATCCCGCACATCATCGCGGGGCAGCATTGCGGGAATAATCAAGCCATCAGGCAGAATTGTTGCCACATCTTTCATGGAATGCACAGCAATATCAATTGCACCACCAAGCAATGCTTGCTCAATTTCTTTGGTGAATAGCCCTTTATTGCCAATCTCGGAGAGGTTACCCAACAGATACGCATCGCCCGATGTTTGAAATGTTTTGATTATGATTTGTAAATGAGTGCTATGCGCAATTAATTCATCACGAACCATTTCCGCCTGACGCACTGCCAACGCACTAGAACGAGAACCGATTATTATGTGGTGGTTTTCAAGCATCAGACAAATCTTCAAATCTCACTATTTTATTGTTATTTTTGCTATGCAATATTCCTAACTTATTTTTTTTAATTATTTTGTTAGCTTGCGCATATCCAGCTTTTGGGTGTTTTGTGACAACAACTAAAACTCGTGTTTTATTATTATACTCAGTTTTATCTTTCAAATACTGATAAGTTGTTACAAGCTGATTTGCCGCCTTAACAAAATCAGTTCCTTTTAGCTCAATAATAATTTGCCCAACTCCAACTTTTTGCAATAAGTAGTCAGCCGATTGTTGATTATTACCATATTTGTTTTTTATCACATAATTATCTATTCGTATTTTTTTATAATCACTTTCATCAGTATTACTAAAAGTAATTTTAGTGCTTTTGTTGTCTGTTACAACAATCAATGTATGATTTTTATTAGTATCTGGATTTTTGCAATAATCAACGTATTCATTTGGAAACTGGTAATTCATTAATGTTACTCTAATTCTATTTCTGCAAGTTTTTGGATTTCTTCAATAATTATGTCTGATGCGCTATCCAAATATTCTTCCTCAATAATCCCATCACTATCAATTAAGTTATGGCTTTTGCCATCTTTCATTTCATAAACATTGATATTTTTGCGGGGCAACCAATATTCACGGGGGATTATTTTGGCAATTTTATCCAATTTTTCTGCATCATCTTTGAATTGTTCAGAAAGTCTTCCTGCTTCAAGAAGTGAGTTTAATTGTGAGAGAATATAAGGGCTATGGGTGGTGATGAACGTATGTTGTATATTTTTACTAATAGCAGTTTTTGAGCGCATTAGTTTAGTCACAGTTTCCTTATTTGATAATTCAACAATAAACTTAGCAATAATTCCTTGCGTTTCAGGAAACAAATGTGCTTCTGGCTCTTCTATTACAACAAAATCATGTCTATAATTATATAAATAATCAAATGATGCAAGCAATGGATATAATTCCTTTTGTCCCGACGAAGAATTAGTTAGAGAAACTTTACGCCCGTCATCACTAACGATGAAAATATTACGGTTATCTCTGACTATTTTTCCTTTCAAGGTATTATTTGCATCTTTTGTTATAAAGTAATCAAATTTTTCACCATTTATTTTTCGGATTTTTCCATCTGCTAACATCGCATAAAGACTCCCAAATTTATTGAGTATTACGTCTGGATTTTCTGACATCAATATATCAGCACTTTTAGAGCGATCTATAAAATAGCTTCTACCATCTGGAATGAATAGATTACGATATGGAATGTTTTGCCTTCTAAACAATCTACTTGCGCTCATTCTCAATCTAGAACTAATGATAAAATCATCTTCGTTAGATTTTTGCTTGTTAAATGCCTCATCAATTTTAGCATATAATACAATTAATTTATTAGACAGGGTAATTTGTAATTCTTTTTTTATCCCCAATATTTTTATAGAGTAACCATTAGTTTCAAACTTAATCTCAAATCTTTTATCAGTAAAAGAATCTTTTTCAAACAAAATATAAAAATTATTCTTAATATACTGTTTTACTTGCTGAACAGAATTAACTTCATCGCTTTCAATTTCAATCTTTAGAAAACTTTCACTAAAAAAATAAATCAACTTACCCAACAAACTTTTCCCGCTGGAGTTAGCACCAATCAACACGGTCAAGTTGCTGATTTCCATATTAATATTAGTTAAGCAACCGAAGTTTTTAACAATTATATGAGCCATATTTGCCTCTGCCTACCCACCAAAATGTAACTAATTATTGTTTAACAGGTTTCGCTGGAGCTTTTTCTAGGGTTTTCGCTGGAGCTTTTAGTTTAGGCGTGGTTGGCTTCTTTATGCTTGCTCCACTAGTTTTTTTCATACCAATTCCGCTTGGTTTTGCTGCCCTGCCACCGCTTGTGATACATTCTTTGATGGAAGAATATGGCGTAAAGTTCTTGGTTCTACCATAGTGCATTGAGCCTTTTTCGTGACAAATACCCGTTGAGCTTTTCTTCACCGCTGGTTCTGCTGCATTTGCGCTAGTTGCCGTTATGGCGAAACAAAGCGTTAGTATGATAATTGTGTTTTTAATGGCTTTTGACATAATATTACTCCGATCTATAATTAGGTGATTCTCGTGATATGGTTATATTGTGAACATGGCTTTCACGCAAGCCCGCATTGGTGATGCGCACAAATTGTGCATTAGCTTGCAACTCAGCGATAGTTTGCGAACCAGTATAACCCATGGCAGCACGCACCCCGCCAATCAACTGATGCAACACTTCGGCAACCGCTCCTTTATAAGCCACTCTGCCCTCAACTCCTTCTGGAACGAGCTTGAGATTATCCTTCACCTCCGCTTGAAAATATCTATCAGCTGAGCCTTGAGCCATTGCACCAACTGACCCCATACCACGATAAGTTTTGTAGGAACGCCCTTGATATAGCACCACTTCCCCCGGGCTTTCCTCTGTTCCCGCAAACAAAGATCCAAGCATGGCTGCATCTGCTCCTGCGGCAAATGCTTTGACTAAATCGCCTGAATATTTGATGCCACCATCAGCAATTAAGCATACGCCACGCCGTTTAGTGACTCGTGCTACGTCCATTATAGCGGTGAGTTGTGGCACACCAACCCCTGCAACAATACGAGTTGTGCAAATTGATCCTGGGCCAATACCAACTTTGACTGCATCTGCACCCGCATCTATTAATGCCTCGGCGGCTTCGGCCGTTGCTATATTTCCTGCAATAATTTGCAAATGCGGCGCAAAAGATTTAATGGCACGAACTGCATCAATCACCCCTTTGGAATGCCCGTGGGCGGTATCAACCACTAGCACATCAACGCCCGCTTTGTGGAGTGCTTGCGCGCGCTCCAAGCCATCTGCGCCAACGCCAACCGCTGCTGCCACTCGCAACCGCCCTTTTTCATCTTTGGAACTGCTGGGGAAACGCTCCGCCTTTTCAATATCATTCACAGTGATTAAGCCAATGCAATTTTGCGCATCATCTGTGACAAGCAATTTCTCAATACGATGCTTATGTAGTAACTTTTTAGCATCATCACGAGAAATGCCCTCTCGCACGGTAATTAAATTATCTTTGGTCATAAGCGAGGCAACACTCAGTGTGTTATCTGAGGCAAAGCGCACATCTCGGTTGGTTAGCACTCCAACTAGCTTACCACTTTTTTCCACTACTGGAATACCAGAGATTCCATTTTGCGCCATAAGTTTCAGTGCATCAGCGAGCGTTGCTTCAGGGTGAATGGTCACAGGATTAATCACCATGCCCGATTCAAACTTTTTCACTCGCAATACTTCGTCAGCTTGTGCGCTAATGCTCATATTTTTATGGATACAACCAATCGCTCCATGTTGCGCCATAGCAATCGCTAATTTCGCCTCGGTTACAGTATCCATCGCTGCGGAAATTAGCGGGACACTCAAGCCAATCGCCTTGGTGATGTATGATGCGGGGCTAACATTTGCGGGCATCACCTCAGAATAGCGGGGTTTGAGTAGCACATCATCAAAGGTTAGGGCTTCAGTGAAAATTGGGGCTTCAAATATATTTGTGATTTTTTGCGTCATGTTGCATTTATTCTCTTTATTTAAGATATCATATAATAATATTTATGCAAAAAGTCACATAAAAACTTGCATATTTTGAATTATTATGTCATTTACTTATGTGAATTATCAATTATTGTGATGAATAAATATTATATAGGCTTTATTATATAGACTTGCGCCTATACATGTTTATTATCAAATCACGATGCAAAACAATGGTGCAAAAATGGCGACTAATATGGCAAATGAACTAGCAAATAAGCAAGATTTTCAAATAACTGAAACAGCAGTGACGGGTGAAGCTAAAGGCTTGACTCGCATATTTGAGGTGATAATCAACCATCAAGTAATGGATAAAAAAATTGATGCAGAATTGCTAGAAGTTGGCAAAAAAGTTAATATTGCTGGGTTTCGTGCGGGGAAAGTGCCACTTAATGTGTTGCGTCAGAAATATAAAGATAATGTGTTGCGTGATGCGTTGAACGAAACGGTGGAAGCAGCTTTGCAAACAACGATTACTCAACATAATATAACTCCTGCTTTGATGCCTGATATTAAAGTGGATAATTATGAAGAGGGTGTAGATATTAAAATCGCTATAACGATTGATATTATGCCTGAAGTTGATGACATTGATTTCAGCAAAATAACGCTGGAAAAGCCAATAATTGAGATTGATGACGCAGAATTAGAGCGGGAATTGGGCGTGATTGCCAAGGGCAACCAAAGTTTGGTGGATAAAGAAGGTGATGCAATGGCTGAAAATGGTGACGTGGTCAATTTTGATTTCAAGGGCTATGTTGACGGCGTGGCGTTTGAAGGCGGCGAGGCGACATATTTTGATTTGGAGCTTGGTTCAAAACGCTTTATTGATGGGTTTGAAGCGCAATTAATCGGCTGCAAAGCTGGTGATGCTAAAGATGTTATAGTCACATTCCCTGAAAATTATGGCAAAGCGGATTTGTCAGGCAAGGAAGCTCGGTTTGAAGTGAAGATACACAAGGTTCAAGTTGGGGTTGCGGCAGAAATTAATGACGAGTTTGCGCAAAAAATGCGGTTTGAAAATGTTGAAGATTTGCGTCAAGCATTCAAAGGAATGATGATGGAGCAGCATCAAGGGGCAACCCGTGATTTCATTAAAAAGAAATTATTTGATCAGCTAGAGCAATTGTGCAGTTTTGATGTGCCAGCGAAAATGTTGGCGTTGGAAGCACAGGAAATTGAGCGACAAACCAAAAATAATGATGAAAAAATTGAGCAAGATGAATGCACAAAAATTGCTAAGCGTCGTGTTCAGTTGGGGATTTTGCTCTCCACCACTGCCAAGCGTAACGGAATCACGGTGACGAGTGATGAGCTAAATCAAGCATTGCAAGCTCGCCTAGCTGCATATCCTGATAATCAGAAGCAAGTTATTGATTTTTATCGCAAAAATCCAGAAAAAGTTCAAGCGTTAGGTGGGCCAATTTTGGAAGAGAAAACGGTTGATTTTATATTGAGCAAAGCAATAATTGTGGAGAAAACTTATTCCATTGAAGAGTTTATTAAATTGGAAGAAAGCGAAGCAGCATAAACTATTTGTTAATGAATAAATGTGTATATAGTTAAAAATAAATTGGGGAATATAAATGATTTTTTCAAAAGATGATATGTTAGATGCTTACGCAGATTTAGTTCCAATGGTGGTTGAGCAAACCAACCGAGGCGAGCGTTCGTATGATATTTTCTCACGCCTGCTGAAAGAGCGGATTATATTCCTAACTGGTCAAGTGCATGATGGAATGTCTACGCTGATTGTGGCGCAATTGCTATTTTTGGAATCAGAAAATCCTGATAAGGAAATATCAATGTATATTAATTCTCCGGGAGGAGTTGTTACTTCTGGCTTGGCGATTTATGATACAATGCAATATATTCGCCCGAAAATATCAACTCTTTGCATTGGGCAAGCGGCTAGTATGGGGTCATTATTGCTGACTGCAGGCGAGAAGGGCAAGCGTTACGTCACGCCGAATGCACGCATTATGATTCATCAACCATCTGGCGGGTATCGTGGGCAAGCGACTGATATTGAGATTCATGCGCAGGAAATATTAAACCTGAAGAAACGTTTGAATAATTTATATGTGCATCATACGGGGCAGAAATTACCGATGATTGAAAAATCAATGGAGCGTGATAATTTCATGAGTGCGGAAGATGCTTTGAAGTTTGGCTTGGTTGATGAAATAATTAATGTTCGCCAAACCAAAGAAAAGCCTGTGAAAGAATAAATATTGAAATATTCATATAGATTTATAACATAATTTTATATGACAGCGTTATATATTCATTGGCCATTTTGCAAAAAGAAATGTCCCTATTGTGATTTCAATTCTCATGTGCGCTCAAATGTTGAATATGATGATTGGCAAAAAGCATTATTTAATGAAATGCAATATATGGCAGAAATTAGCAATGTTAAAAATGTTAGTAGCATTTTTTTTGGGGGAGGAACTCCGTCACTAATGCCAGTGTCGTTAGTTAGTGCGTTAATTAATGAAGCAGAGCGAATATTTGGATTTGATGGCGATATTGAAATCACGCTGGAAGCTAACCCAACTTCATTTGAGGCGGATAAGTTCAAGCAGTTCAAAGCGGCGGGAGTGAACCGATTATCGCTTGGAGTTCAGGCTTTGAACGATGCGGATTTAGCATTTTTAGGGCGGGAACATTCGGCGAAAGAGGCGATAAATGTGTTGGATATGGCGCAAAAAATCTTCACCCGCTTTTCGTTTGATTTGATTTATGCTCGCCCCAACCAAACACCAACAAAGTGGCGAGGTGAATTGACGGAAGCCCTGCAATTTTTGCCCACTCACCTTTCATTATATCAACTAACGATTGAGGAGGATACGCCATTTGCTCGCCTACATGCTGCCCGCAAGTTTGCTTTGCCCGATGAAGATTGCGCAATTGAACTTTATGAAATCACCGAAGAATTATGCAATATCAATAGCTTGCATTCTTATGAAGTTTCAAATTATGCGGCAACAAATCAACAAAGTTCGCATAATTTAACCTATTGGCGGGGCGGTGATTATATTGGAATTGGAGCGGGAGCGCATGGTAGGATTTTGGATCATGACGGGCAGTGGTTTGCAACCCAGACTTACAAAAGACCTGAGAGATGGCTGGAGCGTGCGAGCAAAAATCGTCATGCGATTGAAATTATGCAGCCTTTGAGTGCGATTGAACGGGCGGAGGAAATATTGCTAACGGGGTTGCGCCTGCGTGAGGGTATTGAAATTGCCAAGATTGCGCCCGCCCTGAATGTGGCAAAAATGCAACTTCTTGCCGAAATGAATCTGATAAATATAACGCATACGCACATCATTATCAGCAAAAATGGGCAATTGTTGATAGAAAATATTGCACGGGAGCTGATATTATAATAATATGTGGTTGAAAATATTGTCATAAGGTTAAATATAATGAGTGAACTAATCAGTAAATCATCTAATTCGTTAATGAGCAATTCCTCAATAAGCATAACTTCAATATATAATATGTCAATTATACCAGCTATTATGGTTGGGTTAAGCGTCGTCGGATTGGGCGTTTTCGGATTGGGCGTATTTGCTTTTGGTGGGAATGCGAATGCGCAATATCTGCAAGTGCCATCATCGCAAGTTACACAACAAAATGTTGCACCACAAAATGTTGGAACGCAACCCGCAACAATGAACACACCCGCAATCATTAATACGCCCGTGATTAATAATGTTCAAGATACGGTAAAAAACTTAGCTGCACCGAACTCAGCAGCACAAAATGGATTTGCACCGAGTGGATTAAAGCTAAATGAGATTGCACCTGCAAATAACATGTCAATGCCCGTAACAAATCCCGTAGCTAGACCGTTGATAAATCCAATGAATAACACGATATCAAATCAATTATCGCCTCTGGAACTAGCTCCAGCAATAGTTGCACCAGCAAATATTTCTCCAGAGCAGGCGCAGCAACAGACGCAAGATTTTTTGCCTGAAACTTTTGTGAATCCAAGCCAGATTCCAGCAAATAATGAGCCAACAAATAATCAGCCAAATGTTTCTGCGCCAGTGACTTCATCACCAATGACATCAACGCCAACATATGTTAAAAATGGCGGAGAAATAATAGATTTGCAACCAGTTGCCACCGCATCATTCCCTTATCTGAGTGGTGGAATTGGTGCAGATGAAGTTGCTAACATGCAATCGCAAAAAATGAATTATAATTTTCACATTATGAGTGCGGACAAAACAGGACATTTTACTGGTGAAATTGCGCTAACCATCAAAAATGGAAGCGGAGCAACCTTATTTGCGAGTGATGCGGGGCCGTTATTTTATGCGACTCTGCCGAATGGAAATTACACGGTGATGGGTGAACGTGAGGGCGTGGTCAAATCACAAAAAATTAGTGTGAGGCAAGGCAACCCAGCGCATATTCATTTTGGTTGGTAATTATGACTGCTGAAAGTAATAAATATTGGGTAAAAACATAGATATGATGGATTTGTTTCAACAAGTTCAACATGATTATTTCACGCCGAGCAATAATAATGTTGCAAATGTGGTTTATGATGAAAATCCGCTTTATGGTTCGCTTGCTGATGAATCAGTGCTGAATATTTTGCGCTTAATTCGCTCAGAAAATGTGGGGCCAATCACATTTTTCAAATTGCTAACTCGCTATAAAACGGTGGAGAAAGCTATAGCTGCCTTGCCAATGCTTGCACTTCGTGGTGGAGCAAAACGTGATATTCGGTTATGTAGTTTGGAGGTGGCGCAGGCAGAAATTGAGGCAACAAAATCTTTTGGTGCAACATTCGTGCCTTATGGGCATATATATTATCCTAAATTATTAATGCAAATTGCTGATGCTCCACCAATATTAACGGTGAAGGGACACCCGCATTTGCTTAACTCCAAGCCAATTTTAGCGATTATTGGCGCACGCAACGCATCAGGTAATGCTTGCCGTTTTGCTGCTAATATTGCCACAGAGTTAGGCAAATCAAATTATATTGTAGCATCTGGGTTGGCTCGGGGAATTGATACTTACGCGCATCAAGGGGCAATTGATAGCGGGACTATCGGGGTGATAGCTGGTGGAATTAACCAGATATATCCTGCTGAAAACAAAGCATTATTTGAGAAAATGGCAGAATTAGGGGTGATAGTCACGGAATATGCGTTTGGAACTCCGCCACAAAATCGCTTTTTTCCTGCTCGCAACCGTTTGATTGCTGGAATGGCAAAAGCGGTAGTAGTGGTTGAAGCGGCGAGTAAATCAGGCTCGCTTATCACCGCTAAATATGCACTGGAATATAACCGTGAGATTTTCGCCGTCCCTGGATTTCCGCTAGATCCTCGCTCAGCAGGGACTAACCACTTAATTCAGCAAGGGGCAATGCTAGTATCATCGGCACATGATGTGGTGGATTATATGGCAACTCGCCCACAATTTATGCGTGATTGTCATTCTATCGCATCATATTATCTGGGCGAAAACGAGAATGACGATGATGATCAAACACTTGATGTTGAACGTGATATGATTTTGAGTTTGCTCGGTCATACGCCGTTAATGATTGAGGATATTTTGCAAATGACGAATATCGCTCCCAAAATTGTCAATGTGATTTTGCTGGAACTGGAGATTGCGGGCATGACTAATCATCATATTAATGGTGGAATTAGTCGCAAATATGATGATTAAAATATGAGAGCTTCACTTTAGGAGTGATGCTAAGTGAATGTGTTGTTGTGCCTGTGTATTGTGCATTCGTCATTGCGAGAGAAGCGAAGCAATCCAGAAAACTGCTTATGTGATTGAATTGCCACGTCAGACTTACGTCCTCATCGCAATGACCATGTCACTCCTAATGTGAAACCCTCTAAAATATAGATTGGCATATTTCATGGTGCAAATATTATCTCACAGTCCAACTTTCATGGCGTAACTTACACGGCGCAACTTGCATGATGCAACCTTCATGGTGCAACCGTGCGGGTGATTTCCTTCAATTTGGCTGCAAGTTGCTTGAGAGTGAAGGGTTTTGCGAGAAAATGAAACTCACGATTACTGCTTACCCCCCCTGCGAAAGCGTCCTCGGCGTAACCTGAGATAAACACCACTTGCACCTTGCTCATTTGCTCGGGGAATTGCGCATCTAAGGTTTCAATCATGGTGGGGCCATTCATTGCGGGCATTACCACATCGCTGATAATCACCTCAATGCGATCTTTGTTGGCGGCATAAACCTCTAGCCCATTTTCAGCACAATCGGCTGCAATCACCTCATATCCTTTGTTTTGCAACGCTCTTGCTGCAAAAATACGAACTGGAGTTTCATCTTCCACCAGCAAAATTGTCGCTGCTCCTGTTAAATCTTGAGTGTCATTTATAATAGCGGTTGCGATATTTTTGCTTAATTCATCGTTATCAAGCAATCGTGGGAAGTAAATATGAAAAATTGTTCCTGCGCCTTCTTGCGTTTGCAAATAAATATATCCGCCCGTTTGTTTGACAATTCCATAAACGGTGGATAACCCCAAACCAGTGCCACTGCCAACTTCTTTGGTGGAGAAAAATGGCTCAAAGATGTTGTCAATCACGGATTCAGGAATGCCTGTTCCACTATCTTCTATGATGATTGCCACATAATCACCATCTATTGCTACGTCCTCTTGCGGGGGAATATGCAGAGATTTATCTAACATATTTTGTTGGTTAATGGTGATATTGCGAGTTTTAATGGATAATGTTCCACCATTTTTCATTGCATCACGAGCATTAACTGCTAGGTTGATTAATACTTGTTCAAATTGCCCTTGGTCGGCTTTGATTGCCCATAAATCACGCTGATGATGAGTGATTAACTCAATATTTTCACCAATCAAGCGGCGTATCAGGTTGGATAATTCCGCAATCACATCAACTAAATCTATGCGCTTTGGCTGCAATGTTTGACGGCGTGAAAATGCTAGCAATTGCCGCACCAAATTGGCCGCTCGGTTAGCATTTTGTTTGACTTGGATAATATCAGCAAATGACGGGTCACCAGCGGGGTGACGCAATAATAGCAAATCACAAAAGCCGATCATAGCGGTGAGGAGATTATTGAAATCATGAGCAATTCCACCCGCTAACTGCCCAACTGCTTGCATTTTTTGCGAATGAGCAAAACGCATTTCCAAGTTTTTCTGCTCGGTTACATCATGGATAAACAAAAATATGCGCTTTGATTCCCCCTCCAAATGCAACATATTAAGCATGATATTCACCTCAATTTCACCTATTTTTAAGGTAAATGGCGAAGGTGGAGCATTATTAAAAGTATTTTTTAGCAACCATTCAAATGATTGCCGTTCATTTTCCACCAAATAATGGAAGAAATGCGTTTGGCAAGGCGAATGGCGAATAATTTTCTCAAATGCTTCATTTTGATAAATCACTGCTGCGCTAGCGTCAATTTCCACCATCGGGATTGGCGCATTGGCAAGCAATAATTCCAAAGTTTTATCTTTTGTAGCAAATAATTTCATAATATTTTTTTACCCAGAAATCATGTTAGCTAAGACGATTTTACCAAGAGTGATTTTTGGTGAATTATCATGATTATGAATATAAAAATGCGAAATATTAGTCGCAATAATAGCCCCATTTTTGCCCTTAAACTCCAAAAAATCATGGTTAAATGCGGCTTTGTTGAAATGTAGCGGGCTATAATTTTCAACATTTGCGACAAAATCAGTGATTTTTCTATCCACCAATTTATGTGCATCAACTGCCCCAACCAAACGAGCAAACCCATCAGTGCAAGCCATGATTTCGCTATCATTATCCAGCAAATAAGCGATTTCGTCTTGATTGGTAAATAAATCATTGAGTAATTGCTTGGCATCTTCTGCGCTGAAGTTACTATTTTCGCTAACATTATTGCGATTAACTTGAAATGTTCTTGCGCTCACGAAAAAATAACCTGACGGGCGAGGAAGTGGCGTTAGCGAAATACGAACTAATTCACGCTCATTTTCAATATCAATAAATACATCAATATCACAAGTTTGACGCTTGATTAAAGCCTCGTTTAATATCTCCAAATTGCCCTGCGAGTTCTCACTTTGCGCTATTATATTATCTAACACAAGCGAATTATTTTTGATTAAATCGGGGAATAATTTATAAAACTTGCTATCTGCATAATATAATTGATCTTCCTTGCTGATGATTAGCGAAAATAATTTGCCATTGCGAAAGGCTGAAGAAAATAGCGCGTTTTGAAACTCAATTGAAGTGACAAGGTCTAAATGTTTTTGAATGGCGATGATGGAGTGAATGCTCACCCCCGCCATGATGCACATGATGGTGATGATTGCGCCAACAACTCCTATTTTATTATGTAAATCTAGTGCAAACAAAGCCATTACAAGCAGGGCTGCAATCAAATAATGAGTGGCAGCCTTCCACAGCGTGCCGTTGCGCTTACGATAAACGAAATCAGATTCCGCCTTAAACTTTTCATCAACATTCACTTCATAATAACGGGTCATTATTTTTTCAATCTATAAAAATTATTAGTATTTAACAAAGCATATAATTATGTTTATTTGGTTAATTTTTTACTTATTTTTGTAAAATAGTTAGGTTGTGTTCTAATTTCGCTGATGCACTAGCGAAATCATAACATAACCTTATCTAATATAACCTCATTTAACACAACCTCATTTAATGAAGTCCATTAATTCTAACACTTCAATGCGGTGGTTGGGTAATTGTGGAATTGCACGCACATCGGGGCTGGAGAAAATAACCATACCACCTTTGTCAGCGTGAGAGTTTAACAGCCCGCAAAGTAAATTAATTCCGCTTGCATCTAAATGGTTGAATGGCTCGTCTAAAATCCATAATGTTGCGGGGATTAGCAATAATCGTGTGAGTGCAACTCGGCGTTTCCACCCACTAGAGAGGTCAGATACACGATGTTGGAGATATGGTTTTAATTGCATATAATGTATGCTAGCGGGCAGGCGTTGTGGTTGCCCCCATAATGTTGCGATATATTCTAATTGTCGTTGCACGGTTAGAGTTGGAATTAAACCATTAGCATCACCAAGCCATATCATTTTACCGTCATAATCCTCGGGGCGATTAATTGGCAAGCCACAAAATGTTAAATCACCGCTTTCAATATGATGCAAGCCCGCTAATTGTTTGAGAAATGTGGTTTTACCTGTGCCATTTGGGGCAGTAACGGCTATGATTGCCCCTTCAGTTAGAGTTAGGGTAACATTCTCATAGAGCATCACTCCTTGCATTTGCGCCGATATATTATTAAGCGTTAGCGTTGTCTGTGGCAGCTGTGGTAGCTGTGGATTTTGTGGGTTTTGCTGGTGAATGTGTGTTGATTGTTCCATATTATTAAAATATCTAGCAATAAAACCATTAATACACAAATATAACTTGCATAATTATAATAAAAAATTAAAAGTTTTATTATAATAATTCATATTCATTGATAAATCAGGGGAATAAATGGCGCAGCATCAATCATTAGATAGTTTTAAGTCACTGGATAGTTTCAAAGCACGCTCAATCCTAAATGTAGGGGCGCAGGAATATGTTTATTATTCTTTGCCAATAGCAGCGAAAGCATTGGGTTTTGAATTGGATAATATGCCATATTCGTTGAAAGTTTTGTTTGAAAATATGTTGCGTTATGAAGATGGAAATACGGTTACAAAATCTGATATCCAAGCATTTGCAGATTGGCTGAAAACTGGAAAATCGGAGCATGAAATTGCCTATCGCCCTGCTCGTGTGCTGATGCAGGATTTTACAGGCGTTCCCGCCGTGGTGGATTTGGCGGCGATGCGTGATGCAGTAGCCCGCAAAGGTGGCAATTCAAGCGTGATTAACCCGCTTTCACCCGTTGATTTGGTGATTGACCATTCGGTGATGGTGGATAATTATGGTGAAGCTGATTCATATGCGAAAAATGTTGCGCTAGAGATGGAGCGCAATGGTGAGCGATATGAGTTTTTGCGCTGGGGGCAAGATGCGTTTGCTAACTTCAGAGTTGTGCCACCAGGGACAGGGATTTGTCATCAAGTTAATCTTGAATATTTAGCGCAAGGTGTGTGGACAAAAGAGGAGCATGGTGCCAATGGAAAGTTAGAAGTTGTTGCTTATCCTGATACACTCGTTGGAACTGACAGCCATACAACTATGATTAATGGTTTGGGCGTTCTAGGTTGGGGCGTTGGCGGGATTGAAGCGGAAGCAGCAATGCTTGGGCAGCCCGTTTCTATGCTAATTCCCGATGTGATTGGGTTCAAGCTGGAAGGCGCACTTGCTGAGGGCGTAACCGCAACTGACCTTGTGCTAACAGCGGTTGAAATATTGCGCAAAGCTGGGGTTGTCGGCAAGTTTGTTGAGTTCTACGGCTCGGGCTTGGCGAATATGTCATTGGCGGATCGGGCGACGATTGCGAATATGGCACCTGAATATGGCGCAACTTGTGGAATATTCCCAATAGATTCTGAGACAATTGCTTATTTGCATTTGAGCGGACGTGAAGAACAGCGCATTGCATTGGTGGAAGCATATGCTAAGGCGCAAGGAATGTGGCGTAATGATTCAGCAAAAATCAAGTTTAGTGATGAATTATATCTCAATATTAGCGATGTTTTGCCTTGCATTTCGGGGCCAAAACGCCCGCAAGATAAGATTTTGCTAACAAATGCGGTGGCATCATTTGTGAAAGAACTGCCAAGCCTAAATGTGGGAACACATGCGTCAACGGATAAAATCGCTGTGAAGGATAAGGATTTTGCAATTAGCCATGGCGATGTGGTGATTGCAGCAATCACGAGTTGCACCAACACTTCCAACCCTAGCGTGATGATAGCGGCGGGATTAGTTGCTCGCAAAGCTCGCGCGCTTGGTTTGCAGGTGAAGCCGTGGGTTAAAACCTCGCTCGCCCCTGGCTCTAAGGTAGTGACGGAATATCTGAAGGCAGCGGGCTTGCAAGAGGATTTGGACGCAATGGGTTTCAATCTAGTGGGCTATGGTTGCACCACTTGCATTGGTAATTCAGGGCCTTTAATGAGTGAGATTGAGGATATTGTTAAATCAGAGAAGCTGGTCGTTGCCTCGGTTTTGTCGGGCAATCGCAATTTTGAAGGGCGAGTTCACCCGCTGGTGAAGGCTAATTATCTTGCATCGCCTCCATTAGTGGTGGCTTATGCTTTGGCAGGGTCGTTATACATTGATATAACCAAAGATATGTTGGGGACGGATACTAATGGCAAGCCCGTTTATTTGGCGGATATTTGGCCAAGCAATGCCGAAATAAAGCAAGTGGTGCAAAAATGTGTCACTCGTGATATGTTTATGCGTAAATATAAAGATGTGTTTAGTGGTGATGAATTGTGGCAAGCAATCAAACCCGCCAAAAGCAACACTTACTCATGGAACAGTGCAAGCACTTATGTGCAGCACCCACCATTTTTTGAAGATGCAACGATGGATTTAAGCGACATTCACGGAGCGAAATTATTGGCAATTTTGGGGGATAGCGTCACAACTGACCATATTTCACCCGCTGGAAACATTGCAAACAACTCTCCCGCAGCGCAATATTTGCAGGCGAACAAAGTTGAGCGAGTGGATTTCAATTCTTATGGTGCTAGGCGTGGCAACCATGAAGTGATGATGCGTGGCACATTTGCCAATATACGTATCAAAAATGAGATGTTGCAAGGAGTTGAGGGCGGGTTAACCAAATATATTCCATCTGGTGAACAAATGGCGATATATGATGCAGCAATGCGTTATCAAGCAGATGGCACGCCACTTGTTATTATGGCAGGCAAGGAATATGGCACGGGTTCATCTCGTGATTGGGCAGCCAAAGGCACAAGATTGCTTGGCGTGAAGGCGGTGATTGCTGAGAGTTTTGAACGAATCCACCGCTCCAATTTAGTGGGAATGGGGATCTTGCCCCTAGTTTTCAATGATGGATTAACTCGCCATGATTTGAAATTAACTGGCGATGAAACTTTTGCCTTTAGCGGAATTGGCAAGTTAAGCCCCGCTTGCAATATTGGGTGCGAAATTAAATATGCAAATGGTGAGGTTAAAAATATCAATTTATTATGCCGTATTGACACACAAAATGAGCTGGAATATTATAAATCAGGCGGAATATTGCAATATGTAATGTTAGGTTTGACAAATGCTGCATAAATCTATATTTTAAGATTAATATGAAAATCAAAGTAAAAGTGGGTGCTATTGCATGAATACAGATAAATATGATCCAGATAATATTTCCCGAATCATTATGTTGATTTATGGAACGATGGAACATGGTGGGCCATTTTGGTGTTATGTAGCGGTGAAGCCAAGCATGTATGACGCTTTCAAATCCGCTGAAACTGGTGGAACGTTGGATTTATATGAGTTTGAGCCATATGGTGAAATTATTGTTTCAGCGGAGGGCGAAGTTCCACCCGATGAAGTGACGATCAAAGTTGCGGAAATGTATGGCACTGACCCTAGCACATTCTTTCAACCAATTGACCCTAAAAAAGTTATTGCGGAAAAAATCCAAGAACTGAAAGATATGGAAGAGCAACAGGCAAACGGTTAGAATAAATATTGAACGAGGCTTTAGGCAAGACAAAACAATATTTGAGAGAATATAACATTAAAATATAGTTGTGTTGCGGGGGCTGTATTTTAGCAAAAGTTCGTTTGAATGTGTTAATATATATGTATATATGACAAAATTAACAATATTAGGGTGTGGTGCATCATCTGGCGTGCCAATAATAGGTTGTGAATGTGCAGTTTGTTGTTCAGATAATCCGAAAAACAAGCGATTGCGGGCGAGCGTGGTGTTTGAAAATGAGAGCGGTTCAAAGCTACTGATTGATGCGTCACCTGATTTGCGTCAACAGGCACTAGCGAATAATATAACCCAAGTTGATGGTTTGATAATCACTCACGCACATGCTGACCATTGCCACGGGCTTGATGATTTTCGCCCGTTTAACTTCAGTAAAAATGATGCGATAGATTTGGTTGCAACACAATATACTATGAATGAGCTAAAAGAACGGTTCGCCTATGTTTTCAAGGAGCATAAGCACCAATATGGTTGGTATAAACCCGCATTTAATGAGCGAATAATAGATGTGCAAAATGCGCCTGCGTCAGTTGAAGTGGCTGGCATGAAGACAATTATTTTTCAACAAACTCATGGCAGAATTAACACGCTCGGGGTGCGAGTGGGTGATATCGCTTATTCTACTGATGTAAATCACTTGAGTGATGCGGCGTTTGCAGCATTGGCGGGCGTGGAAATATGGGTGGTGGATTGCCTGCGTTATACGCCTGCGCCCACTCATTCGCATTTGGAGCAAACCTTAAAATGGATTGAGCGGGTGAAACCTAAGAGGGCAATCTTAACTCACATGGCGCATGAAATAGGTTATGATGAGTTGCGTCACATTTTACCCACCAACGTTGAACCAGCTTATGATGGCATGATTTTGGAAGTATAATTGATATTTTCATTTGCCAGTTTTTAATTCATCAATTATAAGTGCAAGTTATGTTTAATAAAATATTGATAGCAAATCGTGGCGAAATCGCCCTTAGAGTCATGCAAACCTGCCGTAAAATGGGGATAAAAACCGTTGCGGTTTATTCTGAGGCGGATACTAACTCACGCCATGTGAAAGAGGCTGATGAGGCAATTTATATTGGCCCGTCGCCATCAGCACAAAGTTACCTCAATATACCCGCAATACTTGACGCAGTTGACCAAACGGGGGCGCAAGCGGTTCACCCCGGATATGGTTTTTTGTCAGAAAATCCACTATTCGCTGAAGCATTGGAAAAGCGGGGAGTTGCTTTGATTGGCCCTTCATCATCGGCAATTCGGGCGATGGGTGACAAAATTGAATCCAAAAAATTGGCTAAAAAAGCTGGCGTAAATGTTGTCCCCGGGGGGATTGATGCGGTTAGCACTTTAACGGAAGCCAAGAAACAATCGGCAAAAATTGGCTATCCTGTGATGATTAAAGCAGCGGCGGGCGGTGGTGGCAAGGGCATGCGAGTGGCATGGTCAGAAGATGAGCTAAAAGATGGAATGCGCCTTGCATCATCGGAAGCACGTTCAAGTTTTGGTGATGCAAGGGTGTTTATTGAAAAGTTTTTTGATAATCCTCGCCATATTGAGATTCAAATATTAGCGGATAAGCATGGTAATATTGTGCATTTGGGTGAGCGTGAATGTTCAATTCAACGCCGTCATCAAAAGGTGATTGAGGAAGCTCCGAGTTCTTTTGTTGATCCAGCGTTACGGGCGAAAATGGGGCGACAATCAGTTGCTCTTGCCAAAAAAGTGGGCTATTTTTCAGTTGGAACTGTTGAGTTTATTGTTGATGACAAGAAAAACTTTTACTTTCTGGAGATGAATACAAGATTGCAAGTTGAACATCGTGTGACGGAATTAATCACTGATATTGATTTAGTGGAATGGATGATTAGGATAGCAGATGGTGACAAGCTAGATTTTGCACAAAAAGATGTGCAATTTAATGGTTGGGCGTTTGAATCACGGGTTTATGCGGAAGACCCTAAGCGTGGATTTTTACCTTCCATCGGGCGCATAACTCGCTATGAAGAGCCGCAAGCGCAAGCTGATGAACGCATTTTAATTGATACGGGTATTTATGGCGGGGGTGAGGTGAGCATGTTTTATGACCCGATGATTGCCAAAGTTTGCACCCACGCAAGCAATCGTCCCGCTGCGTTAGAGAGCATGAAATCTGCATTGGCAGCTTATGTGGTGGAAGGGGTTGCGCATAATATTAGCTTTTTGCAATCAATTCTCAATCATGACCGCTTCAAACGGGGAGATATCTCCACTAATTTTATTGCACAGGAATATCCCGAGGGTTACGCCAAATCAACACTTACAGATGAAAATCTGCGAGTGTTTATTGGCGTTGGAGTATTCGCATATCTCAAAGATGCAAATAGGGCGGCGCAAACAACGGGGCAGTTGGCGGGCTATCATCGTGTGATTGCAGCTCGTTGGGTGGTGCATATTGATGGCAGTGATTATCCAATTATTGCAACAAAAGTTGATGGTGGATATGATATTAGCTTTGGCACTGGCGTTGCAACAGTTCGTTCAAATTGGGAGCTAGGGCGGAGATTATTTCAAGGGACGGTTAATGATGAGCCAATTAGTGTGCAAATCAAGCCAATAACGGAAGGGTTTGAGCTACATTATGGCGGTTCAGAAACTAAAGTGAAAGTGCGAACGCCACGGGTGGCAGAACTTGCGGTGCATATGCCAAAAACTGATGAAGCGGATAATCGCAATCAACTTTATGCACCGATAACTGGGTTGGTGGCAAGCGTTGGTGTGAAAGAAGGGGATCAAGTTTATGCGGGGCAGGAATTGCTGAGCATTGAGGCGATGAAAATGCAAAATATTTTCAAAGCGTCGCATGATTCAATTGTGCGCAAATTATATGTTGAGGCAGGCAAGACAATTCGTGCAAATCAGTTGATGATTGAGTTTGAATGATGGATATGAGTGGTTATTATGACTGATAATTTGGTGATTTTTGAACAATATAATATCCGCAGAATATATGATGATAAAACCGAAACATGGTTTTTCTCAGTGATTGATGTGGTGCAAGCATTGATTGAACAAGCTGATTATCAGGCTGCGAGGAAATATTGGAACAAGTTAAAGCAAAGATTGAGCGAAGAAGGAAGTGAACTGGTGACAAATTGTCACCAGTTGAAAATGACGGCAAATGACGGCAAAGTGCGCTTAACCGATGTTGCAAATGCGCAAACATTATTGCGATTAATTCAATCTAAAACAAAAAATATTGCTATTAAATGACAAATGTTGCAACATTAAAGGTTGATTTGCAAGTATTGGTTGCTAATTGGCAAACTCTTTCACGGTTGCATGGTGGCGAAAAACCAGATATGACGGCTGCGGTGGTGAAGGCAAATGCTTATGGGTTGGGAGCGGTGCAAGCGGTTGAATCCTTGCAAAATGCTGGGTGCAAGCATTTTTTTGTTGCCACATTAAGCGAGGCGATTGCTTTACGGCAAAATATTAATATAGCCAAAGAGGCATTCAAGCCTGAGATATATGTTTTTCAAGGCGTGCTTAAAGGCGAAGAAAGCGAATATCTGCATCATGAATTACACCCTATCATCAACCATGTTGCGGGTTTGAAAGCGTGGCTTGCGGTGCAAAATGATGCAAAGGCAAAATCCGCTATTATTAATATTGATTCTGGTATGAACCGTCTGGGGTTGAGTGCATCAGATTTGGACGATGAAACAATATTGCAAATGGCGAAATCCCTAAAAGCGGATTTACTGATGACGCATTATGCTTGTGCATCGGATTTGAGCCACCCAAAAAATGCACATCAATTTGAGGTGATGAAGCGGGTGGAAAAACAATTGCCACATTTAACTACCTGCTATGCGAACTCGGCAGCACATTTTCTGCCCCGCAATTATCATGGTGCAATATCTCGCCCCGGTTGCGCCCTTTATGGGATTAACCCGCTGGATAATAATACAGCTTGCCATTCATCGTCGCAAATGCAGCCAGTTGCCGAGCTTTCTGCTCCAATTTTGCAATTGCGAACTTTGCATAAATCAGAGGTGATTGGATATGGCGCAACCGAAACTCTGCCCAAAGGTGCAATTATATTGACGGCAGGAATTGGTTATGCTGATGGGATTCACCGCCAAGCAAGCCATAGTTTATATGGGTTTATGGGGGAGCATCGCTTGCCACAAATTGGGCGCATCACGATGGATATGACCTGCTATAATGCAAGCAATGTGCCGCAATCTGTGTTGGAGAGCGCAAGCAGCCTCATGATAATAGATAAAACACAGCAAACCGTTAATGATTTAGCGAGTATTTATAACACAATCGGCTATGAAGTGCTGACCTCAATTGGCGAACGTGTTAAAAGGGAATATACCACAAAATAAAAAATCTTATATAGTTAAAAACCCTATACAGTTGCAGATAAACGCACTATATATGGAGTGTAATATATGGATTTTTTATGAAAATATCACCAAACGAAATGTCACCAAACGAAACATCGCCTCAAGCAGTGCTTACCAATACAAAATCGCCCCTAGCACCGCAAGAATATGCTATATTACCCGCCATTAAAGGGGTGCAGATATCCACCATTAATGCTGGAATAAAATATCAAGGGCGGGACGAAATGCTATTAATGAGTTTTGTTGATGCCCATAATAGTAATAATTATAATAATGATGAAGATAGTGGGGCGCATATTGCTGGTGTTTATACACGTTCGCAAACTGCTGCTGCACCCGTTGCATGGTGTCGGGCGGCTTGTGCTGGTGGCAAAATCAAAGCATTGCTGGTGAATGCGGGTAATGCAAACGCATTTACGGGGGCAAAAGGTGTTGCGGATACGCAAATATTGGCTGAAACAGTCGCCAAACATTTGAATTGTGACGCTGAAGACGTGATGATTTGCTCCACGGGAGTGATTGGTGAGTTTTTACCGATTGACAAAATGGTGCAAGGGATTCACGGCTTGATTGATGGCTTGATTGATGGCTTAAAAACATCGCAAGATAAATCTGCAACCCTTGATGCAACTTTTGGCGCAAATGGTGATTGTTGGGCAAAAGCCGCAAAAACTATTATGACAACCGATACATTCCCAAAAATTCTTACTCGCACAGTGAAAATTGGTGATACTACCGTTAATATCAATGGAATTGCCAAAGGGTCTGGTATGATTGCCCCTGACATGGCGACAATGCTTGGTTTTATTGTTACTGATGCCAACTTGCCGTCATATGTGTTGCAACCATTACTCTCTCGTTATGCACAAAAAACTTTCAATTCCATCACGGTGGATAGTGATACTTCAACGAATGATACATTGCTATTAATCGCAACGGGGGCAGCTTCACATGCGCCAATAAGCAATGCAGGTGATGAATTACTGGACGATTTCAAGGCGGGATTGCGTGATTTAATGCAAGATTTGGCGATACAAATTATATGTGATGGCGAGGGTGCAACTAAACTTATCACGATTAATGTGAGTGGTGCTGAAAATGAAGAATCCGCAAGAATAATTGGGTTAGCAGTTGCCAATTCTCCGTTAGTCAAAACCGCATTAGCCGCAGGCGATCCAAATTGGGGGCGCATTATCGCCGCAATTGGTAAATCTGAACGCTGGGTCAATGAGCATAATATCACCTTGCATATTGGTGATGAATTAGTTGCAAGCGGGGCGTGCGTTGCCGCATCTTACTCGGAGGCAAAGGCAAAGCAACATTTAGCATTATCACATGTAAATCTACATATTAATGTGGGAGTGGGTGAAGGCAAAGCTACTGTGTGGACGTGCGACCTAACCGAAGATTATATCAAAATTAACGCTAATTACAGAACATAAAGAAATCATGAAAATATTTATCCTTATATTTGTTTTAACAATTCATATTAATGTGATGGTTGGTGGTGCAATTGATGGTGCAAATGCACAAACGCAATATACGCCACCAGCTCCAGCAATAAAACAGCAAACTCCAGTGATGCAGCAACCGCAACAGGCACAGCCACAACAACGGGCGCAACAACAACTGGCTCAACAACGGCAAATCATGCCAACTCACCAAATCATCAAGGAGCGTAGCAAAATATCCTATTCCAGCAAAGTTAATGGGCAGTTGATGGAAGGTGATTTCAAAGATTATAACGCATTAATTAGTTTCAATCCGCAAATGCCACAAAATAGCTATTTGCGTTTTAACTTCAAGCTATCACCGCAAACAATTTCCACTAACAACGCCAATATTCCGCAGGGTATTTTGGGAGCGCAATTGGCGCAACTGGGTATTTCTATTCCCGCAACATTTGAGGCAAGGGAGCTGGAGATAATTAGTGGCAATGATTATCGGGGGCGAGGGGTGCTGAGCCTGATGGGGCAGCAACAAGTGATTGAGTTTCAATTATTGGTGATTAATGGTGATGAGCCGTTATTTGGTGATGAGCAAGGGGTGGTGAGTTTCACTACTTATTTCAATATTAATCGCTTAAAGTTTGGACGATTCAAAGGCGAAGCCGCATCGGGTTATAAAGTCTCTAACGACATCACCATCACCGCCAATTTAGTAACCAAAGTTATCGCAAAACGATAGGATAATCAGTTCCACAAAACACGAAACCCCCAAAATATAAAAAACTCTATAAAACATAAAACTCCACAAACAATGAAACCCTATAAATAATGAAACCCTATAAATAATGAAAGCAAGACATCAAAGATTGTTGTTTTTCACTATCATGCTCGCAATTAGTGGCAGTGCGTTGGCCGTTTTTTTGAACCGTATTGAGGATAATATCATTTATTTTTATTCTCCAACTGACATTATCACAACCCCGCCTCCATCAATTAAGTTTATTCGGGCGGGTGGATTGGTGGTTGAAGGGAGTGTAAAAATTGTGGAAGAAAACGCAGAGTTCATCATCACAGATGGGGCGCAACAAATCACAGTGAAATATGTGGGAGCATTGCCAAGCCTGTTTCGTGCGGGACAGGGAATAATCGCTGAAGGATTTTTTAAGGAAGGGGTGATGAAGGCGGATAAGATTCTAGCTAAGCATGATGAAAAATATATGCCACCAGAGATTGCAAAATCATTGAAGAAAACTAATCACTGGCGGGAGATGAAGTGATGTCCCTGCCCTCTGCCTTAAATGCGTATATTTCAGCTATGTTAGCACCATTTGGCACAACTATGTTAGAATTAGTGATTTTAGCATCATTTGCGCAGTTTGCGTTGATGTTTTTTCGCAAAACCGCCTATCAAAAATTGGGGCAAAAATTGGGGCAAAAATGGGAGCAAACATCACTTCAACCATCACTCGCATTATGCAACGCAACATTGCTGATGATTGCTTTTATTGCCCTGATTTATGGTTTTGCAACTTCCAATTTTGGCTTGGAGTTGGTGGTGCTGCATTCGCACACGCAAAAACCGATGCTCTATAAAATCACCGCAACTTGGGGCAATCATGAAGGTTCAATGCTGCTATGGTGCTTGATTTTATCATTATATAGTGCATATATGTCGCTTAGATTGCGAGAGTTTCGTCCTGTAGCATTGGCAATTATGGGTTTAATGCAAATATTATTTGTTGGTTATTTGCGCATATTTTCCAACCCTTTTGCCGAAATGATTTCCGCCGTCACTGAGGGGCAGGGCTTCAACCCGTTATTGCAAGATTTTGGGCTTGCCATTCACCCCCCTATTTTATATGCGGGATATGTTGGGTTTGCTGCATCTTTTGCGCTAGCGATTGCGATTTTGTTGCATAAAAATAGTGATACTCAGGCAAAAACTATTCAAGCGAAACCAGTTAATTTTGGTAATATTTTGCACCCTTATATCATGTTTCCATGGGCGATGCTCACCGCAGGAATTGCCATGGGGAGCTGGTGGGCTTATCGTGAATTAGGCTGGGGCGGGTGGTGGTTTTGGGATCCTGTAGAAAATGTTGCTTTGCTGCCATGGTTATGCGCCACCGCTTTGTTTCATGCTAATCTGATTTTGCGAAAAACTGGAAATATGCCCCGTTATGTGCTGCTGCTTGCCATCACCTGCTTTGCTTTGAGTGTTATTGGCACATTTTTAGTGCGCTCTGGCTTGCTTAATTCGGTGCATAGCTTTGCGAGTGACCCAACGAGGGGAGTTGCTATTTGCGCCATCATGATGGTGATAACCACGCTAGGAATTGGGGCTTATTTGCGTGGAGCGGGACGATTTGCACCCGCTAAACCGTGCAAATTATTCTCCAAGGAAACGTTAATATTAGCGAATAATTTGTTGTTGCTGCTCACTACTGCTATGATTTTTCTAGCAACTTTTTATCCATTCATCATTGAGGCGATTAGCGACAAGCGCATCACGATTGGAGCAGAATATTTTAGCCAAATATTTGCGGCGTTGATGTTGCCAATGATTGCTGGCTGCGCTCTTAGCAATTATCTAGCATGGAGCGATGCAAATGATTTACAAAATATTAATTATGATGGTGAAATTACGCATAATAAAACAAAGCATAGCAACATAACGAAACGCAAAAAACAATTATTCATCACATTAATTGAGTCCACCATAATCACTTCCATCGCCTGCTATTTTCTCGGGAACTTAAGCCTAGGGAACTTAAGTATCATGCTAGTACTTGGAGTTTTTTGCGGAATATGGCTAATGCTTGCCACGCTGAAAACCACGATTGCGAGGGCTTATAATCGCACAATAAATATACGACAAATACCCATGTTGCTTGGGCATTTAGGTTTGGGGTTATTTGTGTTAAGCGTAACATTATTTGGAGCTTATCATCAATCTGCTGAGTTTGTGATGCAAAAAAATGATGTGCGAACGGCATTTGGTGATTATCAAGTTAGCTTGAATAATGTAGAATTTGGCGAAGGTGAGAATTATGTTTGGCAGCAAGGTGATGTCCGTATTTTACATGATAATCACGAATTGCAACTAACTCCCGAGGAGCGTTATTATGCAGTTGAGGAGCAATTCACCACGGAAGCAGCGATTAAGCATTTTGCAACATATGATTTATATGTTACAATGCGAAGGATTAACGATAATGTTAGCGTTAATGGTGATAGTAATGGTAATCGTAATAATAATGATGCAAAAAATGCAACTAACACAGAACTGCCGCAACAAAAATATATGATTTATATATATTTTAACCCCGCAATGATATTTTTGTGGTTAAGTGTTGCAATGATGGTTATTGCTGGAGTTATTGCCAGTTATAATGTAAGAAACAAGCCTTGTAATCCAAAAAATTACAACCCAAAAACTCGCAATTCAAAAACTTACATGCAAATAGAGAAATAAAAAATATCATGCTCCAATTTAATAGCCCCGTTCAATTCCCGGCCAACTGGCAGCGAACTTCAAGCCCAACGATTAATCGCTTATTTGCGCAAAATATTGATCTTGCACAAGCGATATTATATCTTGAAGATGAGTTGAAAACCATCAATGCTGATACCGCAATATTATTTAGCAATTACGATAATATGAGCAATGATGCAAAACGTAGCAAGCGAGGGCATTCTGAGGGAGTTGGTTTGCGCTTTAACTTTAATGATGCAACAATTTTCATGGGTTGTGATAAATGGGCAGCCTGCCCGCAAAATATATACGCGCTTTCAAATAGTTTGCGTAATATTCGTTTGATTGGCGATGCAGGAACAATCAGCCTGACGCAATTGTTGAATTGTTGCAATATCAAGGAAAAACGTCGCTCTAATGTTGTATCTCCATCTACTGACCCTGCCGATTGGCTGTTGGTGCTTGGGCTTGGAAGCACCGCTACATTAAGTGATGCTAATGCGGTTTATCGCGCCCGAGTCAAACTGGTTCATGGTGATGAAGATGCTTTTATTGAGCTTAATCAAGCGATTGAACAAGCACGTTTGCATTTGAAAGATTGATGTTTAGGGCGTAACATTTAAGGAATAATATTTTGAGCAAGAAACCAATAAAAATTATATTAATATGCTTTTGGGTAATTGTGCTGATTTTCATGGTGAATGTGGGTGTTGGACGCTTCACAACTATATCAGGCGAAAACTTAATTGGCAAAAAATCATATCCAATTATGACTAACCCAGTTGAAGGATTTACGCCGTTTCCTAAGGATTTTTCGCAAGCGAAGCATGATATGTTTTTGCTGAACTTTTTTGCAACTTGGTGCGCGCCATGCCAAAAAGAACACCCTAATTTAATAAAATTATCAAAGGATTATGAGGTTCACATTATGGGGGTGGTAACTCGTGATTCCCCTAAGCGAATTACTGATTATTTGCGTGAAAACGGCAATCCTTATGATTATTTAGGGGTGGATAAAATGGATATAACTGCGGTTAATTATCAAGTAAAAGGCATTCCAGAATCTTATTTGGTTGCTAGAGATGGTAAAGTTATTGCGTTTTATTCGGGATTTTTAAGTGAGCAAGTTTTGGCGGAGAAGTTTATTCCACATCTGAAAACACGTTTGAAATTGCGTAAAAAAATCGCTCCAGAACCAACTCCGCCCGCTGAATGATAAATTGTGATAGCACCACAGAGTTTTACGGCGTTTCAAATGCGGTGGCGCAAAAATTGCATTGCGTTGTGTGTGCGGGGCAGAATATCGCTTCATCAGATGCAGCATTTGCACAAAATGTGCGAGCGGATATTTGTCAATATGCCCATGAAGGATTAAATGAAACAGAAATTACCACAAAAATCGTTGCAGATTATGGCGAGAACATTAACCCAACTAACATGCAAAGTTTTGATATGTTGGGTTTGAATATCGCATTATTAGCATTGATGATTTTTGGTTTGGTCATCATCAAGCGCATCACCAATAACGGCAAATAATAATCGCAATTATTCTATTAATTTCAAATTGCGCAACAAATCATAATCCGCATTGTCGGTGGTGATTTTGAGCGCACCATTTTCATCTTGACGATGCGGAAGTAGTGGCTTGACACTAAACGGCTTGAATTGTGAATCAATATATGCACCATCTTCAATTGATAGGTTCGTATGTATAATCGTCCCTTCCACATGTGCGCTTGCATAAATACAAACTTTGGGAGAGCGAATCACCCCATGCACCGAGCCGTAAATATGCACCTCGCCCCCCGCCATAATATCACCCGTTATTTGCCCATTAGGACGCACATAAATAATTTCCGATTTAACATTTCCATCAATTCTTCCATCAATATCCAGCACTCCATCTGACATGATATTGCCTAAAATGCACATATCACCCGAAATTATGCTTGGTATAATTTTGCGAGCATTAATCGTTGCATCACTTTTGAAGATATTATCATCTTTGTTGTTTTGAGTTTTATTATTTGAGGCCTTGTTATTTGAAGCCTTGTTATTTGAAGCCTTGTTATTTGAAGATTTTTGAAACATAATTACCTGCCGTTAAAAACTTATCTGGATTAATTGGAATATTATGATGACGAACTTCATAATGCAAATGATGCCCCGTTGAACGCCCCGTTGTGCCTTGCAACCCTATCACATCACCCGCTTGAATCTTCTGCCCAACTGCAACATTAATTTTGCTCAAATGGCTATAACGGCTAGCGATTGAATTACCATGGTCAATCTCAATCGTTTTGCCATATGCCCCGATATGCCCCGCCAAACGCACTCGCCCCGCTGCGGTTGCCTTGATTTTCGCTCCAATTGGTGCGGAAAAATCTATACCAGTATGGTTGGCAAGTGTGCGCCTGAATGGATCAATTCGTCCGCCAAATCCGCTAGTTCGCTTGGCACGATCCACAGGAATGCGAGTTGGCAACTCATCAATCAAGCCAACTAATTCGTTCAAATATATTACTTCATTTAATGTTTGTTGCTCAGTTAATTTTGCATTAGATATATCATCATTGGATAAACTATTATTTAGCGGTTGATAAGCCCCACCTTGCCCTTGATTGCCCTGCCCTGCATTATTATTGCCCGCATTATTACCATCTTTTGCTAGCATTTTTTGCATACGATAATCCAATATGCGTGACATTTTATCATTCATACCCGTGATTCCCAATGCTTTATGCAATGCCCGAGCCTTGGATTTTGTTAGCAAATAAACCTCATTCATAAACTCAGTTCGCTGCAACTCTGATTGTTGCAACTGAGTTTCCAAAAAATTAACTCGCTCCAATAATGGGTTGCTCTGCCCTGCCACCGCATTATCCGCTATATTCACATTTTGATATTGCTCCAGCACAAATTGAGCGTAATCACTCATATTACCATCAGTTGCACCATCTTCACCCATTTTAATTAAATCACGTTTAAGCAACACAAAATCATTATGGATTTTTTCATTTTCCGCTTCAGCATTTTCAATCACATGTTCTTGCTGCGCAATTTCGTCTGATGCTTGAATATATCGTCCAATGGAATATGAAATTAGTGCAACCGTGCCAAGCAATGCAAATGCAATCCCACATTGTTGACGAATTGAGATTGCATAATGTCCAACCGCATGTTCGGAGATAACAACAATATTTTTAGCGTTAAATAAACGCTTTAATCTTTTGGCAAACCCAGCAAATATTGATGGTTTTGCACTTTTATTATGTTTTATTTTCGCCATAATTAACTTGAAAAATCATTCCATATAGGTTGAAAACATACATGGTTTTACTCAATTTGGTTTATCATAGCAAGCCTTTTAATTCTCACTATAATTATCAACATAATTCTCACCCGAAATTATGCACCAATCACTTGGCTATGAAATAACAGGGCGAACCCCTATTAAATGGCAGATTGCCTTGGTTAAATTAGCCCGATTAAGCGTATAAAAATGGAACTCGTCAACCCCTTCCAAGCGCAACCTCCTGCATAATGAAGCGGTGACATAAGCCGCTGTTTGTTGATATAAATTATCATCACCCTCAATATTTGCAAATAACTGATTTAGCCAGTTTGGCACTTCCGCCCCGCACATTTTGGCAAAACGTTGCAATTGCGAAATGTTATTCACAGGTAAAATCCCCGGAACTATTGGCGCATTAATTCCAACCTGCCTTGCTCGCTCCACAAAGCGCAAATATGTATCAGCCTCAAAGAAAAATTGCGTAATAGCTCTGGTTGCGCCCGCTTCAATTTTATCTTTGAGATAATATATATCACTCTCTAATGAGCTTGCTTGTGGGTGTCCTTCAGGATAGGCGGCAACACTTATTTCAAAATCATGCAACTCGCACAATCCTGCGACTAAATCCACCCCATAAGCATAACCATCTGGGTGCGGCAAATATGGCACATTATCAGGGCAATCACCACGCAATGCAACAATATGACGCACGCCCGAGTTCCAATAATCATCAGCAACTGCATTAATTTCAAAACGTGATGCACCAACGCATGTGAGATGCGCTGCGGGGTTCATTCCGGTTTCATTTAATATGCGTTTAATGGTGCTATGCGTGCGCTCCCGAGTGCTGCCTCCCGCTCCATAAGTCACAGAAACAAATGATGGATTAAGGGGGGCAAGCTCATTAACTGATTGCCATAGTGACTTTTCTGCAACATCATCTTTGGGTGGGAAAAACTCAAACGAAATCGCTTTTGGCGGGGTTACATAAAACTCATATAGCTTTTGTTGCAATGTTTCTTGAAAAACTGTCATTATTAAGTTTCGCCTTCATGATTAAATTATGTATTTTTAACCAAATTAATGTTTAATTAAAGCATATATAGTTAAGTTTTAGCTATTCATGTGCAATTTTGTGTTGTATGGAATGTAAAATTATATATTATTATTTTTTTGTTGTGGTAAAAATGTTTATATCTCGTAAAATATTGTCATTATTTTTAAGCATATGGTTGGTTGCGATGCCTGCCATGGTTACTGCACAAAACATTACGGCACAAAATATCAATACGCAAATCACAATGGCGCAAAATGAAGCTGAGCAAGAGATTTCTGACCCGTCGGAAGTTTTTGACCCGTTGGAATCAGTTAATCGTGTGACGCATGATTTTAATGAGTTTCTAGATGTGTGGGTGTTGCAACCGAAAATTAGATTTTACAAATGGGCAGTTCCCGTTGAAGCCCGTCAAAAAGTTTCCAACGTGTTTCGCAATCTCCGTATGCCAATAATATTTTTTAATTCAGTGCTGCAAGCTGACCCTGAAAACGCATTTTCTGCATTATGGACGTTTTTGTTGAACTCAACCCTTGGAATTGGTGGAATATTTGATTTTGCAGGAACGGCGACTGACCTAGTGGTGCGAACTGAAGATTTTGGGCAAACCTTGGGTTATTGGGGATTTGGTGAAGGCTTTTATGTGGTATTGCCAATTTTAGGCCCTTCAAATCTGCGTGATATGTTTGGCTTGAGTGCTGATTTTTACGCTGATCCATATAATATATTAAGTTCTAGGGAAGCAATTATTGTTCGGATGGTGTTGGAAGGGTTAGATAAACGCTACCTCGCCGATGATGCAATTAATGATGTGTATGCTACGTCGTTGGATACATATAGCACATTCCGCAGCGCACATACGCAATATCGCCGAAACTTAATTCAAAATAACGCAAAATAATCATTATAACCAAAAGTTTGAGAAAATCACATGCGCAAAATATCCAGTTTTATATGTTTGTTAATAATGCTGAGCTTCAATTCAGCAATCGCCGCAACACCTGAAAATATGTTTGTCACCAAAGTGGCAGATGAAGTGATGCAGGCTATCAAAAAAGGGGGTGGAGAAGTGGCAATTTCAAGCGGATTGCAAAAAACTTTCGCCAATTATGTTGATTTGCCGTGGATATCAAACTTTGTGCTGGGTAGGCATGCAAGGGCAGCTACTCCAGCGCAAAAGCAATTATTTATTGCGTCTTATAAAGATTTTATGATTAAAAGCTATGCTTCCCGCCTTAAAAATTATTCGGGCGAAACTTATAAAATCACCAATCAACAAGCTATTTCTACGGATAAATCACAATTGCGTATGGAAGTTCAACGTAAAAACGCCGCCCCAATTTTGATTGATTATAAGATTCACAAAGTGGGTTCTGATTTCAAGATTTATGATATGGCAGTGGAAGGAATTAGCTTGATAACTACGCAACGAGCGGAATTTGATGCAGTGATTGAGCGCAAAGGGCTTGATGAGTTGATAGCTGCCTTGCAAAAATCCAATTCCCAAAAAGCCAAGTTTTGAAAAATAAAATCTTAAAAATAAATTATAATAGGTGATAATATGAAGATTGATGGCGTTTCAATACGGGTTGGCAATGTTTTAGAGCATAAAAAACAATTATGGGTTGTAACCAAAACTCAACATGTTAAACCAGGAAAAGGCGGTGCATTCAACCAAGTTGAAATGAAAGATATTCGCCATGGAACTAAATTAAATGAGCGATTTCGTTCAGATGAATCAGTGGAACGTGTGCGCCTTGACCAAGTGGATTATCAGTTTCTTTATGAAGAGGGCGAAAATCTGATATTCATGAACCAAGCTGATTATGAACAAATATCACTACCAGCAGATTTGCTAGGAGATAGTTTGGCGTTTTTGGAGGGTAGCATGATGGTGACGTTAGAGCTTTATGAAAATGAGCCAATTAGCGTGACTTTGCCACAACATGTGACGCTAGAAATTAGCGAAACTGAGCCAGTGATTAAAGGGCAAACGGCTTCATCATCTTATAAACCCGCAATATTAAGCAATGGTGTGCGCATCACTGTTCCGCCATTTATTAGCGTTGGTGACAAAATTATAGTGGATACCGGCGAAGTTTGTTATGTTGAGCGGGCATAAAAAATCATGAATAATCAATATCAAATACGCTACCCTCTCAGCAGTTCCGCTTTAATCAACGTGATGATTGGTGCGGTGCAAAAAACTACAATGCACATCTTGCGAGATTTTGGTGAAGTCGGCAACTTGCAAATATCCAAAAAGGGAGCGATGGATTTTGTCACCGCCACTGACCGAAAAGTTGAAAAAATCCTCTATGAAAACTTGAAAAAAGCTCGTCCCGATATTGGCTTTATCATGGAAGAAGGGGGTGAAATTGCGGGCAGAAGTGAATATAGCTTTGTGATTGACCCTATAGACGGTACCACCAATTTTTGTCACGCAATACCTTATTTTTGCGTTTCAGTTGGGGTGCAAAAAGTCACAGAATATGGCACAGAACTTGTTGCTGGTGTGATTTATGACCCCATACATGATGAAGTTTTCATGGCGGAAGCGGGCAAAGGCGCATTTGTTAATCAACGGCGATTGGTAGTTTCTAAACGCAGCACAGATTTTTATTTTGTCACAGGGACTTCACGCAAAAAAGGACAACATTCCCGCGAATGTTCAATCCTTGCTGATTATGCTGATGGAATTGATTCAGTTTTAAGGCGTGCTGGAGCTTCCGCACTTGACCTCGCTTATGTTGCTGCGGGCAGATATGACGCTGCATGGTTTCCCAAATTGCAAAAATGGGATATGGCAGCAGGGATCATCATTGTGAGGGAAGCGGGCGGAATAATTTGCCTGCCAAGTGGCGAAGAAGGCTACCCCTATGATGAGCTTGCCATTTTTGCAGGCAGCCCCGACGCACACAGAACCATGATGAACCATGTTAAACAAAAATAATGCAACCCATAATAAAACGAATAGAAATAACATTTGCAGTTTTGCAAATAACAGTTTATCAAAAATACAGACATTAATGTTAAGGCATAATTATATTTAGCGTATGAAACACAAACATATTAACTCTAAAAAAATATTACTAGCTTTGTTTGCAGCAACTCAATTGATGAGCAATGATGCGCAGGCTCGCAGGCTAGTTCCAGAAAGCCCAAGCGTTGAAGTGAGGTTGGAAGCGTTACGGATTTTGCAAAACTCCATTCAAAATGAGCTATATTCTCCGCCATCTTCAGATGGAATCGTTGCGTCCGCGCCCTTAAAGTCTGCGCCTTATAAAGCCACTCCATTCAAGCCAGCCCAATTCAAGCCAGCTACTAATTACACCAAGCCCATAGCTCCGTCAGTGGTAGCGACAACGCCAGTAATTCCAGCAAAAATAATTGCAAAGCCTGAGATGGTTGCGCCAGTGAAAGTTGCAGCGAAGCCTATAATAGCGAAGCCCGCAATAGCACAGCCAGCCATAGTTCCGCTAGCCATAGTCCCACCAGTTATAATTCCTAGCCCTGTGGTAGAGAAAAAAATCGTAGCCACGCCGATTATTAAGCAGCCTCAACCGCCAACAATCGCTAAAGTAATTCCGCCAAGAGTGGACATGCCAAAAATTGATATGGTGAAAGTTGCTGAGCCGCTTAAGGAAATAGCTCCAATTGCAATAGAAAAATCCGCGGTTACGCCAGCCCTTGTTGACAAAAAAGATTTGCCGAAAAAAATTGAAACGCCAATAATTGCGCCGTCATTAATTGAAAAAACCTTGCCGTCAATGCCCGCAAAACTGCCTGATAATAAAGTGTTATTGCCACTTGAAATTATTGAAGAAGATTCTAAGAAAGCGAATAAAGTAATTGGTGAAGAATTAAGCCTTGATGAATTATTAGGCGAGGAAACTCCGAAGCCAGCAAAGGAAATCACTAAACTTAAGAAAATAAATGCACCAGAAGAGCTAAAAAAATCAAGTAAATTGCCAGAGCCTGAAATCCCAGCATTAGAGCCAGATTTCGTCGATATTGCGAGCAATATTAAGGATAATAATGCGCCCCAAATTGATGAGAAACTGATTGGCGAGCCGCTAATTAACAAAGACTTGCAAGAATTGCCGAAAAACTTGGAGGAATTGGAAAATATCAAACCTATTGCACCACTAACTCCACCCGCCATAGCAGCGAAAACAGCGAAAGACCCCTTTCACGTTCCCGCGCCTAAAAATGAGTTAACCGCAGATTTGTCTGTTGAAAAATTACCAATAGCAGATTTGCCAGTCACAAAATTAGTGGATAAAAATGCACCACCAGTTGATATGCCATTAGATTTGGCTGATATTGAAGAGGGTTCAAAATCGGTTCCTGATGTGGTGAAAAAGTCTGCAATTGAACCGTTAATTTCGGAAAAAAACACGCCTAAATCACCAGAAAAGCTCCCAATACAAACCACGCAACAATCACCAGAAAAAGTGGGAAAAATAGTTGAAAATCAAGCTGCAAAAGAAGGTATATTGCCTAATTTAAGCACTGGATTTGCATCATTTTTGGGTGAGCCGAAAGCGAAAAAAACAGCTCCAATTGTGCCAGCTGAAAAATCAGCGAAACCAAATATAGCTCCGCCAGTTGATGAATTGCCTAACTTACCAACATTTAATGATGCAGCTCCTCCCGTTGATGGGCCATTATCTAGTGATAATTCCGCACCTGAGGAAGGCGATTTAGCAAATGAAAAACTGCCAACCTTACCAACATTTGCTGATAATAGGGCGGTTCAAGCTAATAATGAACCATTGCCGACATTACCATTTGGTGAACCAGTTGTTGAACCAGAGAAAATAATTCCAAAAGTTGCAACTCCAAAACTGCCTGTAAAAAAAGAGCAGCAAATTGCCATGTTGCCTGATGAAATATCTAAATCAACAGCAATTTCTGAACCAAAAATAGCACAAAATAATGCAGTGCAAAATGATAAAGGCAATGCGTTGACGGTGGTGTTCTCACAATCAGAGACAGAGGTTCCGCTAGGGTCACAACAACCTTTAATTGCACTAGCTAAACAATTAGTTGCGAATAATTCTGAAAATATCAAAATAATAGCTTATGCCTCGGGCAGTAACGATCAGGTGAGTGTTGCCCGACGAATCTCGTTGGCGCGTGCCTTGGCAGTGCGAGCATTTATGATTGATTTAGGCGTTTCAAACACTAGCATTTCCGTGAAAGCGATGGGCAATGATATTCCGTCTGGTTCGCCAGAACGTGCAGATATTATCGTTAATTAACCTTGTGAACTAATGATGGATTGTGCATCGGCTCTGGACAAAATAACCGCAGAAATTGCAAATGCGAATATTTCGCATCAAGTGACAATTGAGGCGGTAAGCAAGCAGCAGCCACAATATAAAATACAATCGCTATTAGAGCATGGTCATAGAGTTTTTGCGGAAAACAAGGTGCAAGAAGCTAAGCAGCATTGGGAGCATCTGCGAGAGCTATATACGGACGTAAAATTGCACCTAATAGGAGCATTGCAACGCAATAAAGTTCGCCAAGCGGTTGCATTATTTGACGTGATAGAAACGATTGATAGCATGAAACTAGCGCATGAAACGGCGATTGAAGCGCAAAAAATCAACAAACAACAGCATATTATGTTGCAGGTGAATATTGGGGCGGAAGCGCAAAAATCAGGAGTGATGCTCACAGATTTGCATGAACTTGTGGATTTTTGTGTTAATAATCAATGGCTTGAGCTTAACGGGCTGATGTGTATTCCACCATATTATTTAGCCCCAGAACCATATTTTGCGCAGATGCAAACTTTGCAACAGCAATTTCAATTGCCACATTTAAGCATGGGAATGAGTAGCGATTATATGAGTGCAATTAATTTTGGTGCAACTCATGTGCGTTTGGGGACGGTATTATTTGGTGAGAGGAACTCGCCACATGACAAAACTTCATCAGGCGAGAGGCAAAATGACGCATAACTCAAAAAAAACATTGACAGGTTGGCAAAAAATGGCTATTACACATGGTTTAATATAGTAAATTAAGGTGTGGTTTAATTGTGAGCAAGCGTATTCAGGCTAAATATAAATTAAGTAGAAGAATGGGTGAAAATATCTGGGGTAGAGCCAAAGATCCCGTCATCAAACGTTCATACGGCCCAGGTCAGCACGGTGCTGCGCGTCGCCGCAAACTCTCCGATTATGGCTTGCAATTGCGTGCCAAACAAAAATTGAAAGGCTATTATGGTAGCATATCTGAAAAACAATTTTTGCGTATTTATAAAGAAGCAGTTCGCTTGAAAGGTGACACATCTGAGAATCTGGTTGGATTGTTAGAGTGTCGCTTGTCAAGTTTTATTTATCGCATGGGCGTTGTGCCAACGGTATTTGCCTCACGTCAATTCGTTAATCATGGCCATGTTTTGGTTAATGGCAAAAAAGTTAATATTCCAAGTTATACGCTAAAAGTTGGTGATGTGGTGACAGTTAAAGACGCATCTCGCCAGATTCCAATGGTGCTGGAAGCGTTGCAAAATGCTGAACGCAAAGCACCAGAATATATTGAGATGGACGAGAAAAACATGAGCGCAAAAATGCTGCGTAAGCCAGCTTTCATGGAGATTCCTTATCCCGTTACTATGGAGCCTAACTTGGTGGTAGAGTTTTATTCAAGATAATTTTAACTTGGTTAATATCGTGCTATGTCAATTTATTTCAAAAAAATATTATCGGTTTTGTTGATAACAATATTAGTGGGTTGCACTGATTATAACATTGAAACACCAGAAATTGATAATAGTGCGATATTAATGATGAATGTTGGGGCAATAAATATTGTTCCTTATGAAGGTGCGGAATCAAATATACTACCAATTGCGGCTTCTGCATTAACAAAGCAATGGTTTGAGCGCAAAATAAAAATATCAAATAAAGGTGAGGCGAGGTTTGAGGTTGAAATAGCTGATGCACGAACTTATGTTGACAGGGCATCAAATGTGAAGTTCAATGCTTACACTACCGAGATAAAAGTGAATTATAAATTATATGAATCGCAACAAAACTTGGCCAGTATGGTTGCTAATTCCAGTTTGAAGATGACTCGTGAAGTGAAAAAAGATGTTTCAATTGGTGATGAAGATAAGTTTTTCGCTAATAATAATCGTCAATTGGTTGACAGAATGAACCGAGAATTTCCTGCTCAGATTGAGAAATATTTCTCTGAGAAGATTTTGATGACACGATAATGTCTATTTATTTGCCAATTGCTCAAATGTCCGTTGACATTTTTATGCTTTTAGCATTGGGAGGGGGCGCTGGTATTTTATCAGGATTATTCGGAATTGGTGGCGGATTCTTAATAACTCCATTGCTAATATTTGGTGGAGTTCCGCCCGCTATTGCCGTTTCAAGCGTTGCAACTCAAATGATTGCCTCCTCCATTTCTGGATTTAGCTCACATTGGCGCAATAATAATGTTGATTTTCGTATGGGTTGCTTGCTGTTAATCGGCGGATTTATTGGCTCTAGTTTGGGGGTTTATTTATTTAGTTACCTCCAAAAATTAGGGCAAATTGATATTGTCATCTCAATTGGATATGTTATATTACTTAGCATAATAGGTGGAATGATGGCGTTTGAAAGCGTTAATGCAATATTGCGCAAAAAAATAGTTGCAAGCGACGAGCCAACTATAAATATTCAGCAATCAAAATTACCTTGGATTGTGTATTTCCCTCATTCTAACCTGCATATCAGCATCATAATTCCATTACTCACGAGCATTTTTATTGGGATTTTCGTCTCAATGCTTGGAGTTGGAGGCGGTTTTTTTATGATACCCGCCATGATTTATATCTTCAAAATGCCTGCAAAGATTGTAGTTGGCACATCGCTGTTTCAAATGATTTTCATATCCGCTAATGTGACATTTTTGCAAGCAATCACCACGCAAACTGTGGATATTTTCCTAGCGGGTCTGTTGTTAATTGGTTCGTCAATCGGAGCGCAGCTGGGGATTCGCCTCACCACAAAATTACCAACTGAATATTTGCGCTCAATTCTTGCATTAATTGTGCTTGGAATTGCGCTCCAATTGGCGTTGAAACTGACATTAACGCCCACTGATTTATATGAAATGCTCTTAATTCGTAACAACTTATAATTCGTAATAGATAGGCAAAATATGAAAATAATTTTATTGCTAATTTGCTGTCTAACCATCAATTCATGCGGGATTCAAGGGAACTTAGTGCGCCCGAAAGACATTCAGCAATATGAAAACAAAAAGGAGAATAATCGTGGATCACTTCCATTATAAAAATCAAACTTTGCACGCAGAAAATGTAGCAATTGCAACGATTGCCGAGCAAGTTGGAACGCCGTTTTATTGCTATTCCACAGCAACTTTGCGCCATCATATGCAGGTGATGCGGGCAAGCCTTGCACCGCTAAACCCCAAAATATGTTTTGCGGTCAAAGCAAATGGTAATCCGCATATTTTGGATGTTTTGCGAGATGAAGGAGCGGGCGCAGACGTGGTTTCAGCGGGTGAAATCCGTGTTGCATTGAAAGCAGGAATTGCGCCACAAAATATTGTTTTTTCAGGGGTTGGCAAAACCAAGGCGGAGATGCAATTTGCTTGTGCGCAAAATATTTTTCAGTTTAATGTGGAATCATTGGCGGAATTGCACTCCTTGAACGAAGTTGCAGGCGAGATGCAAGTTAAGGCTCGCATCGCCATTCGTGTGAACCCCGATGTTGACGCTGGCACGCATGAAAAAATTACCACAGGGCGCAAGGATTCCAAGTTTGGGATTGATATTGAAGTCGCACCCGCTGTTTATGAAGTAGCAAAAAGTCTGCCAAATATTATAATTCAAGGGGTTTCGGTGCATATTGGTTCACAACTGACTAACCTTGCACCATTTGCACAAGCGTTCAAACGAGTGAGACATTTTGTGGAAATGATGCGGGCAAATGGCTATGCGCTGCCCGTAATAGATTTAGGGGGGGGGCTTGGAATACCCTATGATTTGGCTGAAAAAACTCCACCAACTCCACAACAATATGGGGCAGTTATTGCTGAAATAATGAGTGGGTTGCAAGCTGATTATGTGTTTGAACCAGGGCGATTAATTGCAGGAAATGCAGGATTGTTGGTTGCCTCGGTGATTTATGTTAAACAAGGCGATACTGATTTTGCGATAATTGATGCAGGTATGAATGACCTTGCTCGCCCCGCAATTTATGGTGCTTATCACGAAATTATTGGCGTTGCGGAACAATCCCTCACCACGGCTTATCATGTTGTGGGGCCCGTTTGTGAATCTAGCGATATTTTTGCTAAAAATGTTGCATTGCCGCATTTGCACCCCGCTGATTTGCTCGCAATTCGCAGCGCAGGGGCTTATGGCGCATCAATGAGTTCAACTTATAATTGTCGCCCGCTTGTGCCTGAAGTTTTGGTTGATGGCTCAGAGTTTCGTATCATTCGCCGCCGCAAAACCTATGAGGAAATGCTTGGTGATTATGATTGAAACATCGTGCTAAGCAGGTATATTGCGCCGTAACATATGATAGTCACCACGCAGGACGCAATTAATGCGAGCCAAAATGAAATATGGTGATTTAGCAAGACAGGCAGGACTAAAAACAAGGCAAGCGATGGAATTACCAGCCAAAAAACTTGATTTGATATGGTTGCAATTTTCTGCACATCATTTGTTTCAACATAAATCCAGATGAAAGCAAGCAAGCTAGTGATGGGCAGACTAACGAGCAAAGCCGCCATGAAACTGAACCGCTTGGCTAGCTCTGAAACTCCAGCGATGATCAATGCGCTTATTAATGTTTTGAAGGTGAAATATAGCATAATCTCAATTCACCACAAAGCTAATGGGAATTAAAAACTCCAATTGCGCTCCCCCCGGATATTGCTGGGGAACGGCGGGAACTGGAGATGCACGGGTCACGGATTCAATCGCTGCATTATCAAGATTAGCGTCACCTGAGGATTGCTCAATCGCTTTGAATATAACATATCCACGGCGATTAATACGCAAACGCACCACCACCCGCCCACTTGCATTTGCTGGCAGAGTCAACATTTTGTTCAAACGATGGCGATTAATCCACCCTGAAAGCAACTGCTCATATTTACCAACTATTTCACCTTTTGCGGCAATATCAGATTTATACCCACCGCCTTGTTGACGCAAATTAGCAAGTTGCGCCCGCTCTGGACGCACCATCACGTTGGTTTTGTAAGTTGGAGTTGAGGGGGTGGACGGGTTTATAACATGTGAAGTTGAATTATTTTCCGTATTATTTTGTCTGATAGTTGGTTTTTGCTCAGATGCCTTAATAACTGGAGTTTCAAGAACTGGAGTCTTAATAACTGGAGTTTTAGGTATAGGTGTTTTGGTTTGAACCAACTCATTTTTAGGCGATGATGATTGTGGTTTATCTTGTTGCGCAACCGATGTTTGTTGTGGCTGCGGGGTTTCCTTATTAATTTCACTGTCAATCCCAAAGGCGAGGCGAACTTGCTTGGTTTTTGGCAAGGAATCTGCCACTTTCACAAATAATATTGGGGCAATCAATGCAATATGCGTAAATGCTGCCAACCCCAAAATCACATAAAACGGCGGAACATTGAATAAGCGTAATTTTTGTTCCTGCTCCAGCAAGTTCAAATGTTGAGCATAATTGGAAATCATATGTTTGGGGGGCATATGTTTGGGAGTTACTGTTATATCCATTAATATTTCTCTATAATTTTTCTACACTATGCTATGATTTTGCGCCGTAGTTTTTGTGCTATGGTTTAGACCTATAGTTTAAGGTTTCTGGGCAGCAAGCACCACATCATGCGCCCCTGATTGCTCCATCGCTTGCATTAACTCAATCAGTTTCACCGCCTCCATATCCGCATCAGCTTTGATGGTGAAACGTGATGACGGGTTTTTTGCCATACGCTTCTCAATCCATTGTTTTAACTCACTTATATTGAACATCACATCATCACCCGCCAAAATCTCCTCACGTTTGCCGAGCGTAATCACTGCTTCACCAAGGGAAACATCGCTAATTTGCTCACTAAGTGGCACATCAATTGGCAAAACATTCACATGCTCAATTTTACCCGCCACAATGAAAAATATTAGCATTAAAAATATGATATTAATCATTGGAACAAGGCTAATTTCACGCGGTTTTTTTTGGGATCGTTCAATTTCAATAGCAAAACTCATTATTCCCCGCTTATAATTGGTTGTGTTACATTTGGTGAGGATATATTTAAGCGAGCCACTCTAACGTCTTTCCCGCCAGTTCGTTTGACCATATCCAACACTTCCACCAACATCTGCACATTAACTTTATCATCACATTTCACGGTGACGGGAACATCAGGTTGGCGCATGAAAATCACCTCTAACCGCTCCTCCAAATCACCATAATAAACCAGCGCACCATTAACGAAAGTTGCCCCGCTACTCATCAGCGTCACATCATGAGTTTTTATAACTTTAGAAGTGGATTTACTATTGCTACTATCCTCAATCACCGCCAATTTTAATGCTTCAATATCAACATAATTGGTGGTGAGAATGAAGAAAATCATCAACATAAACACCACATCAATCAATGGCGTTAAGTTGATTTGTTTGGCAGCACGCCGAGAGCGTTCAATATTCATCATAGTGAATTGTTTGTAATTAAAAAATCACCACATGACAAGGATTAATTTAATTGTGCATATCGCCATAATTTTCACACGCAGCAATGAATGCAGCGTAAATTGCTTGGTCGGCGGGAGTGATTAGAAACTCAGGGTGCCATTGCACGCCAATGCAAAATGGGTGCGCGCCATATTCTATACCCTCAATCACGCCATCGGGAGCAATTGCGTTGACTATCACACCACTCGCCACCACTTCCACCGCTTGATGATGCGCACTATTAACCATAATCTCGGCTTGTTTCACGATATTTGCAAGCAAACTGCCCGCCGTGATTTTCACATGATGCGAAACTTGGTTGCGTGGGTTGGGCTGCTCATGCAAAATGGTTGAATGCGGAAAACCATCAGGAATATGTTGAATTAAACTACCACCAAGCACCACATTCAGCAATTGCTGCCCTCCGCATATCCCTAAAATTGGCATGTTGCGGGCAATCGCTCCTTGCAAAATTGCATATTCAAATTGGGTGCGAGTATTTTTGAGGCTTACTTTATCGCTATTTATTTCCTGCCCATAAAGTTCGGGCGAAACATCAAAATTGCCACCAGTCACAATCAAACCATCAATCATATCAAGATAATCATCAGCTAAAGCAGGAAAATGTGCAAGAGGCACAGGAACTGCTCCAAATTGTGCAACTGAGGCGCAATAATTCTCCCTCAGTGCATACCAAGGATATTTGGAATATGTTTGCTCAATTTCATAATCTAGCGTAATACCAATTTTTGGTGATTTTTTGTTTTGAATGTTCATGATTTATAATTCTACATATGAAACAATTACTAAAATATTGCAACTAATTTATGGCAAACATCAAGCTACAAAATTATCATTCTGCACCATGATTGGCTCAGGTAACACATGTTCAATCACTCGCACTTCGGGGAATTGCAAGCGCACTGTTGTGCCTTCACCAAGCGAGCTAATCAGTGTCAAACGTCCATTATGCAACTCCGTGAACATGCGACAAAGTGGTAACCCCAGCCCTGTTCCTTCGTGGCTTTGGCTGCGATGAACCTGCCCAAACACATCAAGCGCAATTTGAATATCCTCCTCGGCTATCCCAATTCCCGTGTCAATCACCTCAATAATCATATTGCGATTACCGTCCATATGCGCTTTGACCGTGACCAAGCCGTTTGGCGGAGTGAACTTAACACTATTAGAAATGAGATTAATCAATACTTGTTTCAATTTGCGCTTATCAGCAAATAATCGTGGCAAGTTTTCGGGGACGTCAATCTTGAATTGCAAACTTTTGCTTTTGATTTTCTCATTCATAATGCGTGCTGTTTCATTGACGGCATCAAACACATTGACTTTTTCTTCCACAATTTCAAGCCTGCCCGCCTCCCCTTTGGAAAACTCTAATATATCATTAATCAACTGCAACAAGTGATTGCCGCATAAAGTTATATCACCCATTCTATCTTTTTGTTTGGTATTTAAGGGCCCAAAATAACCCGCATTTAACATTTCAGAAAAGCCAATAATCGCATTTAAGGGCGTGCGTAATTCATGGCTCATATTCGCCAAAAACTCAGATTTTGTTTGCGATGCTAAAATTGCTGCTGCCTCAGATTTTTTGACTCGCATCATTTGTTTGGACATGGTCAAAATGAAGAATGCTCCAACGGAAACAAATAATAATATTAACGCCAAAAACCCTAAATCTTTGAATCTGTCTTGCCAGAATTGATATAAAAACTCGCCCTCATCAATGGCAACCATGGCGGTTAGTGGTTGGTTTATAACTTTTTGATACGCAACAATATTCAACCGTCCATTAGTTTTGATGGTGATGGAATCATTGGTTTTGGTGGTTTGTTGCGTTGATTTCCATAATTTATTAAGCGATTCACGCTTAATTTTCCATAATCTACTATGATTCATCTCACCAAACAGGCTTTTGCCATCAGACATCACCACGTCAGCAACTCGCTCATGATTGCTATCAACACTTGCAAAAAAATCCAAAAAGCAATCAGAATCAATAGCGGCGATAACAATTCCACCAAATGTTCCGTCCAATTTGCTCATACGCCTTGCGACTAACAAAATCTCTTTATTATCTTTGGTTTTATATGGCATTAATAGTTGCAAATCAGATTCATCTTTGCGCAAATAAATAAATGGCAAGAAATCTTTGAATGATTTGTCATAATCAATCCATTTGGAATATAATTTATTATTAACCGCAACTTCAGTTTCACCTTTTTGGTTGATAATCATCAAGGCCACCATATTGGGACGACTATCCACCCATAATTTGAAATGGTTGATGATGTCATTGGGTAATGTTCCACCAAATAGTAGGTTCAAACGCTGACGTTCCACCGCTTGCTGCAAAAATAAATCCACCGTATGCAGGTTTTGCTCCACATGATCCGCCAAAATAGCAGCAAGACGGGTTGCATCTGCTTTGCCTTTTTGGTTTGACGCATCATATTCTTTAACGGAATAAAACCCAACAATTGCCACCGCTGCAATCAACACAAACGCAAACGACGCCATCAACCATTTGAGGTTTTGCGCATGACGGCTTTGAAAAGTTTGGTATAAATGATTCACTAATATCTAATAATATATAATTGTTAAACTTCAATTATGCTGATGGTTAGTTAATTTATGAATAATTTTAGTATAATTTTATTTTAATTTTGATGTTTTTATTATATCAATTAATTGATAGTAAGGTGATTATCGTTAAATAATTAGTTGTGGATACCAGCCTTCGCTGGTATGACGGTTGCCCAAGTGGAGTTTTGTCATACCAGCGCAAGCTGGTATCTATGCTTATTAACGCCATATTAATTCGTTGTAATAAATATATAACCAACAACCCAACTTCAACAAAGCAACATCAGGAAATAACATCATGATTGCTCACATTCAAACAATCGCTTTTGCTGGAATTGAAACTACCCCCGTTGAAGTGCAAGCGCATATTGCAGCGGGGATTCCAGCCTTCACAATTGTTGGTTTGCCAGATAAAGCCGTTGGAGAATCACGGGAGCGAGTGAGGGTTGCCATTCAATCGCTAGGGCTAGCACTGCCCGCCAAACGCATAACCATTAACCTTGCACCAGCAGATCTCGCCAAAGAGGGCAGTCATTATGATTTGCCAATCGCCCTTGCGTTGTTGGTGGTAATGGGGATAATTCCACAGGAAGATTTGAACGAATATATCGCCCTCGGTGAACTCTCACTTGATGGCAGAATATTACAAGTCAGTGGAGTTTTGCCCGCTGCAATGGGTGCGAATGCGCTTGGCAGGGGTATCATATGCCCTGCCTCAAATGCTCAGGAAGCCTCATGGGCTGGTGATATAAATATTCTAGCAGCACCATCTATGCTTGCGTTAATCAAACATTTTAAGGGGGAACAAGTGATGGGTGCGCCAATTGCTCAAATTGCCCCTGCAACCATTCACAAAATAGATTTAAGCCAAGTTAAGGGACATAATCATGCTAAACGTGCGTTGGAAATTGCGGCAAGTGGTGGACATAATTTGTTGATGGTGGGACCTCCCGGAACTGGAAAATCTATGCTTGCCTCGTGCTTGCCAACTATTCTACCCCCCATGAATGCAAAGGAAATGCTGGATATAAGCATTATTGCAAGCATTGCGGGCAATTTACCTGAAACGGGATTAGTGCAAGATCGCCCCTTTCGTGCGCCGCATCATTCTGCATCACTGCCAGCCATGGTTGGTGGTGGTAAGAGAGCGCACCCCGGAGAGATTTCACTAGCTCACAGGGGAGTATTATTCCTTGACGAAATACCAGAGTTTCCACGAGCAGTGCTGGAAGCGTTGCGCCAACCATTGGAAACAAGGACAATTAGCATTTCACGGGTGCAAGCTCATGTGACTTATCCTGCTGATTTTCAATTAATCGCTGCGATGAACCCTTGCCGTTGCGGTTACCTCGGTGATGTTGAAAGGAGCTGTTCCAAAGCACCAAGATGTGGTGAAGATTATCAAAATAAACTCTCAGGGCCATTGCTTGACCGTTTTGATATGAAAATTATGATGCCAATGTTGGTTGCTAATGAATTATTCAATTCTCCCAAAGCTGAAAGTTCGGCAATCGTTGCAAATAGGGTGCATAATGCACGAGAGAAACAACAATTACGTTATGGCAGCGGAACGATTAATTCCAATGCAAGTGCGGAGCTGATTGAACAATCATTCAAATGGGAAGATGATGCAAGCGATTTATTGCAACAAGCAACGCAAAAAATGAATCTTTCTATGCGAGGAATCACCCGCATTTCAAGAGTTGCTGCAACTATTGCGGATTTAAGCGGCAAGGTAAATATCACACGCCATGCAATCGCAGAAGCATTGAGTTATCGCCATCAACCAAATAGCTTGCTTTGCGCCTAAATATTATGTTTTATGTTTTCAATCATAACAACCATATAATGACGGCTGGCAAATAATGAAATTACTACATATATTATCATTATTATTTATCATAATATTAGGGGCTTGTATGCCGCAAAAGCCCCCTTCTCCGCCCGCAACTTCGCCATATGCGGCGCAACCAAATATTCACCCTTATAATATGAAACATTCTGATGTGCAACATTTTGATGTTAGAGTAGCATCAACCGCACCGTTGCGTAATAATTATAGCCCAACTCCCCAAACTGCCTCGCAACAAAACGCTTACCCACAAACCAGCAACCAATCAACAGAAGTTAAAGTTGGGTTGTTACTGCCACTCACTGGCGCAAATAGCAAACTTGGGCAAAATATGTTGGACGCAGCAATGCTTGGTTTATCTGATAAATACGCACTGAGTAATAATAACACGCGCATAATGTTACTGCCAAAAAATACAGGGGATACGCCCAAAAATGCAATTAAAGCAGCAAATGATGCAATTAAAGATGGAGCGAAATTATTGCTAGGCCCCCTAGATGCAGCGTCAACCAATTCAATCAAGCCAATCGCAAGCAAAGCTGGAATTGATATCATCAGTTTTTCCAATAATATAACGGTTGCAGATGATAAAACGTTCATCATGGGTTTCATGATGCAGGAGCAAATCACTCAAATTATTGCGCATATCTCTAAGCAAAATAAGCAACATTTAGCTATATTATTACCGAGCAATAACAGCTCAGATGCGCTTGAAACACTATTACGCCAAGCAATTGCAACATCTGGAATTAACGAAACTAGCATTGTGAAATATGGCGCAGGCACAAATGATTTCAACTTGGTGATTGGGCAATTGAACAATAATGTTGCAAGCAAAATGCAAGCGGGGCTGCCACCTGCTGATGCAGTGCTGATATTGGAAGGGGGCGAACGAGCGGCGCAATTGATAGCTACACTAAGAGCGCAACCCACATCAACACAATATTCATATTACGGCATAGGATTACTGGATAATCAAGCATTGCTTGGTAAGCCAGAACTGATTGGGGTGGAGTTTGCTAGCAGTTCCGCCCGCAATTTTCAACAATTTGCACGCCGTTTTGAACATGAATATGGATATTCTCCCAGCAGAATCTCATCACTTGGCTATGATGCAATCTCAATAGCCGCTGATATATTAGCAACCGCCCCCTCCCCTAACTCAAATATTATTCACTCAAGTATCACTCGCTCAAATGGGTTTGTCACGCCCGCAAATGGCTTAATCAGGTTTAATGCTAACGGCAGCAACCAACGCTCCCTCGCCATCATGCGCATTGAAAATGGTAAAATGAATGAAATCTCCCCCGCCAAACGAATATTTGAATGAGATATGATGTTGGAAAATATGTCATCTCGCAACCAAACTATTACGATAACAACAGATGAAGCCGTTAATCTCAGCAAACAATTATATGTTTTGCCCAGCAAAGATAAAATTATTACTAAGCAAGATATTACTAATCAACTAACATGCCAAAACATGCTGGAAACAGCAAAATATTTACCCAATCAATTTGTTGATTTGTTGTTTCTTGACCCACCTTATAATATTGCTAAAGATTTTGCTGGATCAAAGTTTAAGCGCACCAGTCTAGATGATTATCGCCAATTGTTAGATACTTGGATTAACTCAATTTTGCATACCCTCAAACCGACAGCATCAATTTACATATGCAATGATTGGCAAATGTCAGGCGTAGTTTATGATGTTTGTTCTAAATATTTTCATATTAGAAATCGTATTACATGGGAGCGTGAAAAAGGCAGAGGCGCAAAACATAATTGGAAAAATTGCTCAGAAGATATATGGTTTTGCACTATGTCCAATGATTATTATTTTGATTGCGAAGCGGTGAAGCTGAAGCGAAAAGTTATTGCGCCTTATCGTCATGATGATGGCAGCGCAAAAGATTGGAGCGAAGGAGATAATGGCAATTATCGCTTAACCAGCCCGTCCAATTTATGGACTGATATTAGTGTTCCATTTTGGTCTATGCCCGAAAATACTTGCCACCCAACGCAAAAACCTGAAAAATTGCTCGCAAAAATTATCTTAGCAAGTAGCAAACAGGGGGATTTTATATTAGATCCATTTCTTGGCTCTGGCACAACGGCAGTAGTTGCCAAAAAATTAGGACGCAATTTCTTAGGAATAGAGCAAGAAAGAGAATATTGCTACTACGCATTGAAACGATTGCGAATGGCTGACACGAATAACAATATTCAAGGTTATAGCGATGGTGTTTTTTGGGAAAGAAACACATTATCGCAACAAAAAAAACGTGCAAAACCAGAACACACTCATTTAACACAGGATTTACTATCATGAAACAATCAATATTTTTTAATGGTAGTAACGAAATTATTGCTCAGCGAATAAAAGATTATTTACGCAATCATGATGATTTTCTGAGTGCAAAAACGATGAAAAGCCCTCGTGCGGCAGGCGATGCCATTCAAGAGATAATCAGTGAACAATTTGCAGAACTTGCTAATGAACATTGCGGTAGTTACTCAAATGATTTCGCTCGCCGTTCCATGGCAGATTTAGCATTTTCTGATATTTTTGGTAATTATAACATTGTTGATGTAAAAACTCATCGTTCAGATACTAAGTTTAATATGCCAAATCTAACCTCAGTTGAAAGATTGTCACGTTTTTATGAAGATGATAATAATTATTTTTCATTGCTAATGATAAAATATCACATTGAAAACACTGAACTAATTATTGAAAATGTTACCTTTCAGCCGATTGAGTTTTTATCATGGGAATGCTTAACTATTGGTGCATTAGGTTGGGGGCAGATACAAATTGCCAATTCAAACAAAGTTATTATTAACCCAAAATATTCTCGCAGACAATGGATGATTGAGTTATGCGATATTTTACTTGAGTTTTATCCGAAGGAAATTATTAAAATTAATGCTAGAATTAATAAGTTTGAAACTGTAAAACAATATTGGATAAATAAAACGGAGCGATAACATGATAGTGTTAAAATATAAGCACTAACACGATAGTGTTAAAAACAGGAGAATCAACTAAATGAAAATATTATTCCTTCACCCAAATATGCCAGGGCAGTATAAGCATTTGTGCAATGCTTTCGCCAAAGACCCGAAAAATCAAGTGGTATTCATCACTAAGCCGAAAAACTTTGATTTGCCGAATGTGCATAAAGTGGAATATAATGTGCCACGTGAGGCCTCAATTTCTACCCATCGCTACCTTACAAGTGCAGAAATTGGCGTGATACATGCGCAGGAAATATGGAAAGTTTGCGCTAAACTCAAGGCAACGGAGGGCTTTATCCCTGATGTGATTTGTTGCCACCCTGGCTGGGGCGATGCGCTTTATCTGAAAGATATTTATCACAACACTCCGATTTTGAGCTTTCTTGAGTTTTTTTATCGCTCGCACGGGGCAGATGTGGATTTTGATAAATCGGAGCGTCGCAGCCCCGATGATGAAGCCCGTGTTCGCACTAAGAATGTCATTAACCTCATGAATCTTGATTGCATGGATTTTGGGATTACGCCAACATTATGGCAACATAGCCTGCACCCTGATATTTATAAACCCCGCATTTCGGTGCTACATGATGGAATTGATACGGATATATGCACGCCAGATGATGCGGCTGAACTGGTGATTGGCAACCAAACATATAAAACAGGTGATGAAACTGTGACTTATATCGCCCGCAATTTTGAGCCATATCGTGGTTTTCCAACCTTTATGAAGGCAGCGGAGATTATTTTGCAAAAACGCCCTAATTGCCGCATCATTGTGGTTGGGGCGGACGAGGTGAGCTATGGCAAGAAGCTTGGCAAAGGTGAAACATGGCGGCATAAAATGATGGCGCAGGTCAAACTTGATGAATCTCGCATCATATTCCCCGGAATGTTATCATATCATCATTTGATTAAATTATTTCAGATTTCACGGGCGCATATTTACCTCACCTATCCTTTTGTGTTGTCATGGTCTTCCATGGAGGCGATGTCAAGCGGTTGTGCGATGATATCTTCACGCACCGCCCCTGTGATGGAGCTGATGAATCATGGTGAACATGCGTTATTATGCGATTTTTTCTCTCCCGCTGAAGTTGCCGAGCAGGTGATTAAAGTGCTAGAGCATAAAGATGGAATGCGTGAGATGCGTGCGTCAGCCCGTGCAAAAATTGTGAATGAATATGCGCTGCATGATTTGCTCCCACTACATCAACAATTAATCATTGATGTGGCAAATAAACAACATATTCCCACCACACACACAACCATCATGCAACGCCATGACTTACCACGGTTTGAGCAGATATTGAGAGATATAAGATAATCGCAATTTTGATATATTTTTTGTAATGTGAAATATTTATTACGGTGATTGTTTTTTGTTGCAATTATTAACAAAGTTTAATATTAATTATTGTTCACTTTGGTTTTATTTTTCATAAAATAAAACTCTACATAGCTTGATAGCTGTTTTTATATTACAATAAAGATATTGTCTAAGCATGTAGTGTGATGTCCACATTCAAATAAGGTATCAATATGTCAGCGATTCGCTCACTAACGCTGCCCGAAACAACACGAATGGCAACTAATACTTGCTTCATGTTGCCCAAAGCAACACAAACTAAAATCAAGGCTTGCTCATTTAGAAAGGCCAAAGTAACAACGCAACTTGAACGTCCAGTGAAATTTTGGTGTGACAACTCAATTTCGTGTTGCTGGAACAATCTACAATATTACCAATTGGTAATCGGAACGTCAATAAACAACAAGGGATTCGAAGCACTCGGTAAATTCTTTGGAACCGAGCCACGTTTTATAAACCTCAAGTTTGGTAAAAAAGCCGTAAAAAAGCTAGTTAAAAGAGTTGAAGAACTTGAACTCAGTCCAAGTCAAATCACGATTTATCGTGATGGTTGGAATGCCTTGTACGATCCTAAACTCTGCTCAAATTGTGGGTCCCAGTACCCAGATCCGAAAATGGAACGTCAGTTTATCAAAGCACTAGAAGATGCTGGATTTGAAGTTATAATAGTCTCATGCGACTAGTTTAATTTCAAAACTATAGCTTGATTATGGTATAATCCTCATTAACAACCTTAATCTAGGCTGTTAGTGAGGATTTTTTATCAATTATTGCCGTATCTTGATTTAGACAAAACTTTAGTGCATAATAATAATCCCCATAAACGGGTAAATATTGATTTCACCGAATTATCAACCAACTGAAGGTAAAAAATATCATTACTATTTCCACTTGAAAATCCTACTTTACTTGCAAAACATATTGCCTTAAATGTAATAGGCTATCTATAATGGAGCAATTAAGGTGAATTATGAATAAGCAAGCGACCAAAAATAATAATGCGGGGCAGAAAGCAGCGCAAATGCAAGCATATAAGCAAGCGTTGAAGCGTAGCAAGCCATTTGCAATGCCCGTGACGGAGAAGAAAATTGTTGCATCATTGGGATATTCCTCAGCAGCAATTGGGCGAGCGCATCAAAACTTCATGGCAACAGCTTGGCATGAATTGCGCATTGATCCAGATGAAAACATGCAAGCGGATATTACCAGCCAGCCTTATCACCTGCCGATGATTGCCGACGCATCGCTTGATGGCGTGTTTATTGGGCACACATTGCATCGCTATAATTTCATTGATGCAGAGCATGTGCTTAAGGAAGCATTTCGTATTTTGAAAGATGAAGGCACATTAATTGCAACCGTTCCAGATTTGCAACTCGCCAGCACTTACGCCGCAAATGATGAGTTGGAGGCTGGTGTTTATCAATCTCCCGCAGGCGCAATCACGGCGATTGATATGTTGTTTGGCTTTCAGCGAGCCATTCGCACGGGTGATTTGGCGAGGCAACATCAAAGTGGTTATACCATGACAAGCCTTGGAAACTTGGTGCGTGATATTGGTTTTTGCAACTTAAAAGTGCAACGACAAGCGCATGATTTGCTGGTGATTGGGTTGAAGTTACCATATAATCACCCCGAACGAGTTGAGCGCATTATGCTGCAAACTGATGCTGCACCCCGCCCAAACGTCCCTGCCATAACAGCGTCACCTGCGCAACAATCTGCCGTGCGTTACGCTGACCAATTGGAGGGCGAACCACAACGATGGAAACCCCTAAATCTAAAGGGCTAAATCTAAACCGCTAAATCTCAAAGGCTAAATCTAAGGAGCTAGGGGTTAGAGGTTAGTATTTAGTGAAAAATTAACAACTATATTCTATCATATTTTTTATTGATTAAACCCTATGCCCTATGCCCCCTAAACCCTAGACACCAAAGCCCGCAAAAATATGGATAATTTGACAAGAGCAAGCCTTAAAAATGAGTTAGAACTAATATGGGCAGCGCATGAGGCGGTTGGCTTGGACGGATATATGAGCCTATATAGCCACCATGAGCAGAACCCTTGGCGTTCCAAAGAAGCTGGATTGCAATTTTGGTTTAATAAATATGAGATTAAACTAGCGATAGATTTTTTGGAATTACATTATAATGGTGGGAAATTGCCTAATTCGCCAATGTTGCTGAACCCAATAGTTCATCACAAGCAAGGCGGAGAATATGTTGCAGTTGGTAGCGGAGTTGCATGGGCAACGGGCTTGGCACTAGGGACTGCATCAATCACGCCAGACAAAATGGAACGACCGCAAGGCAAAGGAGTGCTGTGCACTTATACCACACGGGGCGATGATGATCATGTCGGCTTGAAAATGTTGATGATTGCTAATGAAGTTTTAGCGGTTAATGCAGACGGGTTCACCGTTCAAGGTTGCAGCAGCCTTTATGATTTGGTGGATATGAGAAGTGATATTTATGCACCATTTTATATGCTCTCCAACATTGAATATCTCGCTTTGCATGGCAGTTTCAAACAATTATCCATCAATGAGATGTTGCCCCTACATTTGAAAGATGCAGCAGCAACAGAAATTGTTGCACAATCACAACAACCATTGCGCCTGATTAAAGAGGCGGCAGAATGCTTCCTCGCCTACGATAAAATCAATTTATTATATAATAAGTTCGGGCAGAACCCAGAGGATATTGCGCATAATAATAAGTTTTTCAATTTATGCGCTCGTGATGTTGATTTGTTTGACCGCACAGGCCCTATGCGAGAAGGCTCTGATGCAACATTCCAATTTGTGGTGGAAGGGCTAGTTCCACGAGGTGCAATCACATTGCTTGCTGCAACGGGTGGAACAGGAAAATCCAGCATTGCGCATATGTTATGCGTGCTTGCCAGCATTGATTATCGTGATGGGGAAGAACGCCCATTATGGCTTGGGCAAAAATTGCGTGATGAAGTTTGTCATGGTATTTGCGTTTATTTTTCAGGGGAAGATGGCCCCGCAATCGTTAATGCTCGCAACAAAATATTTGACCCAGAAGGCAGAGCAAAACGCTTGCAATTTCATCGCACCGAGTTTCAAGATAAAGATATGAAGTTTGGCGAATATCTCAAAGCATTGCATAAAATGCCCGATGTTTCTATGGTGGTGATTGACCCTGCCCGCAAATATTTATCAGGTGATGAGAATGATTCCGAAGTGGTGAGTGAGTTTTTTGAGGCGATTGAGGAGTTCGCCATTCGCAAAAATTGTGGTATGATTGTTGCACATCACTTGCAAAAAGGGGCTGACCCAAAAAGTGCAAAAGAAGTTCTGCATGAACTGCGTGGTTCGCAAGTTTTCATTGATCGCCCCCGTGTGGTTATTGGTATGTGCCGTGACCAAAAACATACTATAGTAGGTTTGGCAAAATGCAATATTCCTGCGCATTTGGGTATGGTAACGGAGGAGCGTTTATTCACCCGTGACCCGAAAACTTTACAACTAATCTGGCTACCGGGTGAGGCGGGTGTGCGCCGTGATTATCTCACAAAAGATGAAATTGAGAAGCTAGAGTTTGAACAATTTCAAGCGGAGTTAGTAGCATCTGGTGCGGCGGTTTGAGATGATGATATTATATCAAGCAACCCTCCACCCTAGCCCTCCCCCGCAAGGGAGAAAAGAAATTCTTTGTGTTGAGAAATATAGCAGAATAAGGCTAAGTTCTGTCCCCTCCCCCCTTGCGGGGGAGGGTTAGGGTGAGGGGTTTCAACGCATTATGAACGCAACAACATTAATCATCGCAAGACATGGCAACACATTTTCAGCAGGGGAAGCGGTTCGGCGAGTGGGCATAACTAACCTGCCATTAGTGCAATCAGGAATTGAGCAGGGCGAGAAATTGGCGCAATATTTGCTTGAACGGGGCATTAAACCAATCGCAATTTTCACCTCACAATTGCAACGCACCAAACAAATGGCAGATATTTTCTGCGCCGTTATGAAAGCTGCATCAATGAAGCAATTAGCGGGTGATTTGGTGGGTGCATCGGTGGGTAAAGATATTCCAATAAATGCGCCTAAAATAACTGCCCCTAGCATAACTTCGCTTAATATGTTCAATGAAATAAATTATGGGATTGATGAAAATCAGCCAGAAACTCAAGTCATCGCAAGGCTTGGTGGTGCATTGAAATTGTGGGACGAGAAGGCAATCCCTCCGCCCGAATGGAATGTAAATATAGAGGAAATCATTCACAATTGGCGAGATTTTGCTAATGCAACCATCGCGCAACGCCATAATGAAACAACATTAATATTCACCAGCAATGGAATTGCCCGCTTTGCCCCAAGTTTGGTTGGCGCAATATCACAATTTAACCATAATTTGAAGTTATCCACAGGTGCGTTTGCGATATTGTCACATGATGACGAAAGTTGGAGCATTAAAGATTGGAATATTACACCTTAAACAAAATATTAAGCCTTAATTATATATCAAGCACCAAGCAAAACATCAAATATTAAGCTGAAAACTCAACTTCAACTTCATCTTCACTTTCTTCTTCCATCTCAATTTCTTCCATGTTCACCCGTGCTTTTGCCGCTGGAACATTATTTTTGGCAGCCACAGATTTACGGCGAGATAATTTACCCGTAACATCGCTCCATTCATATTGATATGATACGGTTTTCATACCAGAAATCACCACTGAGCCATCAGCTAATTGCATCACATCAAAGCCTTTTTGCAAAGCATCATTAATCAAAGCGGAGGATTGACGCAAATAACGTGCATCACTCATCATCAAAGAAACATTTTGCGCCTCATTGCTTGCGGTTGCTTGTTTAATCAAGTTTTGCACTTTGCTTTTGGCTGCATTGCTGCTATCTTTCATATGTTCCCTCACTTGTAAATCTTTACTAACAAAAATCAAATAATTTATCAAACTTCATTAACACATTCACAGGCGAAAGTATATTAAATAAACCAACCCATCATCGTTTTTTTCTAATCAACATATATTTTGTTTCTTATAAGCAACTATTAGTTGAAATATGTTGAATTAGCCCGCCAATAATTTTTCTTCCTCCGCTTCAATCAGCAAGGTATTTTCAATCCTGCGCACATCATATATAGCAAGTGGAGCGGGTATTTCCTTGTTGCGAGTGGGGCTTACTCCCAAATCCTTCAAACTACGCATACGTGGCAACAACCTTGAATTAACAGATTTTGCAAATCCCTCATAATTATCCGCAGCCGATTTAATGCTCCGCCCGACTTTATCAATATGAGTAATCGCATTAACCATACTTTCCATCAAATCCGCTACTAATTGGATAATAATTTTCTCATTTTCAGCTTGGTTAGCAGCAGCAATGTTCATCTTGGCGAGTGAAAATAACCCCGCCAAACTAGCAGGCCCTGCGAGAATAATCCCATGTTTTTGCAATTTATTATCAAAATCATGGTCGGCTTGTCGCACTTGCTCAATCGCTGATTCACTCGGCAGATACATCACATTAAAAATATGCCCAACCTGCTCACTTTTGCCTGCTTCACGGAAACTTTGCAACACTGCCGCACGATAATCACGGCTAGCCAATGTTCGCAAATGCTCATTCATAGTTTTTTTCAGTGCCGCAACCGCAATCTCCCCCTCTTCTTTGGTTTGCGCTTTTGCCAATTCCAACAATGATTTGGAAGCCTTGCAATCAATCACCATGACTGTATCTTGTGGTAAAAAAACAACAGCGTCGGGGCGATGATTGCGTCCTTCCTCCGTTGCCACATGATATTGAATAATGAAATCACGTCCCTTGGTTAGTCCCAGATTTTTAAGCGAGTTCTCCAGCCCAATTTCCGCCATTTGCCCAGCTCCAGCGGGGTTGGTGAGCGAACGCATCACCACCTCCATCTGCTCCCGAGTATGAACGGTAGAATCCTGCAATGAATGCACCGTTTTTGCCACATTATCAAATTGCAACATTAATGCTTCTGTAGTTTTGCGCACTCGCTCATCAGAATCAACTTTAGCATGTTCAATCTCACGTTTATGGTCAGCGAGCAACTTGGAGGACATCTCCCCCCCCACTTTCATGATTGCCTCACGGGCAGCTGATACCGATTCTTCCTTTTGTTTCTCCCAATCCATCATACGAGCCTGCGATTGTGCAACATTATGCTTGGCGAGTTGCTCCCGTTGCTCTGCCTCACTACGCAAAAAATCCGCCCGTTCACGGCTTTTGTTGGCGATGTCACGCTCAATACGAATTGTTTCAATTTGTTTGTTCGCCTCATCACGTTCAGCGATGGCAGTTGCCCGCTCCGCCACCAATTTATCGTGGGTTAATTGCATTTGTTCATAATTTCCAAGCCTCGCCTCCGCATGTTCCACGGCAGATTTTGCCGTTGCTAGGGCAATTTCACGATCTTTCAGCATCATTGCGGTTTTTTTGCCCGATGCAAAAGCAATGGCTGCAATGGCGAATGCCAGCAACATCATACAAATAACAATATAAGGGGCGATAGTTCCAAAGTTAATTGTGGCAAGGTTCATGATGATTTTTCTATTGGTTGATTAATAACCACAACATAAATGTTATTTTCGCAAAAATAAACCGTAAAAATAGTTATATTGTAATTATTATGTAATGATTATGGGTTATGATAAGATTATAGGATAAATTGTTAGAGTGAAATAATTATGGCAGTAGCAAAGGAAAATGAAAGAAACGGATTAGTTGATGGAGCGATAGTAGGAGGCACAGCAACAGTTGCAGGTGTTGGCACTTTTGCTGCTGGAACTCACATTGCAAAAAATGGGATTAAGTTTGGAGACATAAAAAACACAGTTGTTGATTTTGTTAAAGACGGGGCAACAGCAGCCAAAGATGCGGTTCAAAATGTAACTGAAACAGCTAAAGACAAATTAGGTGAAGTAACCCAAAGTGTAACTCAAGGGAAAAATCTAGCTAATGATGGCATTAAAACAATTGACGTAAGTGCTGTTCCTGAGGTTACATCTATAGTGAAATATGATGCAACAGAGGCAGCAAAAAATGCAGCAAGCGCAGCACCAGAGGCAACGCAAGCAGCAGCCTCATCAATGCAAGATAAAGCTAGTGGCGTATTTGAAGGATTAAAAGACAAAGTCAGTGGATTAAAAGGCAATGTGGAAGGTTTGACAAATAGTTTCAAAAATCAAAAACCTTGTGTTCAAGCAGCAATAATCGCAGCAACAGCAGTAATTGCCTTAACCGTTGGTAAAGTTACACATGACAAACTTAGCGAAAAACATATTGACCCGTCACGTGGTGACAATGTTGCCCATATTTCACAAGGCGTTGCAAGAGGGCAAACTTCCGAGCTTGCTATTCCTGCTTCTTCAAATCAAAGATAATCTATTTTCGCCTGCACAATCGCATCTGCCACGCACTCAAACGCCGTGCCACCATGTGATTTGCGGCTATTAACCGAGTTCTCAACTGAAAGCACCGCAAAAACGCCATCATTAATATTTGGCTCAATTTGTTGCATTTGTGCCAAACTCAATTCCCATAATTGGCAATTCGCCTCCTCAGCCATGCGCACCAACCGCCCCGTAATATGGTGCGCATCTCTGAACGCAATATTCAACTCACGCACCAAAAAATCCGCAAGATCAGTCGCCGTGGAATACCCCATTTGGCTAGCTGCCAACATTTGCGCCTTATTCACAACCATTCCCGCAATCATTCCACTACACGCCCGCAAACAAATATCCAGCGATGAAGCCGTATCAAATACGGGTTCTTTATCCTCCTGCAAATCTTTGTTATAAGCTAGCGGGGTGCCTTTCACCACCATCAGCAAACGCTGCAAATTGGCGCATATTCGCCCAGATTTTGCCCGCACCAACTCGGCTGCATCAGGATTGCGCTTTTGTGGCATAATGGAACTGCCCGACGTATATTCCTCAGGCAGTTTAACAAAATTAATCAATGGCGAGGTCCATAGCACCAATTCCTCCGCTAATTTGGATAGGTTGCTTGCACATATCGCCGCTGCACTTAAATATTCCAGTGCAAAATCCCGTGAACCAACACTATCCAATGAATTACGAGTTGGCGCAGAAAACCCTAGAGCTTGCGCCGTTTGGTGACGATTAATTGCAAAACCAGTCCCCGCCAATGCACACGCCCCCAGCGGACATTCGTTTAAGCGAATTTTTGCATCTAAAAAACGGCTTTTGTCACGTTGCAACATTTCCACATACGCCATTAAATGATGCGCAAAACTGATAGGTTGCGCAGGTTGCAAATGCGTCAAACCAATGGTGATTGTGGTGACGTGTTGCTCCGCCTGTGCAAGCAATGCGGCTTGTGTTTGCGCAATTAATGCGACTGCCCCCTCACATGCTTGACGCACATATAGGCGAAAATCGGTTGCCACTTGGTCATTACGAGAGCGGGCGGTGTGGAGCTTGCCCGCCACATCACCAATAATTTCCTTGAGGCGAGATTCAATATGCATGTGAATATCTTCCAACTCATCACGCCATTGCATTTGCCCCGCTTCAATTTCACATCTGATTTGCTGCAAGCCTTGGCTGATTTGTTGCGCTTCCATTTTGGTGATGATGTCGCAATCACCAAGCATTTCCACATGAGCAAGAGAACCCTCAATATCTTGCGCATATAATTCTTTATCCACATTAATAGACGAATTAATTTGGCGCATAATATCAGCTGTTGCTTGGATAAAATGTCCACCTCGGAGGGAGTTTGATTTACTTTCTTTCATGTCGGTAATAATATTAAAATGTTAATTTCTATTTTATATCACATCAAAGTAAAAGAGAAGTTTTTTTATATACTTTACTAATCAACATTAGTTAAAAAATTAATTTCCAGAAATTAAACGAGTTTTAGCTAAATTGAATTCAGCTTCCGTAAGGATCCCATTTTCTTTCATTCCAAATAACTCTTTAATTTCAGTAGACATTGAATCATTAGTTTTATGGTTGATTATTGAATTATCTTCGCAAGAATAGTGTATAGCGTTGGCAACATGTGTTGCAAAAGTTTCAGCATTTGCAATCGCTTTTTGAACCACAGGATTTGATGTTTTGAATCCTTTTTTACAGGTAAAAAAAGTAATTTTATGTATAGGTTTGGATTGGTCTCGGATTTTTATGACAAGTGATATATGACAAACCAGCTCTTGCTGAGTACTTGCCCCAGAAAGACCGCCAATAATTGCACCGATTCCACCGAAGGCGAGTGCGCCTGCCGTTGCTCCCAATGCTTGAGACCCTCTATTGGTAGATGCAATAGTAGTTCCATTCTTTTGTACCTCCACCTCAAAAATATCAACAAATCTATATATTTCTTGGTAAGGTTCTTCAGGATTTGAAGATCCACCCCGCCTCTTAAAAAGCCCAATCACAACTCTCAGGCTATCAAAATCAATTATGCAAAAAGATTGATCTTCAGTGGAAACATATATTTTTGCATTTGGAAATTGAATATTTAATATTTCTGAAATAGCTTGTGGTGTGACGTAGCTGAACATAATTTCCTTTCTGAAGACCAGTTATAATTAAAGAATGCAACTATGTAATGGTTATTAAAAACGCATATTGCATAGTTGCCTAGCAATTTCATATTATTGAAAGAAAATTGTTTTTATATCTTATTTTTAGTAAAATCAAGTTTAACCTATGTTAGCGAAAGTTCAGGCATTGACAATTAAAGATATATCTCATATGTTATATGACATAATATATGGATTATTTTATGGAAAGTTGTAAGTTTTGTTTTGGTGAAGTGCTTGT
>JAYUJH010000017.1:0-191438 GCA_043765375.1 Alphaproteobacteria bacterium
GTTGGCTCAACACCAACATTTTGCAATAATTCCACAGGATTATCGCACCAACTTTTAAGCGAACCCCTCAGCATTTTGCGCCTCTGCCCAAATGCTGCCCCCAGAAACTTCTCTACCTCCACAAACTTCGCCTCAAATGCGGGTAACTTCTTTGGCACCAACCGCACAACTGCTGACATCACTTTTGGTGGCGGAGTAAATGCGCTCGGTGGCACTTCCATACATATTTCAACATCGCATAACCAACCACACAACACTGAAAGCCTGCCATAATCATCATCATTTGCACTTGCCGCAATCCGCATAGCAACTTCTTGTTGCAACATCACCACCATGCTATCAATCTCTGATGCACCATGTTCATGAATTAACCGTAACCACCCAATTAATAATGGCGTCCCAACGTTATATGGCAAATTAGCAATAATCGCCCTTGGAGTTGCCACTTGACGCATATCATATTTTAGTGCGTCCCCCTCAATAATCTCCAACCGCTCATCATGCGATTGCAACTCATGCAAAGCTGGAATTGCCCGCTCGTCCAACTCAATCACTGTGACGGATTTAGCATTTGTTGCAAGCAATGCTCTCGTCAACCCCCCTGGGCCTGCGCCAATTTCTACAATATTCGCCCCCGACAAATCCCCACCATAGCGCACAATCTGCGCCAATAGCCCTGCATCAGTGAGGAAATGCTGCCCCAGTTTTTTATTGGGGTGCAATTGATGCTTTTTAATCGTATCTTCAAGGGAAAGTAATTTATTAGGCGATAATATTTTCATGCGCATCATATACAACATCTGCTTGCGGATTGATATAATTTAGGTTATAAATATTGAATTAAATATATATAGAATTAATATTATAATTATGAATGAAATAACCAGCGTAAATGAAGTAGTATCATCATATTTTCCCATTTTAATATTCATAGGGGTGGCGATAGGAATAGCTTGCCTGATGGCATTTGCTCCCATGATAATTAACAAGCGCACCAATTATGCTGAAAAACTTTCGCAATATGAGTGCGGATTTGCACCATTTAGCGATGCACGGGGCAAGTTTGATGTGCGATTTTATCTAGTGGCAATTTTGTTCATCATTTTTGATTTGGAGGTGGCATTTCTTTTTCCATGGGCAATTTCACTCGGCAAAATTGGTGATGTTGGGTTTTGGTCAATGATGATATTTTTGGGAATACTCACCATCGGCTTCATTTATGAATGGAAAAAAGGTGCGCTTGATTGGGAATAATTTAACTAGAGATAATTTAATTGAAAATAATCTGCGGGAACAATCTGCGCAAATAATTGGATATATCGGAGTATGAAATGCAACAAATAATAACTACTGATTTTAATATTGGGCAACCAGTGCTTGCAGGAATTGAGCAAGACGCTTTGCTCTCGCAAGTTACTCAAGAATTTGATGATAAAGGCTTTGTTGTCGCAAATCTTGATAAATTAGTTAATTGGGCGAGAACAGGCTCGCTTTGGCCAATGACATTTGGTCTTGCTTGTTGCGCTGTGGAAATGATGCAAGCCGCCGCTAGCCGTTATGATATGGATAGGTTCGGCGTAGTGTTTCGCCCGTCACCTCGCCAAGCCGATGTGATGATTGTTGCTGGCACATTATGCAACAAAATGGCACCAGCTTTGCGCAAAGTTTATGACCAAATGGCAGAGCCTCGCTATGTTATTTCCATGGGAAGCTGCGCAAATGGCGGTGGTTATTATCACTATTCTTATTCGGTGGTGCGTGGTTGTGATAGGATTGTCCCCGTTGATGTTTATGTCCCCGGTTGTCCTCCAACGGCGGAAGCGTTAATTTATGGCATCTTAACTCTCAAGCGCAAAATTGAACGTACAGGAACGATTAGAAGGTGATTTGAAGGTTTTCATTGGTTTTTTATAATATGTCACTCCAACAAAAATCGGACTAAATAAAAATCAGACTAAATAAAAACATGAGTGAGATAATGTAAATAAAATAATTATAATTGATATCAGCCCCCGCTGGTATGACTGGTGGTGTATTTTATCCAATCATAAATTATAATACTAATATTTATAATACTAGTATGACAACCAAAACCCCGCCCGCATATCAAACCTTGCGCACCTCATTAATCACCGCATCAATCAAAATATTTAGTTGTAATTCACTGATGGTGAAAGGGGGCATGATATATATGATGTCACGGTAAGGACGCAACCAACAACCATGTTTCACCAATTCTTGCCGCATCGCAAATGGGTTGAAACCGCAATCATCACGCATTTGCACCACACCAATTGCACCCCAAACCCGCACATCAACCACATTTTCATTATGTTTAAGCGGGCTTAACCCTTCACGCAATTGATTCTCAATCGCATTCACTTGCGCCAATCTCGGCTCACTCGCAAATAATGAAATTGAAGCATTCGCCACCGCACATGCAAGCGGATTTGCCATGAAAGTAGGGCCGTGCATCAAGGCTTTGCTAATATCATCATCATAAAATGCTTGATAAATATGCTCGCCCACAATTGTTGCTGCCAAACTCACCACCCCACCTGTTAAACCCTTGCCAACACACATAATATCAGGAGAAATACCCGCTTGTTCGCAAGCAAACATTGTCCCCAACCTGCCAAAGCCTGTCATAATTTCATCAATAATCAACAACACATCAAGCTCTTTGCATAACACCGCCATTTGCGCAAGCATCTCGGCAGGATAAAACCTCATTCCACCCGCTCCTTGCACTAACGGCTCCACAATTAGCGCAGCAACCTCACCTGCAATCGCTTTTAGTGCAACCGCAAATGAGGCAAAACTCGCAGCATCATAAGGCACGGGCAAAGCATGATGCGCTTGTATATTTGGTAAATACGCTTTGTGCATACCCCGCACAGGGTCACTCACTCCCATCGCCCCGAAACTATCACCATGATAGCCATGTTGCAAACATACGAACTTATTTTTATGCGCCTGCCCTATATTACTAAAATATTGCAATGCAATTTTCAGCGCAACTTCCACCGCCATTGAGCCAGAATCTGAGAAAAATACCCGCTGTAATCCAGTCAAACGAGCTAAACTAGTTGCCAATTCATAAGCTGGTGCATGAGCCAACCCTGCGAACATCACATGTGGCATGATTTGCAATTGCTTCGTTGCTGCCGTAATTAATTCAGGGTGATTATGACCATGACAAGCCGCCCACCATGAACTTATTCCATCAATTAATCGCCTGCCATCATGCAAAATAATTTCACAACCATCGGTGCTGGCAACGGCGAGCGGAGCAGGGGCAATTTTCGCCTGTGCATAAGGCTGCCAAACATTCGCCAAACCTCGTTCATACCAATCATTTGCATCATTCATGATTATATATCTATCCTAATTTGTTGCAAACCCAATTGACCATTTCTGTTGCGCCGTTAAATATGTTCTCTGAAGGCAAAATGCGAGCCTTTTCACCAGATGCTCCCGCCACTCCAGCCATCACCGCAAATGATAACCCCAGATTTTGCGAACACAAGATAAAATCACGCGTGAATGCACTGCCACCAATATAAATCGCAACACCTTGATGCAATTTGAGCAGGTTAGTTATTTGCGTTGGCACACTCATTAATTCACCATGTAACGGCAAAATATGGTTAATATAACTCGCTATTAACGGCATGTTTTGCTGCCCCGAGAGCAATCCCACCACATCAAATATGGGTGAGTTTGGGTTGTTAGCATAATGTTTTGCTAGCGCATCTTCCAATATTTTACCAATCCCCTCTGGTTTAATCCGCCCGACAACAAAAGCAACTTTATTGGCATCAAGCCTTTGCACTAATTCAGCAATTCCTGATTTGATTTCTGCCTTAGTTTTCTCATCAATCCTGCTCCAACTGCTACCCGATGCACCAGCAATGAGGAGCGGAGTTTTACCTGCAAAATCAAAATTATGTTGATTATTGGAGATTTTTGCTTGAAATAATCGCATTTGCGCAATAAAGTTCTGTTCAGCATCATCATTTACATTATCCTTCTCGGCATAACCCTCCTCATTACCATAACCCTTCTCACCACAATAATGCGCATTAAAAGCGGCTCGCTTGCGCTTACCCAGTTGCAATTGATACTCAATATGAGTTGCCTCAGTTTGCATCATCAAGCTAATTTCTTTCGCACCAAGCCCCGAAAAAATCCCCGCATTAAGCAATTGCGCTGCATCTGTTTGATATATCCCCCCGCCGTCAGACGCTAACACAAACGGAATACCAGCCTGCGCCCATTTGACAATTGGCAAATCAGTTGCGCAATCAATATTATTCATCGCAAGGTTTGAATCAGGGTTAAACTCCATAATCAGCAAGCCATTTTGCGCCAATTTCTGCGCAATCGCAATGCACGCATCTGCATCGCCATAAGTTGCATGACCAACCCGAACACGAACGCCAAAAATCTCAGCAATTTGCAAAACTTCCAACACATTATCAGGATTTTTACCATTTTCTCCTGCATGAACCCGAATAATAAAATCATCAGCAATGATATTTTTTGTATCTTTTTGAGCAGCAGCAAATCTCGCAAAATGTGATAAAGCCCATGAGAAATTGCGGGTTTTGTTTGCCTCATAACCCAAAAAATCCACCCCAACAATGTCAGGGTGCTGCGAGACAAACATCACCATTTTTAGCTGTGCCAAAATCTGTGAAGGTGGCAAGGAGCGTGGCAAACCAATCAATAATTTTAGCGTCATCCCCATTTTATGCGCCGCTTTTAATGCGGGCAGTGCCGCCGCCAACCAATCAGGGTTCAAGGCAGCAGTGACGGCAAGTTCAGCATATGCGACACCCGATGCTTGATAATCACATGCGATTTTGACAATGGTCGCTGCAATCAAATTGGGGTTTTTAGCAAGCGGATTGCGGAAACGATAAATCCGCCGTTCCAACTGATCAAAACTTATCACCTCATCAATTCCAATCTCCATGGCTTGTTGCAAAGCACCCAAATCTTGTGGGTTAAGCCCTGCAATCTCTATCGCCTCAACCATTTTGTTTGGCTGTTCACATTGCAACATATCTTGCGCAGCAGGAGAAAATGGCGTTGATGCAATTGACGTTTTCGCATAATTTTGCGTATTAACCCCAATTAATTCCAGCAATTCAATAGGGTAAGCCGCCTTATATTCGCTAGCAATTGTCAACAAATCGCCCGCTTTAATCTGCGAAGTTAAGTGCGTATGTAAATCTGTTTTGATGCTCCAATCTTTGCTGTTATCATCTTGCGGGTTGGGTGAATTAATACGATTATACGGCGCAGCACAATTTTGTTGTTGCGCTAACATTCTCAATTCCATCACCCCAAGGCGCATATATGGTTTGGAGGTAATGATAATATTATGTGATTTCTCAATATGAAACGCAATTAAACTATGTTGCTTCAATCTTATCTGATAATTTTTTTCATAAATATTTGCAAAATCGCCTTTAATATCAACTATATCATCACTAATAACCATTAAATTATCATATAAAAATTGTTTTAGCTTATTGTTTTTTAGTGCCGTGAAATCATATTCAACCCGCAATTCACTGCCTTCAATAACCACAAAAAAAGGCAATTTGCCCGCCATATCTATGGTGTTTTGTCCCTGCTTATGCTCCTGCGCCAACTTTTGCATAACTCACTCAACCAACATTTTCGGCAATTTGAATGATACATTTTCTTGGCGATAAATTAATGGCATAACTTCATAAGGATTGACGATTTGCAATGCTTGCACCAATTCCTGTACCAATTTTTCAGGCGCAGATGCTCCAGCGGTGACGGCAATTCTCTTCTTATCCGCAAGCCATATTGGGTTCAAACCTCGCACATCATCAATCAAATGTGATTCCATACCCATTTCTTCTCCCAAATCTCGCAAACGATTGGAGTTGGAGCTATTAGTTGAGCCAATCACCAGCAGCAACTCCGCCTTGCCCTGCAATTGACGCACCGCATTTTGACGATTTTGCGTTGCATAACAAATATCACGCACATCAGGGCCAATAATGCTTGGAAAACGTGCAACCAACGCATCTATCATCACCCGAGTATCATCAACACTCAAAGTTGTTTGCGTTACATATGCCAGTGCATCAGGATTTTTGACCTGCAATTTTGCCACATCATCAAGCGTTCCCACCAGCAACATATCGCCTTTAATCCGCCCCCTTGTGCCTTCCACTTCGGGGTGACCAGCATGACCAATCAGCACCACTTCCCGCCCTAGTTCCTCAAAGCGTTGCGCCTCCACATGGACTTTTGTTACTAGCGGGCAGGTTGCATCAATGAATGGCAATTCCCGCAATTTCGCCTCGCCTTCCACTTTTTCTGAAATCCCGTGAGCGGAAAATATAGTCACTCCACCATCGGGTATTTCACTTAATTCACCCACGAATATAACACCACGTTGGCGCAAATCCTCCACCACATAGCGGTTATGAACAATCTCATGACGCACATAAATAGGGGGGGCATATTTTTTGAGTGCCAGCTCCACAATTTGAATTGCCCGCTCCACTCCAGCGCAAAAGCCCCTTGGTTCACATAAATATAACTGATATTGCTTATTCATAATTAATTTTTTATCATATAAGTTATGTAAATGCTATAGTGGATTATTGCGAAATAATCTGCTACATCATGTTTTTTTAGTGTTATATTAATTGATGATAATCATAATGATATTTCAAAATCAAAACCGTCAACACCAACCCAATCCAACATAACGTATATATTTCATGAATATTCCCAGTTTCATTATCACCCTATTTATTGTTATTGTTGTTGTTATTGCACAAATATTCACATTTGGTGCATCTTTAGTCTATGCACAACAATATTATTATGCTGATGCGGCGCAGCAAACCAAAAAACAAGATTTTTACCTCAGCATTAAATCCACAAAACCAATCCCGTTTTATCAAAAAGATAGTGATAAGTCCGCTATAATTATGCAACTTCCACCAAATGCCGTTGCACTGGAATATGTTGGGTGCAAAGATTTGAAACAAGCCAAAAATGTTTATGTCAAGCGAACTCAAGGCAAAAGAGGCTGGTGTCAAATTATCTATCGGGGTGAATATGGTTGGGTGCAGAAGCAGTTTTTGCAAAAATATATAGTGCCAGAGCAACAAATATTTGATTGCACCCACAATGTTGGAGTTGTTGACCAATTTATATGTGATGATATTGATTTGCTCAAACTCGCCAAGCAATTAAACGATATTTACAACCATTCCGAGCAAAAGGCCAAAATTGCCAGCACTCGCCAGCGAGATTATCTGCGGGAATTGCAAAACTCGCAAAACTCGTGGAGCGTCAGCAGACAAAGTTGTTCCAATGGTGATTATTATCAAAAACATGATTGTCTGATGCAAAGTTATAAAATCCGTATAACTTATCTGCAAACCAAATGGTTGCTTGCCCAAAATGCAGAATCAATTCGCTATATGTGCGGACGGGATAATTTCATTATCACCAAGTTTTTAACTGAATTAATGCCAAGCGTTATGGTGCAAAATGATAAGCAACGCGAGGTCATGATTGATTATGTCGCTGATATACAAACAAAATATTTTGGTGATAATGGACTATTTCTGCATGAAAATGGCGATGATGTTTCGCTAAAATGGCATAATCAACGCTATAATGTCGCTTGCAAACGTATTTGATAGAGGACATTTGAACAATATATGACTTGACGAATTATGTTAATCCAAAACCCGCAAATGCTCATTCATTTGTGCAATCATCGCATAATTAGTTAAATCCATAGAAATTGGAGTTATGACAATATGATTTTTCTCTATCGCCGCACAATCCGTATCCGCATCAAATGTTGCGTTGGAATAATCCGTCCCGCCTATCCAATAATAAGTTCTGCCCCGTGGATCTGTTCGCACATGCACCGCGTCACCAGATGCACGGCTACCTTGACGCACCACCTTAATTTCACGCAATTGTTGCGCCTCACAATCTGGAATATTAACCGAAAGCAAACTACGCTCCCACCACTCAAACCCTTGCAATTGCTGCATCACCATGCTGATTGCTTGACGTGTTACTTCCCAATTTAGCGCATCATTATTCTTGCAAGCGACCACTCTTGAAAACGCAATCGCTGGAATACCAAGCAAAGTTGCCTCCATAGTTGCCGCAATTGTGCCTGAATATGTCACATGTTCTGCCATATTATCACCATGATTCACGCCAGAAACCACCAGCGAAATTGGTTTATCCTTAGGAATTATCTCCTTCACCGCCAACAACACACAATCAGTTGGTGTTCCATTAACGCTAAAAATCCGCTCACTTAATTGGTTCACCCGCAATGGTTGATGCAATGTAAGGGAATGTCCCGCCCCGCTTTGCTCATGCGCGGGTGCAACCACCCACACATCATCGCAAATTGTTTGCATCATCTCGGTTAGCACTTTAATTCCATCGGCATTAACGGAATCATCATTTGAAATTAAAATCCGTGCATTACGAAGGTTAGTTGGAATTGTAAAAGACATTATCGTTTAAGCAGCCTTACGTGAATATTCATCAATTCTGCGTTCCATTTCAGGGCGGAAATGTCGCACCAAACCTTGCACAGGCCAAGCAGCCGCATCACCTAATGCACAAATCGTATGTCCCTCAATTCGCCCTGCCACATCTAGCAATTTGTCAATATCAGTTCTTGCTGCCGAGCCATCAACCATCTGCTCCATCATGCGCCATAGCCAGCCAGTTCCTTCACGGCAGGGAGTGCATTGCCCACATGATTCATGCTTATAAAACTTGGATAATCTCGCAATTGCCCGCACAATATCAGTGGATTTATCCATCACAATCACCCCCGCCGTTCCCAAGCCTGAGCGCACCGCACGCAGGGAATCAAAATCCATCAGCACATCATCGCAAATAGGTTTTGGCAATAACGGCACTGATGAACCACCGGGTATGATGGCAAGCAGATTATCCCAACCACCACGCACCCCACCTGCATGTTTTTCAATCAATTCACGCAGTGGAATACCCATTTCCTCTTCCACATTGCATGGGTTATTTACATGTCCAGAAATACAAAACACTTTCGTTCCAGCGTTATTCTCCCGACCAAGCCCTGCAAACCATGGTGCGCCACGACGCAATATTGTTGGCACAACAGCGATTGATTCCACATTATTCACCGTGGTTGGGCAACCATATAAGCCCGAACCCGCAGGAAATGGAGGCTTCAAGCGAGGCTGCCCCTTTTTGCCTTCCAAACTCTCAATCAAAGCGGTTTCTTCACCACATATATATGCGCCACTACCACGATGCACATAAACATCACATTTCCAGCCAGTTCCGCAAGCATTTTCGCCGAGCAAACCCGCATCATATGCTTCACGCACCGCATGTTCAAGATGGTTAGCTTCCTCGTTAAACTCCCCACGAATATAAATATAAGCAGCTTGCGCTTGAATGGCAAAACACGCAATCAGGCAACCTTCAATCAATTTATGCGGTTCATGGCGCATCATATCACGATCTTTGCATGTCCCCGGTTCACCTTCATCAGCATTCACCACCAGATAATGCGGGCGTTCCTTAACTTCTTTCGGCATAAATGACCATTTCATTCCTGTGGAAAACCCAGCTCCGCCACGCCCACGCAACCCACTCGCTTTAACTTGATCAATAATCCAGTCACGCCCATTGCCGATGAAACCCGCCGTTCCTTCCCAATCACCACGAGCCATTGCGCCCGACAGCTTCCAATCCTTAAACCCATATAAGTTTTGAAATATCCTATCTTTATCTTGCAACATATATAATTCACCTTATATCTTTATATGAAATATATATAGCATAATCACAATGCAATGTCAATCTGAGCAGCATATTTGTGGGTGAGTTATTGATTACAAAATATTATTATTTATATGATTGACTAAACGGATATTAAATATTATAATAGTGTCATTATATTGGCGCTAGCCACAAACTATTTTTAGCATTTACGTTAAAAATAGACAATTACAAAAAAGCTCTTAATTACTTAAGAGCTTTTTTTATATCAAATCTTTAATAGCGGTTTTGATGCTAGAAAATTGCTCATCTGTTAATGTTGATATTTTTGTTCCTAAACGTTTCACATCATAAAATGTTAGTTGAGAAATTACAGAATATGATTTTTTATCATCATTGCGTTCATCTGTAAAATTAATAGGATAATAATATGGGTTATTTTTGTATTGACTGGTTAATGGCACTCCCCAGAATGAATCCTTACTAAACTTACGAATAATAAGCACTGGGCGGGTAAAATTCTCGCCTTTACCACATATTTCGTAACCAATGTTGATTCCAACACTGCACCACCATATTTCACGCTCTTTGAAGGTTGGAATGGCTGTGCGGCTATCTAATTGCTGTTGTTTTTTGTTCCAATTTTCAAAATCTTTCTTCATAATTTTTCTCCTTAAAAAGTTAATTAGTTTGATAAAAAATAGACATAAAAAAAACCCGCTAACTTTACATATTAGGCGGGATTTTTTACAAACAAGAAATTCTTTACAACGCTTACCGCATCATAAAGTGTTTTGTCTTATTAATATCATTTTTCAATTTGCATGATTTCAATACATGTGTATTAAAAAGTATAATTATAATATATATACAATTTCAGAACATGATGTTCTGAAATTAATTTAGATAAAATACGTTAGAATAGTTTTATGTATATATAAAGAATTATATATTATTTAATTCAAATTGTCAAATACCCCCTTTACCAGAAATATCTTTGCTTAGGTGATTGACATTAACCACTCGCTGCGGGAATGGAATTGTCACGCCAGCTGCATCAAACCGCAACTTCACATCTTCCGTCAAGGCAAATCGCACGTCCCAATAATCATCAGTTTTCACCCATGGGCGCACCACAAAATTAACCGCACTTTCCCCCAAATCACGCACCGCAACCACGGGGGCAGGCTCTGCCAAAATGCGCTGATCTGCTGCAATAGCTGCAAGCAAAATATCCTTCACCAAACGTATATCATCATGATAGCTGACCCCAAAGGTTAAATCCAATCGCCTTGTTGTCTTAGCGTTATAATTGGTGATAACCCCGCTAATAATTGCTCCATTTGGCACGATAATCTCCAGATTATCTACATCTCTAAATCTGGTGGTGAAGATACTCACCTCTTCCACCACGCCAGCAGTTCCGCCCGCTTCCACATAATCACCAACTTTAATCGGGCGAAAAATGATAATCATAATGCCAGCCGCTAAGTTGGAAAGCGAGCTTTGCATGGATAAGCCAATCGCCAAACCAGCCGCCGCAAATATGGCAGCAAGTGAGCTTGTTTCAATCCCAATTTTGGTGAGGGCAGCAATTGCCACAAATGCGACTGATAATCCGTTCAAAATGTTGGAGAGGAAAGAGGCAAGGGTTGCGTCCATTTTGCCTTTAATCATCGCCGCCTTGAGCAAGCCAACAAATCGCCCCGCCACCCATTTTCCAACAAAGAAAATTGCGAGTGCAGCGAAAATATTAATCGCCCAATGTGTGCCTTCCTTCATGATGAAGGTCTGCCATGTGGCTAATTGTTTTGCGTTGAAAAATTGTTCCATTATTACCCTTTTATCGTGGTTGCACCACTTAGTCTCTTTATTTCAACGTGGTTGCACCACTTAGCGGCTCCGAGGAGTTCCTCCCAGTGCGAGAACCCGCTTTCATGCGCCGCCCTTCTGCCAAATCTTTGAGCATCGCAATCACTGAATCCGCATTCAAATCCTCATAATAAGCATCATGCTGTGAGCTTTTCACTTGGCACATCGGCGCATTAACACACGCCCCCAAACACTCAACTTCACTCAATGTGAACATACCATCTGCCGTTGTTTCACCAAGCGTAATCCCCAAATGCTGCTCGCACGCCTTCACAACTGCGTCAGAACCATTCAACCAACATGGCGTGGTGGTGCATAATTGCACATGATATTTGCCAACCTGCTCCAAATTATACATGGTATAAAATGTTGCTACTTCATAAACTTTCATGGGTGGCATATCCAGCAATTCTGCCACATGCTCCATCGCAGCACGAGGCAACCAATTGCCACACTCACGCTGTGCAAGCATCAACACAGGCAATACTGCACTCGCCTGCCTACCCTCGGGAAAATGCGAAATAAGCTCCCGCACTTCCTCCATCGCTTTCACCGTGAACTTAAAACTCTCTGGCTGAACACTCGGCGTCGCCACTTTTCCTGATACTATTTGCATATTAAAATCCCCTAAATATTATAACTCTAAACTTTCTTGTGTTCTCTCAACTGATTGCGCCCGCCTTGTAACTCGCACCGCAAAATCTGGCACGTCCTCATTTAAGATTTGCTCAATGGTGATGATGGTGATGCGTGGATATGAAGTTCCAAGCGCATTGACGTATTTCGGCAGACTTGCAGCATATTCATACATTGGTTTTGTTGGTTCTTCTAGTGTTACAAAAGTCCCAATCGGTGATTTGAATGAACTTAACACAGAGTCAAAATCACGAATATCTTTAACGCCAACTTTGCCTGATTTCACCTGAATATAACAAGCCTTTTTAATTGCTTTATTATGTTCATTAAAATCGTAAATATAGAAATATCCATCTATTCCACCGTCTGCACCTTTCTTTTCAGAGTATACGCCACCAACTGAAAATACTGCCCATTTCTCAAACTCTTTGCGCACATAATCACCCTTGGTTTCACGGGCTAATTTGCGAGCAGATTCCAAATCTTTCGGTATCCCAAAAATGCGAGTATCATTTAAGAATTGCTTTTTTGCTTTTTCTTTTTGTTTATCTGTTGCTTTAGCAAAATCATCACGCAAATAAAACTTATCAATTAAACGTTGCTGGATTAAATCAACTGCAATATAAGTTATATCAATTCCAACCCATTTTATGCCGAGCCTTTGCGCCACTGCAATAGTTGTGCCACAACCGCAATATGGATCAAACACCACACCGCCCTTGGGGCAGCTTGCTTTAATGATACGCTCCAACAACGCTTCAGGCTTTTGTGTATCATAACCCATATATTCAACAGAAGCTGAGTTTTGTTGAAATGACATTAAATCGTCCCAAACATCGGTGAACATAACTCCCTCGGTTTCATCAAGATATTGAACTCTATCGCCCGTTCTATCATCACGATATTTTCTACCATTTTCATCAATCTTTCTAAATCTTTTAATGTAGTCTTGATTATGTGGTTTGAATAATTTATTAAAATGGAAATCTTTAGATTTAGTATAATAAAAAATAGTATCGTGTCCTCTTATCCAGCCTTTAACCTGTGATTTATATCCAGATGCAGTTTTTAGCGACCATATTAATTCTCGCTTAAAGTTCTTTCTGCCAAAAATGCTATCCATTAAAATCTTCAAATAATGCGAAGCGGTTGGGTCACAATGCAAATAAATGCTGCCTGTTGGCTTGAGAGTTCGTTTCATCTCAACCAATCGCACTCCCATATTCAACAAATAAGCATACATGGATTTATCAACCCCGCCACCGCCAAGATATAAAAGCTGTTTCAAGCCATCAAATGTGCTGTGAATTATGCTATAACGCTGTGGTTCACCTTCATAAATCAGATATTCCAAATCCTGCACACTCACCTGCGACCATGTATCCCCAAATGCTTTTGTTTGCGCCAACGCATTATCATAAATCACATTATAATCACGGTTAGAATTGAACGGCGGGTCAAGATATATCAAATCCACGCTATCATCAGCCATATGATTGCGCAAAATCTCTAAATTATCACCATAATATAGTTCGTTACTCACTTAATCACCTCCACAGCGGTGAACCTAAAACTCTCTGTCTGAACACTCGGCTTTACCACTTTCCCTGATGTTATTTGCATAATTTAATCCTTAATAACTTCTAAACTTGTTGGCGCAACATCGCTTTCATCTTGAGGAAGTCTTTCTACTCTGTATTTTTTCCATTTTATTCTAATATTTTTAGTCTTGAACCCCAAAACTTTCCCGTTAGGCTCTTTTAATATTCTTTTATCAGAACCAATATATTTAATTTGATCGCCAATATTTATAACAACTCCAGCTCCATCTCTTCTTTCCATAAAACTACCTATCAATCTCCCCGAACACCACGTCTAATGTGCCAATGATTGCGCTAACGTCAGCGAGCATGTGTCCCTTGCCGAGATAATCCAATGCTTGCAAATGCGCAAACCCTGGTGCGCGGATCTTGCAACGATACGGCCTGTTTGTGCCATCTGAAATCAGATACACGCCAAACTCACCCTTTGGTGCTTCCACCGCCGTATATGTTTCACCCGCAGGAACACGGTAACCTTCCGTATATAACTTAAAGTGATTAATCATCGCTTCCATGGATTGCTTCATTAAAGCCCGCCGTGGTGGAGCAATTTTTACATCGCTAGTTAGCACCTCGCCCTGTGGCATTTTAGCAACGCACTGCTTGATGATTTTCACACTCTCCCGCATTTCCTCCATGCGCACCAGATATCTATCATAACAATCACCATTTTTGCCAATCGCTATGGCAAAATCCAACTCATCATATATCTCATATGGCTGCGAACGGCGCAAATCCCACGCAACCCCGCTGCCTCTTAGCATTGGTCCTGAAAAACCCCATGCAAGCGCATCATCAACGCTCACCACCCCAATATCTACAGTTCGTTGCTTCCAAATACGATTATTCGTCAGCAATCCTTCCACATCGTCCAAATATTTAACAAATCCATCACAAAATATGCTCACATCTTCCAACATTCCATCTGGTATATCCTGATGCACTCCACCGGGGCGAATATAAGCCGAGTGAAAACGTGCGCCCGATGCTCTCTCATAGAATGAAAGCATTTTTTCCCGCTCCTCAAACAACCATAATAATGGCGTCATCGCCCCCACATCAAGGGCTTGCGTTGTTACATTCAAAATATGGTTCAAAATGCGGGTAATTTCCAAAAACATCACACGAATATATTTCGCCCGCAATGGAACTTCACAGCCGAGCAACTTTTCCACCGCCATCGCAAAGCAATGTTCTTGGCTCATTGGTGAAACATAATCCAAGCGGTCAAAATATGGCAATGCTTGCAAATAAGTCTTATGTTCAATCAATTTTTCTGTGCCACGATGCAACAAGCCAATATGGGGATCTGCCCGTGCCACCACTTCGCCGTCCATCTCCAATATCAACCGCAAAACTCCGTGCGCCGCAGGGTGCTGGGGGCCAAAATTGATGGTCATATTTTTTACATTAGGATTGGACTCTAATATTTCATTCATATTTTATTTGCTCACCAGACATGCTTTAATTTCAAAATATGTCATAACATAATATGTTGATGTTGTAAAATAACAAAGTATTTATTATGCTGGTTTATTGGTTGCCGAGCTTAGGAATGGATATATTAATATGTGTCATATCAGCGGAAGCTGGTATCCAATCGCAACCTATATGTTTTGTTTATAAAATAGATACCAGCCTTTAGCTACGCCTCCCTTAGGGGCTGGTATGACAATCGCACATATTAAAATAACTAAATCTAAATTGAAATAACTTGCATCAATTTAGATAATCCAAACTCGCCATAAACTCCTTTCACCACGCACCAAAAATTGGGCTTAGCCAAATAATGTCAACAACAAAAATAATGTTGGAAATGCGGCGAGATGCCCATCAATCCGATCCAGCACCCCACCATGTCCTGGCAGAATATTGCCACTATTTTTCACACCAGCTTTGCGTTTGAAATATGAAATTAGCAAATCTCCACATTGTGAAACAAGTGCAATAATCATAGCAAAACTGATGGTTAGCAGCCACGAAAATCCAAATAATTTCACAAATAACGGGCTAAACATCGCTCCAACTAGCAACGCACAAAGCAAGCCACAAAGCAAACCTTCCACCGTTTTTTTGGGGCTAATTTTTGGTGCAAGTGGCGTTTTGCCAAGGCGTTTCCCACCAAAATATGCGGCAACGTCCATCGCAACCACACATGAAAGCGAGAATAATATAAGCATTACGCCGTTGGTTAATTGCTGCATATGAACCGCTGTTGCTACCGCCACTGCGATATATCCCGCACCTAAACCTTTCACAGTCACACTAAAATCCGCCGAAATATTCCACCATTCACGCCATGCAAGCAACGCCACAAACAACATGCTCAGAGTCCACACAAAGCCATTACTCAACATAAACGGCAGCAATCCTATCAACACGGCAGCCGTTAATGCCCGCTTAATCAACTCGCCATTGAATATCTGGCTTTTTAATATCTGGCTTTTTAATATATTCTCACCTTTTTCCATAACGTCTTTCCCTGCTGTTAAAATCATTAATCGCTATGCGCAACGCCGCTTCATCAAAATCTGGCCATAATATATCAGTAAAATATAATTCTGTATAGGCGATTTGCCATAATAAAAAATTGCTAATGCGATGCTCCCCTCCAGTGCGAATTAGCAAATCAGGGTCGGGCAAAATTGCGGTATATAATGCACTTGCAATAATCTCCTCGGTTATTTCTGTGGCTATAGTTTCTATAGTTGGATTTTTTGCCATCATCTGCGCCGCAATTATGCGCATTGCGTTCACCAATTCCTGCCTGCCACCATAACTGAAGCAGATGTTTAATATCAATTTGTTGCCACCAGCAGTTTGCGCAACCGCCCCTTCCAAAGCATTGCGGGTGGATTGTTTAACTTTGCTCAAATCGCCTGAAACATGCAATTTAATTCCATGCTTGATTAATGTTTTAGTTTCACGCCGAATATAAAAATCCAGCAACCCCATTAAATCACTCACTTCATCAGCTGGTCTGCCCCAATTCTCCTGCGAAAAAGCATAAACGCTTAAGCACTCAATCCCCATATCCATACACGGCTTAAGCAACCCTCGCAAAGCCTCAGCCCCCTTGCGATGCCCCTCAATTTTTGGCAATCCACGCCCCTTTGCCCAGCGAGAATTACCGTCCATAATAATGGCTATATGTTTTGGAGCATTAGATTCTAAAATATCGTCAATACTCATATATTCAATGTCTTTTGGGATATATCTTCCAATATTTTCTCATATGCAAATATATTTAGCAACATTTCCATAACTTATATTTAGCAACCTAAACCTGCATAATATCTTTTTCTTTCTGCACCAATAATTCATCAATTTTTTTGATGCGCTCATCAGTGATTTTTTGAATATCCTCACCAAACTTGCGTGCATCATCTTCTGATATTTTCTTATCTTTTTCCATCTTTTTAATTTCGTCCATCGCATCACGCCTAGCATTACGCACCGCAACTTTACCATTTTCCGCATATTTGCTTGCAACTTTGCTCAATTCTTTGCGTCGTTCTTCCGTTAGTTCAGGAATAGGCACACGCACCGTTTGCCCATCTGCCACAGGATTCAACCCCAATCCCGCATTGGTTATCGCTTTTTCCACCGCTTTCACCATGGATTTATCCCATACTTGCACCACCAACAACCGTGACTCTGGCACATTAACATTCGCCACTTGTGAAAGCGGCATACGTGAACCATAAGCCTCAACCGTTACATGGTCAAGCAAATGCGTTGAAGCCCGCCCCGTGCGCAACCCTGTTAGCTCCTGCCCTAAGGCTGCAAGCGAGGAATCCATTTTTTTGGCATAATCCATAGTTTCTATCATAATTAATCTCTATTTTTCTAATTTAACTTAAGTTCTTAACCACCGTGAACTCACCATCACCGCATAATACTTTTGCAAGATTACCAAGCTCATGGATTGAAAATACGACGATTGGAATATTATTATCACGAGCAAGAGCAATAGCTGAAGAATCCATCACCTTCAAGTTTTTCACCAGCACATCATGATATGATATTTGTTGAAACTTCACTGCGTTTTTGTCCAATTTTGGGTCAGCCGTATATATTCCATCAACTTGCGTTCCCTTCATTAATGCACCGCAACCAAGCTCACTTGCCCGCAATGCTGCTGCGGTGTCCGTCGTGAAAAATGGATTACCCGTTCCCGCCGCACATATCACCACTCGCCCTTTTTCCATATGACGAACTGCACGCCTGCGCACATATGGCTCACATACCTCAATCATATTAATAGCGGAAAGCACCCTTGTTTCAATCCCGTGTTTTTCAAGCGCATTTTGCATGGCAAGCGCATTTAGCACCGTTGCCAACATTCCCATATAATCCGCACTAGAACGCTCCATTCCACGAGCTGCCGCCGACATTCCACGGTAAATATTGCCACCACCCACCACCATACAAATCTGCACGCCAAGTGCCATTGCCTGCTTAATATCAGCGCAAATACGGTTAATCACCTCATCATCTTGCCCATATTGCTTGTTCCCCATCAATGCTTCACCAGAAATCTTCAACAAAACTCGGTTATATATCGGGGTGTTCATGTTTATTTGCTCATATGGGAGTTTTTGCATTTCTGATTAATAACGTTTCTAACAAATAAAAACGCCCCTGACAATAACTATTAGACAAGCATCGCTTTTTTAATTATAAATATGATTATGCAAAACACATTATTCACCAATGATAATTTATTTGTGCTTTATGGCATGAATAGTGAAATTGTGGATTTAATCTATTTAGATCCGCCTTTCAATTCTAAACGTATGTATTCCGCCCCTGTTGGCACAAAGGCAGCGGGAGCATCTTTCAAAGATATGTGGACGTGGGAGGATATTAACGAGGCTTATTTGGATAAATTAATTGAGAAATATCCTGATTTAGTTAATTATATCCGCTCCATCGGCAATATACATAGCGATGCAATGATGGCTTATGTTACATATATGGTGCAAAGAATCATTGAAATGCACCGTGTTTTGAAAGATACGGGGAGCTTATATTTACATTGTGACCCAACAGCATCGCATTACCTAAAAATTGTACTTGATGAGATATTCGGACGAAAGAACTTTAGAAATGAAATCGCTTGGTGTTATAGAGGAGCAGGTTATCCCAAAAAAGACTTTGGCAAAAGACATGATATTATTTTTAGATATAGTAAAAGCGAAAATTATTATTTTGATTTAGATGCAGTAAGAGAGCCTTATGCGCAAGCAACTATAGAAAGATTTAAGCATCATATAGGCAATAAAAGAAAAGGCATAGATTTTGGCAAACAATCGTTGCACCCTCTGGGGAAACAACCTGATGACTGGTGGCAAATACAGCCTATTGCACCGTCTGCCAAAGAGCGCACGGGTTACCCCACGCAAAAGCCTTTAGCATTGCTCCACCGTATCATCAATGCCAGCAGCAATGTGGGGGATTTGGTGCTTGACCCGTTTTGTGGGTGCGCCACCACTTGCGTTGCAGCCCAGCAATTGCAACGCAAGTGGATTGGAATTGACATTGAAAAACAAGCGGTTAGTGTATTGATGGATAGGCTAAGCGATGACGGGCAAGATATGTTCTCAGATTTTATTCATTTGACGCAACCACCGCAACGAACCGATTTAGAGATAATCCCGCCTGATAAAAATATTAAATCACTAATGTTTGATACGCAACAAGGCAAGTGCAATGGTTGCGGTGAAGATTTTAAGATATTTAATTTAGAAATTGACCATATCATTCCAAAAGCCAAAGGCGGTGGTGATTATATGGAAAATTACCAACTATTATGCGGCAATTGCAACCGTATCAAAGGCGCACGCCCAATGGAATATCTGCGCACCAAACTAGAAGTGCGCTTAAAAGCAATCCGCAGCAAAATAACCTATGGCCTGTAAAGTAACATCTCATAAAGTAACAGCCTATAAAATAACAGCCCATAAAATAACGGACTAAGATAATCATGCTATATAACACCAAACATATATTAAAACGGTTAAGCCATAATTATTTATCCAAACATTATCATCGCATTTGGGTGGCGGGGTTTTGTATGATTATTGTGGCACTAGCGGGCGTTGCCAATGCGTGGCTGTTGCAGCCTGTGCTTGATGATATATTCTTGAACAAAAACAAGGAGTTGTTGTTTTATATACCTTTCATTTTGATTGGGATTGCGCTAGCTAGTAGCATTGCGAATTATGTGCAAACCATGCAAATGCGCTATGTTGGGCAGCGTATTGTGGCGGATATGCAGGTGGATTTATTCTCGCATTTAATGCACTCAGATTTAGGATTATTTCACGAACAAGCATCAGGGCGGTTGATTTCACGCTTCACCAACGATATTCAGATGATGCGTATGGCAACTTCTAGCGTGCTAGCGGGGCTTGCTAAAGAATTAATTTCACTGATATTTTTAGTCGCCTTAATGTTTTATCAAAGTTGGCAGCTATCACTGGTTGCATTAATTGCATTTCCTGTGGCGATATATCCAATTTTGCGTTTGGGTAAAAAAATGCGCAAAGTAGCAGATGGAACGCAACGGGAGCTGGGCGAGTTCACCAATGCACTTGATGAAACATTTAGCAATGTGCGGGTGGTTAAATCTTATGGGCGTGAAGATTTTGAAACTGAAAAAGCCAAATTAGGGATTTTTCGCTTACTAAATCTTTATATGAAAGCCTCAAAAGTGCAAGCAGCAGCCAGCCCAATGATGGAATTAGTCACCGCATCGGGGATTGCGATGGTGATTAGTTATGGCGGGTATCAAGTGATTGAAGGCAACAACACACCGGGAGAGTTTTTTTCATTCATTGCAGCAATGTTGATGGCTTATCGTCCACTGCGGACACTTGCAGGCTTAAACACTCAATTGCAAGAGGGTTTAGCGGCGGGTGCAAGGTTTTTTGCAGCGATTGATAATAAACCAACAATCAAACAACATGATGATGCAACAGATATAATCGTGCGTCATGGCGCAATTAAGTTTGAGAATGTCTCATTTAGCTACGCTGAAAACACCACATTGCACCATGTTAATCTTAATGTTCCCGCAGGAAAAATGGTCGCATTAGTTGGAGCATCTGGCGGTGGCAAAACCACCATCATGAACTTGATTATGCGTTTTTATGATGTGGGCTCTGGAGCAATTACGATTGATAACCATGATATTCGTGACATAACTACAGCATCACTACGGCAAAATATCGCCTTTGTTTCGCAAGAAGTGTTGCTATTTGATGATAGTGTTGCAAACAACATTGCCTATGGCAAAGCAGGTGCAACCCATGATGAGATTGTTACGGCAGCGAAAATGGCAGCCGCACATGAGTTTATTGAGGCTTTACCGCAGGGTTATGATAGCAAAATTGGCAATGCTGGGGTGAAATTATCTGGCGGTCAAAGGCAGCGTATTTGTATTGCTCGGGCATTTTTGCGTGACGCACCGATTTTGTTGCTTGATGAGGCAACTTCCGCCCTTGATTCTCACTCGGAACAGTTGGTGCAGGAGGCGTTGAACAAATTAATGCAAATGCGCACAACCTTGGTGATTGCGCACCGCCTTTCTACCATTTTGCACGCTGATTATATTTATGTGCTAGGCGATGGTCAAGTGCTGGAAGGTGGGACACATGACGAATTGCTCGCACAAAATGGCAAATATGCAGCCTTATATTATAAACAATTTGCAGGGGGGCAATTTGCAGGGGGGCAATTTAGTGGTGGGCAGTTCGGCGTTGGAGATTTTTCTGGGGAGCAGGATAAAACAGGGCAGGTTAAAGATGCGGATAATTCAAATGCAGGTAACGGCGGTATGGACGGTATGGACTTCAACCCAATTCACGCTTGAAACTGGATATGCTTAATTTTTCAAGGTAATTAAAGATAATTATGCAAATTAAATGGCACAATTTCAAAAAATACGACTCAGCATTGGCAGGATATTTGTTTTTGTGGATAGTGCTTGGCAATTTGCTTGGTTATGTTTTAAGCGAGCATTTACATGATGTGATTTACCCTAATGAGTTGTTAATTACTGATGATATAGAAAAATGGCAATTACGGCACCAAAAATGCTATCCAGCTTCAAATTATGGTTATGAGGTGAATTGCAAAAATCAAGCAGCACAATGGTTCTGGATTATTCTTGTTAGCATTCCAAGCATGGTAATATTTTTGTTTAGTCTAAATGTTGCATTATTTCATACTAAATCAATTTATGAAGGAATTTATTTTGCAAGAGTTACAGTTCCTGTAATTATCATAATTATCATTCCCGCTATTTATTATTGGTTAAAAAGAAATAAAAAAATGGCACTTTTATTAAATTTTCTGTTCTTTAGCTGGATAATATATTTTAATCTAATGGGACATTATCGTTGATTTAATACTTATTCAAGATGGTTTGAATATTTATATCGTCATTAAATATATAGATATATTATCAAATAACCCATGTGTGAATGGCATTTTTAAGTGTATATCAGCATAATATTGTGGCGTATCATTCCAAGCACCGCCAGTTTATTGTAGTTTAGTACAGGATAAATCTCCCTCCACGCATTTCTTTTGTTTTTTTAGGTAATTAAGATAATTATTCAACAATTCTGCTTTGCACCCAAATAATGCCATATTATGAGCAGAACCGTCTATGCTACCACGTGTATTAAAGTCACATTGCTGGTTAATATAGGTTTGATATGTATTAAATGCGTCAAGTAGCGATGCTTTCTCTGGCTTGCTTAGCTTCGTTTGCTTTTGCAAAAACCCATCAATTAAGTGTTTATTATGTTCATAATTCTTAAAAGCGCATTGATTAATATCATATTGCGTCATCGCCGTGTTATGACAATCAGCATAAGCCGAACTAACATTTATTATGAAACATACGCTAGCCATGAAAAAAATACTATTTTTGCATAAATAATAAAAAAAGCTCGCTTTCTTCTTTGCGCCGTTTAGCAAGTCCATTACTTTCTTGCAACACTCCATTAATGCGCACTTTGTTCCATACCAAAAATTGCTCTGCTGCTGCATTATATTCCATATTATTCAAAAGACGTAACAGAGTGGAAGTGGCAAAATTACCTTGTCCAACATTATAAACTAGAGATGTGATTGAGTCAAACTGGTTTTGACTTATGACAACTTTTACTAATTTCATCTAAAACATATATAACATTTCAAACAACGGGAAGGGGGCAACGGGAAGGGCATTCAACCCCCATCAATAATAATTTAACCATTACCATGTTATCTATTAAGTTGATATAATATTTGGGGTTTGCAACATAATGTATAATTATAATTATCGTGCAGTGAATGATACGGGGCGCAGCATCAAAGGTGAAATGATGGCGGATAATGAGCTAGATCTTGAAGCTCGCCTCAAATCGCTTGGGTTAGATGTGGTTCATTCCCGTGAGCTAAAAATCAAGAAAAATCGCATTGGCGGCAAAGTCAAAATGAAGGATATGATTGTGTTTTGCTTGCATATGGAGCAGTTAGACCGCGCAGGAGTGCCACTCCATGAATCCTTGGCAGATGCTCGTGATGCTACAGATTCCCCACGATTGCATAACACACTTGCTAGTGTTTATGAAGCAATTAAAACAGGAGAGTTGTTTTCTGAGGCGATTTCTAAACACCCAAAAATATTTGATGAAGTATTCACAGGGCTTATTGCAGCAGGTGAAAAAACGGGCAATTTGCAAGAATCTTTTCGCAATTTAATTGAGCATATGAAATGGTCATCTGAACTCCGCTCCAAAGTGAAAAAAGCCATCGCTTATCCCGCCGTGCTTGGCGTAGTGCTAACGGGAGTTATCACCATATTAATGTTGTTTGTGGTGCCGCAATTAATCACCTTCATCACCACCCAAGGATTTTCCATTCCAATCCATACTCGTGCCTTAATTGTCACATCTGATTTTTTTGCTAATTATTGGTATGTCGTGTTTTCTGTGCCTTTCATGCTCGCATTTGTGATTGCAGTGTTGCGCCGAACCTCCTATGGTTTTGCTTATAAGTTTGATGCAATGATGCTGAAAATGCCTATTTTTGGCTCAGTTATTCGCAAAATAAACATGGCTCGCTTCACTCATTTCTTTGGCGTAATGTTTAATAGTGGCATAGATGTGCTAGACGCACTCAAAGCGGGGCGCAAAGTTGTGAAAAACAAAGTGTTGCAAGAATCAATAGATTTAGTTTATCGTAGTGTTTCAGAAGGAAACAGAATAACCGAATCCGTTAGGTTGACAGGGCAGTTCCCCAATCTTGTGGTGCGAATGTTCAAAATTGGTGAAGAAAGCGGAAATTTAACGGAATCTTTAGATAATATCAATTATTTTTATAAACGTGAAGTGAATGATTCAGTGGAGCGCATGGTTGGACTAATCCAACCAACAATGACAGTGGTGATGGGCTCAATTATTTTTTGGGTGATAGCAGCGGTGTTTGGTCCTCTTTATGATTCCTTCAGCAAAATTAAGTTCTAAATAATATTAATAATCATGCGAAGCAGAAAAAATAAACCACCCAAAAATAAACTAGCTAAAACTGAAAAACAACCGAAAACAACAAAAGGATATTTTGTATTGTTTATCGGTGATGATGGTGCTGTGCTAGTTTATTATCAAAATAATCAAGTGTTGCGCCGTTTATTTGCCACCGCACATAATGATAAAACCTCCGAAGCATTGGTGGATTTATTGCAGGAGTTTCCTCAATCGCCAATCTTTGTGCTGGTGGATTTGCTGGATCAAGCCTATGTTCGCCATAGTTTGCCGCCAGTAACATCGCTTGGCGTTAATAAAATTATCCAACGTCGCCTAAGTCGTGATTTCGCCGCAACAGATTTGAAAGGGGCAATTTCACTTGGCAGGGAGAAAAAAGGGCGCAAAGATTGGAACTTTCTGCTAATTTCTGTTAGTTATAATAACCGTTTGCAAGGCTGGTTGGAACTGATTTATGATTTGCCAAATCGGTTGATGGGCATATATCTCGCCCCCGTTGAAGCGGAAATGGTGCTACAATCCCTCAAGGCAGCTGATGGCAATTTAAGCAAGGACAACAAAACCAAACCTAAATTATCAAAAACACTATCACCAAACTCACTATCACCAAAAACACTATCACTTGGAAAAGCCAAAACACTAAACACTAACGACATAACCCCGCCCAAATGGGATATTTTAGTGTTGCACAACAAAACAGGAGGGTTTCGTCAAGTCGTGCTGAAAGATAATAAGCTAGTATTCACCCGCATGGCACAGTGTAACCCCAACGTCAAGCCAAGCGTGATGGCGGGCAATGTTGAACAGGAAGTTAAAAACACTATAGAATATCTCAAACGATTAGCATTTTCGCAAGGCTCTGAGCTTAACATCATCATCATCATCGGCGATGACATTAAAGCGAATATCAGCACAACTATATTTAATGCTAAAACTTGCGTCATACACACCCCCCACGAAGCAGCAACTTTGTTGAAAATTGATTCAGCCGTGCTTTCTGGCGACAAGTTCACTGATGTGTTTTTGAGTTGTGCATTTTTGCAATATAAAAAACATCGCCTCAAATTAATGTCAGACCATATCAAAAAAACTGAGCGATTATATAGCATAATTTCCCTCACCAAAATTGCTGCAAGCATTGCTATATTTGGATTGCTCGGGCTATGCGCCTATGATGGTTACCAAGGTTTTACTGTGACATCACAGTTGCATCAAAAACAACAAGAGGTAAAATCCATCGCCAATCGTGCTTATGATTTCAGCGAACAAACTGGCAAGTTCGCCGTTGATCCACTAAAAATTGATGCTTTAATGAAAATTAATGATTTAATCAGCGCAAAAACCAATGATTATCATGAGTTGATAATTGGTATTTCGCAAAATATTAGCCAAGTTGCGCATGTCAAAAACTTTGAGTGGGTTAATAATAATATCGCAAAAACCAGCAAAATTGCGCAAGGCGCTGCCGTTGCAGTTGCACCCGCCAACAGCTTTGAGGCAAAAATTGAGTGGGAATTGACAGTTAAGGAAAAAGAGGAGAAACAGCTGAAAATAATATGGAATGGGTTGCAGCAGGATTTGCAAAAATCGCTTCAAACATATGAAATTAGCGATGAAGGGATTGAAGGAATGGGCGAGGCGGAGGATAAATTAACCATTAATTTTACTCAAAAATCTCAAGCGAATAATACTGGAATTGCAGAAAAAACATTAATCGCCAAAATGAAAATAACTCCCGCAAAAATTGCAACGCAAATGCAACAACTCCAAGCGCAACCTCAAACGCAACAGCAACCAATGACGGCTCCATAACATAATCATGAAAAAAATTGCCATATTAAAAAAGAAATTAACGAGGTTTGCGCTTAAAGCAATAATCATGATTGCCGTTTGTGCGGGTATTTTCTATTTTGTTAATGATTATTTAATGCAACAAACTACAAAAATACAGCAAATTGAAAGTGAAATAAATCAAAAACGTAATGATATTGTAAAGATTGAGGATAATGTAAGCATTTATGAAAAATCATTTACATTATTTCAACAATTAACCAAGCAAATTGATGCTGGTAAATATGAATTAGATATTGCACGCAACAGCAAAGTGTTGGAATTGCTCGGGCGCAAGCATCGCATCACCAATTTAAGTGTGGATATTAGTGTCAAAGAAAAACTCGGCGATGTTGATTATGCTGGTTTTATTCCAATAATTCGTGAAGTAAATCTTGGATTTTCTGCTATGAGCGACGCCCATATTTATGCTTTTTTGGATAATATCAAGCAATATTTTACGGGATATTTACAATTTAGTAAAATTACCATCACGCAAAAACGCAAACTTGATTACAATGTATTAGCCGAAGTGAGCAAGGGCGCAACCCCTGAATTGCTAGAGGCAAAGATTAGTTTTTTGTGGCTTGGGATTGAGAAAAAACCTGACGAAAAAAAGCCCTCCGAGATGCCCTCTAGCGAACCAAGATAAAACAACTGAGAAACATACGATATAATCATAATGAATGCTATATTTTCAACTCTGCCAAAAACTCCACTCCGCCATATGTTGCTTGGCTTGTTTTTTTGTGTCAATATTCACATATCTATTGTGGGTGCGCTTGCCTCCCCTAATAATCCGTTGCCTAATAATCCGTTGCCTAATAATTCCTTGCCCGCCAATTCATTGACTGATAATTTGCCGATAATTGCACCTCCATCGCCACAAATGATGCACAACTCATCAAACGAGAATAAACTAAACGCCCAAAGTTCATCGCCCCAAAATAATAATAGCCAAGCGGAAGATGAAAAAAATATTGATGCGTTAAAATCAATTTATGATGATGAAGAATTGTTGGAATTAACCAAACCAAATGAGGCAATTCAAATAATATCAGAACCAGAAAAAGATATAGACGAAGCCCCAGCTCCTGATATGCCAGCCCCGAACACAGAAGATGCTCCCACCCCGCCAGCGACTAATGAACCAATATTAGCGCCAGCAATTATTGATGCACCGCAAGCAAAATCCCCCGAAAAAACTCTTATAAATACGCCCGCAAAATCTCCCACAAAAGCTCCTATAGAACCCGCTACAGAAAAGGCAATAAAACAACCATCACCGCAATCCGCAATCAATGATGCGCCAAAATTAATGCGAGGCAAGCGACAATTTGAACCATCTTTCACCAACAAAACTTATTCCATGTTTTTCAATGAGGCGGAGCTTGCGAAATATCTAAATATTATTCGCAAAGTAGAGCAAGAAGTGTTCTTAAATGGCGGGCTAAGTGCTGATATATTAAATAGTGAGAATATTAATATTGACGAAGCATTGCTTGAAGATGAGTTGATTGCGGAAGAAGCCGAGCCAGAGCCAATTATATTTCCATATTTTCACCTGATTTCAGTGCTTTATCACACTCCCAAACATTGGGCAGTGATGGCGAATGGAATAACTCTAACTACCGAAAAAAATGACCCCACAAATGAATTATATGTGCGTTCAATCACGCCAAATATGGTGCAATTAGCGTGGAAGCCGCAGGATTATAGATTATTTGATGCGGTGAATAATAATCATAAATCACCTGAGCAATATGAGAATAAGTCGCATTATCAATCAATCAAGCATCGCAATATCAAAGGAATATCCAATGTTAGTTTCAATGATGAGCTTGGCGTGATTTATTTCACTTTGCAGCCAAATCAATTATTTTTCACTGAATATGCCCGCATTTATGAGGGTAATCCGAAAAATATTTTACCACCTCCCCCGCCATTAGAAACGCCAGCAACTGATGAGGTGGGGCTTGATGGCACTAGCATTCCCAACGATATTTTAGCAGAACCAGCGGGCAAAACACCTCCAACCCAAGACCTGCCCAATTTTGAAGAAAACACCAAAACCCTAAAAGAAAATGTTGATAAATTATGATATTAATTCGCCCAGTTGCCCCAACAGATTTTGAATGCGTATTAAAAATCGCCAAAGCAGCGGGAATTGGTATGACCTCCCTGCCCGCCCATGAGGAAGTTTTATATCGCAAAATTGAACGTGCTAGCAATAGTTTCAAACAGCTTCCCGCAAATGATGAGCAAAAATGTGACAATTTATATTTTTTTGTAGCGGAAGATCCAGACAGCAAACAAATTGTTGGCACTACAGCGATTGAAGCATTTGTTGGCTTGCGCCGTCCGTTTTATTCATATAAATTAGCAACCGTCACCCAACATTCTGATGCGTTGGATATTTATTCTCGCCATGAAGTGCTGCAAATAGTCAATGATTATACGGGAGCATCGGAACTTGGATCATTATTTTTATTGCCAGAATATCGCCGTGATAGAATAGGGCGGTTGCTTTCACGGGTGCGTTTTTTGTTTATGGCGCAATTCCAGCAATGCTTTTCCAACAAAGTTATCGCCGAAATTAGAGGTTGGCATGATGGCGAAGGCAACTCACCATTTTATAATTCACTTGCTCGCCATTTTTTCCAAATCCCTTTTGCACAGGCTGATTGGTTATGCGCCACCCAAGGTAGCAAGTTTATCTCGGAATTAATGCCGTCTTATCCAATTTACGTTAGCTTGCTTCCAGCGGAGGCTCGGGAGTGCATTGGCAGGGCTTATGTTAATAGCGAACCAGCCAAAGCAATGTTGGAACGTGAGGGTTTTTGTTATAATAATTACCTAGATATTTTTGATGGAGGCCCCACTTTGGAGGCGAAAATCAGTGAAATTAGCACCATTAAAAACGTCAAAAAAGCGATAATCACCCAAATTGGCTATTCCAGCGAGAGCGCACGCTGCATGATTGCCACCCCTGATTTTAGCAATTTTCAAGCAACGATTGGCTTTGTGAAGACTGATAATAATGAGAGCGATAATTCAGATGTTGAGGCAGTCATTAATGCAACTATTGACGAGCAATCCGCAAATATCTTGCATTTAAGCATCGGTGACGCCATTATTTTTAGCAATGCTTGAGTTTATAATTAGTTTATTTGTGGTTTCACAAAGTAACAAAACATTGCCATGATAACAAACCTATAATTCATTATTTAATTAGTTGGATACCAGCCTCCGCCGGTATGACAAATGCTAATATAGCAAACTATAGCAACCAAACTCCATTAAGTCTTTTTCACCCATAAACGAAGTTCATCTTTGGTGACAGTTTTGACTAGTGTTAAACAACCAAAATAGCTAATCATGCCGACTGAAATCAACGTAACCATACCAATACCTCGCCACATGGAGGACATTTCAAATAATGATGCGGTCAACCAATAACATAGCAACAAAGTCACTGTCATAACTTTTAGCCCCAAAAATATCTTCAACATATAACGCCGTAGCGATTTACTAGGGCGGAAAATATGTTTTTTATATAATAACACGCCAAGCAAAATTGCATTAACCCAACCAGCGACTGAAGTTGCAATAGCCAACCCCACATGGGAATAATAACCAACCAGCAAAAAGTTTAAGGCAATATTAACTAGCATCGCAATAATAGCAATCTTGACTGGCGTTTTCGTATCAGTTGCGGCAAAGAAGCAACTTGAGAATATTTTTATCAACAAAAATGATGGTAACCCACAGGAATAAGCGATTAATGCGGGAATCACCGCCGCACTCTCTTTGCTGCCAAACTCGCCATGTTCATATATCGTCCGCACGATAGGGTCTGCCAACACAATCAACGCAATAGTAGCAGGCAACCCAACCAACGCCGTGAAACGCAATGCTTGCTCAATCACTGATGCGGCATTCTCTGTTTCCCCCCCCCGCACATAACGAGAAAGCATAGGCAATAATGCGGTTGCAACGGCAATTCCAATCACCCCAAGTGGCAATTCATAAAGCCTATCAGCGTAATAAAGGTAAGAAACACCATTTTCAATATAAGTTGCGAATATAATATCAATCATTAAATTAACCTGCAAAACGCCTGCACCAAAGGCAGCGGGAGCGAATGCTTTCAACATTTTGCGCACATCATCAGTTAATTTAGGGCGAACAAAGCGGGGCATAGTGCCATGACGAGCGCACGCCCAAATCAGCCATAATGTTTGTGCAATTCCAGCCACAAACACCCCGATAGCCAAAGCATGGGCAGGCGTTTCGGTGAATGTGGATAACCCTAATATACATACCACCAATGATACATTTAACAAAACTGGGGCAAAAGCCACCGCTGCGAACTTATCATAACTGTTCAGCACTCCGCCGAGCAAGCTCACAATGGAAATGAAAAACAGGTAAGGAAATGTGATACGAGAAAGTTCAATTGATAATTCGCGCAATTCGCCTTGATGCTTGAACCCTGGGGCGATTAAATCCAGCACCCAAGGCATCACCGCAATCATCACGCCAGAGAGCAATAATAATATAATTGCAAGCGATGACATAACGCTAGAAGCAAATCGCATCGCATAATCTTTGCCTTGCACCTTCAACATTCCTGCAAACATAGGCAGAAATGCGGCGTTAAACGCTCCTTCCGCAAATAAACGACGCAAAAAATTGGGTATTTTGAAAGCGATGAAAAATGCGTCCGAGAGCATTCCAGCCCCCATCACATTGGCAATCACCACGTCACGCAAAAAACCAAAAATGCGAGAGAGCAAAGTAAATGATGCAACAACAGCTGATGAACGTAACAATGACATAAGTCCGCATCTTTAGCAATATTTCACAAAATTGCAATATTATTATTTATGTTTAGCTATACTGCATCTAACATAACATTATTTAACGTCGTGCGCTTGAGGTTGTTAATTGCTGCGCTTGCCCATTACTCGCTTGTTGCTCCACAAGTTCCTGCCATTTATTAGCAACCCTAGGGAATAATTTTTCCGTCACATCTGGTTGCGGGGTTTGCATATGCAAAATTATTGTTCCATTTGGCAATTCCCGCATCATAATTTTATCGCCACAATCAACAAATAAATCTGGATTATCATCAAATATTTGCTCCGCCTTGTCTGAAATCCCAATTGGGCGGGCATGAGATATTCCAGTTGAAGCGTTACCCAACATTTGCGACGATGAAATACCCACATTTTGCAACAAATGGTTAGAATATTTCACACAATTAAATTGATTTTTCTCATTTAATGGCAAAGGCTTATCATGCACAAATGACGGCTTAAACAAACGATATTGCATATCACGTAAGTGATTTAATTTATCATCAATATCAATCATCAGCTCTTGTTGTTTAGTGAGTGGAAAGCCAATCGCTGCTTGAATTGTGCCACGTTCACATGGTTCACCAATAGTTTTTGCTGGTTGTGAATTAAACAAATGCGTCAATAATAATCCAAAACTTGCCTTTGGGTTAATGTTGCCGTTACATTTTTCATTTACTGCAATGTTTGGAGCAGAATAAAAATGGAAATCTCTAGCATCTTCATGTTCCAATGAATAAAGGCTCAACCACGCATGGCTTGGTGGGTTTGGCAGGAATGGATTGGCAGATTTACGCACGCCCCTTGAACATAAAAAAGCAATGGCAGTTTTATCACCATTTTGCATTTCTTCCATAACTTGCGGAGTTCGTTTTTCTCGTGGAATATATTCAATTTCAAGGTGATTATCACCACTGCGAGCAGGAAAGAAATATTTATCACCCTTCACCAATAATAATGTTTCTCCCTGCCCGTCTTGAATTTTACTTCCAACATGATGCAACTTTCCTGAACTGACTAATTGCTCAATTTCGCCAATATTTTTGCCACCAGCATCAATATTTTTTGCAACCCTTGCCCTGTTCCCCCTCATTCGTAAATCCCATAAACGCCATAACCAGCATCTTCAAATTGTTGCAATAATCCCGTTTTGCCGCTCAAATGCAATGCACCAACCGCAACAAATATCCCGTCACCTATAACTGGCTTTAGCTTCTCAACCATCTGTGCATTGCGCTTATGCACCAGCAAATCCTCCAGCTTGGCATTGACGGGCGCATCGCTCAACTTCATTGCATCATCAGCAGTTTTTGCCACATTATGCAACTCACCTTGCAAATAATACGCCATCATTTGTTTGGATAAACCAGCCATTACATCATAATTATCAATCGCTTCTTGCAATAATGTCAACTGCTCCGCATCACTCAATCCATCAAATATTTTAAGCTGATCCATCGCTGTTTCCAACGCTTTCACTTCAATTTTGTTGGACTTTGCATATTGTTGCAACATATCGTCCATCACTGTTCCATCAATCTCAATTTCCAACATTTGCAAGGTAATTGCCGCCGCCCATGGTTTATAACGCTCAATTAATGCACCCGCAAAGTTTGGATTTTTACGCTGCAATAACTTCAACATTTTAGCAAAATAATCCGCCCCAATAATATGTTGCAGATTTTTTGAGTTATTATTTTTTGAGTTAGATGGCAGCAACATCATTTGTTGCAATTTCCGTTGTTCATCACCCTCATTTTTGGAAGGTTGCAAATTAATTTCAAACCATGCTTGTTTTGATCTGCTAACATATTTTTTCACATATGCTATTGACTTCAAAACCTTCGCATTGCTGGTGTGGAATGTGCCAAGCACATAACTCAAATTACCTGTTTTGCAATCATGAATTGCATATAACATGCTGTCCTGCACTCGCTCACTCATTTCCGTGTAATAACTATCAGCGGGGCAGAGATAGCCGATAGCCAATGCTTGTGTGCTACCAAACCCACATAATAACAGCAAACAAATGATAATTTTCTTCATAATAATCCACTAAAAATTAGTTAATTTTTTGACGTTAATCTGCTAGACATTGATAAAAATTAAGATTATAGTCATTTTTAACACATATTAAGAATTAACTATATATTAAGAAATGATAGCAAGCAACATTTTATTTATTGTTGGATTATAATATAAAAATGAATGATGAATTAATACGGAACAAGCAAAATAATAATTTTATGCCAAACAATAAATCACTTGATGGTAAGTCATTTGATGATAACATAAAACCTATACCAAAAATATTTGCCAACCCGTTGCGAGATTATATTCCAGTTAATATTGACAAGGTTAATATTGCAAAAAATCAAGTTGCACCCAATCAATCAAAACCAATAATGCCTAATATTAACCGACCTATAAAAAATCCAACCAAAAATCAGGCAATGCAACCAATGCAACATAGTCTCAATCATTATATGAGTAACTTTCAAGCACAAATCCCGCAACAACAACAATATAACCATGTTGCTAATAACAATCAAGCAAAGCAAAGTTTTTGGCTATATTTTTGTGTTGCGCTTATTGGGTTGCTATTATTTAGCAATTTATTTTTTATGTTGAAACCTAATAGCGGGTTCAATTTGCCACAATCCTCCCGCAATAATCTCACAACAAATGATGATGCAAGCCTTGAGTTTGAAACTATTATTCCGCTCACTGCCTCTCCCAGCAACGATGAAGAAACTATCTATGAGGCAGGTGATAATAGCGCAAATCCAATTTCCAACGTTAATTCGCATACAGTTAATGTGCCAAAACGACGTGTATTGGTGATTAGTGAAGATGCCCGCAAGGAATTATTGCAACAGCTTCAAGCACCAGCGCAACAGCCTGATAATTTGGAACATATTTACGAATATTATCGCAAATAGCAACGCCCTTCAATAACTTCAATAATTAAAACATCAACAACATCTTGTTTGCCCATTTCTTGTTTGCCCATTTCTTGTTTGGCTATTTCTTGCAATTTTTGTCGCAACCGATATAAATGCGCCTCCACCGTGCGAGATTTTGCATTAGCATTATAACCCCAAACATGCTGCAATAACTCATCTTTATCAGCACCAATTGCCCCCGATTTAACAATATATTCAAGCATTTCGCTTTCTTTTTCCGTTAATTCGCACATAATTTGGTTATGCAATAATATAATACGCTTTTCCACATCTAACGCATATGATTTCCCCAACATCAGCAATGGTTTAGCCCTAGCCACATGTTGCAATTCCAACAAAACCTGCCCCAACTCCCCCAATGAAATTGGCAAGTCAAAAAGCCGCAATTCAGCATTATTTGCATCACAATTTGCATCACAAATATAAAATGTTAGATTGTTGCAATCATCAATTTTTTGGCGCAACACAAAATCTGCCCGCCCTTCTGCTCTCTCTGAAGTTACCTCCACCACCATATTCACGCCAATCATTTTGCCATAATGCAACAATGTTTGCGCAATTTCCGCATCAGAAATATCAATTAAAAATATTTTATTATTATTCATATTCACAAAATCACATTATAAAATGATGATAAATAAAAAGCAAAAGCACTATAGCAATTATCTTAAACTATATTGCCATTTTTTTGCAGTAATTTTTTGCTTTTAGTAAATCTATTTGCTAATAATGTTAATATTCACGAAAAATTATTGAGCAAGCCATGAACAACCCTGAAATCTCCAACAAAAATAACCTAGCAAACAAACATAGCCTATCAAATAAACATGTTGCATTGCTCTATGGTGGTTGGTCAAACGAGCGGGAAGTTTCACTCAAAACAGGGGCTGCAGTGCATAAAGCATTGCTTGAACTTGGCTGCAAAGTCAGTGCGATTGATATCAAAGCTGATATTGGCAAAATATTAACCGAATTACAGCCAGATATGGTATTTAACGCACTCCATGGGCGTTATGGTGAAGATGGAACAATCCAAGGGTTGCTAGAATTGCTTAATATTCCATATACTCATTCGGGCGTGCTTGCCTCTGCTCTTGCCATGAATAAAGTTCGCACCAAAGCGATTTTGCGCGCCAATAATATCCGCACCCCAGAAGGTGGAGTTTGTTCGGTGGCAGAGATTTTGGCTAATCCACCGCATATGCCTTTCATCGCCAAACCTCCCGCTGATGGCTCAAGCGTCAATGTATTTTTGATAAGCGAGGCAAATGATTTGCAAGTGCTGCGCAACATTGATGCAACTCAATTAATGCTGGTTGAACCATATATTGCAGGGCGAGAAATCCAAGTTGCAGTGCTAAATGGCAAAGCCCTTGGTGCAATAGAAATACGCCCCCTTAAAGGCAAGTTTTATGATTATGAAGCAAAATATACTGCTGGAATGGCGGAGCATATTATGCCAGCTCCCCTTAGTGATGCTGATTATGCGCAAGTGATGGGGATAGCGGAAAAAGTGCATAATGCGCTTGGTTGCCGTGGATTAACCCGCACTGATTTTCGCTATGATGATACGGGAATTGGGCAAAATCTGTTTTATGCACTGGAGATAAATACTCAACCGGGAATGACAGAGCTTTCACTCTCACCCGAGATTGCCGCTTATGCGGGTATTAACTTCATAGAGTTGGTGCAAAATATTTTAGCAAGTGCCACCACTGATGCAGAGGCAGATTATGATCAAACCTAAAGTCAAAACAACTGATAAGGTTAAAAATAAAGCTAAAATTGTATTGCAAGACGCAATTAACGATATTGCGGGCGCACAAGATAATAAAAAAACCACCTCTAAGAAAGCCAACCCTAAAAAAGTAACAAAACAACAAGCAACCGCAGGGCAAAAAGCAGTGCGGGAGCGGGAGCGTAAAAAACAACAATTACGTCGCAACCGATATTTCGCTATGTTTGGCGCAATCATTTTGGTGCTTGGTGGAGCAATAGCCTATACACAGCGAGCCGACTTAATTATCGGTGAATATGTTTATAGCTTATGGATTGATGCAACCAAAGCAGCAGGATTCACCTTTGAGGAATTAGTGGTGGAAGGCAGGCACTTGACCCCACCCGAAGATTTGGTTGATGCGGTGGGTTTAGCAATCGGAGATTCCCTATTTGCGCAATCATTGGATAATATCCATCAGCGCTTGCTTAATTTAGAGATGGTAAAATCCGCACATGTTGGGCGTGATTTCTCAGGGCGCATCATCGTGCAATTAATTGAGCGCAAACCATTTGCATTATGGCAATATCGGGATAAATTACGAGTGATAGATAGCGAAGGAATTGCGTTATTACGTGCCAATCCTGATAATTACCCACAATTAGTGACCATAGTTGGTGAAAACGCCCCCGCCCATATGAATGAATTAACCTCGTTTCTCAATATTGATAACGCCCTAACAGATGAAGTTGTAGCGGTGGTTTATGTCAGTAATCGCCGTTGGGACGTGCATTTTGTCAGTGGCGTGCAAATTATGCTCCCCGAGGATAACCCCAAGGCAGCTTGGCAGAAATTGGCAGCAATGCAAAAAGAACATGGCATTTTAGGGCAGAAATTACACGCCATAGATTTGCGAGTGAATGATAAGATTTACATCACTTTGCCTGATGATGAAAAAGTTCAAGCTAAACAAGCCCTAACCAAAGAACGAGCTAAAGAGCAAGCCACAAAGCAAGACAGAGAGCAAGCCAGAGAAGAGCAAGAAGGTGAGGCTATATGAGTGCAACCGCAATTCCATATCAATCAATCAGAGGGCGCAAAGATAGCGTTGCCGTGTTGGATATTGGTAGCAGCAAAATAGCTTGTTTCATCGCCGAGCCAGACGAAAAAGGCGAGTTGCGCATCACAGGAATTGGGCATCATCACGCAAGGGGAATTAAAGGCGGAGTGCTAACTGATACTAAAGAAGCCGAAAAATCAGTCGCAGCAGCAGTTGAACTCGCCGAAAAAATGGCTGGTGTAACAGTTGATAATTTGATGGTGAATGTCAATTTCCCTGATATGTTATCGCATATTGTGCATGTGGACTTAAATATTGCAGGCAACGCCGTCACCGAGCAGGATATTGTGGATATTTTGCGTGAAGGTTGCCGTTCCATGCAACGTGATGGGCGTGAAATTATTCATAGCTTCATCACACATTATCAACTTGATGGCGCAAAGGGAATCCGTGACCCAAGACATATGTATGGCATGATGTTGCAAGCTGATGTGCATATTATATCAGTTGATAAAGGCAAATTATATAACCTCGCTAACATGATTTCACGTTGTCATTTGGATATTTCCGAGTTTGTCGCCGCATCATATGCTTCAGGGCTTGGTTGTCTTGAAGATGATGAACGTGACTTAGGCGTTGCCGTGATTGATATGGGAGCGCATGAAACCGCAATCGCTATATTTAACGGCGGTGGTATGGTTTATCAAACCATCATTCCAATTGGTGGGCAACATGTCACCAAAGACCTTGCGCAGTGCCTACCAACCAGTTTGCAACATGCAGAGCGTATCAAAACACTTTATGGCGGGGTGATTGCCACCGCTAGCGATTCCCAGCATATGGTTCATGTTCCACCAATAGGAGAAGATGATGCGGGCGAAGATGCAAGCCTGCCTAGATCGCAAATTATTCAAATTATCCGCCCCCGTATGGAAGAGATTTTTGAAATAGCCGTTGAACGTATCAGAGCAAGCGGTATGGAGGCAATTATTGGCGGGCATATTGTGCTAACAGGTGGGGCGAGCCAGTTGGTTGGAGTGCGTGAACTTGCCTCAAACATATTAGGGCGACAAGTGCGCTTGGCAAAACCTAAAGCCTTTGCAGGGCTTGCCGAATCGGTTAGCAGTGCGGGGTTCTCCAGTGCGATTGGTATGTTGATATATGCAAAAACTCGCAGCTTTGAAGAATTACTGAAATATAATATTGATAATAAAAAATCACAGCATGGATTTATGGGGATTGGAGCATTAAAAAAATGGTTCAAGGGGGAAATGATGGAAATTAATAAATGATGAATATTTTTGACAAGGGTAATTACCAACCAGTATCGTCTGATTTTAGAACATTAGGCTATGAATCATTGCAATCTATAAGCCAATTTCAAGAAAAGTTTGAAATATTTGATACAGACACCACAATCAACAGCATTCGTGACTCAATAGTTGCTAATTACCTTAATTATGATCTTCTAAATCAAGCCAAACACGGATTTGATGCAAAATGTAGTATAACTAATAATTATCTTGAAATTAAACAATGCTCAATAAGTTCTAAAAGATGGGGTGGAACTTGGAATGATACTAATATTGAAAAAGCACAAGCATTTTCGGATCCAAGGCTCTATACTGCAGTTGCAATATGGAAGGGTGCAAGCGATTTGCAATTTATGGTTTATGGACAAAATCCATCAGTGGGTCAATATTTACTTGAGAGAGTGCAAAGCATAATAACAAAAGAAGACAAAACAAAAGTTAAACGTTCTACGCAAAACATAGCAATTGACGATTTATTAAACAAATCTAATTTTAGTATTATAGCCCCACCAAGCAAAACCAAACAATATGTAAAAGAACTTATAGTCTTATATAAAAGAAGCCTTGCAAAATATATAGAGGATAATGATGTTAAAACCATATCAGATATATAACCAAAATAATTCCGTTCTTTCTATGTTGGCAGATAATACAATAGACGGATTAATAACAGATCCTCCTTATGGAATATCTTATCAAGGCAATGAATGGGATAAATTATTGCCTGATAAAGAAATATGGGATCAGTGTCTACGCTTATTAAAACCAGGAGGATATGGCTTAATTTTCTCATCAATAAAATTAATGCATCGCATGATGGTGAACCTTGAGGATTCAGGCTTTTTAATTAAAGATGTATTATTTTGGGTGCATTTGAATGCGATGCCTAAAAATAGAAATATTGCACTTGATATAGATAAAATATTGGGGGTTCAAAGTGAATCAATTGGAAACTACAAATATGTTCAAGGCTATGTGAAAGGGGGAATTAATTCTTATGCTGCGCCAGATGGCAAAATGATAAAAGAGGCAACCTCAGCAAAAGCTAAACAATATAAGGGAAGTGGCACAAATCTAAAGCCAGCATATGAGCCAATAATATTAATACAAAAACCTATATCATGCGAAAATGTTGCAGCTAACGTTATTTTGCAAGGAACAGGGGCATTGAATTTGGAAGAAACTCGTATTCCATATGCTGTAGGAGAAACAAAAGTAGGACATAATCCGCACCCTCTAGGTCGTGTCGCCTCAAACATTATTAGAACTGACCCGCTCAATGATAATTATGATAAGTTTTTTGTTGTTCCTAAGGTTCGCCAAAACGCAGAAGAGTTTAATCATCACCCAACAATAAAGCCCGTTAATTTAATGGAGCATCTAGTTAAATTAATTAGCTTTGAAGGACATAATATTTTAGATCCTTTTATGGGAAGTGGAAGCACTGGAGTTTCTTGTATAAATCTAAAACGTTTTTTTTCTGGATACGAAATAGATGGCCAATACTTCACAATAGCAGAAAAAAGACTAGAAAATGCTTTTAACAAATTACAATCTGATTTATTTAACAGCTTATAAACTACATTATATGAGCGGTTGACGCATAAAATCCATGCTAAACGCAAATAAATATTCGCTGAAACATAAAATCGTACCAATTTTGCGCACTGAACCAAAAATAATTACATAATAAATAGCATCACTTATGAGGAAGTTTATTTCAATATCGCTTGCTGATTACATAATCAAGAGAGGCTTTACCCGCTCCACAGATAGCGAACCAAGTGAACATCACAAAATAGGACATTTCTTCAAAGCCAAATAAAGCTATTCGTGGATATAATACCGATTCCATCAATTTTTCGGGGGTTATACCCTCCAGATGCTTAAGTTCCAACGGCGTGGTTTCAGGAAAATCGGCAAGTTGTGATATAGCAGTTTCCAGCAAGCATAATTCATAAGCAAACATATCCTTTGGCATTTGCGTTCTTAAAAACTCTGGAAGTTTCATCGCCAAACGACCAACATTAAAATGCGTTGAATATATATTATTTACATCAAGCAATAAATTACAACCAGATTCCTTGACCATTTGGGCAATAAAATCCGCTTCAGACTTATAGAATTAAATTAGTTGCAAACATCACCGAATTATGCCAAACGTTCGGTTGGTAATTTATAATAAACTTTTTTTAATAAGTCAATTAATTAAGTCAAATAATTTATAATTAAATCTCATTTTAACTGCTAAATAAATTAACTGCCAAATAAATGCTATAATTATCAATCTGTATAATTTTTTGAAGGGTATCATGCCAACAACAACAAAAGGGAAAGAAAGAATCTTAGATGCGGCAGCAAAACTGTTCTATAAAAACGGTTATAAGGCAACTGGCGTTGAGGCAATTGCCAAAGCATCTGATGTCACAAAAGCCACGCTTTATCACCATTTTGCAAACAAAGAAGAAATTATTCAAGAAACGCTCAAATATTTAGGTGAATATCACAAACATAACTATCAAACAGTCTGGAATCAAAAAGACCTTACACCCATAAAGCGTCTCACTATTTTGTTTGATGAAATGGCTACCTCATTTAAGGAAAATGATTTTTATGGCTGTCCTTTTATTAATGCAGCAGGTGAATATACGGATCGTGATAGTGAAGTGCGCAAAATATGCGAGACACATTATAGTTTTTTGACAGATAATTTGGAGCAATTCGCACAAAATGCTAAACTTAGTCAACCACGGCTTGTAGCTGAACAAATCACAAATCTTATCGCAGGAAGCTATGCTGCATGGTTTGTAGGCAATATAGAAGATGCCGCCACAAAAGGCAAGCTCATGGCGGAAATGATAATTACACACTATAAATCTTAAATAATGTAACAACAAAGCAAACAATATAAATAATATATCTTTAAGAGGAATAATATGGAGCGAAGAAGTTTTATGAAATTGGTGTTTGGTGGGCTGGGCTTGTTGGCGGCTTCACCGTTGCTTAAAACAGGCAGAGCAATAGCTGCAAGCGCAGTAAAAAAACTCACATTTTCTAACGCTGAATGGAAGAAGAAACTCACGCTTGCGCAATATAACATCTTGCGTGAAGAAGGCACAGAACCATCATTCACCAGTGAATTGCTACATGAAAAACGCAAAGGAATATTTGCGTGCATAGCCTGTGATTTGCCGCTATTTCCATCTGATTTTAAGTATGATTCTGGAACTGGTTGGCCAAGTTTTTTTGATAACATTGCTGGAAATGTGGAGACCAGCACTGATTATAAACTACTTTATCCACGCACCGAATATCATTGCGCTCGCTGTGGTGGACATCATGGACATGTGTTTGATGATGGGCCAAAACCAACAGGACTGCGCTATTGCAATAATGGCATAGCGCTAACATTTATTCCAAGTGAGTCATAAAATGAAAATATTGATCAACATATTGATTATAGGTGGCATAGTTGCAAGCACATGCTTTGTTACACGCACCTATGCAAAACCAGTTAAAACCGATATGATAGTGCTAGCAGGTGGCTGCTTTTGGGGCGTAGAGGGCGTATTTGAACATGTAAAAGGCGTGCAAACAGTTATATCTGGCTATGCGGGTGGCAAAGCTGATAACGCACAATATGAAGCAGTGAGTGCTGGCAATACAGATCACGCCGAATCCGTAGAAATAACCTATGATCCAACGCAAGTCTCACTTGAACAATTGCTTGATGTGTATTTTTTAGTAGCACATAACCCAACCGAGCTTAATTATCAAGGGCCAGATCATGGCACACAATATCGCTCCGCAATATTTTATGAAACCGCACAGCAGAAAAAAATCGTAGCAGAAAAAATCTCTGCACTAAATGCGCAAAAAAAGTTTGATGCAAAAATTGTCACCAAGCTGGAACCTCTTACTCAATTTTATCCAGCGGAAGATTACCACCAAAATTATTTGGCGCAACACCCGCATCAACCCTATATTATGATGTATGATGCGCCTAAAATTACTGCACTTAAACAAATATTCCCAAATCTTTATACAGAGAAATAAACAATATGAACAACTTTGAAATCGGTTTATCTTTTTTAGAAGGACTTGCGCTAATAGCTAGCCCCTGCATACTTCCCGTATTACCACTGGTTTTGGGAGCATCGGTAGATGGTGGCAAACGCCGACCATTTGGTATTATCGTAGGGTTTGTGCTAGCATTCACCGCATTTGCTATGCTATCACGCAAATTGGTAGGCGCACTACATATTGATTTAGATTATATCAAATATGGTTCACTAATATTCCTTGCGCTATTTGGCGTAGTGCTACTTTCGGAAAAACTCTCTGCAATTTTCAGTGGTGCAACCCAACGCTTTGCAAATACAGGTAGCAAACTCGCTGCCAATGCTAAAGATGGTTTCTTCAGTGGTATATTAATTGGTATGTTTATCGGACTAATATGGACGCCTTGCGCTGGGCCAATTTTAGCCGCTGTTTTAGTGCAAATTATTCGCCAAGAATCTGATTTAAGTGCGCTGTTTCTTGTTGCCTCATTTGCATTGGGCGCAGGCGTGCCAATGCTAATTATTTCACTCACAGGCAGAAAAATTATGTCAAAATTAGGTTTTTTAACCAGCCATGCAGAAAAAGTTCGTAAAACATTTGGCATAATCATTCTTCTAGCCGTCAGTTTTATCGCTAGCGGAATTGACCCGCAATCGCTTTTTCAAGGCAAAGATAGCGTCACAACACAAGCAAGTGCGCAAATAAACGATTTGCAAGATGCACTATCAGAGCCATACCAAGCACCTGAACTCAAAGGGATTGAAGCGTGGATCAATTCCAACCAACTAACCATGAAAGAACTAAAAGGCAAAGTGGTGTTGATTGATTTTTGGACATATTCCTGCATTAATTGCGTTCGCACATTGCCATATATCACCAAATGGGATCGCACCTATCGTGACAAAGGTTTAGTGATTATCGGGGTTCATGCACCAGAGTTTGAGTTTGAAAAAAACAAAGCCAATGTGGAAGCTGCTATTGCCACGCATCATATAGAATATCCCGTAGCTTTGGATAATAAACTTGATACATGGACGGAGTTCAAAAACCTTTATTGGCCAGCACATTACTTAATCAACAAGGAAGGGCAAGTGGTCTATACTCATTTTGGTGAAGGTAATTATACTCAAACTGAAAATAATATCCGCCATCTGCTTGGGTTGAACTCAACAACACAAACCCAGAAACTTATCTTGGCAACGCCAGAAGCCTCTATATCAGCACAAAACCAATCACCAGAAACTTATCTTGGCTATGATCGTGCTGCTAATTTCGTAAGCCCAGAAACAGTGAAGCGTGATGCAACTCAAAATTATAGCACTCCCAAATTAATTCCCGCAAATAGTTGGGCATTAAAAGGTGATTGGAATGTCAAAGCTGAGCATATCACCGCTACAAAAGCAGGTGCATCAATTCGCTATAACTTCACAGCTGGAAAAGTATTTCTAGTGCTAGGCACACAAGATGAAAAACCCGTTACCGTGGAATTAAAACTAAATGGCAAACCACATGGCAACATCACGGTTGATAAACACACGCTTTACACATTAATTGAACAATCCGAGCCGAAAAATGGTCTATTAGAAATAATCGCAAACTCTCCCGGCCTTGAAGCCTACGCTTTCACATTTGGAAATTAAGAAACAGTAACGTAAAGATATAATAGTTTAATTCCATATAAATACATGATATAAGCGGTTAATGATTAACTTAAAACAAATCTCACTTAGCTGGTTGATAATTGGGTTATTCGCCCTTGCAATCTCTGGAATATTCTCCATTGTGTTAGCAGTTGCTTGGCACCCATCAGTTAAATCAGTGGAATTATTCGCCACATTATTTCACCGCAGCTTGATTGCCCATGTCAATTTAAGCATCACCATTTGGTTTTTGTGTTTTGCCTTCACTTTGATGAGTTACCAAACTTCACAACGCAAAATTATCATGCCATATGTGGATTTTTATGCTAAAATATTGATGATAACCGCCATTTCCCTTATGACGGCAGCAAGCCTCGCCCCCGATGCAATCGCCGTGCTTTGCAACTATATTCCATTGCTCCAACACCCATTATTTTATATCGCACTAGCATTAGTCGCAGCAAGCATCATGCTCAAATTGCTTGAGTTTTTTTGTTGTTACGCCACAATCAAACCGCGCGACATTATGTCCCACAGCAACATCATCATCGCCATAATTTTGGCAATCGCCATGGTAGCATTCGGCGTGAGTGGGTGGCAATTGCAACACGAACTTATATTTGCGGAAGATGTGCTAATTTATGGTGAAATGCTATTTTGGGGCGGTGGTCACATCATTCAATATGCGTGGGTGCAATTAATGCTGATTGCGTGGGTGCTGATGCTACAACATTGCTTGCAGGATTTCTCCGCAACCACGGGTATGCGCATTATATTTTATAGCAACTTACTAGCCGTTCTCACCTCACCAATTCCTTATATATTGCACCCTGTAACAAGCGGTGATTTCCGTGAATTATTCACATGGTTAATGGCTTGGTTAAGCGGGATTGCACCAGTATTATTTGCTATATATTACACGATTTTGCGCATTAAATCAGGGCAGAAATTAATGCCCCGCTATGATTGCATGATTTCCGCTAGCCTATGGTGGAGCGTTTTATTATTCACTCTAGGCGGTGCATTTGCCGTGATGATTAACGGAATTAACGTTAAGATTCCCGCACATTATCATGGTTCATTGCTTGGAATTACAGTTGCTTTAATGGGGCTAACATATTTGCTATTTCAAACTCATTATAATGATTACGGCTCTCTCCTTCTCCCCTCAGGAAAAAGTAAAAAGAATAAGTTAGGCCTAAATAAACTAGGCCTAAATAAAATAGGATTTTGGCAACCAGCCTTGCTAGGGGTTGGTCAAGTGATGCATATTGGTGGGTTATTTTGGTCTGGTGGGTATGGCGTGCAACGCAAAAGCCCCAATCAAGGTGGTGAAGCAATGGAATTGGCAGATCTCGCCTTACGCATTCAAAGTTCTGGGGGTGGAATTGCTATCATTGGCGGGCTGTTATTTCTCGTAGTCTGTTACAAAATATGGCGAAATAGAGTGAAAAACTAGGTTGCGTTGCAATTTGCAACAAGCAACAAGCAACAAGCAACAAGCAACAATAGAAATAACATCGCTAAAGATTAATATAACTCAAATCATCATGGCTAATATTCAACGCTAACTTCACCCATGTTATCAGTAATTTATTATATTCCGAAAACACTAACCGCCTTGAATTATCATGATGTATCCAATCACCTAGCTTAAAATCTGGGGGAATAACTGCCACATATTTTTTATCGTAACTAGCGAGATAATGATTAAACAACATTTTTGTGCGGGGAATGTGATAATTTGCGGTAACGATTAGTAGTTTTTGATATTTATGCCGAGCAAGCCATTTTGCCGTTTCATCAGCATTGCCGATGGTGCTTCGTGCCGTATCACCATAAAATATGCGACTTTTGAGAGATTGAGGCAAGCCCCTTTCAAAATCTCCAGCGTTGAACCCATCTGCCACCCCGCTAATAAATAAATGCTCAGCCTTGCCATCTCGCAATAATTGCATTGCATAAGGAATGCGCTCCTTGCCTCCCGTTAGCACAACAATCAAATCATATTTATTTGCGTTAACATTTGTTTGCGCCTCAGGGATTGATTGCACAAAATAAATCAGCCCTCCCGCCCATAATATAGCACTTAAAATTGCTAATTTAATCACAGAAAAAAATGCGAATATTATCATTTTAATGTATCTTTTTTAGCTCAGTTTCAATGCTCAACCATGAAGCGGCAAGCACCAAGATAATCAATAATAGCGGGTTAATAATATAATAAATCCACATATTAGATACATCTCCTGCCCCGCTTGCAATGAACGAAATATCAATATAACTGGTTAGCAACTCAATAAATAACACCGAAAGCAACGTCCCGCCAATAATTCCTTGCAGCGAAATCACCCCCGCTCGCAACATAAATTGGCGATTAATATATTCATCACTCGCCCCCAAATGATGCAATATCAAAATATGATGGCGATGCACCCCAAGGTTGATGCGGGAGGTTATTCCAACAATCAAAGTGGTGGCAATCATCACCACAAATCCCATCATGTATATACCAGATTTAATCATATGCGAGGAACGGTTGAAAGCCGCAATTGTTTCATCATAACTTTCCAGCAACGCTTCTGGCAGATTTTGTTGCAAATAATATTGGATTTGCCCTTGAACAATTTCTCGCTCAGCTTGTGGTTGCAATGTGATATCCAATATTGTTGGTAGTGGAAAATCTTCACTCAAAGCAGCACTCAAGCCGAGCCATTTTTGCAAAAATGCTTGCATATTTTCTGCTGGAACTTCTTCCACCATCTCAATTCCCTCAACATTTGCAAGCTCATCAAGCAACTGAGTTAGTGCCTCGTTCGCAGTATCATGTGGCAGGTGCAAGTGCAGCCGTTGCGTCAATGATTCTGACCCTGAAAGCGTAACATGCTTAATATAAACCGCACTATGCGTTAAGCAAATGCTAAGCACTGTTAAAAACGCAATCACCAATGGCAATGTTGCAAGCGTGCTATCTTGCCTAAAAGCGAAATCCGAGTGGAAAAACCGCTTAAAACGCCCTCCACCCGCAACGCTTCTCCCCCCTTCAAATAATTTAAGCCGTTGTATCCACATGCTCAATATCCATCGGAGGTTCGGTATTATTTAGCTTGGCGGGAGCAGTCGCCACCGCAACCAAAGCTGGTTGCAATAGCCTATCATGAATTACATAAGCCGCCTGCATCACTTGCAAAATTGTGCCTTCAGGGTTTGCTGCATCTTCAATTTTGCTCATCGCTTGATGCAATTGATGGTTAAACATCTCGCCGATTGGATCAATCCTTTGTATCTTATATTTACCAAAAACCTGCTCCATTTGCTTTAATGTCATTTCAACACCCATAGCAAGGTTAGCAAATTGTTGGTTCTCACGGCGCATTTCTTCACTTATGCTGGAAGTCGCCCGACTGAGATTTTCAAACACTCCAACCAAATCACGAGCAAAAGCAGTGATAGCGAACTTGTTATTATCCTGCAAATCACGCTCTGCTCTGCGCCTGATATTCTCACCTTCAGCCACTGCCCGCAATAATTTATCTTTCAATTCAACATTTTCAAGTTGCGCTTGTGCGAGTTCATCAATTTCTAATATCTCCACATCGCTTGCATCTGTTTGCTCAGCATCAAGTTTAATCGCATCAACCAGTGATTTTAATATTTCCGCTTCAGTTTTTGGCTCATTATTATTTGCAGCATTATTGTTATTAGACGCATTATTATTTTCTGCCATGTTTATGCTCTCTTCTCAATGATATTATTTGAATATTATTTCACCATATTTATGTTATTTATTTATGTTACTTCACCACAATGCACAAGGTTCCTTGCGCTTTGAGTTGCCCGCACAGTGAATATGCTCCGTTCATATCAGCAAATGGCCCCGCACGCAAGCGGAACAAACGGCTTGCACTGCTCCCTTGGTTTGGCATAACTACATCATTTTTTACTCCACTCAAAGCGGAACCATGGCGATTTTGTAACTCCGTCCATTTTGCATCCGCAGCAGCTGGTGAAAGAAATGACCCAAGTTGCACATAATAACTACCAGAATAATTACCCGCAACCCCGCCTTCATTTCCAACATTGCTATAAACATTATTATTCATCTGCCCACGCGCTGCAACTACCATATTTTGCGTTGCCCCACCTTGCCCACCAATACTTCTTCCATTAAAGTTTCTTCCCCCAAACTGGCTAACATTATTTTGGCTACGGCTAGGTTGATTAACTGAACCACGATAACCCGCATAATTCGTCACAGCGCGAGCAGCACCACGGCGATTGCTATAACGGTCACTATTACGCACAGATCCACCAATATCTTTGACCGCACGGCAACGCAAATTATCCTGACGTGTCAAAGCGCATAACCGCATGATTGGACGTGTTGTAACAAATGGTCCCATACGCAATGATAATCTCTCATTACCCGTCACCACTCCATAAGGGCGGGTGATACGAATTCGCAATTGTGCTGGCAGTAATGAATCACGCATTTTCAATGCTTTCACATATTGTGCAGCAGCGATGTTATTACTGAAAAAGCTAATATCCGCCCAATATGAATTAACTTGTGAATTGTCACTCGGGTGCGCCTCCATCAAACGATTACCCTTCTCCAAATATGGGTTGACGATAGCAGCATTATTGGATAACGGCACAGGAATTGCCTCCTCCGCAGCGATTGTCCCTTGAACGGAAGGAGCGGTTGCAACAGGTGCATCTGGCACGGCTTGGGTTGCGCCAAATCCTGCGCCAAATCCCGCATTTAGGTTTTGCGGTGCAGAACCCATAATTCTCGGTTGCGAAGTTGCTTTATTTACTTGAGGTGCAACATAAGCTGATTGCGGAGCGAATGGCACTATAACAGGGGTTCCAACAGCTGGAGCGGCAGGCGCAGCAACCATAGGCATAACTGCAACTGGAGCGGAAACAACGGGGGCAGCAACGACTGGAGCGACAACCGCAGGAACGGCAGCTAAAGCAGCAATAGGCAACGCAATAGCGGGAGCAGCAACGACTGCTTCATTGCCACTTTGCGTTATTTCTTTATCACCACCATAAAACATTGCCGTTTCTGAAACACCGCATTCATATCCACTTCTAATCAACGCAGCGCATATTCCTTCTGCCTCATCACGAGTTGGGATAGGTCCTGCTTGAGTGCGATATGAAACAAAGTTCTCTGGCTTCATCACCACTTCATTTGGGCTATAATTCAAATTATCAAACAAATCAGGGAATGTTGAAACCAAACTCTGCCAATGAGCAGCAGCTTTTTTCTCCGAATCAAACGCTCCCAATTGCACCATAAATACTGTTTCTGCCTTCGCACCAGCAAATTGCGCATCAACGAATAATGCAGCAGATATTGCCAAACTAAACAACAGCCCTTTATTAAAAACCTTTCTTGCAGGCTTAATTGTGTGTTTTACATTCATCATTTTCATATAGTCTATAATTTTCATATAATGGATAATCCAAATTAAGTATCAATTCATTAATATAGCGATAGTTACTAAATGTTAAAGAAAAAATTGCATCAAAATGATTTATTTATATATTTAACCCTAATTTGTGCGATTTTTGTTATAAAACTCAACAAATAAAACTGTTTGACGATTTGCAAAAATAATGTATCAAAGCAAAATATGAATAATTTACCAAAAAATCCAATCCACGCCCGCCAAGACATGCGCAATATGATTCTTGCCGTTATATTAACTCTCGCAATCCTTGTTGGTTGGCGTTTTTATATGGGAGTGCCGCAACCAATACCCGTTGAAACTGCGCAACAAACGCCAATTGCCAACCCGCTTGAAGCTAACATCGGGGTAACAAAGCCATTAATCTTACGCAAACAACCAATCTCACGTGAGCAACAATTGGCAAGCCCCGCTCGCTTAAAAATAAGTAGCGGTGCATTGCATGGTTCAGTTGATTTGCAGGGCTTGCATTTTGATGATTTAACCTTGGCCAAATATCACGAAACATTGGATAAAAACAGTCCTGAAATCACATTATTAACTCCCCGTGCCAATAATGACGGTTATTTTGCAACATTTGGTTGGGCGGGTGACGGCAGCGTGGAATTGCCAAATGAGCAAACAATATGGCAAACAGATGCAACCATATTAACGCCAAATAAGCCTGTAACTCTCCATTGGCAAAACCCGCAAAATGTCCGTTTTGAGGTGGAAATCACTCTTGATGACGCATATATGTTTAGCATCAAGCAACGAGTTTTGAATAATAGCGCACAAATAGTTCAAGTTGCACCTTATAATTTAATCAACCGCACTTTGAACATTGAACCAGAAAAACAAGCAATCCAACATTTAGGAATGCTTGCAACCCATGATAATCGCCTGAAAGAATTATCATATGAAGATGTGCGAGAAGGTGAGCAAAAGTTTGATTCCACCATGCGTTGGCTTGGAATAACTGATAAATATTGGTTGAGTGCGATTATTCCAGATGCAAATGATTTGAATAATATCACTGGCAAAATGCGCTATTATAGCCAAGAAGGTGATTCACGTTATCAGTTGGAATTGCTGCATAAGCCGTTAGTTATCGCCGCAAATGCAACCATTGAAACAACGGTGCATTTCTTTGCGGGAGCTAAAGAATCCAGCTTGCTTGACAGTTATGCCACCAAATATGATGCAATTATGTTTGACCGAGCAGTTGATTTTGGCGTGCTATATTTTCTCACTCGCCCATTATTATTGTTGCTACAATGGCTTTATGCGTTGCTGGGCAATTTTGGTTTAGCCATTATGGCGGTAACGGTGATTTTGAAGTTATTCATGTTTCCCCTCGCCAATAAATCATATTCATCAATGGCACAAATGAAGTTGCTTATGCCAAAAATGCAAGAGATACGCGACCGTTTCCCCGATGATAAATTGCGTATGAATAAAGAGGTAATGGAATTATATAAACGTGAGAAAATCAATCCAGCTTCAGGTTGCCTCCCATTATTAATTCAGATTCCAGTGTTTTTTGCATTATATAAAGTATTATTCATCGCTATTGAAATGCGTCATGCTCCGTTTTATGGTTGGATTAAGGATTTATCCGTGGCAGACCCAACCAACATCTTCACCGCCTTTGGCTTGCTACAATGGAATGCTCCGTCATTATTGCATATTGGTGTGTTTCCGTTGCTGATGAGTGCAACCATGATTATTCAACAAAAAATGAACCCCAAACCAGCTGATCCCATGCAAGCACAAATTATTGGCTATATGCCGTATGTATTTGTGTTTGTATTTGCAGGCTTCCCCGCAGGCTTGGTGCTATATTGGGTATGGAGCAATATTTTATCCATCGCACAACAATATTTCATTTCCCGCCGTTATGTTAAATTATATGATAAGCAAACAGGCAAAAAACTACCCGCCAAAAAATAAATATCCGCCAAAGTAATTATATAAATATGAGTATCAATAAATGAGTAGTTTTCAAAAATGTGATTTTATTGCGGGAGTAGATAATCACGCCGCATTGCCACAATTCTCTCTGCCTGAAGTTGCATTTGCGGGGCGCTCTAATGTTGGTAAATCCAGCTTAATCAACGCACTAACAGGGCGCAGGGATCTCGCACGAACCTCACAAACTCCAGGGCGCACTCGCCAACTCAACTTTTTTGCAATTGAAGATAAGTTCATTTTGGTTGATCTTCCGGGTTATGGCTACGCTAAAGCCAGCAAAACTGATATCCGTAATTGGACAGGGCTAACCAAAGATTATCTCTGCGGGCGACCAACTTTGCGCCGTGTGTTCTTGTTGTTAGATTCCCGCCGTGAAGAGATAAGCCCCGATGATATTGAATGGATGAGCATGTTTGATGATGCAGCAGTTAGCTTTCAGTTAGTCCTTACTAAAGTTGATAAATCATCAGCAACCGAGCTTGAGAAAAAGATTGAATTGTTGCAACATGAACTTCGCCGTCACCCAGCGGGCTTGCCACAAATCATCGCCACTTCCAGCGATAAACATATTGGAATTAAAGAAATACGTGGGATTTGCTTAAGTTTATGATTGCAAATAAACCTAACTCGCTACCCTTAAACAAATATAATTAATTTTCAATCTCAATTTCTTAAAATATATTCACTGGGTTATATTCTGATTTCGCTGATGCGCTAGCGAAAATTGCAGTTTTACGAGCATTCAAGCGATATGTATTAGATATACATGAGCGAAGAATCGCAAGTTAAACTGCGATTTGTAGCAAGCAACAGTAGAAATCGGTGATTATTGTTTTTTTACATATTGTTGCATAAATGCTTGATGCGCCGCAATCTCATCATCACTTGCCAAAAATTGCCGTGATTGAAATTGGATTATACTCGCTTTAACAACCTCAATATTTTTGTTCGCCTGCCCATTATTAGCCTTGCCTTCCTCCAACAAACTCACCTGCCTTCCACCCATTAATTCCAGGTAAACATCGGCCAATAATTGCGCATCAAGCAATGCACCATGCAATGTGCGAGCGGATAAATCCACCTCAAACTTGCGACATAACGCATCTAATGTTGCAGATTGCCCAGGGTATTTTTTGCGAGCCATTTGCAATGTATCAATCGCACGGCTTGCTTCAAACGGCTTTAATTTCGCTTGTTTCAATTCATAATTAATAAACTTCATGTCAAAACCCGCATTATGTGCCACCAACATATCATCACCGACAAACGCTAAAAAATCCTCCGCAATATCAGCAAATAATGGCTTATGACGCAAAAAATCTATGCTTAAACCATGCACACGCTGTGCCTCCATCGGTATATCACGCTGTGGGTTAAGGTAAGCATGAAATGTATTTTCGGTGCGGATATAATCAATCATTTCCACGCAACCAATCTCCACAACTTTGTGTCCTTGTGCGGGGTCAAGCCCTGTTGTTTCAGTATCAAATGCAATTTGTCGTATCATTTTTGCCTCATATTAATTGGTCAATTTTTGTGTATTCCAGCGTCAGATATGCGGGGGTGCAGCAATCTAAAACATTGCTTCACCTGCTCTGCCATATGCGCCCGCCCAATATTCGTATTAATCACAAAATTAGTTTCCAGATTTGCCATTTTTAATCGCTCCGCATCGGTCATTTGGTTGGCAATGATGCTACGCCATTTTTGCGCATTCATATTTGTCCGCTTCATCGCTCGCTTTTGCCGCAACCATAATGGTGAATGCACGATGATCACCGCATCATAATTATCTTGCATTCCCTTTTCAAATAATAACGGTATATCTGAAATAATCATTTCGCACCCGAAACGATGCTTATATTGCATAAATCTCTGTTCCGATTGACGCACTAAAGGGTGAATAAAATCCTCAATTTCTTCCAACAAATCAGGATTAATATTAATCGCTTTGCTAAGTTTATGGCGGTCAATCTGCCCCGCCTCATTCAAGCAATTTGGCACAATTAGTTGCATCGCCTGCGCCACATCTGAATGTTCATAAAGCCCATGAACGCATTTATCTGCATCAAAAATTGGAACGTGATATAATTGCGCAAATAAATCGCAAACCGTTGATTTTCCTGCTGCAATTCCACCCGTTATCGCAATTTTTTTCATATTACGCTCATATTTTTATAGCTTCTTTAACGGCTTTCACCAGTCCTGCATCAATCTCAGGGGTTACGCCAAACCATTGCTCAAACCCTGAAACTGCCTGCCATAATAACATTGTCAAACCGTCAATATTATTGCGTCCAATTTGTCCCGCAATCCGTGTTGTTTCTGTGCCATTTTTACCGTATGAAATATCCGCAATCCATGTTTCTTTGCTTGATTTCCCAACAATATCAACGATCGTTTCGGAGGCGTTATTACCCACAGAAATGCTGTTAATTATCACCCCCGCTTCTTTAGCATATTCACCCGCTGCATCAATTCCACAAGCCACTAATTTTGTATGCGAGTTATGCGGTTGCAATTGTGCAACCAATTCTTGCGCTCGGCTCAAAGTCCGATTTGCTACCACAACTTGCTTAACTTCCAGCATTTGCAACGCCAGCACCACTGCCCGAGCCGAACCACCAGCTCCCAACAACAACGCATAATCCTTGTTAAATGATTGTATTTGCTGCATATATTCCATCATTTTGACAAATCCAAACGCATCACTATTCATCGCATGAATATTGCCATTTGCCTGCAACACTAAAGTGTTCGCCGCACCACAAATCTTTGATGCCGTATCATGAGTATCTGCGAAACGAAAAGCCCTTTCTTTGTGCGGCAATGTTACGTTAAAGCCAACAAATCCGCTATCAAACAACATTTCCACTGATTGTTCAAACTTATCTGCCCTGATTTTTAACGGCACATATGCGCCATTAATTCCATATTTTTGCAACCAATATTCATGAATTGCGGGCGACAAGCTATGCGAAATAGGGTCACCCAGCACTGCGGCAAGTTTTGCCCGTCCGTTATGCGCTGTCATTATTGAACCACCTTTCTGCGTTCTTTGAATAATTGCCCAATATAAGCCGAAGTTTCCTCAATTGATTTCCTCGTCACGTCAATAGTCGCCCAGTGATTTTTAGCAAATAATCGTTTCGCCATGATAATTTCCTTAGCAACTTCTTCTTCATCAACATAATTAATATTTTCAGCTCCGCCCATTGTCGCAACTCTTGATTGCCTAATCTCCAGCAATCGTTTTGAATCAATATATAACCCCACAATCAGCGGGCGAGTTGCAGAAAACAATTCCGCTGGCGGTTCAATCCCCGTCACCAACGGAATATTTGCGCATTTATAACCTTTATTCGCAAGATATAAACAAGTTGGTGATTTTGAAGTGCGAGAAGGGCCAGTCAACACGATATCCGCAGCATCTAAGTTCCAAACATTTTGCCCATCATCATGCGTCAAAGCGAAATTAACCGCCTCCATTTTGTTGAAATAACTATCATTCAATTCATGTTGCAACCCTGGCTCAGCCGAAGTTGCCATTTTCAGGTAACTTGATAATTGAGTTATCGCATTACCAAGCACACTGATGCACGGCAATTGTTGCCCATCACAAAACTTTAACACCACATCACGCATTTCTTTTTTCACCAGCGTATAAAGCACGGGGCCTTTATCCTGCTCAATTTCTTGCAAAATCCGTTGAAGTTGAGCTGTTGAACGTATCAAATTATAGGTGCGCTCTTCAAACTCCACCCCTTGAAACTGTGCTAAAGCCGCCCGAGCAACTGCACTCACAGTCTCTCCCGTTGAATCCGAAATCAGATGAACCGTCAACATTTACTATATTCCGCCACCAAATAAACGCAAAATTGCGTCTAATTCTTCAAGTGTTTCATATGATACTGAAACATAACCTTTATTATTTTTGTCCATAATTTGCACTTTCATGCCAATTTGGTCACTAATATTTTCTTCCATTGCAATAATATCAGGGTCTTTATTTTCATCATTTGACTTTTTCACCCTCTCCACACGTTGTTTTATTGGTTGCTCCAACAATGTTGAGGCCATTCCCGAACGTGCAATATTTTCAGTTTGACGCACATTCAACCCACGGCGCACCACTTCATGCACTAACTCCTCAGCATTTGATGATTGTAGCAATGCCCTAGCATGCCCCGCCGTTATTTCCCCACTGCTCAAATATGACTTAACTATCTCAGGCAAGCTCAATAATCGCAATCCGTTAGCTATATGGCTGCGACTTTTACCCACCACCCCTGATAATTCCTCCTGAGTATAACCGAAATCATCAATTAATTGTTGATAACCCTCTGATTCCTCCAAAGCAGATAAATCCTGACGCTGAATATTCTCAATTAACGCTAATTCCAAAGCTTTGCGATCTTCAATATCACGAATAATCACAGGAACTTCTAGCAATCCTGCCAAGCGAGTTGCACGCCATCTGCGCTCACCTGCAATAATTTCATATGAAGCACCATGCCTTTTTTCCGTGAGTGGGCGCACCAAAATGGGCTGCATCACTCCATTTTTTCTAATGGATTCTGCCAATTCTTGCAAAGTTTGTTCATCAAAATGATGACGTGGCTGATATTTCCCCGAAGTCAAATCCCCAAGTGGCAACTGAATTATCGCATTACCGTGACGAGTCAACTCACCAAATTCTTGCGTATACTCATCACCCATCAAAGCTGATAGCCCTTTCCCCAGGGGCTTTCCCGTCATATTTTTATTGGAATTATTCATTTATGCAACCCTTCCTTCAATGTTATTTTCTCGCAAACGCTCTCGTTGAATTAATTCTTTTGCCACCATAATATAAGCCCGAGAACCCGAACAACTCATATCATATATTATTGCAGGCTTGCCATGCGATGGAGCCTCAGACAATTTCACATTGCGCGGCACAACGGTTTCAAACACTTTATTACCAAGGAATCCACGCACATCTGCCTCAATATGTTCTGTTAGCTTGTTACGCTTATCATACATCGTCAATACAATTCCACAAATATCTAGCTGCTGATTTAGCCTGCGCTGAATTAATTGAATTGTTTTTAACAAATGACTAAGCCCCTCAAGCGCATAAAACTCACATTGCAACGGAATAAAAACCGATTGTGCTGCAACTAGTGCATTCATCGTAACCAACCCAAGCGAGGGAGGGCAGTCAATTAACACGTAATCAAAATCATCGCCACCATCTTCCAATGCAATTTTTAGCTTAGTCTCACGCGCCATTTCCTGCACTAATTCAATTTCTGCTGCCGACAAATCTATGTTAGAAGGCATCACAAACAGATTTGGTATTGATGATTTCACTACAGCCTGCGCCAAAGGACATTTTCCAATCAACACATGATAAGAAGATTTCACTCGCTGACGATGCTCTATTCCAAACCCTGTGCTGGCATTTCCTTGCGGATCCAAATCTATCACAAGAGTTTTAAGCCCAGTTGCCGCAAGCGCAGTCGCCAAATTAACTGTTGTTGTAGTTTTTCCAACACCACCTTTTTGATTAACCACAGCAATAATTCTTACCATAACTCACACCCTACACAGATTTTTTACTTGAACAACAAATCCATCTGAAAATCTATTATCATATAAATCACAATCAAACAACCATTTTTTTTCTCTAGCCTGTATAATTTCTTCATCAACTTTTGCACCCTTAAGTAGCAACATTTTTGCATTTTCAGCCAAATGAATTGACGCAATTTCAAACATTTTATATAATGGCGCACAAGCCCTCGCAGTGATTATTTCCGCATTTAATGGAGAGCATTTTTCACAGCGAACATTCAACACAGATGCGTTTTTGAGATGCAACTCACGAACTACTTCCTGCAAAAAAATAGACTTTCTTTGGTCGGATTCAATCATTTTCACAGAGATTGACGGCATACAAATGGCAATTACTATAGCGGGCAATCCTCCACCTGAGCCAACATCTACAATATTTTTTTGCGTATCAATATGATTTATTAGCTCCATGGAATCAAAAACATGCCTCCCCCACAATTCTTCAACATCACAACGAGCCACCAAATTGATAGATTTATTCCAAACCATCAACATAGAAACATATCTTTCTAGTTTCTGCATTGTTTCACGTGAAACATTGTTAAATAATTTTTCCACTTCAAGCTACATTTTTATCCACACCCACTTTTACTGCACTTACATAATTTTTCTTTATATAAGCAAGCAGTGCAATTGTAGCGGCAGGAGTTACACCTGATATTTGCGATGCAGCTATAATAGTTTGCGGTCGATACTTACTCAACTTTTCTATAATCTCACTAGACAAAAAAGCCATTTTTGCATAATTAACATTATCAGGAATTGTGACTTCATTCTCTTTAATATATCTATCAATATCCTTTTGTTGCCTAGATATGTGACCAGCATATTTTGCCTCAATAATTGCTTTTTGATAAATAGCATCTTGAAACCCCGACAATTCAGGACATATTTTTATCAAGTCATCAATTTCAACACTCGGCAATGCTAGCAACTCTAAAGCGTTACGCAATTTTCCATCCATATTAACTTTTATCCCATGATTTGCAAGCTCATTGGGTGACCTCTCAACAGAACGCAACAACTCAAACAGCCTATTTTCTTCCGTAAATTGTTTCACGTGAAACAATTCTCTTTGCAAACTGATTAATCCAACTATAATTGCTTTATTTGTAAGACGAGTATCCGCATTATCTGGACGAATACTCAACCGATACTCAGAGCGAGACGTGAACATGCGATACGGCTCAGTCACAATATTGCTTATCAAATCATCAATCATAACACCTATTAAGGATTCTGTCCGATTAGTCACAAACGGCTCACGCCCCAAACAGGCAAGTCCAGCATTTGCACCTGCAATAATCCCTTGACCAGCTGCCTCCTCATAACCCGTTGTTCCATTAATCTGCCCCGCTAGAAATAGATTTTTGATTTTTTTAGTCTCTAATGTATTTTTTAGCTCAGTTGGATCAATAAAATCATATTCAATTGCATAACCATATTGGATTATTTCCGCATTTTCAAGCCCCGCAATTGACTTGATTATCTCATCTTGAACATTTTCAGGCAGTGACGTTGAAATGCCATTTGGATATATCAAATCACTATCCAAACCCTCTGGCTCTAAAAATATTTGATGCGATTCTTTGTTAGCAAATCTAACTATTTTATCCTCAATTGAAGGGCAGTAGCGAGGGCCTTTGCTATCAATTTGTCCCGAATATATCGGAGAAAGATGCAGATTTTCTGATATCACTTTCTTTGTTTGCGCAGTTGTGCGAGTTATATAACAGGGAACTTGCGGAACGTCTATTTTTGCGCTCATATATGACATCGGCACAGGAATGTCATCACCATGCTGAACTTCGCAAACGTCCCAATCAATACTATGCTTGTTAAGGCGAGCGGGCGTTCCAGTTTTTAATCGCCCCAAACGAAAATTATATTTTTTCAACGATTCACTTATACCATAAGAAGCAGCCTCGCCGATGCGCCCCGCTGGCGTTTGTTTCGCCCCCAGATGAATTAAGCCATTGAGAAAAGTTCCCGCCGTCAATACCAAAGCACCACATATATATTGATTATTTTTACCAACAGCTCCAACTATAGCGTTATTTTCTATGATTAATTCAATAATTTTATCCTCAATAACCGTTAGATTAGATTGCTTTGCCACCAACATTTGCACTGCCGCCTTATATAATTTGCGATCAGCCTGCGCTCTTGGCCCGTAAACGGCAGGACCTTTGCTTTTATTTAACATTTTATAATGAATGCCTGCCATATCAGTGGCTTTCGCCATTATGCCATCAAGCGCATCAACTTCACGCACTAAAGTTCCCTTGCCAACCCCACCAATCGCAGGATTACACGACATTACTCCGATATTATCATGTGACATGGTTATTAAAGCTGTGCTCGCACCAACCCTAGCTGAGGCACAAGCAGCCTCCACTCCAGCGTGACCAGCACCGATTACTATAACATCATATTTCATTTACGCTCCTACTTACCAATACAAAAACTAGAAAAAAGCACATCAAGCACTTTTTCAATATTTATTTTACCCAAAATCATACCAACTTCATTACACGCATATATCAAAAACTGCGCCTTAAGAACCATATCAAACTCCATTTGTGCTGATAGTAAATATTCTATCGCAGCTTGAAGATGGACAACATGTCTAGTTCTTGTAACATAAATCGCATCATTTATCACTATATTTCTTTGCTGCTTTATAAGATTTATTATGTTTTCAATGTCAGGTGGGTAACTTGCGGAAACATAAATTGTTTCACGTGAAACAATTTTCATTTTAGCGAGTTCTAATTTTTGCTTTCCCAATGCTTCATCACTCAACAGATCTAGCTTATTGCAAATCACAATTGTTTCACGTGAAACAATTTGCTTTAGCGATTGCCATTGATCAGTGATATTTTGTGACAAATCTATAATGCATAATTGCAAATCAGCAGATGCCCCAACATCTTTGGCAATTAAAATACCTTGACTTTCAATTTCATCTTGCGTATTTCTAATTCCTGCGGTATCAGTGAAGCAATAAACCACGCCATCAATTTGCTTATAATGTGAAATTGCATCACGAGTTGTGCCTGCGATTTCAGAAGTTATAGCCACTTTTTTGCCTGCAATAGCATTTAATAATGTGGATTTTCCAGCATTTGGCACGCCAATAATGGCAACTTGGATACCCTCGCGGATTTCTCTGCCTACTTTTGCAGTTTTCAATAATTTGTCAATTTGCGTGATACAGTCATTAATTCGTTGATTTAACTGTAATTCAATGTCATGCGGAATATCATCATCGGGAAAATCCAAATGAACCTCAGCAAAAGCACGCACCTCAATGATTGACTGCTCCAAAGATTGAAACTTCAGTGAAACTTCACCGCCCATTTGTCGCAAAGCCAAATCACGTTGCGCCAATGTTTCTGCATCAATCAAATCTGCTAACGCCTCCGCTTGCAACAAATCCATCTTGCCATTTTCCAAAGCTCGGCGTGAAAATTCGCCCGCTTCAGCATATCGCACTAACTTGGATTGCAATAACAATTGAATTATCTCATCAATCACTGCCTTGCTTCCGTGACAATGCAACTCTAGCACATCTTCACCTGTAAAACTATGCGGCGCAGCGAAATAAACGATAAGGGATTGATCTATCGGTGTTTTTGTATAAATATTTTGCAATTGACAATAATGCGTCATACGGGGAATTAACGGCTTAGTCACTCCAAAAAATTGTGCCACTTTAAGCGCATTTTCGCCTGAAATCCTAATAACTGCCACGCCAGATTTACCCACGGGAGTTGCCAACGCCACTATCGTATCATTCATATTTTCCTCGTTATTTGTGTAAATTAATTTGTCGCAGCAATCAACATTTGCGTATAATCATGTTGCGGATTGTGCAAAACCTGTGACGCCGCACCGATTTCAACAATTTTGCCATGCTGTAGCACAATAATATGATGCGAAATACTTTTAATGGAGCGAATATCATGGCTAATAAAAATATAACTTGTGTTATTTTGTTGCTGCAACTCTTTCAATAATGTGATAATTTGTGTTTGCAATGTGATGTCCAACGCAGAAGTTGGTTCATCAAATATAATTAGGGCAGGGCGCAGAATCATCGCACGAGCGATATTTATGCGCTGACGTTGCCCTCCGCTAAACTCATGAGGATAACGATGTTTTGCATTAATCGGCAACCCAACCGCTAGCAATATCTCATCTAGACGCTTTATGCGCTCAGATTTGGACAATGTAAAATGTGCATCAAGCCCTTCGGTGACAATTTGCTCAATATTCATGCGTGGATTTAAGCTGGAAAACGGATCTTGAAACACGAATTGCAATTGCGAACGTGCTTGACGCATTTGTTTCACAGAAAAATCATGAAGATTGCTCCCCTTAAAATTAATCTCGCCATGTGAAGAAATTAAGCGAGCAACCGCCAATCCTAGCGATGTTTTACCCGACCCACTTTCGCCAACAATGCCCAAAGTCTGACCTTTGGCTAAGTGAAAATTGGTTGGATAAAGCGCAATTTTTGGTTTTTTACTCGCCAAAAATCCGCTAGCCATTTGATAATCCACCTGCAAATCCGCGCATTTCAACAATATTTCATTATCATTTGTTGCAATATTTGGAGCATCTGCGTGAATTGAACCAAGCAATTGTTTGGTATAATCATGTTGTGGGGCAGAAAATATTTGCGCTGTATTGCCTGATTCCACCAACTCACCTGATTTCATCACTAATAATTCATCGGCAAAATGACGAACCAAATGCAAATCATGCGTGATTAACAACAGCGACATATTATGTTTTTGCTGCAACCGACATAGTAAATCCATTATTTTTGCTTGAGTTGAAACGTCCAAAGCAGTGGTTGGCTCATCAGCGATTAACAATTTAGGGCGGTTAGCAATCGCCATGGCAATCATTAATCGTTGTCGTTCACCACCTGAGAGTTGATGCGGATAATTGGTGAGGCGGGATTTGATATAACCAAGCTCCACTTCATCGCATAATTCATGGATTTTTTGCAAACATTCGGCGGGTGAAATAGCTTTATTATGTAAATTAATAACTTCAGCTAATTGTTTGCGAATGCTATGCAATGGATTTAATGCGGTCATCGGCTCTTGAAATATGAATGATATTTCACGCCCACGAATTGCTTGCCAATTTGGATTATTCAATAATGATTTGCCTGAAAACATTATTTCGCCCAAGTAACGCACATGACGGTTTAACCCGAGCAAACTTAATGCTGTAATAGATTTGCCTGAACCACTCTCGCCAACCAGTGCTACAGTTTTGCCATAAGGCAAAGAAAACGAGATATTACGAACGACTGGCTCTGGCGCAGATTCAAATTGCACGGAAAAATCTTTGACGTTTAAGATGTTGTTTGGGTCATTATTCATGATGCAACCTTCACTTTCGGGGACTTGTGAACATGAACTTTATGGGGATTTAAGGCATCACGCAAGGCCTCACCAATAAAAATCATCAATGTAAGCAAGGTGGCAAGGGCGACAAAAGCCGTAACCCCCAACCATGGAGCGGTTGGATTGGTTTTGCCCTGCGCAAGCAATTCACCGAGCGAAGGAGAGCTTGCAGGTAACCCAAACCCAAGGAAATCAAGCGATGTGAGGGTTGTGACTGCGCCGCTCAAAATGAATGGCAGGTAAGTCATCACGGAAATAGTAGCGTTGGGGAGGATATGGCGATACATAATTTTGAACTCGGACACGCCAAGCGAGCGAGCAGATCTGACATAATCATAATTGCGGACTTTGAGAAACTCAGCCCGCACCATACCAACCAAATCCATCCATGAAAATAATAGCATTAATAATAATAACCACCAAAAACTCGGTTCAACAAAGCTAGAGAGAATTATTAACATATATAATACGGGCAAACCATGCCATATTTCAATGAAACGCTGGGTAAGTAAATCTATCCAACCACCGAAAAATCCTTGAATTGCACCGATTGTGATGCCAATAATGGAACTGATGATGGTTAATATGAGGGCAAATAAGATGGATAGGCGAAACCCATATACCAACCGAGCCAACACATCACGCCCTTGATCGTCCACACCAAGCCAATTTTGGGCAGAAGGCGGGGAGGGCGCACGGGCGATATTGAAATTGACACTGAGATAGGAATAGGGGATTAGCGGGCTTAAAGACCAGCCATATTTGGCGATTTGCGCTTGAACGAATGGATCTGTATAATTAGCTTCTGTGGTGAAATAGCCACCAAACTCTGTTTCGGGATAAAACTGTAATATTGGGAAATAAAGCGAGTTTTTATAGGAAATTATAATTGGCTTATCATTAGCGATGAACTCGGCGGGAATAGTGATACATACTAACAACACAAACAAAAGAAACGAGATATATCCACGGCGATTGGCTTTGAATGCGGATAAACGCCGTTGATTGATGCTTGGGTTGACGCTTGAGCTGATGCCGTTGGGAATATTGCCAACTGGGGGGGGGGAACTAGATTTGCAGAATAATTTCACAGATATTATCTCATCTTAAATTATAAACTAAATTAAATCTTGCGTCGTTCAAAATCTATGCGGGGATCAACCAACACATAAACCACGTCACCAATTAATGACATTACTAAACCACACAAAGTGAATATAAATAATGTGCCAAATACCACAGGGTAATCTCGGTTGATAGCGGATTCAAACCCAAGCAACCCCAAACCATCAAGCGAAAATATTACCTCAATTAGCAATGAACTGGTGAAAAATATTTTGAGCAAAGCACTGGGGAAACCCGAAATCACCACCAACATTGCATTGCGAAACACATGATGATATAGGACTTTGCGCTCTGGCAACCCTTTTGCACGCGCCACCAGCACATATTGTTTGGATAATTCCTCAATGAATGAGTTTTTGGTGAGCATGGTTAGGCTAGCAAATGAACTTAACACCATCGCAGTGACGGGCAGCACCAAATGCCACGCATAATCAGCGATTTGTTGCCACCATGGCAGCAACTCAACCCCTTCAGATGCAAGCCCACGCAGAGGAAACCATTGCAGATATTCCCCGCCTGCGAATAATATAATTAACAAAATAGCGAATAAAAAACTTGGAATTGCATAGCCAATTAGAATTATCCAACTAGTTGCGATATCAAACTTTGTGCCATCACTCACCGCTTTTTTGATGCCAAGCGGAATGGATATGAGATACATTAATAATGTTGTCCACAGCCCCAAAGAAATTGAGGTGGGAAACTTTTCAGCAATTAGGCTAGTCACTTTCTCGTTGCGATAAAAACTATCGCCAAAATCAAGATGCAGATAGCTGGAAATCATGTGAGTGAAACGCTCTAATGGTGGTTTATCAAAACCATAAAGCTGTTTAATTTCAGCGAGCAATTCAGGGTCAATCCCACGGGCAGAACGGCTCAAATCATTGCTTGCTTTTTGCAATGTTCCACCTGCATCACCCAAACCAGAACCAGTGAAGTTTGAAGTTGCACCACTTGCATCAGCGGAGGTTAATTGCAAAATCATGCGATCAACGGGCCCGCCGGGAGCTGCCTGAATAATGGCAAAATTAAGCAACATAATCCCAAATAATGTTGGAATTATTAGCCCTAAACGTTTGATGATATATGCACCCATAATTCCAAGTTATAAGCAATTATATGCGTTTATACAATGTTTTTTTTGTGTAACGAAGGGAAGGGCGGGGGAGTTATAAAAAAATATTCAGTGAATTATGATTAAAATCTTTTAGGGAAATACTTTTAGACAAAGGCTTTTAAGTTAGAGATTTTTAAGTTAGAGATTTGTTTAGAGATTTTCACTCAACAATTTATATTTAACCATTATTATTCAGGGCAACCATATAATTCATAGAAATGTCTTTTTCGCTCCAGCTCCAAGTGGATTTGAGCGGATTATAAACCATACCTGAAATGTTGGTTGAAGCAAATCCTTGTTGCTGCAATGGTTGGATTATCTGACTGGGGCGCAAAAATTGTTGCCAATTATGCGTTCCTTTTGGCACCCAATTCAGCAAATATTCCGCAGCAAACTTGGCAAGCAACAATGATTTCAGCGTACGGTTGATGGTGGAGACAAATAACATTCCTTGCGGTTTGGTGAGGGCAGAAATATGTTGCAAAAAAACATCTACATTTGCAACATGTTCAATCACTTCCAAAGCAAGCACAATGTCATATTGTTCGCCATTTTCAACCAATTTTTCAGCCGTGGTAAATTGATAATTAATATTCAAATCAGATTGCGCGGCGTGGGCTTTGGCAATTTCAATATTACGCTGTGTTGCATCAATCGCCGTGACATTTGCCCCTAAGCGAGCCATCGCTTCCGCCACCAACCCGCCACCACAACCAATATCTAACACATTCAAACCTGCGAGGTTTGGTGCATGTTGTTTTATATAATTCACACGCAATGGATTTATCTGATGCAATAATTTGAACGAACCAAATGGATTCCACCATTCATCAGCGAGCTTGGTAAAACGAGATATATCAGCATTGTCAATAGTAGAGTTGTTCATGTGATAATTTGGCAACTTTTATGCCACTCGTGCGATTGGTTTATATTTAATGCGGGTTGGGTTGAGAGCGGAATCACCAAGGCGACGCTTGCGATCTTCCTCATAATCTTCATAATTTCCCTCAAACCATTCCACGTGGCTATTGCCCTCAAATGCTAAAATGTGGGTGGCGATGCGATCTAAAAACCATCTATCATGCGAAATAACGACGGCGCAACCTGCAAACTCTAACAATGCGTCTTCTAATGCTCGCAATGTTTCAACGTCAAGATCGTTGGTTGGTTCATCAAGCAATATAACATTTGCACCACGTTTTAACATTTTGGCGAGATGCACACGGTTGCGTTCGCCGCCTGAGAGTGAACCGACTAATTTTTGTTGATCGCTACCCTTGAAATTAAATGCGGAACAATATGCACGGCTTTTAACAAATTGCTTACCTAAAGTGATATCATCAAGTCCATCAGATATTTCTTGCCAAACGTTTTTGCTGGAATCTAGAGAATCACGTGATTGATCAACATAGCCCAAGTTAACGCTATCACCAATGCGAACTGCGCCTGAATCTGGTTGTTCCTGCCCCGTTATCATGCGAAATAATGTAGTTTTACCCGCACCATTTGCACCGATAACACCAATTATTCCGCCTTTTGGCAATGAGAAACTCAAATCATCAATTAATAATCGCTCACCATATGATTTATTTACGCCCTTGAAATCAATGACATTATCTCCCAATCTTTCTGCTGCTGGAATGATGATTTGCGATGTAACATTGCGTTTTTCATTTTGATTATTTTGTAATTCTTCAAACGCTTTTATTCGTGCTTTGGATTTTGCTTGGCGTGCTTTTGGTGAAGAACGCACCCATTCAAGCTCATCATTTAGGGCTTTTTGACGAGTGGATTCTTCTTTTTCTTCCTGCGCTAGACGTTTGGATTTTTGTTGCAACCATGAGGTGTAATTTCCTTCATATGGAATGCCATTACCACGATCCATTTCCAAAATCCAACCTGTGACGTTATCTAGGAAATATCTATCATGCGTTACCATAACAACTGTACCAGTATATTCTTTAAGAAATCGTTGCAACCATGAAACTGAAACTGCATCAAGATGGTTGGTTGGTTCATCAAGTAACAGTAAGTCGGGTTTTTCTAACAATAAACGTGCCAAAGCCACACGTCTACGTTCCCCGCCTGAGAGCTTGGTAACGTCAGCATCAGCAGGTGGACAACGCAATGCTTCCATTGCTATTTCAATTTCATTATCCAAGTTCCAACCATCGCAGGCTTCAATTTGTTCTTGCAAATCGCCTTGAACTTCAAGCAACTTATTCATTTCATCATTAGTCATTTCATCGCATAATTGCATAGAAACGGCGTTAAATTGTTCCAATAATTGCTTTTTCTCTTTTAAGCCTTCCATGACATTTTCAAACACATTTTTGCTTTCATCAAGATGTGGTTCTTGTTCAAGATAGCCTATACGAACACCTTTTGCTGCCCATGCTTCACCACTGAAATCTTTATCTTGCCCTGACATTATTTTCAACAAACTAGATTTACCTGAACCATTATGCCCTAAAACACCAATTTTTGCCCCAGGATAAAATGAAAGATACAAATCTTTCAATACAGTTTTCCCTCCAGCGTAAGATTTGCTCAAGGATTTCATGTAGTAAATATATTCCATTTTATTCTCTATGATATGTTGTTAAAACATGTGATTTTGAAACATGCGCTGCTAAAATATATGTTTCTGAAATATATGTTTCTAAAATATATGTTTCTAAAACACAAAAAGCCCCAACAATTCCTTGTTGGAGCTTTTTGATTATTTGTAATATTACTTTTTATATTCAAACTCAACTTCAACACGACGGTCAGTTGCCATACATGCGATTTTAGCAGCACGATTAACTTCTGATGCACAAGATGTTGATGTTGCACTGTTACCAAGCGCACGAATATCTAACAATTGAGTATTTATTTTCACTCTTTTACTTAGATAATCATAAACTGTTTTAGCACGTTTTTTAGAAAGTGACATATTGTAATCACTTGAACCGAAACTATCAGCGTAACCAGCAATTCCTGAACTCGTTATGTCTTTTGATGCAGAAATATGTGCAACTAAACTATCTAGTTTAACAACTGATTCTGGAGTTAAATTAGCTTTATCAAACTCAAAATAAATAGTTCTAGCTTCACTAGATATAACTACTGGGGCTGGGGCTGGAATTGGTGCAGCAACTGGAACTGGTGCGGCTTCTGGGGCGCATGCGTCACCATTTGATTGCCATTTAGTGCGAACACAATTGCCGAAATCATTAACTACGGTGTTTTTTCTTTCATCAATTGCAACATCTTGGTTGATTGATTGAGCATTAACAGAACCGCACACTGCAGAAAAAACAACTATTGATGCGGCAAAATAACTTAACTTTTTCATTATTATCTCCTAAAAATTATATATCCAATTAAAAAATACATATTTTTTCAAAAACATGTGTTCAATTGGTGACTTAAATTAACAATTTAATTAATATAATAAGTTCTTACATCATTTAATTGATTAATTCAAACGTAATTTGAAAATAATATCATTTTTATCAAATTATTCAACCAATCGCGTCTATTTTACAATAGTTGCATTAATTGTGGATAAAATATGTATATATTCGTTATAATCATGTTAATAATTTGGTGGATAAATTATATGCGTGATTTATGCACAGGTGATGCACATCTTATCATCAGTTTCTCAACATTATTATTAGTCAGATGGCTATAAGTTGCGAGTGATAACAATATAATTTGTGAAATTAATAGCATAATATCCTTTAACATATTGATTTATAACGATAATAAATATATTATTTACTCAAATAACCATGTGATTAAGATGTGGATAAAATGTTATTATTATGTGAATAAAAACTTATCCCCATAATCCACAGGCAACCACTATCTACTATCTACTATTCTTTAAGTATTATATATATATTATATTAGTTTAATTTTATTACAGTTTTATGTTTAATGAGAATAATAATATAACAGTTAATTATTACCAAAATATAAACATTATTGAAATAAAATCTCTTCCTGATTGATGCGAATAATGATTTATTTGCAAACATGGAAATTGAAAAAGAAATAATTAAACGGCAGACAGTTAAAACTAAAATAGTTTTAGCAGCACGAAAATATGTTGATGTGCCATTTGTGCATCAAGGAAGAAGTGAATACGGAGTTGATTGCTTGGGTTTGTTGATGTTGGTTGCACAACAACTTGATTTGCAGGGTAATGATGGCGAATTATTAGCGAATTATGATAATCTGAATTATAGTAAAAATCCCAATGTGAAGGATTTACGGTTGATGTTAGAAAAATATTTAACGCCTAAGGATAATGCAGAAATTGGTGATATAGGATTGTTTGAAATTGATAGTAACGCTCAGCATTTAGCAATTATAAGCGATTATGGTGAAAAATATTTGAATAATAATTCACTGGGGATAATTCATGCTTATCAAAATGTTGGTCGTGTGGTTGAACATAATTTTAGTGTTAATTGGCAAAGACGTTTAGTGCAATTATTTTCAATTTAAGTTTATTTTTAACTTAAGTTTTGACAAAAATCTTGCGTTCAGTCGGGTGAGGGGTGAAATTAGTGCAATTAATTGGCAAAGTCTCTGCTCCGCCCAAAATCAAATATGCACCACGATCCATTACATTGCTTAAATTATTTAACACTTTCAATTTGGTTTCATCATCAAAATAAATCAAAACATAGCGACAAAAAACAATATTAAATCTTCCTATACGAGTTGCATCTTCCATTAAATTATGCTGCATAAAGCTAATTTTTTGGCGAATTATATCATTTATTTGCCAATTATTGCCTTGTTGCGTGAAATATTGTAATAATAATTTGGTTGCAAGCCCCCTTTGCACCTCAAATTGATTATAAATCCCATCACGGGCTTTGGTTAATATTTTGCTATCAATATCGCTTGCAATGATGTTGATATTTTCGCTATATTGATTTTCATGCGCTAACATGGAAATGCTATATGGTTCTTGTCCCGCCGAACAGGCGCAACACCATATATTAACATTATTTAATTGTTTTTGTTTTAATTCGGGGAATATAATTTCGCTTAAATATTGGAATGGTTTAATATCACGAAAAAACATAGATTCATTGGTGGTCATCGCTTCAATGATATCTTGTTGCATTTGGTTGTTGTTGAGTTTGGAACTCATTAATCCACCAACAAAACTGGATAAATCTTTATAGCCAAGTTTGGCGGCGATTGGTAATAATCTCGCTTCAAATAAATATATTTTATCTTCTTTTAGGTCAATTCCAGCTTTTGATTTAATCATATTGCTTAAGAAATATAATTCATTAATATTCATTATTTAACATCTCCCAAATTAGGAGTTTTGGCACTGTTAGAGTTACGATTAAAAGCATTAATGACATAATTTGCAATGTCATCAAGTGGCAAGATAGCATTGGCAATTCCCGCTTCTGCTACTGCTTTTGGCATACCCCACACGACTGAACTTGCTTTATCCTGCGCTATAATCACACCTGATGCTTGAGCGAGCAATTTTGCGCCAGCCAAGCCATCATGTCCCATTCCTGTAAGCACAATCATTAACATATTTTTGCCGTATATGTCTATCAAAGCCCGCATCATTGGGTCTGCGGATGGTCTGCAATAATTCTCCATTTGATGCTGATTAATGCGCATTATAACATTATTTCCTTGCTTAATTGGAGTCATGTGATAATCTCCTGGAGCGATATAAATATGTTTTGGCTGCACCAATTCGCCATCAACTCCTTCGCTGCAACCAACGCCACTTGCTGATGCTATGTTAGTTGCTAAAATGCTTGTGAAAGTTGGGGGCATATGTTGTGTAATGAAGATGGGAACATTGGGGATATTTCCATTTAATTGTTTGAATAACTGGGCGAGTGCATGGGGCCCGCCTGTGGAAGACGCAATTGCGATTGCTTGCAGATTATTTGAATGATGGGTGTTGGAGTAACTGGTGTTTAGTTGATTATTATTTAGTTGAATGGGTAAAGATTGTGTTGTTGATATGTTGCTTTTAACGGGATTAACGCTTGAAATGTCATTTTTTTTAAGCGTTTGTGGTAGCGGTTTTTGTGTTGATAATGTCCCTGATAACGTTGGATTTGTGCCTGAAAGTGCCATAATGCAATTGACTAAATCACGGCTAAAACGCTTTAATTCATCTTGGCTTTTGGCGTTCTGATTTTTAGCATTCGGCATATGTATGCATTCTGATGCGCCAAGTTCCAATGCTTTCATACTGATTTCTGCGTTGGTGCTGGTGATTGATGATGCGATAATAACCTTGCTGTTGGGTGCAATTTGTAATATCTCTGGCAGTGCTGTTAAACCATCTTTGCGTGGCATGTTAATATCTAATATCACAAAATCTGGTTGCAATTCCTGAGCCATACGAACTGCATTTTGCCCATCTATTGCCGCTCCCACCACTTTGAACTGGGCAACTTCGCTTAAAATACGGTTAATAATTCCACGAATAATGATGGAATCATCAACGATTAATATAGTTATTGGCTGTTGCATTATTTCTCACTACTTACAATTTTTTTCAGATTAAGCCGAGCAATTCTAATTTGTTGCGAATTATTTCACCAGTGAATGGTTTGGTGATATATTCATTTGCACCAGCCAAAAATGCTTGTTGAATATGTTCAACATTTTTCTCTGATGTGCAGATAATAGCGATTATTTCTTTGGTTTGTTTAGGGTTTTGTGACTGAAAATCCCCCCTAATCCATTTGAGCAACTCAATTCCTGTTAAGTTTGGCATATTCCAATCCATAATTATTAAATCTGGAACTGATGAGTTCAAAGCTGATTGTTGCAATATTGTTTGTGCCACTAGCCCATCTTCCGCTTCAATCACTTCAAAACCTTGTTTTTTGAGCAAAAAAGATGACATTTTTCTGATAATGCTAGAATCATCAACAATTAAACATGTTTTCATTTATATTCCTTGACGCTTTAAGTTAAGTTTATTTATTCGCTGATGGCGAGCAAGCGTTCCACATCTAGCAAAATTAATAATTCGCTATCAAGGCGATATATTCCTGCGGATATTTCTTGCCAATTTGCTTGCATATTAACGGGAGATTTATCAATTTTGCTGAGTGGAATATTCAACACATCGCCGACAGAATCCACCATTAAGCTAAATAATTCATCACGATATTCCAGCACCACATTCATATGTTTTTGTGGTTGTGCATCAAGTGGCAAACCAAGCCTACGATACATGTTGAACACGGTGACAATGCGCCCTCGCAAATTAATTGCGCCCTCAATCACATATGGTGCAAGTGGTATTGGTGCAATGCGCTGCGCCCGAACTACATCTTGCACCAATTTCACTGATGCGCCGAATAATTGGTTATGCACCCGCATGGTGACGAAACTTTGCAAATCATTGATGGCTGCTAGTGGTTTTTTCTCATATAAAGTTAATTCCATAATTTTTTACTCTCTTTGCAATATTTACGATATTATGTTTATATTGTGGCGATGGTATGTTTTTGTTTGATTGCCGAAATGGTTGCAAGCAATTTATCCCGTTCAGTTTTCATGATATAGCCAGTCATTCCACATTCTGCTGCTTGTTGAAAAAATGCTTCATTATTTGTTCCTGTGAAGGCATAAATTGGCATATTATGCAAATGTGGCCTTGCTCTGATGGCGGTTGCTAACTCAAAACCATTCATATTTGGCATATCAATATCAGTGATTACCACATCAAAAATATTTTTATCCAAAATGCGCAGTGCATCAACTCCGTCCACCGCAGCGGTGACTTTTAAGCCAACTTCAGTTAAAAATGGAATGGTTAAGTTGCGAAAAAACATGCTATCTTCAACCAACAGAACTTTGGTTTGTTGCGCTTGTTCTCTCTCCATAATGTTCATGCTGGAGGCTTTTTGCAAAATATTGCCGAGCAACTTGCCGACGTCAAGCACATCAGTTGAATGACCATGCAGCACCATGCTTCCATGATAAACACTATCATTATCACTCAAATGAACGATTGGTTCAGCAGCGATGATGTCACTAATTTCATTAACGATTAACCCTACTGTTTTACCATCATAACTAAATACGATTACCTCACACTCGCCTTCTTCGGGTATTTTGTGGCAAGGGGTGGTGGTAAGACGCATTAATGCACCACGATATTGCACAACTGGTTTTCCGCTGGAATATTCAATATCTGATACATTAATTTGTTCTAACCTTGAAACAAGCTCTAACGCCACCGCTTTTGGGGTGGAATCATCAGTGAGAAATAATAAAAAATTGATTTGTGCCTGTTGTGATTTGCTTAAATCTTGACGTTGCGTAATGGATTCTAACTCAACTTCGGTGGTTTTTGAAATACCGTTTGGATCTAATATCATAATAACACTGCCATCACCAAGGACTGTATTGCCTGAATATATGGGTATATGACGCAAGCAACGTGAAACTGGTTTAACCACGATTTCTTCCGTATCATGAATGGAATCCACGATTAAACCAAACTCGCTGCCTCCAACTTTGCACACAACAATGAATGTTTCATCATAATTGACTGGTTGATTATCATTAATTTTTAACACATTTTTCAATGATATTAATGGAAGTAATTTATCACGCAATCTTAGAACTGGCGCACGATTAATCACTTCCACACGATAATTGCTATCAATTTCTGTTTTGACTAACTCCAGCACATTAATCTGGGGAATGGCGAAAGTTTGCCTGCATACTTCCACAATTAGCACTGATACAATCGCAAGCGTTAAGGGGATTTTGATATGAAAAGTTGAACCTCGCCCTGAAACTGATTCCAGCTCCACTGTGCCACCAATTTTTTCAATATTAGTGCGCACCACGTCCATACCAACGCCACGCCCTGAAACGCTAGTGATTTTTTCAGCGGTTGAAAACCCTGCTTTGAAGATGAATTGAACAATTTGATTGTCAGTCATGGATTCTAATTCTTCTGCGGTGGTTATGCCATTTTCTAGTGCTTTTTCTTTAACTCGGGCGAGATTAACACCTCTTCCATCATCAGAGAGTTGAATTATGATATGTCCACCTTCATGATATGCACTCAGAGTTACTGTTCCAACCATCGGTTTATTGGCGGCGAGGCGTGCCTCTGGCGTTTCTAAGCCATGGTCGCATGAATTGCGCACCATATGGGTTAATGGGTCTTTAATCATCTCCAATAATTGACGGTCAAGCTCGGTTTCTGCACCAACCATTTTGAGGTCAATCTTTTTGTTTAATTCCATCGCAAGGTCACGAATGAGCCTTGGAAACTTCGCCCAAGCATTGCTGATTGGCTGCATACGAGTTTTCATCACACCTTCTTGCAATTCAGTGGTGATATGGCTTAAATGCTGAAGTGGTGCGGTAAACTCATCATTATTCTTGGAGCGGGCAAGTTGCAATAACTGGTTGCGTGTTAGGACTAGTTCGCCAACCATTTGCATTAAGTTTTCTAGCACACTCAAATTAACACGGATAGTTTGGTTTGCCATTGAGCTGTTATTGCCGTTATTCTCCGTATCTGCGTTTTTAGCATCATGTTGATGTTGCTTAACAATCTCATGATTAAGCCCCTGTTTGATTGCCTCTGTTTGCAATTCTTCAGGGAGGGTTTGAGTTGTTGCAACTTGTGTTGTTGTGGTGATATTTGCAAAAATATCATCATGTTGATTAGCATCGTGTTTATTGTTGGTAGTTGAAATAATTGAATTATTAATATTCAAATTACCATTAGCCAAATTACCATTAGATTCTGCAAAATTATTAAGTAGATTAATCAGTTCTTCGTCATCACCTGTTGGTTCACTGCCATGTTGTGCGAGGTGATCCATAATTAATTTGATGCGGTCAAGTGATTGCAAAATCATGGAAATTGAAGTTGGATTGACTGCAATATGACGCTCGCGGACTTTATCCAACACATTTTCACCAGCATGAGCAACGCTTGCAAGGCGTGGCAACCCCAAAAATCCACAAGTTCCTTTGATGGTATGCACGAGGCGAAAAATATTGCCAATTCCCTCTTTATCATCGGGATTTTGCTCTAATTTCACCAATTCAGAATCAAGCATTCCTAGGCTTTCAGATGTTTCAGCGATAAACTCGGCGATTAAATCGTCCACGATAGTCCCCTATATTCACTTATATTATATTCACTTATATTGCCAAAACATAATGTAATTCCAACACATCACTGCTTAAATTGAACTTTAACATTCCATGTTGTTTGGCGATTAACATTTTGGTATAAACTACTTGCACATTGCTAGTATCCGCTGCGTGGATATTTTCGTCACGCAAAATACTTTGCACATTTTCATGCAAAATAACGTGAGTGCCAACTGCTTTGATTTGCAATTCGTTGTTGCTTTCAAAGCTGATTATCACTAATCCGCCTCGCACCAAACTTGCTGCGGCAATTAATATTAAGTTGCAGGCAATTCGCAATGCTTCAGGTGGGATATTAACGATTTTTGTGTGAAATGTGTCATGCCATTCAAGTCGCACTTTGCTTTGTGCATAAAAACTTTCTGCTAGCGATTTTTTATCATCTAAATTGACGGATTCTTGCTCTTTTTGCATTCCATAAAGATAGCGATAAAACTGGATTCTGGAAATTGCTTGGCTTGAGCTATCTGTAATCAAAGAGATTGCCTCTTTCTCCATACCATCAGCTTCTTGCAAAAACTCAATGCCATTGTTAATTGCGCCTATTGGCCCAACAATATCGTGACATAATTTGGTGATTAATAATTGCGAGAGTTGTATTGCGGAAGTTTCAATCATATTTAATATGTAGCCGCAAAACCATAAATATTTAGTAAATATTACAATTTTTATTTTTTAGGTTTGGTTTTATTAGTGCTTATGAGCCATAATCCTCTGACATCATTTCAGACAAGCGGGAGGCGGTGCGGGCGAATTCAAATCCACCACTGCCTTGATTATTGCCATCACGATGCAGATATTGCGGCATAGCGGCTGCTGTGGCGTATAAAACCGCTTTTGCTTCATATAGCACATCAATCAAAGTGATAAATCGCAAGGATTCATTGCGAGAACCAGCCCCTAAAAGCGGAATATTTTCAATGAAAAAATAGCGAAAAATTGTGGTTAATTGTAGATAATCAACCGCACCAAGTGGTTTGTCACATAAATCATTAAAATGAAACCAAGCAGCATTGCCAGCGCATAATGGCACATGTAATATATGTCCTTGCACCGAAATATCTAGCGGTTTTGGCATTTGATGATTGCCCAAAAGAGCAGAATGTTGCACAAATTGTTGATATAATATTTTGCGAGAATGAGCATTATGCGGGGCATTATAGCGTTGCATCAGTGCAAGCTCCCTGCCTTGACGATAATCATTATTTGCTTTAATTTCCATCACGTCCAAGTTTTGCTCAATTAAAGCTATAAATGGCAAGAACTTATCCCGTTGCAATCCATGCAAATATAAATCACTCGGTTTGCGGTTTGAAGTGAAAACCACCATGATATCACGATCTATAATCTCAAAAAATAAACGTGATAAAATCATCGCATCAGCAATATCTTTGACTTGTAATTCATCAAAACATAGCAATTTGAAATCATTGCATAAATCTGCTACCACGTGCAATAATGGGTCATTAACCCCTAATTGCCGTTTTTTGAAAATGCTTGCATGAATCTCCAACATGAAACTATGAAAATGAACACGGCGTTTTTGCGTAATTGGGGTGCTGTTGTAAAATATATCCATCAACATGGATTTGCCTCTACCAACTCCGCCCCATAAATATAAGCCTCGCATACGTTTTTTTTCATCAGCTCGCCCAAATATGCGCCCAAATATGGTGGTTGGTTGCAAATTATTCAATGATTCATAGCGCAATTCTAGCGCATTAATCACTTCCGCTTGTGCCGTATCGGGCGTAATTTCGCAGCGTTCAACTAGTTGGTTATATTTGGATAATGGAGATAATTGCATGATTAATTACAATCATATTAAACTTTATTGAATAATGCAAAATATATTGTAGTAAAGGTGATTTTATGTTAAGTTGCACTGTGTTTTCTACTGTTACTTGCTGCAAATCGCTTTTTCACTTGCGCACCAGCGAAATCATAACATAACCTAAATTAAAAATAAGATTTAATGATTTTTATATCAGAGGATTATCGTTACTATGAACTCAAAAGCATTGACGCATTTTCTGCCCGAAAGCGATGGTGGGCTTGGTGCGTATCTTAATGAAATAAAACAATTTCCCGTGCTTGAGGAAGAAGAAGAATATATGCTCGCCAAAAGCTGGGCAGAACATGGTGATTATGATGCAGCGCATAAGTTGATAACCAGTCATTTGCGCCTTGTTGCTAAAATCGCTAGTGGGTATCGTGGCTATGGATTGCCGCATATGGATTTAATCGCTGAGGGAAATATTGGGTTGATTCAAGCGGTGAAAAAGTTTGATCCAGAGCTTGGTTTTCGCCTTTCAACTTATGCAATGTGGTGGATTAAGGCATCTATGCAAGAATTTGTGTTGCGATCATGGTCGCTGGTGAAAATGGGGACAAGTGCATCACAGAAAAAACTATTTTTCAATTTGCGCAAAATTAAACGCCAAATTGATGCAACTGAACATAATTTAACACCTGATGAACTGACTTACATCTCTAATGAACTTGGGGTGAATGAGCGTGATATTTTAGAAATGAATATGCGCATGGGAGCGAATGATCAGTTCCTCAACCAGCGAATTGGCGATGATGATAATAATGAATGGATTGACGTGTTGGAAGATGAAACTTCCAATCAAGAGTTAGTGTTGGAGGATAAGCAAGAGGCGGAGCATCGCAAATCTATCCTAAATCGGGCGATGAGTGCATTAAATGAGCGAGAGCAGGGTATTATTAAAATGCGCAGATTGAGTGATGTGCCATGCACTTTGGAGGAGTTGAGCCAGAAATATAGCATTTCACGGGAGCGGGTGCGCCAGATTGAAACTCGGGCGATGGAGAAACTCTCAAGCCTGATGCTGGAACATAAGCCTAGAATGTAATAATATTAAAAAGGAAATTATTTTTATGAAGACCCAATCAAATGAGCCAACAATATCAAACATTACAAAATCTTTTCATCAGCCTGAAAATCAAAGCAAAAAATATGACATTTTATTTGCCAATATAGATGAAGGAAGAATAAAGCTCCCTAGATTTCAACGAGATTTTGTTTGGAAAAAGGATCAGGCTGCAAATTTAATTGACTCAATTGTAAAAGGCTTTCCAATAGGAACTTTTATATTTTGGAGAACTAAGGAAAATTTAAGTTCCGTGAAAAACATTGGAAATGCACCTATTCCAGAAACTCCAAATGGTGATTATGCCAATTATATTTTAGATGGTCAACAAAGAATAACTACTCTTTATGCGGTTCGTAAAGGAATTATAATCGGGAAAGTAGACTATAAAAATGTTTTTATAAATCTTGAAATTGAACCCAATAATCTTGATGAAAAAATATGTGTTGAAAAAAAAGAAGATGGAAAACGATATATATCCGTTTATCACTTACTTAATAGCAAAACCACAGAAATATACAAAGAGTTTGTAGATGATGAAATTAGAGAGAAAATAGAGCATTACAAGAATAAAATAATTACTTATGATTTTTCAACAATATTAATTGATGACTATCCCATTGAGGTTGCTTGTGAAATATTTTCACGAATTAATACAGGTGGAAAAATATTAACCATATTTGAAATTATGGTTGCTAAAACATACGAAGATGAAACTTTTGATTTGTTAAAAAAATATGAGCAATTGTTGAAATCGTTAGAAAAACAAAATTTTGACACCATTCCAAAAGAAGTTATTTTGAAATGCGTATCTGCCATATTAACTGATGGAGTTAAAGGGAAGGATATTCTTAATATAGAGCGGGAAGAGTTTATTAATACATGGCAACCCATGACAAAAGCATTATATTCAGCTGTAGAATTTGTTCGGGATAATTTGAAAATTAAGGTATCTAAATTATTGCCATATCCTGCCATATTAGTTGCGCTTACATACTTTTTTCATGAGAACAACAAATCAACGCCCGAGCAACATAAAAAACTTGAGCAATTTTTCTATTGGGTTGGGTTAACTAAACGATATCAATCTTCATCGGATACTAAAATTATAGAAGATATTAAAAAAATGAATAAAATTATCGCCAATGAAAAGATGGATTATATTGCCTCAGACCTGCAGGTGAATATTGAGCTGATTAAGAATAAATTTTCTCCAGGTAATGCAGATTGCAAAGCAATATTATGCTTGCTTTATTCGCTGAACCCAAAATCTTTTTGTGGTGATAAAGACGTTAATTTAGATAATAGTAACTTAAAAAACTCATCTAGTAAAAATTATCATCATTTTTTCCCTATAGATTATATCAAAAAAGCCCATAAAGAATTAAATCCAAATGTAATTGCCAACATAACTATTCTTGATGCAGAATGTAATCAAAAAATTGGCAGAAAACCTCCTAGTAAATATTTAGAAATACCTAATTTTAATAAAAATGCGTTAAAAACTCATTTAATAAAAGATACATTAGAGTATGGACTAAGTGGAACTGATGATTATGAAAAGTTCATTGCAAAGAGAGCTGAGAGGATTGCGCTAGAGTTGGATAAAAAGTTAAATCCAGTAATGCAATGAAAATAGTGTTGGCAACAGGTGGAACGGGGGGGCATATTTTCCCAGCCCTCGCCTTGATGGAAGAGTTACTGAAAGCGGGTGCGGAAGTGGAGTTTATTGTTGATAAACGCTTTTTCAATTATTATGAGAAAGTTAAGCATAATTTCCCTAATGTGCCAATTCATCAAATTGCGGCAAGCTCAATTTCAGGCAATATTGCGCAAAAACTCAAAGCTGCGTGCAAAAATATATGGGCTGTGGGGCAAGCATGGGCGGTTTTGCGCCATGTTCGCCCTGATGTGGTGGTAGGTTTTGGTGGTTATCCATCATTGCCGACAATGCTTGCTGCTTTTGGGTGTGTGCGCATCATTCATGAACAAAATGCGGTGCTTGGCAAGGCAAATCGCCTATTAGCAACTCGGGTGGATAATATCATCACCGCATTTGATGGCGTAAGTTTTGCGGGGGTAATTCTTGGCGATGCAAGTGTTGGAGATACGAATAAAGCAAAAATATCGCCTGAAAAAATCCTAAAATTAGGCAATCCAGTGCGTCGTGAAATATTGGAATTGGGAAGTCGTGAGTATCAAGCTCCCGATGATGGCAATAATGATGGTGCTGAGATTAATTTGTTGGTAACGGGTGGGTCACAAGCGGCGAATATTTTCGCTGAAATTATCCCGCAAGCAATTATATTATTGCCAAAATCATTGCAACAACGGTTAATCATCACGCAGCAGGCAAAAGCAGAGCAGGTGACTAAATTGCAACAGCAATATGCAAATATGGGTGTTAAGGCAGATATTGCGGTGTTTTTCGCTGATATTCCCGCAAAATTGAAGGCTGCGCATTTGGTAATTGCTCGTAGCGGGGCTTCTACAATTGCAGAATTAAATTGCGCCGCTGTGCCAGCAATTCTTGTGCCATTGCCAAGTTCGGCTGATAATCATCAATATTATAATGCAAAATCAGTGTGTGATGCGGGTGGTGGTTGGTTGATGGAGCAAAGCGATTTCACGGCTGAAAATATGGCTGAGTTATTGCAAAAATTGCTGATGCAGCCTGAACTTTTGGTGCAAGCATCAATCGCAAGCTGTCAATTAAGCACTCCAGATGCGGCTTATGATTTAGCGCAGCATATAATTCAAAATATTTAGTGATAAAATATTCATAATAAGTGCATGTGAGCCACATATAATGAATAATAATTAACATAAACAACTTGATGGGCGATAAAAATATTGCACCTGCTAACAAAATGATATTTCTTTAATGCTGATATATTAGGAATATTACTCATGAAAAAATTAGAGCTTACAAAAAAATTAGCATTGATAAAAAAAACAGATTTTATAAATAAACTGAAATCTGTGAAACAAATATGCTTCACAACATTGATGATTTCGCTCGCATTTGTTGCGCAAGCAGTTGCGCAAGATGCTCCAGTGATTGATGCGCCCGCTATAGTTGATTCTGGCAATACCACATGGGTGCTGGTTTGTTCTGCTTTGGTGATGCTTATGACTCCTGGGTTGGCTTTTTTTTATGCTGGTATGGTGAACCGCAAAAATGTAGTTTCAACATTGTTGCAAAATTATGTTTCATTAGCAGTAGTTGGGCTATTATGGGTAATGGTTGGTTATTCACTAGCTTTTAGTGAGGGCAATGGCTTTATTGGTGGTTTGGATTTTGTGATGTTGGAGGGGCTTAGCAACAAAACTTATGGTGATACGGGCGTGCCAATGCTTGCATTTGTGGCGTTTCAAATGATGTTTGCGGCGATAACTCCCGCCTTGATTACGGGTTCAGTGGCGGAAAGAGTGAACTTTTCGGCATGGATTTTGATGATGGCGTTGTGGAGTTTGTTCGTTTATGCACCTGTTGCGCATTGGGTATGGGGTGCTGGTGGCTGGATTGCAGCGGAAGGCGGGCTAGATTTCGCTGGTGGATTGGTGGTTCACATCACCGCTGGGGTTGCGGGATTAATATGTGCCAAAACATTCGGACGACGCATTAATGCTGATGATGTTAATCACCCTAACGATATTTCCATGATAATGCTCGGCGGGGCGTTGCTATGGTTTGGTTGGTTTGGCTTTAATGCTGGGTCGGCAATTTCATCTGGTCACTTGGCATCGCACGCCTTCATGACAACATATGTCGGTGCATCAGCATCGTTTGTGGCGTGGATGATGTTTGATTGGTTGAAACATAAACGTCCAAGTGCTGTTGGTGCAACAATTGGTTTGGTGGTCGGGTTGGTGACAATCACTCCTGCTGCGGGTTATGTTTCCATTCAATCTGCCATCATAATGTGCTTTATTTCAGGGCTATATTGCAATATGTTCACCCATATGATTAAAACCCGCACCAAGCTAGATGATGCGCTTGATGTGTTTGCTTGCCATGGTATGGGTGGAATATTAGGGGCAATCATGACGGGATTATTCGCTGAAACTGCGGTTAATCCCGCCGTCACAGTGCAAGGATTTTTCATTAGCGGTGAAACGGGGTTGTTATTTGCTAACCTTAAAGCAATAATCGTGGTTTGTGCATATACGGCGGTGGTGACTTATGTGTTGATTAAATTAGTTAATTTAATCACGCCAATTCGCATTTCACAAGAGCATGAAGAACGTGGTTTGGACGATGCAATGCACGGGGAATCTGTAACACATAATATTTTAGGAGGAAAAAATGGTTGAAGTTAAACAAGTTGAAAATAAAGCTGAAATTATCCGCATAGATTCGGGCGCACGCATGAGTGATGCGGTGGTTTTTGATAAGCGGGCTTATCTCTCGGGAGTGGTGGCGGGTGATGCTTATGGCAAAAGCATTTATGAGCAAACCAAAGATGTGCTTAAGCAAATTGATGAGTTGCTGGCAAAATGTGGCAGTGACAAGGAGCATATTTTGAAGGCTAATATTTGGCTGGCGGACATTGCAACTTTTTCTGAAATGAATCGTGCTTGGGACGCTTGGGCAGTGAAGGGCAAAACTTCCGCTCGTGCCACCGTTGAAGCAAAACTCGCTGATGCTGGTTATGGCGTGGAGATTATGGTGGAAGCCGCTGTTAAATAATCCCGACATAATTCTGTTCGCAGTCGCAACATATTTTCATAATTTTGCATTTTATAAACTTTTTCTTAATCATATATCTGATATTATATAGTTTAAGTTAATTCAAATGGTGCAAATTAAACATGTTTTTGATGAGTTCAGAGGTAATCCCCTTGTCTAGTTTTAGAGATAATCAATCCACAGGAAAAACTATATTAATTGTTGAGGATAATGACCTCAATTTGAAATTATTTCGTGATTTGCTCGGTGCAAATGGATACATCACGATTGAAACAAAGGAAGGGTTGGAGGCAATAACAATTGCGAAAACAATGCGCCCCGATTTGATTTTGATGGATATTCAACTGCCCGAAATATCAGGGTTGGAAGTGACAAGGCGCATCAAGGCTGATAAAGATATTAGCGGCATTCCAATCATTGCGGTGACAGCATTTGCCATGAAAAATGATGAGGAAAAAATATTGCGAGCTGGTTGCGAGGCTTATATTTCTAAGCCGATTTCTATTACGGATTTTTTGGCAACTATTCGCTATTTTCTGGGTGAATCAGAAGAAGGTGCGTGGTTGAAAGAACTTGCATGACCGCATTAATCCTCGTTGTTGATGATATTCCTGCTAATGTGAAACTGCTTGAGATAAAGCTCACAAATGAATATTATGATGTGGTGACAGCAGTTGATGGGGCGGAAGCATTGCTAAAAATCGTGGAGCATAAGCCAGATTTAGTGTTGCTTGATGTGATGATGCCAGGAATGAACGGTTTTGAGGTATGTCAACGAATTAAGGCGAATATTGAAGTTTCGCACATTCCCGTAGTGATGGTAACCGCGCTTTCTGATGTGGCTGACCGTGTGCGTGGGTTGGAAGTGGGTGCTGATGATTTTGTGAGCAAACCAATAAACGATACTGCATTATTTGCTCGGGTGAAATCACTGGTGCGCATCAAAGTTTTGCTTGACGAATTGCGCCTGCGTGACAAAACAGGCAAGCAAGTTGGGGTGATAGGTGAGGAAAAAAATAGTTTCATTGCTGATGTCGCTGGGGCGCATGTGGTGCTGGTTGATGATGATATCGTGCAGGCAAGGAATATTACTGAGCGATTGAAAAATAACTATCAAGTGGAGCATTTTTCTGAACCAGATATTGCGCTGGAAGCATTAAAAACCACGTTGCAACCAGACGTTATTATGATTAGCACAATGTTATCCGACGTTGATGGATTGCGTATGGCGGCGCAATTGAAGAATGTGGAGCGGTTGCGTCACGTGCCAATCATCGTGTTGGTTGATGAAGAAGAGCAGCATTTGATGCTCAAAGGGTTGGAGCTTGGAATTAACGACTATATTTCCGTGCCAATTGAGTTGAATGAAATGGAGGCTCGCCTAAAAACGCAAATTAGACGCAAAAAATATCAAGATGTTTTGCGAACAAGTTATCAGCAAAGTGTGGCGATGGCAGTGACTGATAGCTTAACGGGGTTATATAACCGCCATTTCCTAGATGCGCATTTGAATAATATGGTGACGAGCGCGATTAATAACAAAAAGCCATTTTCAATCATGATGCTGGATATGGATCACTTCAAATCCGTTAATGATACTTACGGACATGATGTGGGTGATGAGATTTTGAAGGAGCTTGCCAAGCGCATGGTTGATTCCACTCGTAGTTCGGATTTGACAGCACGAATAGGTGGTGAGGAGTTTATGATTTTGCTACCTGAAACTAGCCTCGCCGATGCTTATGGAATGGCGGATAGAATGCGGGCAAAACTTGCGGGAACGGCTTTTCCCGTTTCTCACTCGGTAGGGGAGATTACTAAGACGATAAGCATAGGGATTGCTGAGTTGAACCTCGCAAGTGACAATGCCGCAGCGATGATAAAACGGGCGGATAATGCGCTTTATGAAGCGAAAAATACTGGACGAAATAAAGTTTGCCCTGTGCCAAGACAGGTTGCATCAGCGCAACAAATTAATCGTAATTATGATTTTTAAGTGGTGATTGTAAGTTTGTATTATGATTTTTGAGTGGATTTTTGCAACGTCAAAATTGCCCATTCATCAATATGAATTATGTTTTGCAAAAAAAATCCTCTATGCTGAAAATGAGCAAAAACTCGCCTAATATCCCTCGCATAAAAGCCAGATAAAATAATTCTGCCACCATGTGACAAATGCGAACTAATTGCGCCAGACATTTTGCATATTGGTTTGGCGAGAATATTAGCGATGATTAAATCATATTGCTTGCCATAAATCACTGGCGTGTTGAAGCCATCGCCAACTGCCGTGGTGATGCGATTATGCAATTTGTTGCGGGTGATGTTTTCTTTGGCGACTTTAACGGCGACTGTATCATTATCAACCGCTAAAATATTTGCAGCAGGGGCGAGTAGGCTAGCGACCATTGCAAGCAAAGCTGTGCCACAACCCATATCTAATATATTTTGGGAATGCTCGGTTTTGAGTGATTTGATAATCGCCTTTGCACAACCATAAGTTGTTCCATGTTCGCCCGTGCCAAACGCTGCACCAGCATCTAGGCGGATAATTTTGTTACCATATGGTAATTCACAATCATCATAATGGGTTCCTGCAACCGTGATGTTGCCAATTTGCAACATTGGAGTTGCTTGGCGTGAGTGCATCACCCAATCAATATTATTAACTTTCGCACATTCAAGTAACGATATTTCCACATCATATGATGCTGCAATCACGGCAATGAAAGCGTGCATTTTGTTTGCATTAATCTCATCAGCATCAGCATATATTGTGATGATGTTTGGATCTTCCAATATATCGCAAGCGATGCTGAGTATTGCGGGAATGTCAGATAATGCTTCAAATATCGCTTCATTGGCATCGCTACATTTCAATTTGAATGCAACTAAATTATCAGCTTGCGCAAATATGTTGTTTGGTTGATGCAACATTTATTTGGTGATGCGCAAATTAATTAAATTACTGGCGATCTGATCAAATACTTCTGCTAACTGCTCCGTATTTGTAGCATTATAGCTTTGCCCGGGATTTGCACAATTATTCAGCAAAACCCTAGTTTTGAGATTTGGGTTATCAGGAACGTCAAATGCAACAGTGTAAATTGTTACGCCCTCTTGCTTGGCTGATGCGCATAATTCCGCAAATCTATCATCTGCTGCAAAGTCACGACGAAATCCTTGTTTATCGCCACTTAACACTGTGCCATCACAACTATAGTTAGGATATTCATTCTCGCCATCAGTCAAAAGCAACAGAACTTTTTGAGTGGATCTATTTATAACCTGTCCAATATCCACTGGAGGGTTGACGGCAGCAGATGAACCCGCAAATAGACTTTGACTTTCAAGCTTGAGCGATGACCAGCCCCACCACATAGCAGTTGCGATGTTTGAACCGCCTTCTTCAGGTGCTTTGGCTGTGTTTTGTATGGTGCTGATTATTGCGGTTGGATCTCTCGTTAACCCTATGGCTTTTGGCAGGGCATCTGATTTTTCAAAACAAAAATTGAAATCCTGCACTGAATTATCAATGCGCACCGAATGAGAGAATGGAATGAATGAATATGATGCACTGCCACCGCTAGTTGCCGTAACTGAGCTTTGAATTGTATTAATGAAATTAACCGCTTGAGTTTTCATAGTGTTGAATTTTTCGCAAGTTGGGTCAGGGACTCGTGGTTTGTTATCCCACATGCTACCAGTGCCAAGCATAAAACACATTGAGGGAGTGAAATCTAACACTAATGCAATTTCAACTGCATTTGCTTGCCGAACTACCTGCGATTTAATATCAATATTAAAACTTGCCACCGCCTCTTTTGGGTTGCTTAATTTGAATATTCCCGCAAAAACCAATGGCATTTCAGCATCGGTGATTGAGCCATTAACTTGACCAGTTGCAGGATTAAAGTCAATTTTAATGTCACTGTCTTCCACATTTACATTTAAGTTGGCAGGAAAATTAGCACGAAAAAACTCTATTCCACGGGCGGTGATTGCTCCAGGATCTTTTTCCTGCAATCTAGCAGTTGCAATCCTTGAGGCACCAAGCACGGCAGCATCTAGGGCGGTGAGCATTTTATTTCTAACCAAGAAGTATCTGCCCATATCAATGGCAACCCCAATGAACACTAATAGAGTGAGGATACTAAGCCCAATGATGGGGGCAACTGCGCCTCTATCATTTTTCACATTTCGTTTGAAATAATTTAACATATTCTTCTATCCTGATTTGAATAATAATTCATTATAAATTAGCTACCAAAAACTGGTTTTGGAGTGGGAGCACAGCTATTATTGCACTTACACCCTTGACAAGGTGGTGGAGGTGGTGGAGGTGGTGGTGGTGGACAGCTATTATTGCACTGACATCCTTGGCAAGGTGGAGGCGGAGGTGGTTGACAAACAAGGTTATTAGGGTCGGTTGCGGGAACTTTTTTATCTTCCTCATCATAGCAACCATAACAAAGTTTGGTTTTAGCATCTGCATTTGCACAACAATTGTTTCTTTTTGGGCAGCTATATTCAGGATCTAACAAAGCTGGAACGCATGTTCGCAATTTATTTTTCATGTCTCCATTTGTGTTATCTGGATTTTCTGGGTCAATATAGCATTTGCAAGGGTGAGGCATATCTGCTGTTGAGAGTGGCCAAAGATCATAATCTCGTTTGCCAAAATCTTTATTTTGTCCGAAATCAGGATTATTATCCTCCACACCACGATAATAACCGCAGACGGCTGGAATTGGCCCCACATCTTGAATTGCAATTGGCCCTAACGGATTTAACAAAAGTGGATTACGATAAACATAAAATGATGGTTTATAGAGTTTTCTGCCGTCAAAATCGGGAACTCCACCACCACCAAACTTAAAGCTGGATAAAAAATCACCAAACAAATTATTATGAGTAACTCGGGTTTCCACCGCAATGACGCTATCATTCGGGTTTAAGGTTAGCCCACCTAAATCGGCAGCGGGGACTGGAGTTCCAACACTACCCAATTCTGACGCCGTATTATTCATTGCACTTTGGTAAGTTATGCGCTGAGGCTCGGCCACGCCACCTGCAACAGGCGGGCGTTGAATCAATGAAAATACAAATCCATCTTCGGAATCTGGCTTATAACCGAGCAATTCCTCAAAAGTTTTTGTTAGTGCAGCACCGTTAGCATCAAGGCTGGTTGGCTCTTGCGTTTGTGAGATAATATCAGCCATTTGCGCTGAAACTTTATCAATTTTTTGATTGGTTAATATATATCTTGATATTTCAACGACTGATATTACTAAAAACAACAATAATGGCAGGACGATGGCAAACTCAATCGCTGCAACTCCTTTATTATTGGTTCTGATATTTTTGTTGGCTTGAAATGTCATAAAAAATCTCTGATAGGCGAAAAATTACTAATATTTGTTTGTTATGTTATGAATATATTTTTATTGAAAGTTTTCATTGAGAACGAGCAGTGAAGAATTAAGCAATATCTCATTTGGGGTGTTGCTTCCACTTACTAATCCATTCATTAATCCTGCTAATGGAGTGATTAATTTCCAGCAATATGCAACATTATAAATTACAATTTGTCCGCCTGCCCCAGCATCATTGCAGCTTGCGGCGTTATCAATCGCTGAACCGCATGTGTATTTTCCATCACCAGAACCTGCTGGAATACCTGCAAAATTATTGCCCAGATTTTGGCAAGTTATGCTGATTTTGTCTGAATCAAGGAACCCACCAGATTGTGCGATGATGTTATTTCTAATCATATCTACCCTGTCATCACCTTGTGCAACGTCAGCGTCACCAACATATTCATCGCCTGTTATTCCCAAGCGGGAGCTAATTGTGGCGGCATTTTCAATGATGCTATTAGCAAAATATATCATGCTAAACTCTATGATTCCCATTATCAACAAAAACAACGGAAATGCGATTAATGCAAACTCAACTGCAGTTGCCCCAGAATTATTATTTGTGATTTTTTTCATATTTGCCATTTTTTTGTGTAACATTGCGAGATATTTTGAATATTTCACAATATTTCATTATGTTTGAATAAAATATAATCTACATTATACATTAATATTTGTTTATTTCAAAACAATTCTAACAATTTTGCACTTATATTTCTAATGTTAGCAGCAAAATCATTATTAAACAACATATTGGGGGTTATTTCTTCAGGATAATTATCGTTAATAAATTGACATAACATATCATAATTGCGCTCATTGAAATGATATTGTGCAGGAATTGCGGCGATTTGTGCTTCACTCATCACCAACCGCAGGCGCAAACAAGCGGGCCCTCCACCATTTTTCATGCTTTCACGCACATCAAGATAATGCACATTGGTGATATGATTAGTTGCATCAGCTTTAATTTTAGCAAAAGCTGCATTCGCAAACGGGTTTTCTTGCGCTTCAATCGGGGCGATGATGGATATTTCACCATTTGGCAGGCTAAGCAACTGGCTGTTATAAAAATAGCTTTTTATTGCATCTTGCAATGGCAATTCATGGTTGGTTAGGCGAATTAATTGTAATGGAAATGCTGCGTTCGCTTGCAATTCCGTCAAGAAAACATCTTCATTGGCAAAGCTAAGTTCGTGATATATCATGATATTTTGCGCACTCATCGCAATCACATCATTATGGAATACGCCCGCATTAATCGCTCGCGGGTGTTGCTGCACCATGATGTAATTCTCATGTGATAGTTGGTGCATATTTGCTACTGCCATGCTTGCTTTTAATGTCTGCCTTACTGGATATTTTGTGGGATATTTGTCGGATAGTTGCGCCGTTGAAACATTGTTATTTTTTGAAACATCATCATCTTTGCCATAAACAAATATTTCAATTCCCGCTTGATGGCTATTATTTTCGCCGTTAAAACGGGGTTGCAACAACATATGATTGGCTGCCCCTTCATCTGTTAAAGCTGTGCAATTTGGCAATGATTGATGCAATTTCACCCCTGAAATATTGCTAAACATATGCTGAAATAATGCGTATCGCTCTGTTGCTTCCTGCGAGCGATGCAAACTACTAGCTAAATTGGCAATCGTGACATGCAAATCACCATCTTTTGTGTTGGTGCTTGGTGAAATTGTTGCTGCATTCGCTGCCCACATTGTCGCCGCACTCCAAGCTGCTTTCACCACTCCGTTTGCAAAACCATCAGATTGCCCCTCTTCAATGCTCACATTCATGCGCTCTAGCAATTGCATATTTGGGCGCAGTGGTGGAGGCAAAATCAGTTGTGGCACTCCCAATTCATGCACAAAGCGCATTTTTTCAAGCCCCTGCAAAGCTGCTTGCCGTGGTTTTGAGACTCCACCTTCATTGTTGATTGAGGCGATGTTACCAAAGCTCAATCCTGCATAATTATGGCTGCAACCAATCAAGCCATCGGCCTGCACTTCATGATAGATAGTCATAATTTACGCATCGCTTACGAGTTTTTGCGAAACGCATCAAGTGAGATAACTTTGCTTGTTGATGTGGCGTTGTTTGCATCATCAATTTGCATTGCTTCTGTGATTTCTTCAGTTGGTGGTTCATCACCTGCATCGCTTATTTGATTAAATTGCAACCCAAAGCGCACACTCGGGTCAGCGAAGGCGGTGAGTGCATTAAATGGCACAATCAATTTTTCTGGCACATTATTAAAGCTCAAAGCCACTGTAAAGCTATGTTTATAAATCTCTAAATCCCAAAATTGATGCTGTATGACAATGGTGATTTGCTGCGGATATTTCTCCAATAATTGCGGTGAAATGCTCACACCAGCGAATCTTGTGTTAAATGAGATATAAAAATGATGATTGCCCGAAATGCCTTCATCTTTTATTTGTTTCAAAGCCTCACGCACCACACCGCGCATTGCTTCATCAACCATCATTGGATAATCTAGAGATTTTTTCATAATTATTATTTAATAATCCTTAATTGATTTAATTGAATATGATAATAACATGATTTTATTAAAAAATACAAAGGTTTTTATAAAAGTTTTATTTTTTACGGCTTTTATGTTTCATAGGTTTTATATTTTATTTTCATGGTTGTTTTGAAGGCTATTTGCAATTATTTACAACAATAAAATGTTGTTACGTTTTTAATTTGTTGTTTATTGCATAATAATTGTTATATTTGCATAATAATATTCAAATTGTCACAATTATGTTGTATATTAAAGGGCTAAATGTATGAAGTAAACACAAAAAATCCTGATATTGAAGGCTCCGCCCCTGCTAAGAGTTCGCCGTTGCAACCGCTTGAGCGCACGGCAGGATTGAAACTGGTTGATAAGATAATTTATCCATTAGTCAATAATGTTGGTGTGTTTGTTATCTCAGTTGGAGCAACTTTTTTGACCTCACATGGCCATGAGGTTGCAAAATCATTTGAAAATAAAGGATTTTTGGCTAATGGCGTTGCTTGGGTTTGCCATGGAATGGAAGATAGAGGGGATTGGCTCAAAGAGCAATTCAAGAAAGTGAAGATTGAAGGTGAAGCTGCAGAAATGGCGAAGATGGTAACTTTCTCATTTGCTGATGGCTGTTTGATGGCTCCTTTTGTGAAGATATTGGAAGATAATCGTGGAAATATTGCTAGAAAAATTGATAATGTTTTGGGGACAACGCCTGAAAATGAAGAGGTTTATGATGCAGAATTAAAACAAAGCTGGGGCAGTGTGCTTGGTGGCAGGTTTTTAACCGCTGGAATTGTTGTGCCAACTGCCGTTATATTGGAGAAAACGGGAGCGAATAATTTGTTGTTCACCAAAGCAAGTGAGGTTATGGCAGAACAATTTGCCAAATATCGTCCTGAAGATGTGCAAAGATTTGGTATGCAGCAAGTCACTGATTTATCAAAAATTGCAGTATTTGAAGCGTTTTATACATCAGTTTGCACTTATGGGTTATATCAATCTAGTCGTTTTTTAGCGGAGCATTTTCCCAATAAAACGACTAGCGAAAAAGTTGACAATGAATATTCAGCAAAGCAAATTGTCAAAAATTATGATGATTTTGCCCCAATTATGGATTTATATGGTAAAAACGTTAATATTGAAAATGGTGTTATTAAGGAAGTTCTAGCAGAAAATAATATCAAGCCATTCAAGCAAATTAAAAGCCATGAATTATCATTTGACGGCAAGGCTGGTGCAGTGCAACCGCAATTAATAAGTGTCTAGCAATCATGGCGTATAACGAAAACTTGCAATATTAATTGGATTATATTAATAATTTTTTATGTCACAAAATACGCACCTTTCCCCCTTGAAGACCGACCCTCCAACCTCTCCACGCCTAAAACCAATCAAAATTGATAACATCACCATTGATAACCCCGTGATACTCGCACCAATGACGGGAGTTTCAGATTTGCCGTTTCGCAAAGTGGTTAAGCAATTTGGCGTTGGCATGGTGGTTTCTGAAATGATAGCCTCCCGTGCAATGATTATGCAAACCAAAAATACCATTCGTATGGTTAAGCGGGAAGCTGGAGAATATCCGATGGCGGTGCAGCTGGCGGGCTGTGACCCTGAGGTGATGGCGGAGGCTGCCAAGCTCAATGAGGATATGGGGGCGGATATTATTGATATTAACTTTGGTTGCCCTGTTAAAAAAGTGGTGAATAGCTATGCAGGTTCAGCGTTGATGCGTGATGAAGTGCTGGCGGGTAAGATTTTGGAGGCAACCGTTAAGGCGGTGAAAATCCCTGTAACGCTAAAAATGCGTATGGGGTGGGATTCGGATTCACTTAATGCACCACGTTTGGCACGAATTGCCGAAGAATGTGGGATTAAGATGATAACCATTCATGGGCGCACACGTTGCCAAATGTATAAAGGCGAGGCGGATTGGGGTTTTATCCGTTCTGTTAAAGATGCAATTTCCTTACCCGTGATAGCCAATGGTGACATCACCACGCTTGATGATGTGGATAATGCGATTGCGCTTTCAGGAGCGGACGGCGTGATGATTGGGCGGGGGACTTATGGGCGACCATGGTTTCCTGCCCAAGTTATTAACTATTTGCAAACGGGTGAGATTATTCCACCACCAAGTTTGCAACGGCAATATCAAACTATGTGCGAACATTTAGAGCATATTATGGTTGAATATGGTGAGGAGGCTGGTGTGCGCCTCGCCCGCAAACATGTTGGCTGGTATGTTTCAGGTGTGCCAAATGCGGCAGCTTTTCGCCATGAATATAATTTTATTATTGGCTTTAAGCAGGCTCGCCAAGCCTTGGCAGATTTTTATGCACCATTGTTAAATTAATAATTATATTGCTTCCAGCTGTAATTACATTGCCTTAATTATATTGATAACTTATACGGTTACAAATATATTTTGTCTGTAGAGTAATTATTATTAGTATGTTAATAATATAGTAACATACTTTTGTCATAATTATTTTGTTGTTATGTGGGGTTTTATGTCTAGTTTTGCTAAAATATTTGAATTGATGGGAGATACGATGGATTTTTCTCAGTCAAAAGTCGTGCGTCAAAAAAATATAAATCTAGAAAAAATGTGGAAGATTGTGAATAATTCCAGTTTTGAAGCTGATAAGGAAGCATTTAATAGCGATTACCTAAAATTAAAAAATGACTTTGATAGCAGCGCAATGAAGGTTTTATATGGCAAAAAAACCTAATATAAGCATTGCAAACAATAAAAACAAAAAAGACGAAGAAACTAATAAATTAGTTGAAACATTAGAACATCTGCCAGAGGCAGAAAGACTATCAATCTTCAAACAAATATCTATGAAATCATATTCTGGGCCGATTATGCCACCAGAATATGCTCAGCATTATGAAGAGATTCTTACGGGGTCCGCTGAGAGAATACTTATTATGTCTGAAAAACAAGCAAATCACCGTATGGAATGTGAAAAGAAAGCATTAGATGCGCAGATTGAAATTGGTTGTGCGAGTAGCAAAAGAGCTGATAAACAAATTATAGGTGCATTTCTTTTGATATTTGCTATTATTTGTTCGGGCTGTGCGATGATAACATTAGGACATGAAACAGCTGGAATTACTATATTTGGATTATTGGGAGTGTCAGGTTTTACTAGTTTAATTGGACATTTTGTAAATAAAAAGCGCGACGAATGATTTTTAATATGAACCACTCGGTTTTTGCAAAATCCATTGTTCCGCAAGCAATGGTGGTTTGGCAAGTTGCCCCTGTGGTTGAATATCACTAATTATTGTTTGTGGGTGAAAATCATCGCTGCCACCATTCGCCACAGATTTGCTCCGTTGCTTGCGTATCTCCAACTCCATATATTCCGCAACTAGTATTTTGCCAACTTGCAACGCTGTCACCATGCTGGCAACTGCCACAATTTGCCGCGCATAACCATCATCTTTAATGCGCTCATCGGCAATCGCCTCGCACGCATTATTCAGACATTCAACACTCACCAATCCACCCGAAACAAAGCCATCTATCATTTTGTTGAGGCGGGCGGGCGAGGAATCACCGTTACTGATTGTGGAAATAACTTTGCGATGCTCATAGGGTAGTGCTTGAAGTGCATTCATTATCATCATTTCATCAAGTAGGGCATCATCAAGTTTTGCACTGCCATATTGTGATAATATTACGTCAGCATGTTGAAATATCGCTTCATCTGCATTGATTTTTCGCTCCATATTAACTTGGCTAGTTTGCAAAATATGAAATGCTGCATCGGATAAATTATCAGGGTTTGATTGCGAATATGGCGTTAAATCTTGGGGATTTTGATGTTTATCATCGCTTAAAATTGCAAGCTCAGTTGCTGCTACATTATAAGCATTATGCTTCATCACGCCACGGGCAGAATTGATATTGCGAGAGGTTGGTTTTGCAATTGCTGCGCCTAGAATTACATTGCCACTTTGCAATTGCGAGATAATGCTTTGATATTCATCACGTTCGCTTGGGTCAATTTGGTCAATCAAGGCCTGCATTGCGGCGATTTCACCTTGCAACATTCCTTGCATGATTTCCATCTGTTCAATTTCATTATCATCCTTGTTAAGTTGTAAGGTGTCGTCACTGAGGGGGGATTCAATTGCCAATTTAGCATTATTAAGTTCTGCCTCTAGTGATTGGTCGGGTTGCGTGGCAATGTTCATTAAAATTATCCAATATTTAGTATATATAATAATAATTATAGCAGTTTTTACAGCTATAAATCCAGTGACAATTTAAGTGATGACTTAAGTGATAATTTTTTGGTTGTGTTTTTGTGAAATTACTTTAAGTTAATTGGGTTATACTTAATTCAACCGTCAAAATATCTGGCAATTATTCAGATAAATGTGAGAAATAATGCAAGCAACTCTTTCAACCATAGATATTGCCATAGTCTTAGCGTTTTTTATATTGGTTGTGTGCGTTGGAATGTATGTTTCACGCAAGCATAAAGGTTCGGCGGAGGATTATTTTTTGGCAGGGCGTTCAATGCGTTGGCCATTAATTGGGGGAGCGTTATTTGCTTCCAACATTTCATCAACCACTTTGATTGGGCTTTCAGGCGATGCTTATGCCACGGGAATATCAGTTTATAATTATGAATGGTTTGCTGCCATTATTCTGATTTTCTTTTGCGTATTTATGCTGCCATTCGTCATTAAAGCTCAAGTTTATACGATGCCTGAATATTTGGAGCGACGATATGATAATCGTGTGCGACTTTATTTTGCATCGCTTACTTTGTTTTTGAACATCATGGTGGAGATGTCTGGGGCGTTATATGCGGGCAGTTTGGTGGTGCAAATGGTGTTACCAAACTTTTCAACCTTTGAGATTATTGCGATTCTTGCCGTGCTTGCCACTGCATATACTGCCGTGGGGGGGCTGTCTGCCGTCATGGTTGCTGAGGTAATGCAAGCGGTGGTGTTGATTGTTGGCTCTATTATATTATCTTATATCGCATTTGACAAAATCGGTGGAGTTGGTGCATTATTTGAACAAGTTCCCGCTGAAAAACTCTCGCTAATTCGTCCATTAAATGATGCAGGCGTGCCTTGGCTTGGCTTGGTGACTGGCGTGCCATTGCTTGGTTTTTATTTTTGGTGCACTAATCAATTTATGGTGCAACGGGTGCTTACCGCAAAAACTGAGATGGACGGGCGCAAAGGCGCATTAATGGCAGGATTTTTGAAGCTAACTGTGTTGTTTATTATGGTTTTGCCTGGAACTGCGGCAATTATATTATATCCAAACCTAGAACGCCCTGATTTGGTTTATCCAACATTATTATTTGATTTAATGCCAATTGGGTTGCTGGGGCTTGTGTTTGCTGGTTTCATGGCAGCGTTAATGTCAGCGATTGAGGCAACTTTAAGTTCAGCATCAACGATGGTTACCATGGATTTGGTCAAGCATTTCCGCCCTGATTTAAGCAGCAAAGCACAAATTAAATGTGGTAAAATCGCAATTATTTTTATCATGATAATTGCAGTTGCTTGGGCGCCAAATGTTGCGCTCTTCCCATCATTATTCAAATATTTACAAATTGTGCTAGCTTACGCTGTGCCACCAAGCGTGACAATGTTTTTGTTTGGCGCATTTTGGAAGCGGGCTAACTCCAAAGGTGCATTCGCTGTGATGGTGGTTGGAGTGCTTGCGGGGATTGGGTTATTTTTGATCAACGAAGTATTCAATGAAGAGTTGAATGAAGCCTTTGGAATACCCCATTTGCATTTTCTCTATGTTGCACCAATATTGGTTGCATTATGTTCAGTGGTGATGGTGGTGGTGAGCCTTGGAGCAAAACAACCAGTGCCAGAAAATATTGGCGAATATGTTTGGTCACCAGCGTTTTTCCACGAAGAAACAGCATTGTTGAAAGGCGTCGCTTGGTATGATAATTATCGTATATGGTCGGTAATATTATTTATTATCACCGTTAGCATTGTTGCATATTTCGCTTGATAAATATAAATTGCCGTATGAGGCAGAATAGAAAAATGCAATCATATTTGCCATTTCAAAGTAAAGACGGGTTCAAAATAAAGATGAGCTTTAATTCCTCCTACATCATAAGCACCCGTATCACCTCTTAGCGTGATATTCCTGCAATGAACGCACCTCAAAGCCGTTTTTAGTTTCCACATATTGTAATGCTGAAACTAATGCTTTTGCCCCCGCCATAGTGGTGCAATATGGAATATTTTGTGTTAGTGATGTCTGGCGAATTGACGCACTATCCTTCACTGATTGCACCCCTTCGGTTGTGTTGATTAGCAAGTTGATTTTGCCATCACGCAACAAATCCACAATATGCGGGCTGCCTTGGCGCACTTTATTAACGGGAATTGCAACAATATGATGCGCCCGCAAATAATCACATGTGCCTTGGGTGGCAATGATATTATAATCTAAATCCAGCAAATCTTTGCATAATTCAACCAGCCCTGCTTTATCAAAATCTTTGACTGAAACAAATACTGCACCTGCTTTGGGCAAATGCGAGCCTGTAGCAAGATAAGCCTTGGCGAATGCGGCGGCGAAATCAGTATCTATTCCCATAACTTCACCTGTTGATTTCATTTCAGGCCCGAGTAAAGTATCCACTCCAGCGAACCTTTTGAATGGTAACACGGCTTCCTTCACGGCGACATGTTTTAATTTGCGGTTTGAATAGCGATCATTGGCGGATAATCCCACGTCGGCTAGCTTCTCTCCCGCCATGAAACGAGCTGCATATTTCGCTATTGGGATACCAATCGCTTTGGCAACAAATGGAACAGTTCGTGATGCGCGCGGATTAACTTCAATTACAAATATTTCACCATCTTTAATTGCAAATTGAATATTCATCAACCCTATCACTTTTAATGCTTTAGCAAGTGCAATAGTTTGTTTGGTTAGTTCGTCCACCATTTCATCGCCTAAAGTGTTGGTTGGCAATGAACAGGCGGAATCGCCCGAGTGAATGCCCGCCTCTTCAATATGCTCCATAATTCCAGCGATATAGACATTTTGCCCGTCACATAGTGCATCAACATCAATCTCAATTGCATTTTTGAGGAAAGAATCCACTAATATTGGGTTATCCGAGAACTCTCGCAGCACTTCCGCCAAATATATTTTTAGCGTTTCAGAATCATAAATAATTTGCATGGCTCGCCCGCCTAGCACATAAGAAGGGCGCACCACCACGGGGTAACCAATTTCTTCCGCTTGTTCAAGCACTTCGGCTTCGCTATGGCAAATATTATTTTCAGGTTGCTTTAATTCTAGGTTATATAATAATTTTTGAAAGCGTTCTCGGTCTTCGGCGAGGTCAATAGAATCAGGTGACGTGCCAATGATTGGTATGCCAGCATTTTGCAAATGATGCGCCAATTTTAGGGGAGTTTGTCCACCAAATTGCACAATCACCCCTTTAACATAGCCATTTTGTTGTTCTTTACGAATTAGATTTATTACATCTTCAGCGGTTAATGGCTCAAAATATAGCCTATCGGAGGTATCATAATCAGTTGAAACAGTTTCAGGATTGCAATTCACCATGATGGTTTCATAGCCCGCTTCACTCAAAGCATATGCGGCGTGAACACAGCAATAATCAAACTCAATTCCTTGCCCAATACGGTTTGGCCCACCGCCGAGAATGATGATTTTTTCACGATCTGTTGGCTCAGATTCACATGCTCCATCATGCAGCCCGTCACCTTCATAGGTGGAATACATATAAGGCGTGAGTGCGTCAAACTCGCCTGCGCATGTATCAATTCGTTTATAAACGGGCGTAACATTCAGGCTTTCTCGCAGTTCCAAGACTTTTGCAGCTGTAGTTTTGGTTAGCTGCCCTAAACGTTCATCGCTAAATCCTTGTTTTTTGACATATAATAAATCATGTTTATTGGTTGGCAAGCCAGATGCGGTTATTGAGTTTTCTAGCTGGATAATTTCTTCAATTTGGCGCAAAAACCATTTGTCATAACGGCTTAAATCGTAAATCTCATCAACGGTGAAGCCATGACGAAACGCATCTCCCACCACCAATAACCGCTCAGGAGTTGGTTGTTTGAGGCGAGATTCAATTTCAGCCCGAGTTGCATCAGACAGCATCACTTCATTAAAACCACATAAGCCCGTTTCCAACGCCCGCATTGCTTTTTGCAGCGATTCTTTGAAGTTTCGTCCGATTGCCATTGCCTCCCCCACGGATTTCATGGCAGTGGTTAAAGTGCGATTTGCCTCAGGGAACTTCTCAAATGCAAAACGTGGAATCTTTACCACCACATAATCAATGCTTGGCTCAAATGATGCAGGCGTTGCTTTAGTTACATCATTGGTGATTTCATCAAGCGTATAACCAATCGCCAATTTTGCCGCAACTGAGGCAATAGGAAACCCTGTCGCTTTGGAGGCAAGGGCAGATGAACGGGAAACCCGAGGGTTCATCTCAATCACCACCATACGCCCATTTTCAGGATTTACCGCAAATTGTACATTTGAACCGCCAGTATCCACACCAATTTCACGCAGCACAGCGATGCTTGCATTACGCATGATTTGATATTCTTTGTCGCTCAAAGTGAGTGCGGGCGCAACTGTGATGGAATCCCCCGTATGCACTCCCATTGGGTCAATATTCTCAATGGAACAAACGATAATACAATTATCCGCATTGTCACGCACCACTTCCATCTCAAACTCTTTCCAACCGAGCAAAGATTCATCAATTAGCACTTCATTTGTGGGTGATGCTTCCAGCCCTTGCGCCACGATTTGCTCAAACTCTGCTTGCGTATAAGCAATTCCACCGCCCGAACCTCCCATCGTAAATGATGGACGAATAATTGCGGGTAACCCCACTTCTTTCAGCAATATTTGTGCTTGTGCCATGGAGCTAGCAACTCCTTGTTTGGGGCATTCCAAGCCAATATTTCGCATGGATATGGCGAATAATCCTCTATCCTCCGCTTTATTGATTGCTTGCAATGATGCGCCGATTAACTCAACATTATATCTGGCGAGAACCCCGCTTTCTGCTAGTGATTTAGCACAATTCAATGCTGTTTGCCCGCCCATGGTTGGCAGCAACGCATCGGGGCGTTCTCGCGCAATGATTTTCTCCACAAACTCTGGCGTAATTGGCTCAATATAAGTTGCATCTGCCATATCAGGGTCAGTCATGATGGTGGCGGGGTTGGAGTTCACCAATATCACTCGGTAACCTTCTTCACGCAATGCTTTGCAGGCTTGTGTCCCCGAATAATCAAACTCGCACGCTTGCCCAATCACAATTGGCCCCGCCCCAATAATTAATATGGAAGAAATATCATTACGTTTTGGCATTGGAACTCACAAACATTAAGGTTTTTAACTATTTTACCTAATAATATGTTTTTTGTTAGTTAGCAATTTATTTTGCATATGATGTTTATTATATTGGTTTGAGGCGGGTATTTTTGGAGTAGATACTTGCTTAATTTCCCTCGTCAACTCTTATCATTTTAAGCAGTTTCGTCACTTCAGCGCAGGCTGGATTACGTGGAGCAACTACACAAATGTTGCTTAAATTATAGATACCAGCCTCCGCTGGTATGACGAACTCTAGCAATTTCTTCCCCTGCCTTTTTCAGGTGATGATATGACAATTATATATGATAGAAAAAATCCCTATCAAGTTCGTGGCTTTCTCACCAATAAATATAATGGTAAGAAGACAATTAGCAACGCAAACACGCCAATCCCCCATAAAGTGCCATTCATTCCACGCTCATTTGCATCTTTAGCGATTACTACCCCAGCGACTGCTGCTACAATTAACCCAATAATAAAATACATATTTATCTTCATGTTTCTAGTTAGTTACTCTATAATGATATATCGCTTTAATATGCTTCAAGCAATTATATTATGTATTATGTGTGGGTTCTGGTATGACAACTAATAAATATTTTAATATTCATTAAAATGAAATATATTTTCGCTATAATAATTTTTTTAGAGATTAAAAATGACTAATAACTTGAGTGACTTAGCTTTTGAAGCGTTAAAAGCAAAAAATAAGGATATAACATTCCCGACGGTTTATCATGATACGCTACATGCCGTAACTCATTTCGCTTTTGATGGAGATTTATCTAAGAAATTACCAACGCTTGGCACAAGCCCACATCATGAAGCGATTGTTACCATAACTCAATGTGTTTTATTGAATTACCATGCTTTGCTTGATACAGACGGATTGGTGTTAGGCGCAACAAGAGGCTCTTCAAGTGTTTATAAAAAACAATCTAGCTCAATAACAAAGCATGATTTGACTCTTGAAGAAATGAAAGCCATTCTCGCAATAGAAGTTTTGGTTGATGAAAAAACGGCGGCAAAAGCAAACCATGGACAAGAATTTTTTAAGAATTTCCCCGAAAACATTGATGGCAAAACATTCAAGCAAGATTTTTTGCAATGGGCAATGATAGGTCATAAAGTTGATGAAAAAGGATTATATGATTTCTATCATTATAGAAATCCATTGGCAGATGATGCAACTGTAGAACAAGCAAAACAAATGTTACTTGATGAACCTGCTTTTGAGTTGTCACCAAAAGAAGAAGTTAAACTTAATTGGAGGAAACATTCCGCCACTAAAGTCATGTTTGGCGATATTGGCGATTATAAAAACGAACTTCGGATAGATAATTTTGAACAATCTGATGCTAAACTTAAGTGTGATGCAATTGACAAACAAATTGCAGAGCGCAATTTTAAGTGTCCCATTTCTGACCAAGCATTAGAATGCTATATGATGCGAGCAGAGCTAATAAAGCAGCAATTGCAACCCTATTTGGAAAAGAAAAAATGTAGCAACATTTTTGAACTTGAATATTTAGATTTTCATGCAATTCCGCCAAAGTTATTTGCGGTTAGCAAGGCAGAGGTGATGGCTGCGCTAGAAGAAAAGCATGGAATTGATAAGGGTAACAGAGAACGTTTCAGCATAGCAACAAATATAAAACCCGCAAATCAAATTATTTCAGCAAGTGCTTTGCACCAAGCACCTGCTGAACCACAATTGCAACGTTAAAACAACAATCCAGTTTCCAACAACAACCGAGCTTGTCCATTGGCTGTGCCTCCCTTATCAAACCCCGAGCCAGATGGTGAGTTTTGTAACCCAACATATGATGCTTCCGCCCGAGCAAAAAATATCCCTTCCTTGTAAGTTGGGGTTAAGGTGATTGACCAAGCCTCGCTATCACGTCCATAAAGCATGGCAGAGCCACCACTTGAGGTGATATATTCACTGCGAGCTGCTAAACCATAATTCTCATTAAACTGATAATTGCCAAGCAATGCAAAACCAAGCGTTGAACCTTCATCGCCTATGCCAATTGCTTTATCCTCTGCAACATGATTATATTGCATATAAGGCGAGATAAGCAATTTATCCTTGGTATATGTATATGTTAGCGTATAAATATGGTCATTATTTTGCAATAATGGCGTGGCGAAGTTGGATTTGCCTGTTTGCCCTAAATTGCCACCGCCAGAGAATGCAACGGCGTGATTTTCATCAATAACATAACCCGCATAACCGCTTATCCAATTATACTGCCCTGAATAAAAACCATCATTCAATGAAATAGCGGCTGAAAGCCCACCATCAACATAATCTAACTGCACCCCACGATTAACCGCATTTTCTTGGTTCCATAGCAATCCACGTTGGATATTGATGTTTTGGAATGTATAAGTATATTCTGCGCCAATCAAAGTTGGCAATTTACCCGCACTAAATGAAAAGTTTTCATGTGGTGCAAGGGTGAGGTAAGCAACGGGCAGCAAGCCGAACAAATTATCGGTGCTATCACCTGAATTAACGTAAGCTGTGCCAAGAGCGGGGATTGAATAACCCCCTGCTTGTGCATAAAACTGCACTAATCCGCTATTTTTTTGAATGAAAACTTGTCCATTGCTTAAATCAAGATGGCTACCATCATCTATTGCAACATTGTTTGTTTGTGCAAATGCTAGCCCTGTTAGCACCCCACCAATATGCACATCGCCGATGATTCCCGCATCAACGGAATATGGCGCAGGGTTTTTGTTGAGTGTTGGAGAGAGGTCAGGGAAAGCAACTGCTCCACTATTTGCGGGCGGGGTTGCCTCAATAGCACTGGTTGCGGTTGCAGTTTGAGCTAGGGCAATTTGCGCCGTGATAATTTGTGAACTGATGATGGTAGTTAAAAATGTAGCAGTTAAAAATGCAGTTTTATTCATGAAAAAATCTCCTTGCAAAGATAAGTTGTTAAAGGATATAACGCCTTAAAATATATAATTTCATATTGTTAAATCCAACATATTAAGAAACTATGAATGTGATAAAATGTGATATATGGTTTTTGTGTAACATTAACGCTTTGCGGGAAAGTGAATGAATAAATTGCTGAAAATATTTAACCGTGATATCTCACTTAACCAATTGATATTGCTGGTATCTTTGTTTTGGAGTGCGTTTGCTAATAACTCATTTTATGCAAGCATATTGCAGGTATATCCTTTAAGCGTCACTAAATGGAGTTTTTTGGCGGCAGTGGTTTTTGGTGCATTTAGCTTGATTATGTTGCTGCTTTGCATCAGTTGCACCCGCAAAACATGTAAGCCTATATTGATAATATTACTCATCTCATCAGCATTTGTTGCCTATTTTATGGACGCATATAATGTGATGATTAATGTTGATGTGGTGCGCAATACTCTCAATTCGGATAGCCGAGAAATTAATGATTTGTTTAGTATGAAATTGATATTTTATGTGGTGATGCTTGGTTTATTGCCGTCATTATTTGTATGGCGAGCCAAAATTGCACCGCAACCATTTAAGAAAGCCATATTTACACGATTGAAAATAATAATTATGTTGTTAATGCTTAATGTTGCGCTTTTTCTGTGGCATGGTGCAGCGTTTGCCTCATTTTTCCGTGAGCATAAAGAAATTAGATATTACGCTAATCCCGCTAATTATATTTATGCGGTGACTAAAGTTGCGGTGCGTTCATTGCAAGCATCAAGTTGGTGGTCTGGCAATGGTGAGATAATCAAAATTGGTGAAGATGCAAAACTTATTCTGCCTCGCACCAAACCAAAATTGATAATGTTTGTGGTGGGTGAAACTGTGCGGGCAGATAGATTTTCGTTGAATGGCTATCAGCGTCAAACCAACCCATTGCTTGCCAAGCATGATGTTGTGAGCTTTGCTGATGTCACAAGTTGTGGCACTTCAACTAACATATCATTGCCGTGTATGTTCTCCAATTTTGGGGTTGATAATTTTGATGGTGGCGTTGCTAAAAACACTGAAAATGTGTTGGACATTCTCAAGCGTTTGGGGGTTGCTGTGTTATGGCGGGATAATAATTCTAGCTCCAAAGGAGTTGCTGACCGTGTTGATTATGTGGATTATCGCTTTGAACCACTCAACAAAATATGCGACAAAGGCGAATGTCGTGATATTGGTATGTTAGATAGCGATTTGCAAAAATATATTGATGCTAAAAATGGCGATGTGTTAATTGTTTTGCATCAAATGGGTAATCACGGCCCCGCATATTATAAACGTTATCCTGATGCGTTTGAGCGTTTCACTCCAGCTTGCCAAACCAATGAATTGGCGGAGTGTAGCCTAGATGAGATTGGCAATGCTTATGATAATGCTGTGTTATATACTGATTATTTCCTAGGCGAGGCGATTAAGTTTTTGCAACATAATGAACCCAAGTTTGAAGTAGCGATGATTTATGTGGGGGATCACGGGGAATCACTGGGTGAAAACGGGCTATATTTACATGGAATACCTAATTTTATTGCGCCATTAACTCAGCGCAAAGTGCCGTTGATTGCATGGATTGGGGCAGAAAATACGCATAATAAAGCAATTATGGCCAGCCTAAATCGCCATAAAAACAAAGCCATAACGCATGATTACATGTTTCACACAATCCTTGGTATGATTGCTGTTGAGACTAAACTTTATAATGAAAAATTAGATTTGACGAGGTGATTTATGCAGCGAATATGGCGAGCATTATTATATTCCCTAGCGGGGTTTAAGGCAGCTTGGCGTGACGAGCCAGCATTCCGTGAGGAAATTATGTTGGCAATAATCCTTGTGCCATTAGCATTTTTTGTTGCGCCAAATGCAATTGCCTTGGTGCTGATGGTTGGAAGTGTGCTGCTGGTGCTTGCGTTGGAATTGTTGAACACGGCGGTGGAAGCAACGGTTAATCGCATCGGGTTGCAGCGTGATGACTTAGCAAAAAAAGCCAAAGATACGGCAAGCGCAGCAGTGTTGATTGGGTTGCTAAATGTTTCATTCACATGGTGCGTTTTATTGTGGTGGTGAGGGGAAATAAATGCTAGCAATATCAACCAAACTTTGAGGAATTAATCATGTTCACAGGAATAATTAGCGATATAGGAATTGTGCGGGATCTAACTTCACCACAAGCAAATATGCGCCGCTTAACCATTCAAACCGTGTATGATGTAGAAAATATAAATATTGGTGCATCAATTGCGCATGATGGTTGTTGCTTAACCGTTGTTACCAAAGAATATATTAACGGATATAATTGCTATATGGTGGAAGCATCGGAGCATACTTTAAGCCATACCACGCTTGGCTTATTGCAAGTTGGTGACCATATTAATTTGGAGCGAGCATTAAAAGCGGGCGATGAACTTGGTGGGCATATTGTCAGTGGGCATGTTGATGGGGTGGCAGAAATTGCCCGCATTAATGATGATGGTGAATGCAGGAATTATGCGATAACCCCGCCCCCACATTTATTGCCATATATAGCCAGCAAAGGTTCAGTGACGTTGGACGGAACTTCACTCACTGTAACTTGGGTTAAAGATGCACAATTTGGGTTGACGCTGATTCCGCATACATTGCAAGCAACCACATGGGGCAAGCGCAAAGTTGGTGACAAACTAAATATTGAAATTGATGTGCTAGCGAGATATGTTCAGCGTATGTTGGAATGTAAATCATAATAATATAACAAGTAAATTAGGTTGAATTAAATTAAGCTAAATTAGGTTGCGTTATGATTTCGCTGATGCGCTAGCGAAAATTGTAGTTTTATGAGCATTCAAGCGATATGTATTAAATATACATGAGCGAAGAAGCGCAAGTGAAAATACGATTTGCAGCAAGCAACAGTAGAAATAACAATGCAACCTAGCAAAAATAGCAAAAATAATGCTAGCTAAATTGATTGTATATTGATAATGGTGATATATATAAAATAAATTATATTTGGGTTGAGATTGATAATGTTAAAATTAAATAAAATAATAAATGTTAAAAAAATTGCGATATTCGCCGCAATCCTGATGATTTCTGCACAATCCGCTAGCGCATTAAATGTTGCAGTGGTTGATATGAAAAAAGTTATGGGTGAAGCAAAATCAGCGATTAGTGCAAAAGGTCAGTTGGAGGCCAAGCAAAAAGAGTTTCAAACACAAGTGAGTGCAACTGAAGCAAAATTGCAGAAAAATGATCAAGAATTGGCAAAACAGCGCAGTTTGCTTTCGGCTGAAGCGTTCAAAACAAAGCTAGATGAGTTCCGCCAGCAAGCAGCATCAGCACAAAAAGATGTTCAAGGCAAGCAAATGCAATTGCGCCGTGCGTTTGAAACTTCCATCATGACAATTCAAGAACGTGTGGCAGCAATCATCAAGGTAGTTGCTATTGAAAAACAATATGATTTAGTAATTCCAGCAAATGGATTATTGTTTCACAAAGATACGATGAATATAACCGCAGAAGTGCTTGCTCGTTTGGATAAAGAATTACCAAATATGCGTGTTAATTTTGGTGGCTAAGCTCGGTTCGTTAGTATAATTTTTATATATATAAAACATGGTAGATAATAGATTTTTTTCCCGTAGTGCGGGCAAATCAATGTTGGAATTAGCGGAAATTTCAGGCGCAACTTTGCATAGCAAAGATGATGCTTGTCATATGATATATGATGTTGCACCATTAGATAGGGCGGGCGCAAATGAAATTAGTTTCCTTGACAACCCAAAATATGTTGATTTTTTCCTTAACACCAATGCGTCTGCTTGCATTATCAAGGAAAAGTTTGTGGAAGTCGCCCCAAAAGGTGCAAAATTGTTAATTGCAACTGACCCATATCGTGCATATGCGTTGATTGCCCAATATTTTTATACTTATGTTCCGCTCGCCTCCAATGTTTCCCCCCACGCATTGATTGACAAAACTGCAATGGTTGGTGATGATTGCAACATAGCAGCGGGGGTTGTGATTGGTAAAGACGTAATAATTGGTAATCGGGTGACGATCGGCGCAAACACAGTATTGCATGATGGCGTGGTGCTAGGCGATGATGTGCGCATGGGAGCATTATGTTCTATTAGTCACGCTTTGATTGGCAGCAGAGTTATAATTCACCGAGGGGTTCATATTGGGCAAGATGGATTTGGTTTTGCACTAGGGCGTGAAGGACATGTCAAAGTTCCACAGCTTGGTAGGGTGGTTATTGGCAATGATGTAGAGATAGGTGCAGCTACTTGCATTGATAGAGGCACAGGCCCTGATACTATCATCGGTGACGGCACAAAGATTGATAATTTGGTACAAATTGGGCATAATGTGCAAATTGGCAAAAACGCATTAATCACGGCACAATGTGGGATAGCTGGTAGCACGCGAATCGGCGATGGCGTGGTGATGGGTGGGCAAACTGGAATTGCGGGGCATTTGCGCATTGGTGCGGGTGTTAGAATTGCAGCACAATCTGGCGTGGTGACTGATTTGGTGGCGGGCGGAGAATATGGCGGTTATCCCGCTGTGAAAATCAAAGATTGGCATCGGCAAACATTAACATTGCAAAAAATGGTGCGCCCAGAACAAAATAGTGAAACGAAATAGTGGTGCGAAATAATAATAGTTTTCTCCATTCAACAGCCCAACTAAAAATAGATCTGAAATATAATTAGTAAAACAACCAAAAGGAGCGCAATGCTATGAGTGATTTGTCTTTTTTGAACATTGATAATGACGCTGAAATGCTTGACCATGAACAAGTTAAGCTGATGATTCCGCATCGTTTCCCAATGTTGATGGTTGATAAAGTGGTGAATATTCACAAAGCAAAATCTGCTATTGGTATTAAAAATGTCAGTGCGGGCGAGCCATTTTTTTCGGGACATTTCCCCAGCCAAGCGGTGATGCCGGGGGTGATGATGGTGGAATCTATGGCGCAAACCGCAGGGGTGCTGGTGGTTTATAGTTTAGGAGTGGAGGCGCAAGGCAAGCTGGTTTATTTCATGTCAATTGATGATGCACGCTTTCGTAAGTTAGTCGTTCCGGGGGATCAGTTGAAAATACATGTGGAGATTCAGAAAAATAGAGCAAATGTGTGGAAGTTTTCAGGCGTTTGTTATGTTGATGAAGCCAAAGTATGTGAAGCAACTTTTTCAGCAATGATTGTTGATAAGCCTAAAGTTGTATAATCATCATCATATAGTAATTGTCAAATAGGAACGGAGCGCATATTATGAATAATATCCACCCAACTACCATCAACTCAAGTGCTATAATTCACTCAAGTGCTATAATTCATTCAACGGCAATCATTAATTCTGGTGCAATAATTGGTGAAAATGTGAAAATCGGGGCTTATTGTGTGGTAGGGGAGAATGTGCATATTGGTGATAATGTAGAGCTGCACTCACATGTTTGCATTGCTGGGCGGACAAAAATTGGCGCAAATACCAAGATTTTTCCATTTGCATCACTTGGTTATGCACCGCAAGATCTGAAATATCACGGTGAAGCGGCGGAGTTGGTGATTGGTGAACGCAATGTTATTCGTGAACATGTCACCATGAATATTGGCACACAAGGCGGTGGTATGCTGACGAAAATTGGCAATGATTGTTTGTTTATGGTGGCGGTGCATGTGGCGCATGATTGCCATGTTGGTGATAATGTGATTATGGCGAATAATGCAACTTTGGCGGGGCATGTGCATGTGGGTAACGGGGCGATAATTGGTGGATTATCAGCGGTACATCAGTTTGTGCGCATCGGTGAAGGGGCGATGATTGGCGGTATGTCTGGCGTGGAAGCGGACGTTATTCCTTATGGTTCGGTGGTGGGGGAGAGAGCAAATCTGGCGGGGTTAAACTTGGTTGGTTTGAAGCGCAAAGGGTTGGAGCGGGAGGTTATTCACGCTTTGCGGGGGTTATATCGTGAATTATTTGAGGAAAATATTGCATCATTGCAGCATAAAGCGCAGGAATTATTGGAGAATACAACACAAACAGAATTAGTGAAAATACTTGAGTTCATCGTAACATCATCTAAGCGGTCACTTTGTGTGCCAAAAAATGAACATATTCATAATTAACATATTCGCATGAATGATAATTCGCATAAATCAAACTATAATCCACATAAGTCGCTGGCGATAATTGCGGGAGAAGGCGAATTGCCGCATTTAATTTTGCGTTCTCGCCAAGCTGGAGTTGCAGGGGATAGGACTTTAATTAATGATAATTTGAACAATAATTTGGTGGATAATTTCATCATCGCCATTAAAGGCAAAACTCCTGAAAATATGGTTGATGGTGTGGAGCATCAATGGTTTAGGTTTGGTGCAGTGGGTGAAATGTTGGCAGCATTGCATCAACGGGGGATTACTCAATTAGTGCTAGCGGGGCGCATTTCTCGCCCATCATTGGCAAGTTTATTTCCTGATGCGAAGGCGAGAGAATTGCTGAAAATGCTAGGCGGTGGGTTGCTAACGGGTGATAATAAACTATTATCCAAAGTGGTGCAATTTCTGGAAAATAACGGGATAGTGGTAATTGGGGCGCATGAAATATGCGAGGCGATGCTTGCAGATGCAGGAGTGATGACGTTGCAACAGCCACAGCCACAGCATGATGCAGATGCAGATTTGGGGGCGAAATTATTGCATGACATCGCCAAATATGATGTGGGTCAAGCGGTGGTGATGGCAAATGGAATGGTTGTGGCGATTGAGGGAATGGAAGGAACGGCGGAGTTGTTGCATCGTTCATCGTTGCTGATACAACATGAAATTATGCAAGATGTTGTTATTCAAAGTGAAATAATTCAAGCTAAGGCTATTCAAGGTAAGGCTATGCAGGGCGAAATTGTTGATGCTGGAGCAATTTTGGTCAAAATGCCTAAGTTTAAGCAAGAATTAAGAGCGGATATGCCCGCAATTGGAGTTGAAACCATTCATTCATTACATAAATATGGGTTTGCAGGGGCTTATCTCGCAGCAGGCAAAACCTTAATGCTTGGCAAAGCTGATATAATCGCCCTCGCCAATCAATATGGATTATTTTTATGCGGTATTGACAAAGGAAACGATAATGAATAATAAACGTATTTTTATTATTGCGGGGGAATCTTCGGGCGATGCGCTGGGCGCGGGCTTGATGAATGCGTTGCGTGACGAAAATATTGAGTGGTGCGGGGTTGGTGGTGGAAAAATGCAACAGGCGGGGCTTGAATCATTATTTTCAATCGCTGATATTGCTTTGATGGGATTTGCTGAAATTGTGCCACATTCATGGCGATTATTGCGGCGGTTGCAACAAACATGTGAGGCGATAGCGCAGTTTCGCCCTGATATTATCATTACGATAGATTCCCCAGGATTTAATTTGCGGGTGATGAAGTGGGTGCGAGAACATTATCAAACTTCAATTTATGCAGGGAAATCTTCGGGTGATGCACTCAAATGCGTTCATTATGTTGCGCCCACTGTTTGGGCATATAAACCACGCCGTGCTGCAAAGTTTGCTCAATTATTTGATCATTTAATGGTGATTTTGCCATTTGAACCACCATATTTCACGGCGCATGGTTTGCCAACCACTTTTGTTGGTCACATGGTGGCTGATGAAGCAACGGCAGTGGAAGACAATGCGAATAGTAATCAATCGCAACAAGAAATGCAGGACAGTTCATGGAGTGCCAGCCCAGCATGGAATATTAGTTCAGCATGGAATATTAGTTCAGCATGGATCGAATCGGAGGAGTTGCGTTTGCTGCTATTGCCTGGGAGCAGAGCGGGAGAAGTTCAACAGATGCTACCAATTTTCTTGCAAGCAACCAAAATGATGCAGCAATATTTTGCAAAAATCTCGGTGAAGTTGGTTGTTAATGAGTTGTCGCAATTGCACGCTGAGAAGTTACTACAAAGTTTTGCATTGCATGAGGGTGAAACGGTTAATATATCAATGGTGCAAAATAATGATATTAATAAAGATGTTAATCATATATTCAAAGGTGCGCATATCGCTATCACCAAAACGGGGACGGTGACGTTGGAGCTTGCCAAGGCTGGTGTGCCGATGGTTGCGTGCTATCGTGTGAGTGGAATTACCGCTTTTATGGTGCGCAAAATGTTGAATATTCCGTTTGTTAATTTGCTTAATATCATTAATCGTCAGATGGTTATTCCTGAGTTATTGCAGCAAAATTGTGAGGCGCATAATATATGTGAAATAACGACCAAGCTGGTGAAAAATGCTAATATGTCAGCAAGGCAGGTGGAGCTTAACTTGAGCGCATTACAAAAATTGAAGGCTTGCAAATTGAAGGATTACAAAGGTTTGAGTGATGGCGGTGAAACTTCGTCACAAAGCTCTTCACAAAATGCTGCAAATGTGATTAAGCAATATTTTTGAGAAAAATATTTCATGTAACCATAATATAAATTATGTTATTGATGTGCTAATATATGATTAATATGACAGAACAAAAAGAAAGTTTGCAACAAAAAATTGAAGCGTTAAGGCAGCAACAAGTTGGCTTGAGTGCGGGCGATGTGTTTAATTTTGGCAGCACTGCACTAGTTAGTGGATTAGTTTTGAGTGATTTAGCAGAAAGATTTCAAAGTTATGCGACCATAGACGGCAGAGCAAAACTTGTATCTATGATTATAAATGCAAAAGAAAATGGTAATTTGAGAGAAAGCCTTGTAAATATGGTTGGCAAAGGTGAGCTTAATGACAAAATAACTAATGTTTTGTCTGGCGCAATTGATGCAGATAGTTTTACTAATTTAACTCGTATAATTGGAAATGGTTGTAGTAAGCCATATAACAACGCATTCCTTAATCACTTAGATGAGCATTTCCCTGGCAAAGTTTTGGGGGCGGTTGTGGTTGCTGGAGTTTTGATAGGTGGGGCGGTTGTTGCCCATTCCAAAGCGCAGCGCAATGAGTTGATGGAAGCGCAAATCGCCGCAATGTTGGAACATTCAAACGCAACCATTCCAAGCACTCGGATAACTGAAGCTCGCATGATGACTGACCTACGAACGGATATTGAAAAGCTGGATATGGAACCTTCAGGAAAATCTCGCTAATAAAATAAACATATAACAAGTTAAAATGCAATAATATTACAAAATATTCGCTAATAAATAGATTGAATTATGGTGCAATTTCTGCCATTATTACGTTAATGTTTATGCAAGTGAATAAGATATGGATGATGGCTTTGATGCTTGCCTGTGGGGCATTGGGAGTTGCGCTTGCCTCACAATATCTGCTAGGGGCGAACCCTTGCGAGTTGTGCATTTTGCAGCGATATCCCTATGTTGTGGTGATGTTGGTTAGCGCGACTGCGATAATTTTTACTAAGCTAAAACTTGCTAAACTACAAATCGCTAAATCACATCACGAAAAACCACAGCACTCCAAAGCACAATATATATGTTACATATTGGTGGTGCTAGCATTTTTTGCAACATCTGCCATCGCCGCTTATCATGTGGGGGTGGAACAATTATGGATTGATGCACCAGAATCATGCAGCACAAAATTGTTGCAATCAGGGAGTTTGGAGCAATTAAAAGCAAGCATTTTGAGCGCACCAAAGGTTAGTTGCAAAGATGTTGGTGCATCATTTGCGGGTATTTCAATGGCAAGTTGGAATATGATTTATGGAATTAGCGCAATTTTTATCATCAGGTATTTATGGAACAAACAAGCAAAGCAAATGACGAGTTAGCGAGCATTATACGGGTTAATCACGCTGGTGAATATGGCGCAAAACGTATTTATGCGGGGCAGTTAGCCACCATAAAAAATGCTAATGCACGCAGTTTGATTGCCAAGATGCAACAGCAAGAACTTGAGCATTTGGAATATTTTGAAGGGGCGGTTCATAAATATGGCGTTCGTCCAACTGCTCTGCAACCAATATGGCATGTGGGAGGTTGGTTGCTCGGTGCTGCAACTGCTGCTATGGGTGAAAAAGCGGCGATGGCTTGCACGGTTGCGGTGGAATCTGTGATTGCTGAGCATTATGAAAGCCAAATTGAGGCAACGGCGCATAACCCTGAATTGCAGCAAAAAATCAAGCAATTCAAAGGCGATGAGCTGGAACATCACGCTACTGGACTTGAGAATGGGGCGGAATCTAGTGCGTTATATGGCGTGTTATATCATGGGATTAGGAAAATCACCCGCCTTGCAATTATAGTTTCTAGCAAGATATAATTATGGTTTCTAGCAAAATATGAGTGTGTGAAATCTATATTTTCTGACCACCCAAAGCGGCATTAATTGCTTTATTCATGCGAGCCTCGGCAAATGGTTCAATTAAATGCTTCAAATTATCATGTGCGTCACTGATTAAATCACGCGTATCATTTGCTAAATGTTGCTTTAACGCATCAATCGCTGCCAAAATAGCAATAGTTTCAGCGGGGTGCAGCAAGTCCGTGTCTGTTTGCATCGCTGATATAGTTTCTGCAATCGTCCTATTTGCATCAACTTGCACCTCAATTAATAGCCGTTTGAGAATATCATCTCTGCCATGCTCCATGCTCTCAACAATCATGCGCTCTATTTCTACAATATCCAGACCGTAAGATGGCGTAACTTGAACTTGTTGGGCAATTCCTGTAACGGTTTCAGTGGCGGAAACACTAAGCAAGCCGTTAGCATCAACCGTGAAAGTTACTTCAATGCGGGCAACTCCCGCAGGCATTGGTGGGATTCCTACCAACTCAAAGCGCGCGAGTGAACGGCATTGCTCCACTAATTCCCGCTCCCCTTGTATGACATGAATCTGCATGGCATTTTGTGAATTAGCGTAAGTGGTGAAAGTTTGCGTGGCGGTTGCGGGAATTGGCGAATTACGATAAATCACTTTTTCCACAATTCCACCCATTGTTTCAAGCCCGAGTGAAAGCGGAACAACGTCTAGCAACAAATGTTGTGCGCCCATTTGCAAAGCGTGCGCTTGGATTGCTGCACCATAAGCAACCACTCGGTCTGGGTCTAGATTATCATAAATATTGCATGTGAAAAACTCACCAATCGCATTTTTCACCTGTTGCAAGCGGGTTGATCCACCAACTAGCACTACGCCATTCAGTTCATGCGGTGCAATTCCTGCATCGTTGAGTGCGCTGGTGCATAAAGCAAGGCTGCGTTCAATCAGCGGGTTGGCGAGATTATTTAATTCGGCAATCGTCAAAGTGAATTGCGCATTTGTGGCGGTTGTTGCATTATGCAATTGCTCTTTCAATGAGCGGGCAATGCGCAATAATTCGCCTTGGCTGAATGTTTGTTCGCCTGTATATTTATGTGTGAGATATTTCTCTTTAAGATGTTGGGCAATCGCTACATCTATATCATCGCCACCAAGTGCAGTATCCCCACAAGTTGCTAGCACTTGAAATACGCCATCTTCAAGGTTTAACACTGACACATCAAATGTTCCACCACCTAAATCATAGATAGCGTATAATCCGCTAATATTATTTTCCAACCCGTAAGCTAGGGCGGCAGCGGTTGGTTCATTAATTAGTCGCAACACCTCAAGCCCTGCAAGTTCAGCCGCTTGGCGGGTTGCATGACGAGCCGCATCATCAAAATAAGCGGGGACGGTGATTACTGCTTGCGTGATGTTTTGTGCAAGTACATCGCAGGCAATTTGGCGCAAGTGAGCCAAAATATCAGCGGACATGGTAATTGGATTTTTTGTGATTGATTTTTGTTCAACATGTGATGAGGTGGCGGGTGATGAGCTAGCTCGTAATAAGCTAGTGTGTGATGAGGTGGCATTCGGCAAGCTAAATGTTGGGATATTATCCCCCGTTGAAATCAAATAATCTTTGAGCATTGGCAGATAATTTGCAGTTTCATCAGCATTTTTACCCATCAAACGTTTAATTGATTGCCATGGTAACATTTTCGCATCAGCTGCAAGTACAAATGCGGATTTACCAACATTTGCTTCGCCGTTTGCATCATAAAATAAGGCAGATGGAATGATGCTATCACCATTTGCATCTTCCAGTGCGACGGGTTTTTCATTATGCAAATATGCAACCACAGAATTGGTTGTGCCTAGATCAATTCCCACAGCGATTGAACGGTCATGCGGGTCGGGTGATTGGTCGGGTTCGTATATTTGTAATAAACTCATCGTTGGCTTTCAAAAATATCTGGAGGTTAGATTATGAAAACATACATACATATAAACGAATAATTACTCAAGTCTAATCGCCATAGAAACAAATCTATAAATTAATGGCAAAAATTAACTTTCAGAAATTAGCCCTAAAAACTAGCCCTAAAAACTAGCTTTGAATATCATAACACATTGTTTATCTTCCGCTTGCGAAATCTTATAAAATGGTGCTGTTACTGCAACGCATGTCGCAATATTTTTCACTAAAATATCACCCGTTGAAGGGATTGCATCATCAAACTTTTTATCCAACTCATAAGCTGAAACTGATGAAAGTGCTGCCCCGTGCGCCAAATTATCGCCCGCAACTTCCTCACCATAATGCAACACATGGCCATATGATACGCCACCAAAATAATCAGCGGGTATTGCACTGTCATTAATATATTTAATATCAAAACCAAACTTGGCAAAATCACTATTTGGAATATTGATTCCCGCCAAGGCTTGGCTTGAACCTGCTGCTCCTGCTGCGCCATTCAGATTGCCTATGATTAGCCCATCATTTTTGAGTTGTTGCCAAGCTCTAAATATTTCATAATTAGTTGTGGCATCAGACGCAACAAAGCCATCACCATTGCCGTTGCAAGTGGCATAAGGGATTGTGGTGCTAACATTGCTTGCGGGGGTGGCGCAATTTGCGGTGACTGTTGCATTATCATCAGCTCTCCCCCATATTTGCGTTGCGGTTGCCATATCACCTGCTAATGCTTCATATTTATCGCGAAACTTGCTCATTGCTTGAATATAGCTGGTGGCATTCACGGCAACAGAGCGGAGCTTTGAATTGGCAATCATATTTTGCCCAACCATAATTCCACCAACCATCAATGAAATAACAACTAGCACAATCGCTAATTCTATTAATGTAAAGCCTTGAATATGCCTTACGCTATATTCTCTGTTACTGCGAAAATATGTGGCTATTGGTTTTTTTTGCGTCATTTGAAAAAATATTTGCATAAATACTAGTAATTTTAATTATTAGATAATATATTCAATTAATATAGTAGTAAAGTAAATAAGCATAAAACTATAATAAAATAGAATTAGACAAACACATAAGCAAAATTAAACACATAGGCAAAACTGGTTTCACATTTATGATTGATTCGTTGCAAACAATAATTTCAGTATTGCCATTGCGTGATATTGTTGTCTTCCCCGGAATGGTTGTGCCATTATTTGTGGGGCGAGAGAAATCCGTCAAGGCGTTGGAGCATGTCGCAAGCCATGATAACCATATATTTTTGGTGACGCAAAAAGATGGTAGCCAAGATGAACCAACTCTAAATGATGTCTATGAAGTTGGAACAGTGGCGAGCATTTTGCAGCTGCTCCGCTTGCCAGATGGCACAGTTAAAGTGTTGGTGGAAGGGCGTTTTAGGGCAAAAATTGTTGAACCATTGTCGGAGGTGGATTTTTATCAAGCAACGATTGAGAAAATAAAAGATAAAGCGAAAGATACGCCCGAAATGAAGGCGTTGATACGTTCTTCAACTAGCCATTTTGAGGAATATGTTAAACTGAATAAAAAGATACAGCCAGAAACTTTGGGGGCGATTAACAAAATTAATAATCCATCTGCTTTGGCGGATACTATTGCATCGCATATGCAAATTGAAATTGCAGTCAAGCAAAAGATTTTGGAAATGCTGGAAGTTAGCGAGCGGTTGGAGTTTCTTTATGGGTTGATGGAAAGCGAAATTAGTGTGTTGAACACTGAGAAGCGTATCCGTGGGCGAGTGAAAAAGCAAATGGAGAAAACTCAACGTGAATATTATCTTAATGAGCAGTTGAAGGCGATTCAAAAAGAGCTTGGCGAGATTGAGGAAGGTAAGGACGAAATAAGCGAGTTGGAGGATAGGCTAAAGGCGGCGAAATTGCCGAAGGAAGCCGCCGAAAAAGCCAAGGCGGAAGTGAAAAAATTGCGAACAATGAGTATGATGTCAGCGGAAGCATCGGTAATTCGCAATTATCTTGATTGGTTGGCGACTTTGCCGTGGGAGAAGAAATCTCGCTTGGCAAGCGATGTTGGCAAGGCGGAGCTGATATTAGATGAAGATCATTACGGTTTGGAGAAGGTTAAAGAGCGCATTTTAGAATATTTGGCGGTGCAGCAACGCACCAAACAACTTAAAGGCCCAATCCTTTGCCTTGTTGGACCTCCAGGAGTGGGGAAAACTTCGCTTGCGAAATCAATTGCACGGGCGACTAATCGCCAATATATCAAGGTGTCACTCGGTGGGGTGCGTGATGAAGCTGAAATCAGGGGACATCGTCGGACGTATATCGGGGCAATGCCTGGGAAAATCATTCAATCAATGAAAAAAGCTAAGGTGACAAACCCGCTAATTTTGCTTGATGAAATGGATAAACTGGGCAATGATTTTCGTGGTGACCCGTCGGCAGCGTTGTTGGAGGTGCTAGATCCTGAGCAAAACAAAGAGTTTGGGGATCACTTCCTTGAGGTGGATTATGACCTTTCAAATGTGATGTTTATTGCAACGGCTAATAGCTTGAATATGCCACGACCATTGCTTGACCGCATGGAAATTATCCGCATTGCAGGTTATACGGAGGAAGAAAAAATCAATATTGCACAAAAATATATGGTTGAGAAGCGGGCAACGGAGCATGGATTGCGCAAAGGCGAGTTCAGCATTGATGAATCCGCACTGCGTGATATTATTCGTTATTATACTCGTGAAGCGGGTGTGCGCAAATTGGAGCAGCAAATATCCGCTTTGGCGAGAAAATCGGTGCGTAAATTGCTAACTTCTGAGCAGAAATCGGTGCATATTACTGGTGAAAATCTTGGTGAATATCTCGGAGTTCGTCGCCATAGCTTTGGTTTGGCGGAGGCGGAAGATTTAGTCGGAATGACTACAGGGCTTGCTTACACTGAAGTGGGTGGTGATTTGCTGGTGATTGAATCAGTGACGATTGCAGGTAAGGGCAAAATTACCTACACGGGCAAACTAGGCGATGTGATGCAGGAATCCGTGCAAGCGGCTTATAGCTATATTCGTTCACGTGCTTGGGCATTTGGCATCACGGAGGCAATGTTGCGGGATCGTGACATTCATGTTCATGTGCCTGAAGGCGCAACTCCCAAAGATGGTCCATCGGCTGGCATTGCGATGTGTGTGACAATAGTTTCAGTGCTAACGGGCATACCAGTGCGTCATGACGTGGCGATGACGGGAGAGGTGACTTTGCGGGGGCGAGTTCTGCCAATTGGTGGCTTGAAGGAGAAGTTGCTCGCAGCGTTGCGTGGGGGCATTACTACTGTGTTAATACCTATGGAGAATGTCAAAGATTTGGAGGAAATCCCGCAAAATGTGAAAGACGGATTGGAGATTATTCCCGTTTCAAATGTTGATGAAGTGTTGTTTAATGCGCTTGCCAAACCATTAATTCCAATTGAGTGGGAAAAAACTCCCGAGATTGTTCCACCCAAGCCAAAATTGGAGGGGGAAGCCCTGATAACTCATTAGGGCTTTGATGGTTGGGAGTATTAATAAATACTTGCATTATCAGTTGCAATGGTTTAATTGGATTGCAGAGATTAACATTTAATGGAATAAAATCATGAAAGAACATACTTTTTCAATCATCAAACCAGATGCAACAGAGCGCAATTTAACAGGCAAAATTAACGGCTTGCTTGAAGAAAAGGGCTTTCGTATTGTGGCACAAAAACGGGTGCATTTGAGCCGTATCCAAGCGGAAAAGTTCTATGAAGTTCATGCTGCTCGCCCGTTTTATGGTGAATTAGTGGAATATATGATATCACAGCCAGTGATTGTGCAGGTGTTGGAAGCGGAAAATGCGGTGCTGAAATACCGTGAAGTGATGGGTGCAACCAACCCTAAAGATGCTGAAGCAGGCACAATTCGCAAATTATTTGGGGAATCTATTGAACGCAATTCGGTTCATGGTTCTGATAGCAAAGAGAATGCAGCAATTGAAATTGCCTTTTTCTTTAGCGGAACAGAAATAGTTGGATAGTAATAATGTAAATTACGAATGCTAATTTTATAGAAGTGAATTGGAGTTTTAAGTCATGGGCGCAGCAGCAACTAACATCAAGCATCAAAAATTGCAAATAACCAAGGCGGTTGCTTCAGAATATGCGCATATTTTTACAAATGACGCACTTGATTTTGTAGCAGAATTGATTGAACGATTTGATGGAGAAAGATTACGTTTGCTTGCACTTAGAGTTGTTAGGCAAGCGGAGTTTGATGCAGGGGTTTTGCCAGATTTTCGTGAGGATACTGCGGATATTCGCTCGGCAAATTGGCAGGTTGGTGCAATTCCAAAAGCGTTGCAAGATAGGCGAGTGGAGATAACAGGGCCTGCTGAACCGAAAATGATAATTAATGCGTTGAACTCGGGCGCAAAAGTCTTTATGGTGGATTTTGAAGATTCCTTAAGTCCAACTTGGGGGCGAGTAGCGGAGGGGCAAGCTGCACTTTATGATGCGGTGCGTCGCAAATTGCAATTCACTTCACCCGAGGGCAAGCAATATAAATTAGGTGAGCAGCTTGCCACTTTGATTGTTCGTCCACGTGGTTGGCACATGCCAGAGAAGCATGTATTATTTAATAATGCGCCGATTGCGGGGGCATTTTTAGATTTTGGCTTGTTTTTGTTCCATAATGGGACATATCAATTTGAACGTGGTGAAGGGCCTTTCTTTTATTTGCCGAAACTGGAGAATGCGCAGGAAGCAAAACTTTGGGCTGATATTTTCGCCTATGCACAAACTCGTGTTGGTTTGCCAGAAGGTAGCATTAAAGCGACGGTGTTGATTGAAACAATTCCCGCAGCATTTGAGATGGAAGAAATATTACATGCGTTGCGTGATAATGTGGTTGGTTTGAATTGCGGGCGGTGGGATTATATTTTTAGTTTTATCAAAAAGTTCCATACTCGCCCCGATTTTGTGCTGCCAGACCGTGCGCAAGTGACAATGAATACGCATTTCTTGAAATCATATTCGGAATTATTAATTAAGACTTGTCATAAACGTGGTGCATTTGCTATGGGTGGAATGGCTCCACAAATCCCAATCAAGGGTAATGATGAAGCAAATGAAGCGGCGATGGCGAAGGTGCAAGCGGATAAATTGCGTGAAGTTTCATGGGGGCATGATGGCACTTGGGTGGCACACCCCGCATTAATTCCATTTGCGATGGCAGTATTTAATGAGCACATGTCCACGCCGAACCAATTACATGTTAAACGTGATGAGGTGAACATTAAAGCGAGTGATTTGCTTACAGTTCCAAGTGGCACAATCACCGAGGCTGGTTTGCGCAATAATGTGAATGTGTGCATACAATATATGGCGTGCTGGATGGCTGGAAATGGTTGCGTTCCGTTGTTTAATTTGATGGAAGATGCGGCAACTGCGGAGATTTCACGCACTCAATTATGGCAATGGACGCATCATGATGCGGGAGTTTTGGACGATGGACGCAATATTGATGCGGCGTTTATTGAAATGGTAGTTGCGCAGGAATTGGAGACGATTAAGGCGCAATTAGGCGAGATAACATTCAATGCTGGTAATTATGTGAAAGCAGCGAAAATGTTGGAGGAGCAGACTTTGTCAGATACATATACCGAGTTTTTAACTCTACCCGCTTACGCCGCTTTAGCCTAATTTTTTAACCTTGTTAAGTTCCGTTGTGTTCTCTACCATTGCTTATTGCTTATTGCTTATTGCTTATTGCAATATTGCTAGCGCATCAGCGGAATCGCAACAGAACATAGAATGATTAGAAAATATCAACAGCGATGTGTTTGAAATATAACACTCTGCCCTTAACTCACCAATTATTTTAACTCACTTTGATTTTCACCCTGCATTGGGGCTAAAATGGTGCAAAAACTTGTCTTTCACATCTTTGAAATGCACGGCATCAGCGGGGGCTGGCTTTTTTGTGACGATATTTGGCCAAATGCTAGCATATTCACGATTGCGCTCCACCCAATCTATCACATCTTCGGATTCAACAACAATCGCCTCAACGGGACATTCTGGTTCACAAACACCGCAATCTATACATTCATCAGGGTGAATTACCAACATATTTTCACCCTCATAAAAACAATCAACGGGGCAGACTTCCACGCAATCGGTATATTTGCATTTGATACATGCTTCTGTGACAACGAATGTCATAATGTTCTCCTTAATCTGTTTGATTTGGCTTGCATCAAGGCGGTTTGCACCCGCAGACTCACCACAAAACCATAATATGCACTAAATCCTATAGCCATAATTAGCAACGGTGTCAACATGGAGGAATCAATCGCTGCCCCACCTGTGCGGATAACACTTGATGGTTGGTGTAAATTATTCCACCACTCCACTGAAAACTTGATTATGGGCAAATTAAGTGCACCAAACAAACAAAATATTGCACAATTGCGTTGCCGTTTGAAGTTGTAATCGGACTGACCCGCTAGCAACATATATGCGCTGATGATGATTAGCAAAATTAACATGGAGGTGAGGCGTGCGTCCCATACCCAATATGCACCCCAAGTTGGCTTACCCCAAAGTGAACCAGTGGCTAAAGTGATGGCGCACATCACCCAAGCGATTGGCGCACTATGACGGGCTAGCAAATCCGCTGCTGAATGTCGCCATATGAGGAAGCAAAAAGATGAAATCGCCATGATGCTATATATCATCAAAGAACACCAAGCGGCGGGAACATGCACATACATAATGCGCACCGCCTCGCCTTGTTGATAATCAGGGGGGGAAGTGATTAACCCTAAATATAGCCCGATGCACAAGCAAATGGCGCATATTATGCCACAAAATAATTGTATTTTCCGCATTAATACTGAAAATCTTTTAATATTTGCAAAGTAATTAAACATTGCATCAATTTATGCTATATCGTAGCTTGTGGCAAGTGCTATCAAGAATTAAGGAAAATATTTTCATGGTTAATGTAACTGAGTTATTGCAAAATATCTGTAACCAAAATGGCAACGAGATTGAAGAATGGTTCGCAGCGCAATATGCTAAGGCGGGCAGGGTTGCGCCGATTTATTCATCAGTTGATGTGCGTAATGCGGGTTATAAAATTGCTCCAGTGGATACTAATTTATTTCCAGCGGGCTTTAATAATGTAAGCAAGTCAGGGGCTGAGCGGGCGAGTGCAGCATTTGCAGCGCATTTGCTTGCAATGAAGATTGAGTGCAAAAAACTGGTGCTGATTGTGGAAAATCATAGCCGTAATATGCCATATTTTGCTAATGTGCTAGCTTTGAAACATATTATTGAGGATTGCGGAATTGAGGTGCGAATTGCCCGTGTTGATTTGGGTGCAGATGAAATAATCACCCTGCCATATGAGTTGCAGGCGATGCAAGCTGAGGGATTTAAGGTTGAAGGAGGGCGGATTGTCACTGCTAGTGGATTTGTGGCGGATTTGCTGCTGTTGAATAATGATTTAAGTGCGGGAATGGAGGCGAGATTTGAGGCGATTGCGCAACCAATATTGCCTAACCCATATCAAGGTTGGTTTGCACGACGCAAAAGCCAACATTTCGGCACATATAACCGCCTGATTGCAGATTTTTCTAATATGTTTGGGTTGGATTCATGGCTGATATCAACTTATATTCATAATTGTGGCAAAATTGATTTCAAGGAACGCAAGGGTATGGAATGCGTTGCGTTAGGGGTGGATAAAATTATCCATTTACTCAAGGCAAAGCACCAACAATATGATATTTTGCGTGAACCATATGTTTATGTTAAGGCGGATAGCGGGACTTATGGCATGGGAATTATGACGGTGCGCAGCGGTGATGAATTATTGGAATTGAACAAAAAAGAACGCAACAAAATGAATGTCATTAAAGAAGGCGTGAAGAATGAAGAGGTGATAATTCAAGAGGGCGTGCCAACGATTAATATGTTAAATGGCGGGGCGGCTGAGCCGTTAATTTACCTTGTTGGGGGACAGGTGGTGGATATTTTCTGGCGTAGCAACCCAAGCCGTGATGATGAAATTAGCTTGAATGCGTCGGGTATGCAGTTTGATGGTTTTTCCTCGCAAGATTTTACTGATGCAACGAATATTCATTTGATTGCACGGCTTGCATCACTTGCTGCTGCTTGCGAGGATTATTAGGAGATATATTATAGTGCTTTTTCCACTTTTCAAATATTTACCTTGCGGACTATTGAAAAGTAAAAGTGCTATATTAGAATATGATGGTTATTAGCCAATAATTGGCAGTCTATGAGAATTATTATGCTGTAACTGCCCTATTCAATTACAGAAAGTGAGGCAATTTTCTTGTAGAAAAAATGTCCCGCAAGCATATCTCCAGCAACAAACTCATAGCATGGCAGAACTCCCCACTCAACATAGCCATGCTCTTGATATAATTTGATTGCCCGTTCTTGGGTGGAGCGCACATTAAGGCGAATAACGGTATAGCCTGAAATGGCGGCCTCACGTTCTGCGCATTCCAGCAATTGCGATGCTAGGCGATGCCCCCTAGCCCATGGTGCAATGAAATGAGCCTCAATATTTGCACAAAAATATGATGTTTCTTTGGATTTTGCGGGCTTCAGCAACTGAATTGAGCCGCATAGCACTCCGTCCAGCCACGCGCCAATCAACACGCGTTGCGGGATCATCATTGCACCTTGCCAATAATTTTCCAGCACATCACGGTCTGGCGGGGTGAGCCAATTAAAGCCGATACCGTCCTTGATGGCAAGCTCGGTTGCATCACATAAATTATTCAAATCATTCGCATCAAATTGCTTGATTGTGCCAATTTTAATTATTGGAATAATTTGTGGTTCAATCATTTTCGCTACCATTCTCACCGCCATACGCATATCTATATTAACCTATATTAATAAAATTATCCAGTATTATTGCGCCTGTCTTATGGCTTTTTTCTGGGTGAAATTGCGTGCCTAAAATATTATCCTTGCCAATCACCGCTATAATCTGTTGACCATATTCGGTTGTTGCCAAAATATGCGCCTGATTAACATTGGTTGCATGATAACTATGGACGAAATAAGCATCATCGCCATTTTGCACACTCGCCATGAGCGGGTGGGGGCTTACATTATGCAACTCATTCCAACCTATATGCGGAATTTTTATTTCGGGAAATGGTTGCAAAGCCTTAACTTCGCCTTCAAGCCAACCAAGCCCTGCGTGCCTTCCATGTTCATTGCCATATTCAAATAACATTTGCATACCAACGCATATACCCAAAAAAGGTTTATGATTGGTAAATATTTCATGCTCCATCGCCGCAATCATACCCTTATAACTTTGCAAAGTGGTGATACAATCAGCGAATGCTCCAACTCCAGGGAGGATAATATGGCTAGCTTTTGCCAAATCAAGCGGAGTTTGCGCAAAGAAAATATTATCATCTGAGAGGGGATTATTTGACGATGCGTTATGGTTTGATGCGGATTTTTCATCTGATGAAAGTTCGCTATTTGATGAAGGTTCATTATGTGCTGCGAAACTTCTCATTATCGCTGCTCGCACTGAAAATAAATTGCCCGCTCCGTAATCTATGATTGCAATTTTTTTCATGTGATGATTTCACCTAACATATTATATTAATTGCCCAGAGAGCTAGCAATATTAGTTGCTGGAGGAGTGAATAATTGGTCAATATGTCGCCCATAATAGCGGTGAGTTGCTTCCAAAAAATTATTCGCCACTACCACGTCGCTTAAAATATCGCCTTTGCTGGTCAGTTGCGCTCGCCATAAATCATTGCCACAAAGCCCAAGCAAAAAGCGAAAACCAAGGTCAATCACAATACCACCCAACATGGATACGCCCATATATTTTGCCATTAACAAAATGCTATATTGTGCAATGAAAATGCCAATTCCAAGCAACCATAGGCGGTTTGCAAAAGCCCATATTCCTGCAAATAAAAAGGCAAATATATTGAAGTTTTCGCTTATAAATAGTGCATTTTCATAAATATTTTTGCTGCGGGGGTTGAGATAAACCGAATATATTCGCATTTTGTTGGCACTACGGAATAAGTTCATTATAGCACCCCTTTTGTTGATGGAATATTACCAATTTGACGTGGATCTATGGCAACTGCCACCTTTAATGCACGCGCTAAACCCTTGAAGCATGATTCTACAATATGATGATTATTTACACCATATAGGTTCTCCACATGGATATTTGCGCCAAGTGCAAAGGTGAATGCTTGAAACCATTCCCTGAATAATTCTGTATCAATATCACCAATTCGTGCTTGGCTAAAAGCCACATTCCACACTAAATATGGTCTGCCTGAAATATCCACCGCAACACGGGTCAAAGTTTCGTCCATCGGAATATATGCGCTGGCGTAACGCTCAATTCCAGCCCGCTCGCCTAGTGCGTTGCGCAGGGCTTTGCCTAACACAATTCCACAATCTTCAGTGGTATGATGTGCATCAATATGCAAATCACCAATTGCTTTAAGGGTTATATCCATCAAGCTATGGCGTGAAAGCTGCTCTAGCATATGATCCAAAAAATGAATCCCCGTGCTGACATCATATTTGCCCGTTCCATCAATCTTGATTGTGCTGGTGATGCTGGTTTCTTTGGTTTTTCGTTCAATGGTTGCTTGCCGCATATTTTGCTACTTTGAAAATTATATTCGTCAATATATAATATATATCGTGAAAAAACAAGCAACACATCAATGGATTATTAGATATTTATATGGTAAAATAAAAATTATGGTGATTTACTCAATATAATATAATATGAGGTGGAAAATATGTTTGGTGGCAGCAAAGGCAAGGGATATGTTAGCATTAAAAGTTCATCAACGACTGATGCGAATGTTAATCCATTATTTAGTAAATATAAGAAAAAATCCGCTGCCCAAGTTTTTATGGATAAAAAACTAGGGATTGATGAAAGCAAACTTACGCCTAATGAAAAATATCAACGGATTTTGGATAAAAAAATTAATGATATGCGCATTTTGGCAATGCAAAAAGGTAGCCGTTTTGGGCAGGTAGGCGGTGATGGCGAGCCGAAGCAACTCTCAAAGGGTATGGAGGCGTTTGTGCGCCAACAAGCGGAGAAATTGGCAAAGGTGGAGCATAAAAAACTAGTTGAAAAAACGGTGATGAAGGTGAAAAAAAGTAATCTTCCAGGGGGGCAGGGCGGTTTTATTGATGAAAAAGGCAATGTTTATGGCCCTGACCGCAAAGTTGTCGCCAAAATAAATGTTAAAACGGGCAAAGTGACGGCGTTAGGCGGGGCTTATATTTGCAAATATAAATCTGGCGGAAGCTATGGGGCGGAGTGCAAAATTGCTGCATTTGTTGCCAAGAAATATCAAGCCCCACCCCCGCAACCACTATGGGAATAGAGGGTTATGGGAATAGAGGATCATGGGATTAAAGGCTTGTGAGATATTACAAGGACTTTGGATACCAGCCTCCGCTGGTATGACAAACTCTAAAACTTTTCCATATATTTATTCTATATATTTTTATATATAGATTATCCTCCAAAATAATGTTATCAAAGTTACATCATGGATTATAACCAACTTTCACCCAATTTGCAGACTATAGCTGCCCTCATTCCACATGGTGCATCAGTGATTGATATTGGTTGTGCTAAAGGCAATTTGTTGCTGTGGCTCAAGGAAAATAAATCAGTGCAAGGGCGTGGGATTGAGATTGACAATGAGAAGGTGCAAGCAACTATTGCGCAAGGTTTGTCAGTAATTCAGGGCAATGCGGAGGAGGATATCCTCCATTATTGCGATAATTCATACGATTATATCATCTTAAATGGGATATTGCAGCAAATGCAAAACCCTGTGACGATGATGCAACATGCGTCACGAATTGCCAAATATATCATCATATCAGTGCCTAATTTTGGACATTGGCGCAATCGTTGGTATCTCGCCTTAAACGGCAAAATGCCAGTGACCAAGCAACTAAATTATGAATGGTATGAAACGCCAAATATTCATTTCTGCACCCTCAAAGATTTTAGCAATTTCACAGAGATGCTAGGGTTGCGGGTGGCAAACCAGATGATTTTATCATCACCAAACTTGCCACAAACTATAATGAAATGCGGGTGGGCAGCTAATCTGGTGGGTGAAAAGGGAATATTTTTGTTGGAAAAAAATTAATCATATTATCATTATGTTACGATTTTTGACATTATTTTATTATTTTATTATATCAGCGCAGGCTAGTATCCATGATTTAATGAATGAATGCTAGTTTTGAGGAATTGAAATAATGTCTAAAATGTAATGTAAATTAATGATAATTTTAATTATATTATGTAATCATATTGTTAGACATATTTAAGAGGTGTTATTTTGTTAGGAGTTGTGCTTGTTGCCCATGGAGAATTGCCACAAAGTTTTTTGAGCGTGGCGGAACAAATGCTCGGCAAGCAACAATTTGTTGAGTGTGTGAGCTATAATATCGGTGATGATTTAGAGACTTTTCGCTATAAAATCGCAGTCGGGTTGAAGCAGGTTGATAGGGGGAGCGGGGTGATTATCCTGACTGATATGTTTGGCGGTGTGCCTTCAAATATTGGTATTTCGGTTGGATATTCACAAAAAGCAGAGGTGATTTCGGGCGTTAATTTGAGCATGTTATTGAAGTTGCTAACTATTCGTGAAAATCTGGATATCCAAACCGCCACTGCCCAGACTAAAGAAATTGGCATGAAATATATATGTGTGTTAAGCGAGTTGTTGTTGGAGGGGTAAGGGTTTGGGGTTTATGTATTCGCTTTTTGGATACTAGCCTTTGTCCGCTCCTCCCTTTGGAATGGGCTGGTATGACGAACTCTAAAATCTCACTGGTATGACACTTAAAAAACCACGTAACACGCTCCCGTCACTCCAAGGTAGTATTATTTACATCGTTGTTACTCCATCGGCAGCTGAAGTCCATAAAAACAGAACCACGCAATGCAAAATCTAATGTTAATTGCCAATTCCAGCAAATGATGGCTCTTGTTGCTTGACCATATCACCATAACTACCAGTAGGATTTTTTCTACGAAAACTCTCAACGCCATTTGTTGCCATAGATTTTGTTGCAACCATATCAGCGTGATTGCCAGCAGAGTTTCTATTAAAACTTTCAATGGTGCTTGTTGCCGTTTTTGGTTGATACGCTTCTCGCCATTTGGTTGTTTCATCAATTTGTGGTGATGAAATCGCCTGCGCCGAACCAATTGCCGCTGATCCGACCGCAGCTGAACCTATAGCAGCTGTGGCAACTTGGTTCACAGTCTGCCCCACGGCTTGCCCCATAGTTTGCCCAATAATTTGCCCAGTAATTTGCGACTGATTTGCTGCAATTCCAGTGGCAATCGCAACCCCTGCTGCAAGCCCTAAATCATCGCCACCCCGCACAATTTCCTTCTGCACTGATACGCCAAGCTCGGGGCGTTGATGCTTGATGGTTGCAGCTTTATATTCCTCTTCCATACGTTCATAACCCGCATCTGCGCCTTTTTTTGCACCATATAATGCACCCGCTGCCATACATGCGCCCATGATGAGTTCGGGGATAAGCACAGGAACGCCAATGGCAGTTAATGCGACTGAGCCAATAGTCAACGCAAACTTTGCTGCCAATGCCCAGCCGAGTGAATATTTGATAGCGTCACGGTTGAAATGAGTTGGCGGGGTGATTAATGCGCCATTTTCCATTTCTTCATGGTTGCGGATATAATCACTCGCCCCACCAACCATTCCACCAGCGAGCGACATTGCTCCAATCAACGGGGCTGCTGCTCCAACAGTTGCTAATGCTGCGACTGTTCCAATTAACGCTCCCGTGCTTGCACCAATCGCAAAATCACGCTGCATTGCTTTTTCCAGCCATGTGACTTTGCCTTGTTTGAAATACCAAGGCTTATGTTCTTCATCTTTTTCCTCCAGTTTCACCAAATAATTCGGCAATTCTGAGCGTTTTTCTGCCTTGGGATAGAACGTATCTTCTACAAAATTACCAAGGTCAAACCCTTTGCTTTCATGGTGCGCATGTGCTTCATCACCCGCTTCAATGCGGTGAGCTGCGACATATTCAAGTCTTTTTTGCCGAAGTGGCTGAAAACCCATGTTGAAAAAATCTCTTAAAACTTAGTGAATGAACTTAGTGAATATTATTTTTGATGAATATTATTTTACAATTTATTTTACAATGATATTATTAGTTTTATATATAATGCTTTAGCTTTTTAATTTTACATGTGTAAAGTTATAAAGCTAAAGTGCTATAACAATTTATGATAGCACAAAACCATAGTGAAACATATATTATTAATGTGATTTTTTAATGACGAATAACGAAAAACATCAATATTTTATGCAGCAAGCTCTCAATTATGCAAGCCAAGGGGCGGGGCGAACGGCGGAAAACCCAAGCGTTGGTTGTGTGATTGTCAAAGATGGGCAAATAATTGGCATCGGGCGAACGGCTGACGGTGGCAGGCCGCACGCTGAAGTTGTCGCACTAGCAGGCTTGCAAAATTGCACTAAAGAGGCGATGGCTGATTTAAGCATTTATGTCACGCTTGAGCCATGCGCCCATCATGGCAAAACCCCGCCATGTGTTGATGCTATAATCGCATCAGGAATTAAGCAGGTGATAATCGCAACCCTTGATGATGATGATAGGGTGAGAGGCGCAGGCGTGGCGCATTTGCAACAGGCGGGTGTGACGGTGCAAATTGGGGTGCTGGAGGCGCAAGCAAAACGCCATCATCGTGGATTTTTGCGCCGAGTTCGTAGTGGATTGCCAGAGATTATGCTCAAGATTGCAACTTCCGCTGATGAAAAAATAACCGCGCCAGAACGTTGGATAACGGGTGAATTAGCACGAAATTATGGGCAGATATTGCGCAGTCGCTATGATGCGATTGTCACTGGAATAGGCACGATTGCGGCGGATAATCCGTTGCTGAATTGTAGGCTTGCGGGTTTGGAACAATATTCACCATTGCGGGTGGTGTTGGATCGTGGGTTGAATATTAATATTCAGGCAAAAATTGTGCAAGATGCAAAAAATATGCATCATTACGATGCAAGAATGTTGGTTTTAACCGCCAATAATAATGCGCAAAAAATTGCACAATTAGCCAAGCATAATGTTGAGGTGGTAGTGCTGGAGGCGGATTTCACATTTGCTGATGCAATGGCATCACTTGGCGCATATGGAATTAATTCCGTGATGGTGGAGGGAGGGCAAGCCATCACCACTTCCGCCCTTAATTCGGGGTTGGTTGATGATTTATATTGGTTTGTTGCGAAAAATAAAATTATAGGCGGTGCGCAAAATATTAATGCGGTTGCTGGTGGTACTTTGCAAAATTATCTTAAGGAAGCGTCATTGCAACAAACACTCAATTTTTCTGATGATGCGCTATATCATTATTGGTTGTGAGTGGGGTTTTTCTCTAGACAAATCTATTTTTATCTGTCATATTGGTATTTGAGGATCTTTGGGGATCGTTGGATATGAAAATTGTTCACCCTCACTGACATTGGAAGTTAAAAAACCCATTTTGATTTTGTCAGAGTGGGTTTTTTCATGATGGTTTAATATCATATTTTTAGTTACCATCTGTGTATCATTCAACCAAGCAGAAGTTATATTACAACGCCATTTTATAATATCCAATATATTAGTATAATTTAATAGCAAATCAAGGTGAAAAATTGGTTCATAATGCGCAATTCTGTTTCTTAATAATCTTATTTTTTCAACATTTTGATGCAAATATGTAGCGTTTATATCGTGGGGTAAATGTGGGAATATTTGGCATAAATCTCCTTTGCATATGGTATGAATATATTTTTTGCGCAACATTGAACCCCATAATCCTAAACCTAGCTCTGGAATTATTTTATTATAATCATCATATTTTATGGATAAATCACTTAATTTAATTCTATAGTGATTGGGTAATGTGTTAATAAAAGCCTTATTTTTGTTCCATTCTATTCCGTATAATTTAACGATTTGTTCTGCAATTGCATTGCGCAACACAATTTCTAAAACATTGAGAGCAGGTATAAAAGCTGACGAAATCTGCATATTATAAGCATAAAGTTCTAATGCGGCTTTTTTATTATTTTGGCAATATTTTAAGTATCTAGCAAATCTTGGAATTGCCATTATACGCATAATTTCACTTGTTTCATCACTTGATAAGATATTCATTTTTGTTCCATTTTTTAAGAAAGAACAAAATAGCAAATATTGTTATTATTGTGATGTTTTATATTATTGAAAGTGAAAAAATCGTTGCATAACAACATGTTATATCATGTAAGAAGAATGATGTAACATTCTCACAATATAAAATCATCAAAATCAAAATTGGCGGTGCGAAGATGAGGGAGGGTTTTAACTGTGGAAAGGCGCAAATTATCTGTGTTTATAGTCGGTTGTGTGTTGATGTTATCTGTATATAAATTGCCATCATTTGAGTTGGGCGCATTTAAGTGTGGCGCATTTGAATTATGAGCGTCTGAAGTATTTTCATTTGAGTGGGGAGGAACATTTTTTGTGACGGGCGTGATAACTGGGGTGGTATCAAAGCCCATGATTTTGCCACCAATTTCAGGGATAACTTGGCAAGCATAAAGGCAATCTTCACCAAACCCAAGCAATGATGTTTGAGTTGAGCGTGGAATATGAATTAAATGCGGTGCATCAGGGTTTTTATTTGCGGCAATCAGGCTAATCAAACGCAAATCAACGTGAAAACCATAAAAACCATATTGCTGATTGGCTTTATCATCAAGGTAAGCTGCGTCATTTTTGCAACTATAAGCGATTAAATGTGTAATTGCTGCATCGTCATAATAAAGCCGTGGAACTTCTGCCTCTGATGCCTCAACCGCAAAACTAATTCCTGTTGCTTGCCAATTGCTCAAAGTTTTGGGTGCGCCTGCTCGCAATAATGCGATTACTCCATGTTCGCCCGCTCGCTCGCCTTTGATTCCAACCTTTAAGCCTTTCGCTTGGGCGGTGACTAGCATATAAGCGTAATCATCATGTGGATTGCGAAAAATAAACGGGTCACGCCAAGCATGAATGGTCACGTCATTTTCTATTGATGCTATGTTATAAAATCGTTCATCAGGCAAAATATGCACGTTTTGCAGGCGTTGGAAATGTTCATCATCATCGCCTATTGCAAAGCTCAGATGTTGGTTAAATGGTTGCGAATCCCAACTTTTGATGCGTTGTTGCGCAGAATTGCGGGAGGTGAAGGCTAGTAACCGCTTACTATGCCCAAACTTCACGATGCAACCAGTCCATATGGAAGTGTCATCATAGCTGTTGGAATCTGCCTCCAACACGCTGTGATTAACATATTCATAATTCACAAAATCTTTAGTAGTTGCATAGCCCAACTTTGCTGCAAAATGGTGCTGCTCTGGTGCAACCAGCGAATGATCGTCCACATTCAAATAATAAACATGGAATAGTTGCAAATCAGCATCATAACGATACCAAGAATCCCAGATATATGGCAACATAATTTATTTTTTCAATAAATCACGTATTTCTGTAAGCAACAACACGTCCGCAGGGGTTGACGCAGGAGCTGGTTCTTCGGTCGGTTTTTGCACTTTATTCATCGCTTTAACTAACATAAAAATAGCAAATGCAATGATTGTAAAATCAAATATTGTTTGCACAAACGCACCATAATCTAGCGTTACCATTTTGCCATCTACACCAGCAGTTAAGTCTAGTTTCAGATCTTTGAAGTTAATTCCACCAATTAACACGCCAATTGGAGGCATAATTACGTTTTCAACCAATGAGGCAACAATTTTGCCAAATGCTGAACCAATTACAATACCAACCGCAAGGTCAACCACGTTTCCACGCATTGCAAATGCTTTGAACTCTTGTAAAATACTCATATTGAAAACTCTATGTTAAATTATTGTCATAAAAAATATCAATTAGCAGATAATTTTTACATTGTCAAATGTTGCATTGCATTAATAACCGTCATAAACTCTTAACATTTATTTTATTGATTGTGCGGTGCGATGTATGGCTATTAATTAAATTAGCGATAATTTATATATATTAGGATTTAGTTAATGGCAGATAAAGCGATACTAGCAATTAATGCAAAAGATAAGGTTGAGATATTAGATGAATTGCCGCAATCTTTTAGGAACGCACCAACAATTGCCACTATTTTGCAACTTCAAGGAATGGCTACTGCTGGTTTTAGCCAAGATGGTAGAGCGGGATTTGAGGGGATAAACTTCCCTAATTGTGAAAAAGATTTGGGTGGCAAGTTTGATTCCACTGGTGGGCAAACAACCCATGTTTTTGAAAAACTTTACTTTCAAGCATTAAATGGCCAACCAACCATAATGTTTGCTATGCAAACAACTGATAAACAAAGCGAAAATCCGATTATTGTTCGCCATAATAATGAAGGGCAGGGTGATGGCGTGGTGGTTTATCTGCCATGGGTTAAAGATGGTGTTAATATTTTGGACGAGCTAGGCGTAAAGCCCGATGAAAATGGTTTAGTCCCCAAAGAAACGACCATGAAATATGGCAAAGACTTATATCCGTTCATTGCCGAGCGTGCGCTTGAGTTTATGAGTAATAATATTGCTAATTTTAATGAAAAAAACATTATAATTGACGGCAATTATGCTGATGGCATTCAAACGGCATTGGACATGCAATCAAAACTAACTGAGAAAAAACACGCTGGTGAAGTGGTAACAATTGGCACATTCCATACACATGGCATTAATAAGTTTGTTGATAATGCGGTGAAGGAACTGGGTGATGATAATCTATTTTTGCTTAAATTACGTGGATTTCAGGAAACTGGCGTTAAATTAAGTGATATTGAATATATCAAGGCGGGCATTAAAGAAAATAATTTAGAAGCACTTGCTGAGAAATATTCATTTGTTGAGCGTTTAACAATTGAAGCAAATGATAATGTGGCGAAAATTGATGCTATCATGGCGGTTGACCATGGTATGGAAGAAAAATTATTACGTTGGTTGCAATATGATGATACCAAAGTTGGGTTTGCTTTGAATGGTTATAATGCAAATGTTTATAATCCGAAAGTTCTTGAGGATAAATCCGCTGAAGATATTCGTGGATTAGTGCAAAAATTGTTGGAAGAAAAACCGCCTTATCAAACTTGTGACGAACCGATTACTATAAGCGATGAATCACTATCAGGCACAAACTTCATCACTGCCTGTCGCCCAGAATCGCGCAAAAATAGCGATGGTGCGATTAAAGCATTTGTTAAATGGGCAGAGGCAGAAGAAAACAAAAATGATAAGGGTAATTTGATATTAATTGGACACGCTCCAGAAAATGCAACGCCATCAAGCGATCAACAAAATATAATTGCGCAAATTCAAGAAATTGCCGAAACATCTCCTGAGATTGCCAACCGCATTTTGCTGCTACCCTCAATGCGTTCTGATGAAATCCGCACTATTTTGCAATTGGAACAGGCAGTTGGATTAGCAGCAAGTGCGCAAGAGCCATGGGGAATCGGAGCAATGGAGGATATGGCATCGGCTGTGCCTCTAGTTACCTCAGATTTATACGCATCAGCGGTGCATGTTGGTGAGCATTTTGCCAAAGCAAGTGAAGCAAAAAATAGTATCGTTTTGTTTCAATCGCCCTCACGAGAAGGCGCAACCCCTGAATCATCAACCGACTCTTTTGTTGCGGCGATGAATGAAATATCAAATAATTATAAAATATATAAGGGCAGAGCCTCATTACTAGCCCCTGATATTGCAAAAGAGTTTAAGTGGGAAGCAATGGTTGATACATATACGGAGCTGGAGAACAGGATTTTACATTTCAAACTTCAACAAAGAATTAATGAACTCGGTATTCCAAGCAGCGAACTTGCAACTAGCACTGTTGATATTGCATCACCTCAACCAGCAATCGCTAACTCAAGAGAGGGCAGAGCGCAATAAAAACCACCCCAATATTACGAATTGGTGCGCTGCGCAAACGTTTTTTCATGATGTTGTAACAAAAACAATATATAACTGATTTGATACTGGCAATTAATGATGTTGAATGAGTTTTAAGGAATATTAAATGAGCGATACCATTCTAAAATGGCAAGATAGCAAAATAACCGAAGCATTTGTAAGCAAATCAGCGGGTGGCGAGAATTATGCGGTGCTAAAGGCTGATCCTGCCAAAGCCGCATCGCTTGGCAATTTGCAGCGTGATTTGTTTGAGAAAAACCATTTGCTGAGCTATCCAAAAACCATAGATGGTGAGCATTGTCTTGTGGTGCATGGTTTTGATAAGATTGAGCAGCTAGAAAATGCGCTCGGTGGATTGGAGGCAACATCAGGGCAACCGAATATTGATAAGCTGAAAGAAGCTCCACAAACCATTGCGCAAAAATGGGATAGTTTCCGCCATAATGGTGCATTGAAAATGAGCGGATTTTCGGGGCTTGCTGGTCACGGGTTGATGGCGGTGCAAGGCTTTGGTGAGGAAGCAAGATGGGACATTAACAAAATACCAGAATGTATTGCCAAAGGTGTTGAAAGCAAAATGATTATGTCATTGCTTTATATGGTTAATTCAGGGCTTTATGCTTACTATGGTAATGGTGACAGAGGGCTGCAAACTGATGAAACTCTAGCAGAGATGCACAAGTTCTTGCAAAAAAGCGGGCTTGATTTGGAGAAAACTCCATATGATGAGCTGGTTAAAAAATATGAGCATGACAAACCATTTGCAAAAAAACTAAATGATTTTGTTGCAGATAATTTAATTACCATTAATGAATCAATCGGGTTGTTATGCAACACTGGCATGATTAAAAATGGCGTGCAAAATAGAGATTTTGGATTGGTGACGGCAGGATCGGCAGCAATTGTTGGATCTTTGACGGCAATGTTTGTTGAAGAAAAGCCAATGGCTGAGCAAGATCCAGAGATGTTAGCAACGCCGTGGGGCAAGGCTTGGGCGTGGGTTCAAAACTCACCTATGATGGTTAATGGTGCGAGTAACTGGATTAATTCGGCATCATTATTTCTTGACCCGCCCAAAAGATGGGAAGCAGTTGAAAAAGGCGTAATGCACGCTGAAATGCTAAACGATGCAGGTGATGCTTATGTTAAGGGTAAGTATAATATAGATGAAGTTCACCAACATTATAGTGATAAGTTGCAAGAGCAGAAAGCTGCGCTTGGTAATAATCAATGGGGGACACCAGAATATACTGCTGCGGAAAAAGCATTAGGGAAAACTCAAAGTGAATTAGATAATGCAACAAGGCATCAGAACTTCGTAGAAGATGAAGCGAAAAGCTGGCAAATCCCCACTGCGATGTCGGCATTTTATGTGGCGGCGACGTTTTTCTCAACTGTCAGCTCCAAAGAAAAAGCGGTGAGTGAAGATCCATATGAACAATATGCAGAATTATTAACCCGTGCAGCACAAATGGCAATGAATGCACCTGAGGGCAAGGAGCGAGACAAAGCGGTATATTTAATGTCGGCAAGTTTGGCAGCAAACCCTGATGTGAAAGGGCTTAATGCGAATGATATTAACGCCCATATCAACAAAGAAATTGATGATTTGCAGCAAAATCCGTTTAACTCAGTCGGCAAAAGTGAGCGCATAATTGCGGCGAATAAAATTGTGCCGTTGCAGCGCAAGCCAGAATCGCAAATTGCATTAGATTCTCAAATTGATGTTAGCAGGTTGCAATCTGCCACCCCTGAATTGGTGCGATTATAGGGTTTTGTGCCACGCACTGCCTTTATTTCAGCGCAGGCTGGAGTTCGTAGTCCATAGTTCAAGATTGATGTGATTTTTATCATGGATACCAGCATTTGGCTATGACTCCCTTTGGGTGCTGGTATGAAGGGTGCGATTATTTGCTGGTATGACGAACTTTAACCGACCCATAATTTTATTCCCGCATTTTGGCTTAACTCTATAATATTTTCGTGAGTTAAATTATAATTACCCCCGAGCTTAATCAAAGCATGGCGTTTTTCATCAAGTGGAATGCGCAAATGGACGATTGCACCATAATTGCTTGGTGGTGGAAATAATTGCTTGAGGCGATTAACCGCATTAACATTATCAACCACTAATGTTATCTCGTTAATGCTTGCGCTTTTTGCCGTTGCTTTGATGGAATCTTCCAGCAGGCTCATGCTTTGAATAATCAGGCGCATACCACCATCTTCACCAGATTTTGCATCAACTTCCAGCAACAGCATTTTGCCAAGTTCCAGCAAGTCACGGGCAGAATCCATCAATTTTTCATCATAAATCGTTGCTTCATAAACCCCTGTAGCATCTGACATTTGCACAAATGCAAACCGCCCTCGCTGGCTATTTTTGAACTTGCGCCCCATCACAATTCCCGCCATGGTGATTTTGCGATATTGATCGCCAAGCAATGCGGGCAAATCCTGCGAGGTTTTCACTCGCATTTGTTTTAAGGCAAAGCCATAGCCATCAAGCGGGTGAGCTGAAAGATAAAAACCAACTGCTTGATATTCTCTGTTTAGCCCCTCCATTGCCTCCCAATTAGCAATTTGCATCAAGGCGGGCGGTGGTATTGCCCCGCCTGTATCCTCGCCAAACAAGCTGATTTGTGCTGAATTGCGCTCCTCCGTTTGTTGCTGACCATAATTTATCATCATCTCAATGGAGGCAAATAATTGCGCACGGTTTGGGTGCAGCAAATCAAATGCTCCCGCCATAATCAGATTTTCCAAACTACGCTTATTGATGATTTTGGTATCCAACCGTTCCATCACATCATAAATATTTTTATACTTCCCCCCTCGCTTGCGTTCATGCACCAAATCTTGCATAGCTTGTTCACCCACATTTTTGAGGGCGGCTAAGGCATAGCGAATATGCTTGCCTTGCAAATCCGTTTGCACGCTAAAATCCGCATCAGAAGCATTGATATCTGGCGGTAAAATACGGATATTCATAGCGGCTGCATCTTGCTTAAATAAATTGAGTTTATCAGTATTGTGCATATCATAACTCATTGATGCAGCGATAAACTCATAAGGGTGGTTCGCTTTGAGGTAAGCCGTTTGATAGCCAATCAAGCCATAAGCGGCGGCATGTGCTTTGTTGAAGCCATAGCCTGCGAACTTGGCAACAAGATCAAATATTTCATTAGCTTGACTGGTTGGAACATTATTATTTGCTGCTCCATCAACGAATATTTTGCGTTGCGCATTCATTTCTGATTGGATTTTCTTCCCCATTGCACGACGCAACAAATCAGCCCCACCGAGAGTATAACCAGAGAGGATTTGTGCAATTTTCTGCACTTGCTCTTGGTAAATAATCACGCCGTAAGTTTCTTTTAGCACTCCTTCAAGTGATGGGTGTAGGTAATCTGGTTGCTCTTTGCCATGTTTGCAAGCGATGTATGTCGGTATATTATCCATCGGCCCGGGGCGATAAAGCGCACCAAGTGCAATTAAATCACCCAACCTATCTGGCTTGAGTTTTTTGAGTGTTTCTCGCATACCCACGCTCTCAAATTGGAACACACCAACGCCATTGCCCGCCCGCAATAATTCATATGTTGGCTCATCATTAAGTGAGATATATTCAAGTTTTAGGGTTTTTTTGTTTTTACCCCCCCCCCATTCGTGCGATGCACTCATGAATTCCCCCGCAAGGGGGGAGTTAAAAGTAGATTGTGCATTCTCTCCAACTTTGCTCTCCCCTTGAGGGAGAGCGGGTGCGCCAAGCGTAAGCGCAGGCAAGCCGTGAGGGGTATAATTCTGTAATTCCGCTAAAATTATTTCATAACAACCCTCAATATTTTCTAAAATCTCATTATTCCAAAAGCGCATAATCCTAAAATTATTTGCCTCAAGGTAACTAGTGCGAACTTGGTCTTGATTATTTTCATTATGCTGCCCGCCATCAATTTCAATAATCAAACGTTGTTCTAAGCAAATTAAATCTGCGATATAGCGTCCATCAATATTATGTTGACGACGAAACTTATGATTTGTTTGTTGATTGCGTAATAATTGCCATAATTTATTTTCAGCTTCAGTCGGATTTTTACGCATTTCACGGGCAAAATCTTTGATATGCAAAGCGTAATGCTGGCGATTAGCAAATGTTATTTCGCTATCACCCCTCCCCCTGCCCCCTCCCGCAAGGGGAGGGGAGGAGTTCCCAAGCTCATGATTTTGCGGTTGCCCATAATCTTGTTGTAGCAAAAAACTACTCTCCCCTTGCGGGAGAGTTGGTGAAACAAGCCCGAAGGGCGAAGTTGAACCGTGAGGGGTTTTAGTATCAACCTGATTATTAACCATCTTCACGGCTTTCGCAAGCACAGACAGAGTTTTTAGCCCCAAAAAGTCAAACTTCACTAGCCCCGCTTCCTCCGCATATTTCATGGAAAATTGCACCACTGGCATAGTAGATTTACCATCGCTATATAACGGCACAAGCTCACTTAGCGGACGATCGGCAATTACCACCCCCGCAGCGTGGGTGGAAGCATGGCGATATAATCCCTCCAACTTCAGTGAAATATCCACCAATTTGCGCACAGATTCATCTTCCTTCATTTGTGCTTTTAGCAATGGTTCAAGCTCAATCGCTTGCGCCAAAGTCACAGGATTGGCGGGATTATTCGGCACTAACTTAGAAATGCGGTCAATTTGCCCATATGGCATTTGCAGCACCCGCCCCACATCACGCAGCACTGCCCTCGCTTGCAATTTCCCAAATGTAATAATTTGCGCAACCCTATCCGCTCCATATTTTGTTTGCACATATTTTATCACTTCATCACGCCGTTCTTGACAAAAATCTATATCAAAATCAGGCATGGAAACACGTTCAGGGTTTAAGAATCGTTCAAACACCAAATCATGCTCTATTGGGTCTAAATCAGTGATTAACAACGACCATGCAACTGCTGATGCTGCACCTGATCCCCGCCCAGGGCCCACTGGAATATTTTGCTGTTTGCTCCATTTAATAAAGTCAGATACGATTAAAAAATATCCGGGAAATCCCATATTAATTATAACGCCTAGCTCATAATCTAGGCGTGCATAGTATATTTTCGCAACCTCCTCACGCGCAGCATTATCCATATCATCACGCCAGATTAACGCCTGCAAACGTTGTGCAAGACCATCATGCGCCGCTTTGCGCAGTGCATCTGCCTCTGAGAGTGCAACTCCGCCCTCAACCATGTTATAAGATGGCAATATTGGCTTGCGTGATGGCGATCTCACAGCGCAACGTTGTGCAACAATATGCGTATTTTCCAACGCCTCGGGCAAATCCGCAAATAATTTGCATATCTCCGCGTTGCTTTTCAGGCGATGCTCGGGCGTTAAGCGACGGCGATTATCCTCATTAACATATCTCCCTTGCGCAATACAAATCAACGCATCATGCGCTTCATACATTTCCGTACCATGAAAATATGCGTCATTAGTTGCAATAATTGGAATATTTAACTCGGTTGCAATTTGCAAGAAATGCGGCTCTGTTGTTGTTTCATCAGATAAACCATGGCGCATAATTTCTAGATAAAATCTCCCTGAAAATATCTCCGCTAATTGTTTAGCATATTCATAAGCAACATCTGTTTTGCCTCGCAAAATTGCTTTGCCGATTGCCCCCGCAATCCCACCACTTAAGGCGATTAATCCGTCACTATATTTTGCCAAGTTAGCGAGTGAAATTAGCGGCATATTAGCATGTTGTGGGTGCATATAAGAATCGCTCACCACTTGCATCAAATTGCCATATCCCGCCTCATTTTTGGCGAGCAACAATAACTCATCATATTCATCAGTTGCAGCATCTTTATTCATTGGAATTAAGCGAAACTTGCAGCCGATGATTGGTTGCACCCCCGCTTTGCAGCACGCCTCGGAGAACTCCAACGCACCAAACATATTATGTGCATCAGTGATGGCGAGTGCAGCGAACCCTTCCGTTTGTGCAATTTTGATTAAGGCAGGGACTTTAATCGCCCCTTCCAGCAGTGAATAGCTACTCGCCACCCGCAATGGAATATAGGTTTTCGGCACATGATGATTTATATTAGACATGAGGATATATATATCGTTGTTGCATGACAAAAGCAAATTAATCATTATGTTCTATTGACATGATTAATCTGTGGCTTTTGTTAGTGAAATCCACCTTCACCATTGTATGGATACCAGCCTTTATTTTCTCCTCCCTCCGTCGGGGGGCTGGTATGACGTGGCGAGATTTTTGACTTTACACTCCCGTCATACCAGCGCAGGCTGGTATCCACCTTTGCCCTTATTCAAACAAAAAATGAAAGCATGACCATAATCTCCAGTAATCCAAATACAAACATCAATAATTTGCAAATATTCACCCTCTCGTAACTCATTTGTAACAATAACGTCATATTGTGATGCTAATATAAAATTATCAAATAAATAATAATAACAAATATATATAAATTAAATTAGGAGAATAGAGATGATTTTTGGTTGGTCAGAAGATGAAAAAAGAAAAGAAAAAAATGATAACATGACTACCCCTGAGTTGATTGAACAGAAAGCGACGTTGGAAAGAAAGTTAGCAACAGAGCCGAAAAATAATAAAATAATGGCTCCAAAAAGTACAACTTTAGAAGCTTTAGAGAGTGCAAATGAAGAATTAAGTTATAGAGAAAAAGAAGAAAGTAAAATAAAAAATTTAACTGATCGAAAAAAAGATCTTGAGAAAAGTGCGGAAGGAAAGTCGGAAACATATGATTTGAATAAAGTAACGGCAGAGTTAAAAGAGTTGATGCAACAGCATGAAAGAGATAACAGAAAAGGTTCGTATGCTAGGGAAAACGACACTACAAATGAAGCGGAATTAAAACCAAAAGCAGGCGTAGCAGCTGCATCATCTGCTGTAACAGTAGCAAAAAAAGCTGAGGAAAATCCGCCTGTAGATAAGCAAAAACCAACTGAAGCTAACCCATTAAATTATCAGGAAGCTGTTTGGAATAACTCAGATAAGCCACCTTCAAAAAAACCTGTTATAAATCTTGCAGCAATAGCTGATAATGAATATGGTTTTGGTAATACTGGGAAAGAAGTGGAGTTTGTGCAAGATGCAATAAAAGTGGAAAAAGATGGTAATTTTGGCTATGAAACAAAAAGAAAGTTGCAAGAAATACAAGAAGCAAATGGACTTGACCCAGACGGGATTGTGGGTGTGAAAACCATGGCTCTGTTAGCCTCAGGAAACTTCAAAAATCCAAATATTCAAGGTGCAACTAATGTTGCAAATGTATGTCCTCCGTCAGACACAGGAAATAATCCCACCCTTTTAGCAAGTTCTAAACTTCCTCCAAAGTAATAAAAACAAAGTAAATATTCCCCGCCCATAATCACAATTGGGTGGGGGTTTTGCGTTGTGGGGAGAGGTGCGGGTTGTGTCAATTTAGTTTGTGCATGGCGTTTTATATGAATACCAGTATTTCCCCCATGGATACCAGTATTTATTTTCTCCTCCCTCTGTCGGAGGCTGATATGACACCCGCATATATGTGATGCAGTCATAAATATTGCACGCACAACCCACCCCCCAAAAAAATCAAATTAATCTGTTGCTTATGCTTGAGAGTTAGCATAAAATGTTTGTTGTAAAATTAAATATCAATAACCAGATATTTAATAATCAGATATCAATAACCAAAAATAATCAGTTAAAATATAGATTAATATTAAAATATGAATCAGCCACATAATTCTCAGCGCACCAAAAATGCAAATCAATCAAGCGAGCCAGCAAATGAATTGTCAAATGCGCAAATGCTAGGGAATGCTCAGATAAATATATTTGATACTAACAAAGCGCATGATTTTCTTCAGCAAAACATCACCGAATTGTTCAAAACCATAGCGACTGATCCTAATATGCCAAATGGCACTAGCATCAAAAAAGCGGCAGATTGCATCGGTAGGCTAACTCACATATTTGTGGATTATTTGCAGCATAACATCATGTTGGTGGAGGAAAACCGCGAGCTTTATCGCCAGTTGGAGTTGCGAGGGGCGGAATGCGATTCGTATCTTGATGAAATTAGCATTTTGCAACAGCATTTGCAGCATTGGAAGGAATATTACGCCGCTAACGCAGATTTATTCGCCCCCGACCCTGTTGAGATAATCGCAGGTTCACAGCCACATAATATACAGTCACATAGTATGTTGAGAAAAACTCCATCTTCTGATGAGGGCGCATGAAAAAAGTTGAGTTCGTCATTAATCGCCGTAAATATCAGTTGATCGTGGAAGCAGAGCAAGCAGTGCAGTTGCAGCAACTCTCCGCCGAGGTGGACGGCAGGGCAAGCAAGATTGCAAGTGCAAATCCGCAAGCTGATGAGGCAACGGTGTTGATGATGACTTGCCTGATCTTAGCCGATGAACTTTATGAAGCAAGGCAAGAAGCGGGTGCATTACATGAAACTTTCATGTTGGCGCAGCCCGAATTGCAGCATTTATTTCCCTCATCGCATTTGCGGGAGCATTTCCATGAGTCGGAGCAGAAAATTAGCGCAATCATGGATAATGTGGTGCAGGCGTTGGATAGGATAATCCGCCCCTCCCATGAGCAATAAAGCATGAGCAATGAAAGAGTGCATTGCAATATGGAACAGCAACAGCTAAATATTGTGATGGTGGGGCATGTTGACCACGGTAAATCCACGTTGATTGGGCGATTGATTTATGAAATGAATGCGCTGCCTGACGGCAAATATGAGCAAATCGTTAAATCATGTGATAAAAGGGGGGTATCATTTGAGTGGGCGTATTTGATGGACGCATTGCAGGCGGAGCGGGCGCAAAATATCACGATAGATATTACGCAATTTTGGTTGCGCACTCCAAAGCGTGATTATGTGCTGATTGATGCACCGGGGCATCATGAGTTTTTGCGCAATATGTTCACAGGTGCAGCGGAGGCGGATATTGCTATTTTGCTGGTTGACGCATGTGACGGAATGCAGGAACAAACTCGCAAGCACGCATATTTGCTTTATTTGCTGGGTATAAAGCGCATTATTATAGTGATAAATAAAATGGATAAGGTGGGCTATGCGCAAAATATGTTTGCCAAAATTGCGCAGGAGTGTGAGGATTATTTGCAGCAAATTGGGCTGGTTGCGTTAAATATTATTCCAATTTCAGCATATAATGGTGAGATGTTGAAGCAACGTGGTGAAAATATGGGCTGGTATGATGGGTTGACTATTATTGAGGCACTAGAGGATTTTTCTATTGATGAGCCATCACAAAAAAACAATGTTCAAAAATCTGGAGAGCAAAATATTGGGGCGCAAAAATATGGATTATTAAGGTTTTGTGTGCAAGATGTATATCGTTTTGATGAAAGGCGAATTATTGCAGGTATGATATTATCTGGAGAAATGCGAGTTGGTGATGAAATATTAATTTCACCGCATAATTATCAGGCAAAAATTGCAACTATAATCACCCCAAAAAGCGAGAACAATGGGGGTGATAATTTTGTAAATCATCATTTTGAAGTTGCGAATAGTAATTATTCTCAACAAATCACGGCGCAACAAGCTATGGCGCAACAAATTATAGCAAGGCGAGGAGAATCTGTTGGCATAATATTGGAGCAGCAAAGATTTGTGGAGCGTGGCCATGTGATAAGCCATGAAAACGATGCGCCGATTTTGAGCAATCAATTATATATGCGTTTATTTTGGCTGGGAGCGCAACCATTACAATTTGGCAAACAATATATGCTAAGATTGCATAATTCAGAGTTTGTGGCGGAGTTGCGCCATATTAATTATGTGTTAGATACTAATGATTTGCAGCAAAGCCAAGCAGAAATTGTGGTGCAAAATCAAGCAGCCGATGTGTTGTGGCAGGTGCGGGGTTTGGCAATTTTTGATGAATATGACGATATTCAAGCGATGGGTCGTAGCGTGGTAATGCAAGATGGGCGCATTGTGGCGGGCGGATTGGTGACAATGTGCAACCATGATGGGCAATATTTGCCTGATATGCGCACTTCTCCCAAAATCATTACTTCCAATAATTTGACGCTAGAGAATATGGAAATAACGGCAGCGCAACGGCAATTAATTAATGGTCATTCGGGTGGAATATTATGGTTCACGGGGCTTTCTGGGTCGGGTAAATCTACACTTGCCAAGGAGTTGCAAAAGCAATTATTCACTCGTGGTTATCAAGTTTATGTGCTGGACGGGGATAATATTCGCCAAGGGTTGAATGCGGATTTAGGCTTCAGCCCCAAAGATAGAGGCGAAAATATCCGTCGCATTGGTGAAGTTGCTGCATTATTTGCTGATGCAGGAATGGTGGTTATCACCGCATTTATTTCACCGTATGCAGAGGATAGGCGCAAGGCTCGGGCAGCAGCACATGAGCTGTTCCACACGGTGCATATTAAAGCGGGAGTGGAGATTTGTGAAAGTCGGGACGTGAAGGGGTTATATAAAAAAGCAAGAAACGGCGAAATTAATGATTTTACTGGAGTTTCTGCCCCATATGAAGTTCCAGAAAATCCTGAATTAGTGCTGGATACGGAAATAATGAGCATTGATGATTGCATCGCAGAACTAACCGCTTATGTCACAAAATATTTTGGCAAAGCATAAGTTATATTGTGATTTCTATTGTTGTTTGCTGCAAATCGCAGTTTTGTTAGCGCATCAACGAAATCACAACGCAACCTTATTTAGACTGATAGTTTTAACATCATTTGGTGGAGCGCATAATTAATATCATTGAAATGCTATATAATGTGATGATTGCAATAATCATATGCAAATGAAACCGTTCCATGAATGTTTTTACGGCAACATCTTTGGCACGCACCAAAAGTTGTGGCCATGTGTATGAAACAAAATCACCCTGTGACATTAAATTAATCAGCTTGCCTTGCGCATCAACCACGGGCAGGTGGCGGAAACGCTCATTTGACATCACCCGCAACCATTCAACCACATCATCATTTTCTGATGCAAGTTTCAAATCCGAAGTCATTATCTGTGAAATTGGAGTGATATTAGCGTCCAACCCTTTGGCGAGCAACCTGCGCATAAAATCCCGCTCAGTGATAATCCCAATAGGAGTGTTTGCATCATCAACAACAACACTTGCACCATAATTTTTGTCAGACATTGCCTGCACCGCTTTAATCACCATATCGGTTGGTTTGAAGGTCATCACTGCTGATTTAGTTTTGAACTCCATTCTATCTTTTATTTTCACAAGGATATTCCTTTTTTATAGATTTTTTTATAATTTTATCTATAACATGATATTTATATATAGTAAAATTATTTTAGGTTATGCTGTTATTTCTACTGTTGCTTGCTGTAAATCGCATTTTCACTAAATTGTGATTTCACTGGCGCACCAACGAGATTACAACATAACCTAGTTTTGAACATACGAAAAATCCATGGCCATAAAACATAGTGAAGCATTTATCAGTGACATCATACGCATGGCGTGGGCGGACGATGTTTCATTTGATAAAATCAAAAAAGATAGGGGATTGAGTGAGTCCGAGGTGATTAAGATAATGCGAGCTAATTTGAAGGATAGTAGTTTCAGGCTATGGCGCAAGCGTGTTTCAGGCAGGAAAACTAAACATGAAAGGCGAACTAAACTGAATATTGATATTTCGGTTTAGTTATGCGCTTTACATTTTTATGGTGGTATGTGAATATCTCACTTTGTCACTATTAATATAGCTAGGCACGCAAGAGCAACCCCTTGAAATATAACTCTCAGTTGCATCAACCGATTGCCGTGTTTTTTGTTTGATTCCCCACCTATTGCCATTAAGGCTATGCCAGTTGCCATTACGGCGAATGTGGCGAACATTGAGATAAACAAAAATATAACTAATATCTGATTCATAAACATATTGTAGAACTAAATATATGTTAGTTCAAATTAAAATTATGTTATGGTGGGTTATGTTTTGCTAAATTGTTTCATCATTTGAACCTGTTTGCTCGCTTGATGCTGGCTCGGCTGCTGCTTGCGGCGTTGGTTTTTTAGCCGCTGGTTTTTTGTCACCACCGCTTTTCTTTTTGGCTTTTAATGCAACCATGGAGGTGAAATAACCCTGCGGTGGCAATGGATCTTTGGCAGTCATTCCAGCCTCTGATTTATCATTATCACGTTTGATGGTGATTTTTGGCTTATGTTCATTCAAGCCATATTTGAAGATAAATCCACCATCAGCATGAGTTTCAATCTCTAGCACATATTTTTGTGCGGGTTTTTCAGGATCAAGTTTGCGATCAAAAATCATAATATATAATTTGTTATTATTGCTTGGAATCGTAACTTCGGGAAACTCCAAATGTAGGGATTCCAATTGCGCTTGTGCGGATTCTACGGTTTTATATATCCTATCTTTTTTAATAGCACGCAAAATTGGGTGTCCCCAGTTGGGCAAGCGTTGCTTTTCACGCTTCCTGCGGGGGTGAAACTTGGAATCCACTTCCAATTTGACGCAAGCAAGCGTTACAATTCCGCTTGGCAATTCTTCAGGTGCAATGAACGCATAATTGCCCATATAGCCTTTTTCTTCTTCCTCAATGGTCACATCAAAATCAGCAATCCACATGACAAGGCAATTTTTGCCCTCGGGAACTCCCTCTAGCGCACCTTCACGGGCGGCGGTGAACCTGCCCTTGAAATATTCAATTTTTTTCACCGCTGAATCAAGTTTTTCAAAACGATATCTGTTGCCAGTTAATGCGCTAACATGTGGGTCAGCTGCATTTGCATATGTTTGTTTGGTCACTTTAATGTTCATTTGGGTATTCCCTAAAATAACGTGAAGGCTAATAATTTAAGCTCATAGATGTTTTTTACTTAATCACTATATTTAATATAACATATTTTAACCCAACAAATAATAACTTTATATTAAAAAATATTTATCTCATTGAAAAAATATAGGAAATTAAAAAACATACAATATTAAAATAATTCAATATCATCATCTGCGGGTGCATTTTGCTCTGCTGGCGCGCTAAAAATTGTAGTTTTGCTATTGCTTGGTTGCACGTTAAGCCCTTTATTCGCTGCATTAGTGAATATCATATTCTTAAATGCGGAAAGGGTGATATTTTGCGTTAATTGCTCCAATGCTTGCTGTGGGTTTTCAGGCAATATTTCATTATTCAATTCATGTAGGCGGATTGCTTCAAGCAAATGCACTACATTTTCAATAACTTGAGAGTTGCGATCTTGAAATTGCACCCCCATAGTGAAGCGATTAATTTGGTTGGAAATCTCTCTTATCATTTCTGCGGATTGTTGCATAGTGGTGGTGATACGGCTGTTTTGAGTGAGCATTGCTTGCATTAATTCATCTAATTTGGTGCGGGTGGTGATGTTGCCAGATAAATCCATACCAGCCACTTTGCCGAGCATTTGTCTGCCTGAATGTAATGTTTTTGAGATTGCCCCAATTTGCACCTGCATTTCTTTTGCCATCACATCAACTTGGGTGGATACCTCCTTCACTTCGGTGGCAACCACGGCGAAACCATGCCCTGCATCACCTGCTCTTGCTGCCTCAATGGTTGCATTAAGGGCAAGCATTCGTGTTTCTTTGTTGATTTTGTTGATTTTCTGCACAAAATCTTCAATTCCTTCAAGCTGCTCAACCACTTCTTCCATGGTGAAGGCGAGGGTCATCGCATTTTCAGAAATCGTGACTATTTTGTCAATCGTATCAGTGATATTATTTTCCATCATACGGATAAAATCATTAAGTGAGATATTACCATCATGATGCTCCAGAAAATTGAGCATATTGGTTAATTTCTCAATGACTGAACCTTGTTGATTGGCGGATTTGGCTAGCACTTGAAAGTTACTGCTTAAATCGGTGGTGGAGTTTTCCACCTCACTGGCGGATTGTTTGAGCAGCTCGCAAATGGTTTGGTTGCAAATGGCGATTAAATTATCTTTCATCGTGTCACTCATAAAAAGCACCTTTGTTTAATTATATTTGCCATGTTATGCAAGTCTATAATTTCACTTGCAGCACCAATTTCTATAGCTTGGCGGGGCATACCATAAACTGTGCAGCTTGCCTCACTTTGGGCGATGGTATGTGCGCCAGATTCTCGCATTGCAAGCAAGCCTTTTGCTCCGTCACGCCCCATTCCTGTGAGAATAATTCCAAGGGCTTGTTTGCCAAGCATTTTTGCGACGCAACCAAACATTGCATCAACTGAGGGTTTATGTCCACTGATTAATTCACCATCACTTAGCGCACATTCATAAAGTTCTTTGGCATAACATTCTTTGGCATAAAACGCTTTGGCTGGTTTCAAATGTAAATGCGTTCCCCCACATGCAATAATTGCTTTTCCTGATTCCAATTGCATTTGGTGGCTCGCTTCCACCACGTTGATTGTGCATTTATTATCAAGCCGTTTGGCAAAACTCGCTGTGAACCCTGCTGGCATATGTTGGGTGATGATGATTGGTGGGGTTTCTTTGGGGAGTTTAATTAAAATATCGCCAATCGCTTCCACCCCTCCAGTTGATGCACCAATGGCGATTAATTTTGGTGCAGAAGATTTTAGCCTATAAGTTCCAACAATTTCATCATTTGTGCTGATATGTCTTTTTTGCAGGGTTGCTTTGCCTGCTAGGTGGATTTTTTGGCATAATTCCGTGGCAAATATGTTTAATTCTGCTTCACTATTAACAAGTGGTTTGGCGATGCAATCTATTGCACCAAGTTCCAATGCGGCGATTGCCGTATCCGTCCCTTTACCAGTTAAAGTTGAAACCATAATCACGGGAGTTGGGCGCAGGGTCATGATTTTTTCTAGAAAACTAATCCCGTCCATTTTTGGCATTTCCACATCAAGTGTAATCACATCGGGGTTTAAGTTTTTGATTTTCTCCCGTGCATCATAAGCATCAATTGCCGTTCCTGCCACTTCAATTTTTTCATCATTGCTTAATATTTCGCTTAATATTGAGCGTATGAGAGCGGAATCATCAACAATTAATACTTTTATCTTTTTAGTCATTTTATTATTCCATTATTATATATTCTTTATTTTAGTGCTGTTTTGTTAATATTTCGTAACATAATGTTCTAATGTTCATATATATTAAAATAATTCAATATCACCCTCAATTTGTTTGGTAGTTAATCGTTTCTCATATTTGCGTTCTTCTTCAATAATCACAAAATCTTCCTTGCGTTGCAATTTGCGCATCATCACTTTTCCCGTGGTGGGATAATAATGTAGCGAGCGAGGTTGTTCACCTTCCAAATCTTCTGATATAACCCTATAGCCTTCATCACGCATGAAATTGCGCACAAATCTTGCATTTTTTGAACCTATTTTCGCTGAGTGATTAATCACATTTCCGCCACCAAATAGTTTGAACTCAAATCTGTGTTTCTGCCCACCCGCTTTCATCATCGCATTAATCAATATTTCCATAGCATAAACGCCATAGCGAGCGGATTCTCCTGCGTCACGTCCTTCGCCATCATGTGGCAACAAAAAATGGTTCATTCCACCAATTTTTGCAACAGGGTCATGCACGCAAGCTGAAACGCAAGAGCCTAGTATGGTGGAAAACATTTCATCATGTTTGTTGGAAACTCCCCAATCGCCTGAGAATATTTTCACCATATTCATACCATAAGCCTTGTTGAAGCTGCGCTTTTTGGCATCAAGCAAGCTCATCGGGTTAATGTTATGGGGGTTAATATTATGGGGAATTGTGCTATTATGCTTTAAGTCACGAATAGATTGTCGCTTTTCTGTTTTGTGCGGTGGTGGTGCTGATTTATCCATAAAAAATCACCGCCTCAATTTATAAATTGTCTTACCCACCAGCTCAAACTCGGGGCAGATGGTGCTGATATTTTCTGAATGACCAATATATAAAAATCCATTCGGGCTTAGATATTTGCTCATACGGGAAAACATTTTTTTCTGGGTATTTTTATCAAAATAAATCACTACATTACGGCAAAAAATTGCATCAAACTGCCCCGTCATAGGAAAATTATCCAACAAATTGAGATACTTAAAAGCAACCAACTTTTGCAATTCCGCATTTATTTGCATTTGTTCGCCATGTCTTTGCTCCCCTTGTTTGGGGAGGCTATATTTTTGCACAAACTCATGATATTTTGGGGCAATATTAGCATATTCATCAATTGGATATTCGCCGATAATCCCCCTATCCAACATGTTAGTATCAATATCAGTGGCGAGAATACGGGCGTTCCATTTTTTTATATCCGACCCTATCATATTATTTGCCACCATTGCGATTGAATAAGCCTCCATTCCAGAAGAGCAACCAGCCGACCAAATCCGCAATTTTTTTGTTCCCCCCTGTTGCAAAGATGTTTTTTGGATTAGGGGCTTAATCACATTCTGCCCTAGATGCTCAAAATGATGCGCCTCACGGAAAAAATGAGTTAGGTTGGTGGTAATGGAGTTCACTAAATTAGCCATCTCATCATGACCTGAATCAGATGAAAGCAGGGTGCAATATTGTGCAAAACTTTGCAATTTCAAGGCACGCAAGCGACGCACAAGCCGTGAATAAACCATGTCACGCTTGCCCTCTGGCATCATGATTCCCGTTTTGCGATTGGCTAAATCCGCAAGGAATTGAAACTCCTTATCGCTCAAAGAAAACTCCCTATCTTGCTGTTGTTGTTTGGCTTGCATAATATTATTATTTTCGTTATAATTGTTAATGTTACATTCGGCTGCATCTATATAGGCTCTATTTGTTTTTTAGTTCTTAGGAGGAACTGAAAATGTCACAGTTTTTGATTTGGATAGCTTTCTTTTTCGCTCTTATTGTGTCTGCCTTTGGCTATCATACCCTCCTTCTGTCACTAATAGCGGTTCTTGTGATTTGTTCAATATTTCATAAGTAATAAAAGTTAATCTGCGATTACTTATGCACCCCCTAGAGTTTTTCTAAAACTCTAGGGTTTTTTTTGGACTTATTCCCCCCTTAAAACTCCTCCCACCCTTCATGATAACCACCATTGCCATTGGTTGGTTTTTTGATTGCTGGCATTTTTGGTTTGCTTGCAACGGGTTTTTTGGTGGCAACGTTAGTTTTTTTGTTGCTAGGCGTTATATTATAGTTTTTTGGTGCAAACTTAATTTGTTTTGTTGAGGCCGCACTATTACCATAACCATTACCCCTATGGGAATTAGCACTATGGGCATCTTCGCCATCGTCACTATCTTCTTCAATGCTGAAAAAGCTCATTAACTCCTCCAAACTGCGGGCTTGCTCCACCATGCTTTGTGCTGCTGCGGTGTTTTCTTCCACCAATGCGGCGTTTTGTTGAGTGACTTCGTCCATTTGTGCAATTGCGGTATTCACCTCATCAATCCCGATTGCTTGCTCTTGGCTGGCGGTGGCGATATCTGACACAATCCCTGCAACTTTCTGCACGGAATCCACAATATTGCGCAAAGTTTCCCCCGCTTGTTTCACTAAACCAGCCCCCGTTTGCACTTGGCTTGCGCTTTCGCTAATCAACGCTTTGATTTCCTTGGAGGCAGATGCGGAACGTCCAGCGAGGGAGCGCACTTCACTTGCCACCACCGCAAAGCCTTTGCCTGCATCACCAGCGCGGGCGGCTTCCACCGCTGCATTGAGGGCGAGCAAGTTAGTTTGGAATGCAATTTCATCTATCACTCCGATAATATCAGAGATTTTCTTAGATGAATGTTCAATCGTCCCCATTGCGGAGATTGCATTTTCCACCACTTTTCCACCATCGGCTGCAACTTTGCTTGCATTGCGAGAAAGTTCATTGGCGGTTGCGGCATTGGTTGAGTTTTGCTTAACTGTGCTGGTGATTTGCTCCATGCTTGCTGCGGTTTCCTCCAAGCTGCTTGCTTGTTGCTCGGTGCGTTGTGAAAGGTCAGTGCTGCCTGAGGAAATCTCGCCTGCTGCCTCATTAACTGAGCGAGCGGATTCAATGATTTCACTAACCATTTGTGAGATTTTATCAATCGTTGCATTGAGCGATGTTTTTATTTCCTTAAATGCGCCTTCATATTCGCCTTCCATTCGCTTGGTTAATATTCCATGTGCAACCCCCGTTAAGACCGCATCACATTCGCTAATCCCTCGTTCATTTTCCATTCGTGTGATAACTGCATTGGTGATGTCGGTTGCGAATTTCACCACTTTGACGGGCTTGCCCTCCAAATCTAAAATAACATTATAAGCTCCAGTAATCCATACTACTTTGCCATTTTTCTTAAATCGCTTAAACTCACCGCTTTGGTTTTCACCACGATTTAAGTTCTCCCATATTTGACGATATTGCGGGCTGGATTCAGCTTCTGCTCCAACAAAAATGCTATGATGTTTGCCTAATATTTCTTCTAAGCTATAGCCCATAGTGCTTAAGAAATTATCATTTGCAGTAATGATTTTGCCACTCATTTCAAACTCAATCACAGCGTTGCTTCTGCCCACTGCCTCCATTCGCATGGCAGATTCAAGCGATTTTTCTTTAGTGTCTGTAATGTTTGCTTGAATTGAAACAAAGCGTTCAATTTTGCCATCAGCATTTTTCACGGGGTTAATGGCGAGTGATACCCAATATTTTTCACCTGTTTTGCTATAATTAAGGATTTCAAAATAAGATGATATTCCTGCTTTAATGGATTCTCTGATTTTCTGCTTGGTTTCTTTGTTGGTTAATGGCCCTTGCAAAAAATCCCCTGGGCGTTTGCCAATAACTTCATCAGCACTATAGCCTGTCATTTTAGTGAAACCGGGGTTCACATATTCAATTTTCTGCTCCACATCGGTTATGATTACTGAGTTATCCGTTTCATTGGCGACTAGTGAAAGCAATGTAATTTCAACTCTGCGTGCCATTTCCCCCGTTATATCAACACAAGTTTTCACTACTCGCACCGTTTTTCCTTGCAAATCTAGCACTGCGCTATATTGCCCTTGAATCCAAATTGGTGAGCCACTTTTGGTATATCGTTTGAACTCACCCGCTTGTGATTCCCCCTCAGCCAGTGACGCCCAAAAGTTGATATATTCCTTGCTGGAAGCATAATCCGCATCAACGAAAATACTATGATGCTTGCCTTTAATTTCCTCAAGGCTATAGCCCACAGTTTTCAAGAAGTTGTTATTTGCATCTAATATAATACCTGTTGTATCAAACTCAATCACTGCTTGTGAGCGTGTTAAAGCAGCAACAATCCCTTGTTTTGAGCCATCTTGCCATTCAATGGTTGTGCCAAGCCTTAACCCTTTTTTGGAATATACAGGTGCAGCAAACAAATTGAAGGATTTCACTCCAATAATTATAGATGTGATATATGGTTTATCAAGCAACCCACTTTGGGAAAGAGATGTTTTATAAAATATATCAATATTTTTGCCAATTAATCCTTCCACACTAAATTGAGGGGAGAGCTTCTTAATATCCTGCTCGGCTTCCACCAAAAATGCTTCCATAGCTGGGTTCATATAAATTATATTATAATTTTCATCAGCAATCATGATGTTGCTAGTCACCCCTTCAAGTGCTAACTTCTCCCTGAAAGCCTCAATGGAGGATATGCGCAAATTGTCAAGTGAGCGTGCCATATCACCAATTTCATCTAGATTCTCGGTATATTCCATCGCAATATTATCCCCGTCAGCAATTGCGGCAACAATGTTGTTAATGCGATTAATCGGGCGGGTGATGCTACGTGAGAGTAACAACCCAAGGGAGGTGATTATCGTTATAATTCCTGCTGCTATTAATAAAAAGTCATTTTTAGCCGCATCAACTGGAGCCATGACTTCAGCAAAATCTTTTTCAAAAATCAGTGCATATTTTTCGCCTTGAAAATCATATCCTTTATATGCTGAAATTATTTTTTTGCCATTTTCATCAATTATGTTAGTGTTAATTCCAGATTTGCCAGATAGTGCTTGTTTTACCTCCTGTGTTTCCGCTTTAACTTTAAGAATAGTTGATTCTTTTGCAAACTTATCATCGCTGCGTAGCAAATAATCATCACCTACTAATAATATTTTTCCAGTTGCTCCAACGCTATCATCTTTGTTGAACAAGTCATTTATTCTGCTAATTGGCATTTGAAATATTAATGCGCCAATATATTTTCCGTCCTTATCAACCATCGGCTTGCCCATAAAAGCGGCTGGAACTCCATTGCTCGGAGCATATGATGCAAAATCTACTAGTGAAACTTGTTCAGGATCTGTTTGTTTCATTGCCTTATTGAACGTTTCAGCAAGCCCCGTATCCTTCCACCTTCCCAACTTCAAATTGGTGGCGAAATCTTGCTCTTTATACATAGTATAAACCACGTTACCGCTTTTATCCACGATAAACATGTCATAATATTGATTATCAAGGGTTAATTTGCGCAAATATTGATGATATTTCGCATGAAGTTCGCTATATTCTGAGCCATCATTTGCGGCATCAAGCAAATGTTTTTCACCAACATCATTAGGGTTTTGGGTGATATATTGCTCCTGTAAATATTTGGTTGCATTATCACCAATTGACATATAAGCATCGGAGAGTTTTTGTGTGGCATTAACCAGATATGGATTGTTAGAAAAATCACGCAAATCACCTGTAATTTGTTGCATTAACGCTTCCAACGCTTTTTCTTTGGATTGCAAGCGACGCGACATTTGCGTGGTCGCTCCATCTTGGTAGCTTGTGGATAGTGATTCTAGCGCATAATATCCCACTCCTCCGCCTGAAATAAGCGCAAGCCCTGTGATGATGAGTGGTAATTTGGCTGATAACCGCATTTGGGTTATGTTGCTTAATAATGATTTTTTTAGCTTGCCATCTTTGAGGTTATTATTTTTAGTGCTTTCCATGATTTGTATTTTCCTAAATATATTTATTTTGTCTTTTCGTGATTATAAATTATTGTAAGCCTCACCCATCAAAGGAGTTGGTCAACCACTTAGTTCAATTTGCTCTGCATCAATGGCGAATAATTTTTCAATATCCAATAGAACCACCATTCTATCTTCAATGGCAATCAACCCCGTGACATAACGCTGTTCTATGATTGCGCTGGTTTCCGAGTTTGGCATATCTGGTGCAGGCTTGATTTCTTGCGCTTGAACGGTTAAAATATCCGAGACGGCATCTGCCAAAATGCTAACAATTTTGTTTGATGAACTTAGTATAATCGTTACATGTTTGGGGGTGGATATGGTTAATTCGCCCGTGAAGCGAGCGCGCAAATCAAATATTGGCACAATCACACCCCGCAAATTAATCACCCCCCGCATATAAGTTGGGGTGTTTGGCAGGCGGGTTGTTTCCGTCCAACCTTTAATTTCTCGCACTGTCATGATATCAACGCCATATTCTTCCCCCGCCACGGTGAAGGTGAGAAATTGACGAGTATTGCTTTGATTTGCATCACTTTGGTTTTGTAATGTTTGGTTTGCCACGGCTTGGTTTTGCAATGTCTGATTTTGCGGGTTATGTTGTTGTAATCCTGTCATATATATCTCCATCACTTAAGCTGATATTTTATGTTGATTATTGGCTCTCATCGTTAAATTGCATGAAAGCTGTTTTAATTCGTTTATCTCTAAAATTAATGAAACTTTGCCATCTCCCAAAATAGTTGCGCCTGAAATCCCCTTCACTTGGTTGCTATTCACCTCTAGGCTTTTAATGACAACTTGTTGCTGCCCAACTAACTCATCAACCACCACTCCGATTTTTTCATTGCCCGCCTCCACCAATATCACCAGTGCATTGCTTGCATCATTTTCTGCACCAGCAATATGAAATATTTTATGCAGATAAATAATTGGAATAAACTCCCCTCGGATATTAATCACATCGCCCGATCCTTCCACATGATGGATTTCATGTTTTTTGGGGCGCATAGTTTCAATGATACTGGTTATGGCAATCACATAAAACTCAAGCCCTGTTCGCACTATCATTCCGTCCAAAATAGCTAATGTTAAGGGCAGTGATACTCTGAAAACTGAACCCTTACCCTGTTCGCTTGTCACTTTGACTGTGCCTTCTAGGCTTTCAATGTTTCGGCGCACTACGTCCATACCAACGCCCCGCCCTGAAACATTTGAAACGACGTCAGCAGTAGAAAACCCCGCCATGAAGATGATATTATCGCATTCTTCATCACTTAAAACTGCATCATTAGCAAATAATCCTTTTTCCTTGGCTTTTGCCAGCACTTTCTCCCGATTAATTCCTGCGCCATCATCGCTTATTTCAATGATAATACGCCCACCTTGATGCGTTGCCGAAAGTGAAATATTGCCTTGTGCGGGCTTGCCATTTGCCACTCGCATTTCTGGCGTTTCAATCCCATGATCAACCGAGTTTCTAATCATGTGGGTGAGTGGGTCACCAAGTTGTTCAATCACGGTTTTGTCCACCTCAGTATTTTCCCCGATGGTATGAAGCACAATATCCTTACCCAATTGCGCTGATAAATCCCGCACAATTCTTGGCATACGTGCAAATATTGATTTTACTGGCTGCATACGAACGCTCATCACTGCCTCTTGCAACTCCCGAGTATGGTTGGAAAGTTCCTCCACCCGATGGATTAAGTTTGCAAATTGGTCAACTGATAGATTTTGCATTTGTGCTTTTATCATCGCCTCGGTGATGACTAACTCACCAACAATATTCACCAGCTTATCCACCTTATCCAAATCCACACGGATAGTTGTGTTGGCGTTTATGTTCGTGTTAACATCACTGGAGCGGCGGGCAAATTGTTTATCTTGCTGGGTTTCTGTTGCGATTAAACTCTGATTACTCCCCCCTTGAGGGGGAGTTGCCAAGGCAAGGGCATCGCCCACAGCCGAAGCGTGGGGAGTTAGATTACCCACTAAAACCTCGCCCTTATCCCCTATTTCTTTAATAACTAAATCGCAATTATCATCAACAAACTCAAACACTTCATGCAATTGCGCCATGGTTTTTTGCGTATGAAGTTTGATTTCCCAACTCATATAGCATTGTGTGGGAATTAATTCCTCAAATGGTGGGATTTTGCCAATATTTGCTATCATTTCAACCACGCCAAATGATGCTAATTCATGCAAAATTAATAATGGTTCATTGCCACTTAATAATAATGTTTCATGTGAAACAAAACTAATACTATAATGTTTGAATTGTTCACTATCTTGCCCTAAATGTAATTGTTGTTTATGCTCAATGATTGGCTCAATTTCTTCCGCTTGCTTGCCTGTTTGTGCTAATAATTGCAACTTAACCGCAAGCTCTTCTCCCAATCCTGTTGGCGGAGATTCATCATTTTTCGCAGCCGCAACCATGATATTAACCACGTCAACCGCTTGTAGCAACGCATCAATCACTTCGGTTGAAATAGCTACTTCATCTTCTCGCATTGCATCAAGCAACGCCTCCAAAATATGGGTAAAGTTCATGATGGCGGTTAAACCAAATGCACCAGAACCCCCTTTGATTGAGTGCGCACAGCGAAATATTGCGCCAAGCGTTTCCTTATCAACATTTTCAGGGGTAAGTTGCATCAGCAACGCCTCCATCTCGGTGAGAAGTTCATCGCACTCCGTTAAAAATCCAGCCTTGAATTGATCCAGCGATATCATTACGGGCAGACCTTTTTGACTACATCTATTAACTTTTGTGGATTAAAAGGCTTAACAATCCAGCCTGTTGCACCCGCTGCTTTGCCCTCTTGTTTTTTGGCATCATCACCCTCTGTTGTTAGCATCAAGATTGGCACAAACTTATGCTCCCCCGCAGCACGCACCGCACGAATTAAATCAAAACCGTTCATATTGGGCATGTTCAAATCAGTTATAATAGCGTCCACCTTGTTTTCGCTCAAAACGCTAAGGGCATGTTTGCCATCTTCAGCCTGCAACACATTATACCCCGCCTCTTTCAAAGTGAAGGCTACCATTTCACGCATTGTTTTGGAATCATCTACTGCTAGCAGGGTTTTTGTCACAATCTTAATCCTTTATGTTGTGATTAGTTAAGATATTTTTTACTAAAATATTTATTCGTTGAAATATTTGCCCAAGCCAAAAACTTGCAAATCATTCATAATATTATCGGGCAGATGGCGTAAATTGCATTTTTTGCCTGTGACTTCTAATTGTTTTTTGAATGAAATTAGCAATTGCAATCCCGCCGTGCTTAATTGGTGCAGATGCGAACATTCCAACGTGATTTCATCATGATTTTCCACGATTGATTGCCAATTTGTCTGCCAGCTTGAATGTAGTTTTATCGCTGCTTCCATATCCAAACGTGGTGGAATTGTGATTAAATGCGCCATGGCTCCCCCTAATATATTAGGTAAGATAATATGAATTATATTAAAAAAACGTAAAGTTTTTAATTAGCTAGGCTATTTCAATCAAGGGTTGTGCAAGGGGGCGGTGATTTATATGCGAATTAGCTTATCAGTCTAGCTTATGAGTGGTAGAAATTCACTCAACACATCACTATATAATTGTTGCTTAAAAGATACGGCAAGAATTGGCAATTCCTGCGGTTGCACCCATTTATATTCGCAAAACTCTGGATCTGCGGTTTGCAAATTAATGATTGCATCGTCATTTAGGCGCATCAAAAACCATTTTTGTCGTTGCCCAAGATAGCGTCCATTCCAGAATATTGGCACAAGTTCGGCGGGTAAATCATAATGCAGCCATGATTGTGTTTGTGCTAATAATGTCACATTATTAGTCCCCATTTCTTCAGATAATTCCCGCATTGCTGCCTCTAACGGCTGTTCACCTTCGTCAATTCCACCTTGTGGCATTTGCCAAGATTCGGAAATTGAGTCAATCCGCTTGCCCACAAACACTTGATTATCGGCGTTCAACACCATCATACCCACACATGGGCGATATTTATCATTATCTACAATTGCATTATTATTGGAGTTGGTTGGCATGGGCGGAGCTTAATGGAGTTAAAATTATATTTTTAGCGGGTAATTGTGCAATCCAACTATTCATCGCTTGCATCACGGCGGGCATAGCGGATATGCTAATATTTAGATGTTTAACAGTTTTTGCTTTCGCCTCAATTCCCGCAAATAATTGGTTCAAGTCAGCGGGAATATTGCCACCATTAATATGCGGTTCAATATGAGTGAGCAGGTTCGCATTAGTTGCATCTGGGGTGAATGTGGTGGAATAAAGCGATAATAACAACCCAAGCGATTTTATTTCTGCAAATAATTCAAGCATTTGTGATGATGCACTATATTTTTCATCTGGCAGTGCAATCAACCCAACCACGCCGTTAGTGTTGTTTAAGGTTTGATGCAGTAATTTAATATTTTCGGGCAATGACAATTCATTCAAAATGGTTAAATTGCCATAATCATGAATGGGATAATTCTCATGTTGCAACGGCAAATTGAGCCACGCTTCAAAGCCATTTTGGCGAGCTTGCGCAATTTGCATCGCCAAATTAGGCGCGTAAGGAGAAAATGCAAGTGTGATATTTTCATCAAGCTGCATTGCTTGTTGGGTGATTTTATCGTTTAATCCCAAATTAGTGATGATAATTGAGATTGGCTTTTTGTCACTCGCCATAATTGGCTTAGCATAATATTTCCAAGGGATAATCTCATTATTTTTGCTTGGAGTTGGTAGCAAATATTTCCCTTGTTTGCGCATTAATTCCGCTGGAATATCCAACTTTAATGGGGTTTGGATAATGCGTGGTGCGGGTTGCGCTTGAGTTGCGCTGATTATTTGCGGGGGGGTGTTTTTGGCAATGGATTCATCATTTGATTTGATTTCACCTAGCTTATTATCACCTAGCCCCTCATCGCCCAACTTTGCATCACCTAACTTCTCATCATTTAGTCCATCACTTTCTAATCCATCATCTGCCAAGCCTTCGCCTGTCAATTCTTTGATGCGTTTGAGGCGATATTGTTCATCACTCAGTTTTGCTTTGTCGTCATCATCTGATTTTGTAGGAGAATTATTAGTGGTGATGATGTTGCCTTCAATCTGCCCCGTATTCACATCTATCTTAATGAAACGCCCAGAATCAAACGCATTTTGTGCATTATTCGTTGCGTTGAATAATAAGTTTCCACCAATTATCAAGATGCACAAAAACTGGATTGCCAAAATAGCAACCAATATTTTTGAGAAAATTGATAATTTGCGTCCGTTCATTTTAATGCCCGTTCATCTTAATATATGCTTACCATCTTAGTTTTATTACCTTAGTTTTTTATGGTTGCACGTTCATTTTCACTAGTTTGATAAATCACCAAGCCACGAATTAAATCCAACGCCCGAGCTAACTGATAATCCACCTTGCTATTTTCGCCTTCTTTAATAGCAGATAGTGGCATTTTTGGTGAAATTGGAGGCTTGATTTGTTCATTGGTTAAGCTCCCACGCAAATCTGCTTCGCCACGAGCTTTTTGATTGCTTTCAACTTCTTCAATTTTAGCTGCTTTCACCTCAATATCTGGCTTAATTCCTGTTGCTTGAATGGAAATACCCGACGGAGTATAATAACGAGAAGTGGTTAGGCGCATCGCCCCATATTGCTTGAGTGGAATCACTGTTTGCACTGAACCTTTACCAAATGATTTTATCCCCATGATAATCGCACGCTTGTGATCTTTAAGCGCACCCGCCACAATCTCTGAAGCTGAGGCTGAACCTTGATTAATCAACACAACCATTGGACGATTTTGCAATATATCACCGCTATTTGCCGTAAAGCGTTGCGTATCATCAGGGTTACGCTCTCTCGTTGAAACAATCTCGCCTTTGTCCAAAAACGCATCACTCACTGAGATTGCTTGGTCAAGTAGCCCCCCTGGATTATTACGCAAATCTAGCACCAACCCTTTCATATCTTTGATTTCGGTATCAAGTGATTCAATCGCCTTAATCATATTAGCGGTGGTCTGTTCTGAAAATGAAGTGATACGAACATAACCAATCTCACCTTCCGCATGAAAACGAATTGATTTAATTTTGATTAAATCACGGATAATTTTGATATCTAGTGGCTCTTTCAAGCCTTCACGCAGCACCGTGATTTTTATTTCTGAGCCGACTTTACCGCGCATTTTCTCTACCGCATCAGAAAGTGCCAAGCCCATCACCTGCTCATCATCAATTTGGCTGATATAATCACCCGCTTGAATGCCTGCTTTGAATGCTGGTGTATCGTCAATTGGTGATACCACTTTTACCAAACCATTTTCCATGGTTACTTCAATCCCTAATCCACCAAACTCACCTTTGGTTTGCACCTGCATTTCTTCAAAACTTTTTTCGTTGAGATAACCAGAATGCGGGTCAAGCGAGGTTAGCATACCATTAATTGCCGCTTCAATCAGTTTTTTGTCACTAACTTCTTCCACATAATCACGGCGCACTCGCTCAAATACATCGCCGAATAAGTTTAGCAACTGATATGTTTCTTGAGAATCAACTTGCGCATTAACCGTTGTTGCGCCAACGCTCAGCACCAAGATAAAGCTCAAGGCAATTGCAGTTGTTTTGAGTTTATTAATTTTAGATTTCGCCATATTTAAGTTTATCATCTTTAACTTCGTCATGTTCTAATGTTTCGCATAATTATTATTTAAGTCATACCAAGGAGCAGGGTCAATCGCTTGCGAATTGCTGCGCAACTCCAGATATAGATTTTGTTCTTCATTAACTCCCATAGCACCTATTGGTGCGCTATCCAACAAAAACTGTCCTCTTTGCACATTTATTCGTGATAATCCTGCAATGAGTGTGTGATATTGCTTACTATGTCGTATTATAACCATATTTCCATAGTCTAAAAACTTGCCCGTGAACAAAACTTCGCCCTCAAATGGGGTGGTGACGATAGCGGAATTGTTGGTTTTAATTTCCATACCTTTTAAGCGGTCATTTGCTCCCCTATTTTCACCAAATCTCCCTGTGATTGTTCCAGTTGCGGGCAGTGGCAATTTCCCTTTATTATTAGCAAAATTAGCCCCTCGCAATGATGCTTGAGATGATATTTGTGGAGGTTTTGCTATAATTGGGGCAGGGCTAGGAGTAGCTGGAATATTAGGTTTGGTGATTGGTTGAATATTAGCGAAATTATCAATTTCCTCATTGCTTTTTGCGGTGCGCTCCTGCTCCAGATTTTCCACCAATGATTGTAAATCCTCCGCTTGCTTGATTAAATCATCTAGTTTTTTCGCGTAAGCCCCGTCATTTTGTTTGAGAGTTGTTTGCAACTGCCCCTGTTGGCTCAGTTGTTGTTGCAGTGATGCCCGCTGATTATTCAAGTTTTGCTTCATTTGATTGCGATCTTTTTGCGTTTGAATCATCGCAAAACGGATTTCCTCCAGCTCGTGCATCGCCATCGCCACAGCATCAATATCTTTTTTGACAGATAATGTTGAAATATGCAACGCCCGCACAGTCAATGCTCGCTCACGATTTTGCTCAGGCAGTAACCACGCCGCAATTTGGGGGCGATGTTGCAAGCTCCACGCCGCAGAAACTAGTTTGCTTGCGTTATTTTGGTGCAATTCAAGCTGTTTGGTTTTATTTTGTTCCTCGGCAGCAAGCTCCACCAGCCGTTTATCATGTTCAGCAAGTTCACGCTCAATTTTTTGAACTTCTAACCCCTTGGTGACGATATTATTTTGCAATTCGTCCATATCACGGCTTAAGTGACGGAGCTTTGTTTGGGTGAGGGAGCGAGCATTCTCAGTTTGTTGAAGGTTTTGTTGCAGTTTATCCAACTCGCCTTTATTCGCTTCAAATGTTTGGCTGGCTTCGGTTCTACCTGCTTCAATTTTGCTTGCTTGAATGGTTTGTGCGTATAATCGGTTATTTGCACAAAATAGCATCATGCAACAAAGCAATAATATCTTCCCTAACGTTTTTCCTAGTATTTTTCCTAATGTTTTTTTATTGCAGCGCATAATATATATTTGTGTAATATTTTTTATGCGTGAATGCAAGGGGTGATTTAGGTGGGTAGGATTTACCCAATCTCTTTTAACCCGCCCATATAAGGTTGCAACATTTCGGGAATGGTGATTTTGCCGTTTTCTTGTTGATAATTCTCCATCACCGCAATTAATGTCCGCCCCACGGCTAGCCCCGAACCGTTCAGCGTATGCACAAACTCGGGCTTCTTCGCACCATGTGGGCGGTAACGTGCATTCATGCGCCGTGCTTGAAATGCTCCACAATTTGAAACGCTGGATATCTCACGATAACATGCTTGGGCGGGCAACCATGCTTCAATATCATAAGTTTTGGTAGCACTAAATCCCGTATCACCCGCACATAGCAACATCACCTGATATGGCAATTCTAACGCCTGCAAAATAGATTCCGCCGCTTGCAATTTGCGCTCATGCTCAATCGCTGACATTTCAGGCGTGGTGATGCTCACCAATTCCACTTTGCTAAACTGATGTTGACGCAACATTCCCCGAGTATCTCGCCCTGCGCTCCCCGCTTCAGAACGAAAACATAGAGTATGCGCACAAAATCGCAATGGCAATTCGCCATGAGTTAAAATCTCCCCTGCTATCATGTTTGTCAGTGGAACTTCAGCGGTGGGAATTAACCAATAATCATTGGTGGTTTTGAAGCTATCCTCAGCAAACTTTGGCAACTGACCCGTGCCAAACATTGCAGCATCACGCACCAACACAGGAGGGGAAACCTCAGTGTAGCCATTTTCAATATGCGTATCCAACATAAATTGCGCCAACGCCCGCTCCAGCCGTGCAAGCGCACCTTTGAGAATGGTAAATCTTGCCCCTGAGAGTTTGCTTGCGGTAGAAAAATCCATCAATTCAAGTGCCTCACCAAGTTCATAATGCGCTTTTGGCGTGAAATTGAAATTATTAGGGATTGCATTTGGCAACCCCCCACCCCAGCCCTCCCCCGCAAGGGTGGAGGGAGTAAAAGATTTTACCTCAACATTATCATTCTCATCACGTCCATTTGGCACATCGTCGCTTAATAGATTGGGTAGGCTGGAAAGGATTGTTGTGAGTTTATCATCGCTATTTAATAATGCTTCAATGCGACTAATTTCATCATTAATATGATGCGATTTTGCTATTAATTGTTGTGCTTCTAATTGTGCTGCATCATCGCCATTTTTCTTTAATGCTCCAACCTGCTTTGCAATATTATTGCGCTCGGCTTGCAATTCACCTTGTTGCGTGATTAATTTGCGACGTTGTTCATCAAGCGCAAGGATTGCATCTGCTTGCGGTGCAACTCCACGCTGTTGCAAATTAGCATCAAAATCTTGTGGGTGGGAGCGTATGTAATTAATATCGTGCATAATATTTTGTTACCATTATTTAGGTTAGTTGTGCAAGTGGAAATATTTACTTAAACTTAACCCCCCACGCATCACCTGCGGCTTTCGCCTTGTTTGGCTTCGCCTCCCGCTTCGCTCGTCTGCCGCTCCCCCGCAAAGGGGGAGCTTGCGCTCATAATACAATTTCGCAAAAAATCAAGCATTTTAGCCCACTTTCAAAGCGGCGAATGCGGCAAGTGCTGCATCTCGTGACGCACTTAAATCCACAATCGGGTGCGGATAAGTTTTGCCAAGCTGCACCCCCGCTCCTTGCAAAATTAGCGGTGGGGCAATCCACGGTTCAAACAGATATTTATCAGGCAAATCTCTCAATTCGGGAACATAATGGCGGGTATATGCACCAGCTTCATCAAACTTTGTGCCTTGGGTCACGGCGTTGAATATACGGAAATATGGGGCTGCATCAGCACCACAACCCGCAACCCATTGCCAACTTGCGGAATTATTCGCCATATCAGCATCAAACAAGCAATCCCAAAACCATCGCTCACCCAAACGCCAATCAAGGCGCAGGTTTTTCACCAACACGGACGCAACAATCATGCGCATACGGTTGTGCATATATCCCGTTTGATAAAGTTCACGCATTCCTGCGTCAACGATTGGAATACCAGTATTGCCGCTTTGCCACGCCTGCAAATGATTAACATTCTCAACCCAAGCGAAACCATCAAACTTGGACTGCATATTACGAATTGGCAACTCAGGGTTGTTATATAGCAAATTATACGAAAACTCACGCCAGCCAAGCTCGCTTAAGAAATGGTCAAGATCTGCGTTATTTTCACCATTAATTTGAGCAGCGTGCCAAACTTGGTTGGGTGAAATCTCGCCAAAATGCAAATATGGTGAGAGGCGAGAAACATGAGATTTGGCGGGGAAATTACGCCCTTCTTTATAGCCGTTTAATCCATCTTTTATAAATTGATATAATCGCTTTTGCGCCCCTGATTCGCTGATATCCCAATGGCTAGCAACGCCATTATCCCATTTGACTTTTGGCAATAATCCCAATTCCTCCACTGATGATATTTCTAGCGATGATGATTTTATTATAGGTGAGCCAATATTTGCAAGCGTCATCTCTGGTGCGGATAGTGGCATACGGGGTGGTTTTGCTCCCCCCTGTTTTTGCGGTTTGGATTTTAATGATTTTTTGCTAGCTTTGCTATTAGAAATCTCAATCATAGGCATCTCAATCTGAGCAACCTCCTCCTCGGAAATCTCATTAATAGCCTCATCTTTGTGGGCTTCTTCTTTATAACTTAGGCAACCTTTGCGATAAAACGGAGTGAATACTTTATAAGGCGTGCCATCATCTTTGACAATATCCCATGGTTCAAATAATAATGACCCATTGAAACTTTGCGCCTCAATATTATGTTGCTCCAGCATTATCTTAATGCGTTTGTCACGAGCAATGCGCCATGGTTCATAACATCTGTTCCATGTGATGATGTTTGGCTGCAATTCTGTGGCTAATTGTTGCAAAATCTCAAACGCATCACCCCGAAATAACCTTAGTTGCCCACCTAATTGTTGTTGCAAGCTACAAAGCGAATGATGCAACCATACTCGTGATGCTGCCCCCATGCGCCCTGCGCCCGCATTTTCATCATCTAAAATATAAATCAGCATAACGTCACCGCCTTGTGCTTCACTTAACTGGGCGGCGTGGTGCAATGCGGGGTTATCTGATAATCTTAAATCTTGGCGAAACCAATATATTGATGTTTTTTGCATTTTTAATTGTCATGTTTGAATTATCAAACTATATATAATGTATGCGTTATCCATTTGCTACTTTTATTGTTACTGCGGCCATATTTGCTTGCATGTTTTTGTTAATTAACACAGGAGAGTTGCGTTTATTCGCTGATAACTCCCCCCAACCGATGATTGCTGTTGCAAATGCTCAAGTTATTTGCCCAAGCGATGGTGCGGAAATTAGCAATGTGCAGGATTTTACCAATGAAGTTGGGGCGTTGTGCAATGATAAAAATGCGTGCGAAATTAATAGCAAATCATTGATTGGCGATAATTCATCAACCACAGGCGAATTGAATAATTGCACCCTTGAATTGCGAGTGGAATATAGTTGCAAAATGAAAAGCATTTATCAAGCTAAAATATTGATGGCGTATTTATATGAAGGGCAGATTGCAACCATTAAATGCGCTAGTAACTAGATGAATATTAAAAGCGATTTATATTTGTTGCGTTATGCAATTAGCGAGATGGAATATTCAGTGTTGCTCAATTGGGTGATTTTGCTGGCAATCACCATTGCATTATGGGTTGCTGTGAAGTCACAAAATAAGCGATATAAGCAATTAATCGGTGAGGGTGAATATTATAGCGAGGAACGTCATGAATTATTTCGTTTGGCGCAAATGCGTGGTTCGGTGATGTTGCTATTTTGGCTGACGGTGGCTTTGTTGCTGATTATTGGTGATGTGAAAACGCAAATTAACCGCTCCCGCAATTATTTATCGGCAAGCGATGAAGCATTTATTAACAAAGAGGCGAAAAATCCCTTTGTATCGGAGAGAGTTGTGGCAGAGCAATTTATTGATGCAGCGAGTGATGCAACTGAACGCGAGGAAATGCAAGGCGAGGCAGGGTTTGAAAACTCCTCTCCAGCTCCATCGTTGGAACATATTAAATCATCATATGAAGATGCGTTTGTGAGCTTGCTAATTTTGCGCAAATGTAACTTGGTAGGCGAAATTGATGAGCGAGCTTTATATAACTCATTAATCAAAGCACTCTCAAGTGATGAGCGAACAGTTGAGGCACAAAAAGCATTAATAGCCAAAGGGGTGATGAGTGCAGCGAGCGGGTCATATCATTCATTATATAATAACATCAAATGTGATGGTGCTAATATCAAAAATACCCAAACTAACTTTGCCTTGTTTATGAAACAAGTTGGTGAGTAGCATAAAAAAACACTAGACAATTCAATTATATTTATACGTTTGCCTTAATAAAAGCGTAATAATATTATGTTAATTTGTATATTGTAGAAATTATTTTTAAGGAAAATTTTATGGTTGATAATAATACAAAATCTTATAATACTTTTATTAATGGAAATGGAACGGCCATAGTAAGGCTGCCCATGTCCAACCTTAGCACTGAAGTGGGGGAGCAGCTAAACGATCTTGTGAAGTTTGCAAAAGATAATGGAATTGAAGGAAAGTTTGTTAAAAATGAAGGTATGAGGCAGGGGCCTCACGCAGAATTAAATCCAAAAGATTTGCAAAAATTAGCAAATTTATTAGAAACAGAAAATAAGCAGCCTTCCGCTTTTGTAGATAGAGATGGCAAAGTCATAGCAGCAAGTCCAGCAGCAAAGGCGGTAGGCGTTGATGTGGGAACTAAACCAGTTGAACCAGAAGTTCCAGCGACACCTGCTCCATCACCAGTAAGCAAAAAAGAATTGTTAGAGCCAACGGTAGAAAAAATGTTAGTGAAAGCTGCAGGTTCAGACCATGTACTTAATAAATCAGAATTAGAAGGGTTGTTGGGGGATAAAGCTTTTCAAGAAATGCTTAAAAACGCTGGAATAAAAGATGAAGGCGCAGCAAGAAGATATGAGGGACCAGAAAAACAGAAATATAATCATGTGATAATAGGCGATCCTACTACTTCGAATAGTAATTTGAGAATTCCATTACAAGAATTAGGTCTAACATTAGATCCAAAAGATTTCTCGGCACATGAAACAACTTATATTAAGCCAAATGCTACGCCAGCAAATAATAAACCAGAAGCGATTACTAGGTAGGAATTACATCTAATATAAAAAAACATTGCTAAAAACACTAGACAATTTAATTGTGAAACGTCATAAACATTTGCATGTTTTATAATTTGCTTTATCCGCTGGCTGACCAGATTCAGCTATTTAATTTGTTCAAATATCTAACTTTCAGGAGTGGCGGGGCGATGCTCACCAGCCTGATTATTAGTTTTATGATAGGCCCTAGTTTAATTCGCTGGTTGAAGAAAAAGCAAGGCAAGGGGCAACCAATCCGTGAGGACGGCCCCGCCTCGCATTTGCTCACCAAGCAAGGCACGCCAACTATGGGCGGGGTGATGATTTTGCTTTCAGTCACCATCTCAACCCTGCTTTGGGCAGATTTAACCAATCAATATATCTGGGCAGTGCTATTCATCACCATTGGCTTTGGGTTTATTGGCTTCCTTGATGATTATCTCAAAGTTAGCAAGCGTAATAGCAAGGGTTTGAGTGGCAAACTTAAATTGCTCGCACAAGCGATAATTTCGCTTATTGTGGCGTTATGGGTGATAAATTGCTCGGATATTCAACAAGCAACCCGTTTGAGTGTTCCATTTTTGAAGGATTTCTTCCCTGATATTGGTATCGCATATATCTTTTTTGCCATGCTGGTGATGATTGGCTCTTCCAACGCCGTGAACTTGACTGATGGGTTGGACGGGCTAGCGATTGTGCCAATAATGATAACAGCGGGGAGCTTTGCATTAATTGCATATCTCGTTGGTAATGTGGTTTTTGCCAATTATTTGCAAATACATCATGTTGAAGGTTCAGGCGAATTAACCGTATTTTGCGCCGCATTAATTGGTGCAGGGCTTGGGTTTTTATGGTTTAACGCCCCGCCCGCTATGATTTTTATGGGCGATACAGGCAGCCTTGCATTTGGTGGGGCGATTGGGGCTATTGCGCTTATCACCAAGCATGAACTAGTGCTTGCAATCATCGGAGGGTTATTTGTGTTGGAAGCAGTTTCCGTGATTGTGCAGGTTGCATCATTTAAGCTAACAGGCAAGCGAGTATTTCGCATGGCACCTATACATCATCATTTTGAAAAACTCGGTTGGTCGGAAGCGACGGTTGTGATTCGCTTTTGGATTATTGCCTCAATTTTAGCATTAATTGGGCTTTCATCATTAAAATTGCGCTAATAACTGATAGCAATATGGTTTTTTAGTTGTGTTTAGGCGTATGAAAATCTATCATTAATTGTGCTAATATTTTTAGGCGCATAATTATTTTTTACAATGAAGCGACTATAGTTAAGAGATTATAATGAAGCGACTATATGGAATTATGAGATGCGGCATAACCAGACATATATCACAATGCAGGCACAGAAATTGATAGAGCAATATGGCGAAAAAGCGGTTGCCTTTGCCCAAAGCCAGCTATGGAACTCAACCAATGCGCAAGATGTTTCAGTTGCAACCATGTGGCTTTCCATCACCCATGAAGTTCAAGCTATATTGCGCTGTGATTCCAAAATAAATTAATGATGTTGGTTTTTTTATCGTGATGCTTATGAAGTGATTAAAAATAATCATGATTAAAATATAATATGACGCAAAGCTGGGTTGTGTTGTGATTTGCAGCAAGCAATAATAAAAATTATAGTATAACCTAATATAACAATATTATTTTGATGAAATATATGTAATTAAGCAATTTTTTCATAATATTGTCACATGTTGACTATATAATTACTTGTATAAGATAAATATTATTACAGGATTTGAAAATATTATGGCCGTTAATACCACAACAACCATTCCCGCAATTCCAGCAGCTAATAACCCCGCAGTCAAGCAAACAATTGAAGTGAATGCGCAGGGTGGAGCAGGGACGACTTTAGTGCAGAATCAAAGTGCGACTAATATAGTTAATAATAACTACATCAGTTCTACCGTATCAACCACGCCCTCCAGTGGTGCGCCCGCAGCAGCGACTCCTCCAGCAAAACCGCAGCCAGAAGCTCCTAAACTGAAAATACCAGTATTGGAGATATTGCCTGCCGCAGATCCAAAAGAAGTTGATGATATAATTAAAACTGGAAAGTTTGAGTTGAATCAAACTTGGGGAGTATCGCTAGTTGATATTGAAGCCAAGGAAAGGCAGCGCATGAAATTAGAGGCAGCGCAAAAAGCAGCAGAAGCAGCCAAGCCGAAGACTGATGCAACAAAGCCAGACGCAAAAGATGGTGCAGAACAGAAAAAGCCAGAGGTGAAGGGCGAGGCAAAAAAAGATGGTGCGACGGATAATAAAAATCCATCAAAAGAGCCTATAATAATACATTCTGTGCCAGCGATGGACGCTAAAACATTGCCACTTACGAGTTTTACGCAGAAGCAACAAACGCAATTTGGGCGCATGTTGGGGTTAGATGAAGAGCAGCAAGATTTTCAAAAAACATTAAGCAAAGCTCTTGAGGATAACAAGCTCTCAAAAAATGGACAAATTGATGCAATTGAGTTGGTGAAGTTTTCTCAAGGCAGATGGCAAGGAACGGGCGGGAAGACGTTAGAATCCTTGGGTGAGAATGAGAAAAAATATATCCAAACGATGCTTGGCGTTCCCGATGATGGTGACATTGGCCCTGAAACGCTAAAAGCAGCTAAGGAGAAGGGAATATTACAAGAAGATGGCAAGATTAATGAAAAATCCGTGCTTACAATAATTCAAAATAGATTGGTTGGCAAAGATGGCGCATATTTAGCTGATATTGTGAATGATATTGCAAAAAATGGGAAAGGCAAAGATGTTGATTCAACAAAAACATCTAGCATTAATGGTGGATTTGGAGATAGTTTGAGCAATTTGGTTGCAGGTGCAACAAAAAATCTTACTACTGGAGTTGCTGTAAGTGATTCCAAAACAGCGATTATTGCGGAAAATGTTGGTGGTCAGAAATCAGCTTCACCCAACAAGGAAAGATAGGGGGGAACGGTTTTTAACATTGCTCTAAAATTACAATGTCAGAAGCATGTAGCATGACTGAAGGCGGATTATTAACTAATCAAGATGGTGGGCGATGAGAGACTCGAACTCCCGACATCCTCGGTGTAAACGAGGCGCTCTACCAACTGAGCTAATCGCCCATAATGTTTCAAATGAGAAAATGTCTCAAATAAAAACACTTTATTAAGTAAAAATGTTAATGCTTGACGTAGCGTTTATCACGGAAACAATCAAAACGTCAAGCATTAAAACATATATTACGCAGCTTTTTTCTTAACAGCGCCAGGGTTGCAAGCATCTTTCAATTGTTTGCCCGCTTTGAACTTAGGCAAGTTTGATGCAGCAATCTTAATTGTTTCGCCAGTTCGTGGGTTGCGACCATCGGTTGCTTTGCGTGCAGCAACTTCAAAATTACCAAACCCAACAAGGCGGACATCACCACCTTTTGCCAATTCATTGGTTACTGCGTCACAAAAAGCATCAATTGCTTTTGCGGCGTCAGTTTTGGTCATACCAGCGAGTTCTGCCATTGCAGCCACTAATTCATTTTTGTTCATAAAATACTCTCCATAAAATCATTTATTTGACAAATTGAGAAATAACTCAATACCAACACATTAAAATCATGAAATGAACGGCTTGTAAATATGTTTATGGTGAAAATACGGAAAATATCTCAATTTCTGTTAAATATAGCTATGAAAATGGTTGATGTGTGGACTTTGTGCATCGCACAAAGCAAATAAAGGTTATGTGCATCGCACAAATGACAATCGCTTTAACAAATATTAATTTTGCTTGAATAATACAGTTGAGAATGCGGCGAGATTTTCCAATGCTTTGCCAGTGCCGAGTGCGACACATGGCAGTGGATCGTCCACCACAAATACGGGCAAGCCAGTCGCATAACTGATGACGCTATCTAAATGTTTGAGCATTGAACCACCACCAGTCATGGCGATGCCTTTATCTGATATATCCGAGGCGAGTTCAGGCGGGGTGAGTTCCAAAGCGGTGCGGACTGCATCAATGATGGCGTTGACGGGTTCGGCGAGGGCGTGTGCCACTTCATATTCGCTAAACTCTAGCTCCATCGGGCTACCAGATGAAATATTTCGCCCTTTAATCATCATGGTGCGTCCGTCACCAGACTCAGGCGGGGAGGCAACGCCAATTTCTTTTTTGATACGCTCCGCCGTCGCCTCGCCAATCAACATTTTGTGATGACGGCGCAAATATGACATAATCGCTTCGTCCATACGATCCCCACCAACTCGGGCGGATTTAGAATAGACAATGCCACCAAGTGAAAGAACAGCAACTTCGGTTGTGCCGCCGCCAATATCCACCACCATTGAACCTGTTGCTTCGGTGACGGGCAAGCCTGCTCCAACCGCTGCTGCAACGGATTCTTCAATCAAATAAACCTCCCTTGCGCCTGCGCTTTCTGCGCTTTCTTGGATAGCTCTGCGCTCAACGGGGGTTGATCCAGACGGAACGCATATCACAATAATAGGTCCAATAAAACTACGGCGATTATTAACACGCAACACAAAATGCTTAATCATTTCTTCAGCAATCCTAAAATCAGCGATAACTCCATCTTTCATGGGGCGGATTGCTTCAATTTTTTCAGGGGTGCGCCCGAGCATTTTCTTCGCTTCATTGCCAAAAGCATAAGGAATCATCACGCCTTCTTCTTGCTTCATCGCCACAACGGACGGCTCATTTAGCACAATTCCCTTGTTTGGCACATAAATCAGCGTATTCGCTGTGCCAAGGTCAATTGCCATATCAGTTGCTTTCCAAGTGAACATCATTACTCGCAGTTTAAGTTTTATATTTAACCTGACTACAACATTATTTGCAAAAAATAAATAGAAATATGTTATTGCCATTTATAGTGTTTTCTAATTTTATTTATTTGCTGTTGTTAAGCAAGCAAAATTAGGAGAAAACACTATAATCTATAAAGATATAGCACTACATCTATTTTTAATTTGGCTAGCACTCACTACTGCTGGTCAATAAAATCGGCAATTAAAAATAGAAACTGCTATATGTCGTAGATAATTTTTGTCATACCAGCTTTCGCTGGTATGACAAAAATAATTTCATATCAAAAAAATTATCACGGCAACCAAAAATCACCATGGTTGATGATGGATTTGCTCTAAATCAATCGTGGTGACGTAAGGGATAAATCCATTATCACGATGCTTGAGATAAATATTTTTAACCCCTTCAATATCATTCATATCCCAATAATCCACCGCCATGATTTGCAAATGCGGGGCTTTTGCTTTCAAATCCATAACTTTTTGCGCATATTCCTGATAAATCTCATCATCAAACAACTTTGATTTTCCCGTTTCAAAATTATATTCCGCCATTGTGCCTTCCGCTAACACATAATCAATATCACGGGCGATATGTGGCAATATTTTATAACCACGGTTAATCATAATCTTCATGTTGGGATAGTGCATTCGTATGGTTTTTATCATGTTGGTGGTGCCTTGAATCATACCTATATATTTTGTGGGGTTACGCACTTCCAAATCTTCCACACTATCCAAAGTATCAACAAATATACCGTCAAATCCTTGGCGCAATATCTCTGGAATTACATCTTCAATTAAATATGCTGTCCAAGCGGGTGAACGCACATCAACAATGAAACTACCTTTCCAATTGGGGTTTTCTTCTAGCAAAATATGGTTATTTTTGATTTTGGCAAAATCGCTGCGGGTGCTGTCCAGCTCGCCTCCACTGAGATAACCCAGCAAAACTTTACCCTTGGAATTGAGGTTGCCAAGTGGTGGGTGCGCCTCTCTATCAAACACAATCACATCATAATTGGCGAACTCATCATCGGGTTGCTCGTCGCTATAATATATGATGAACTTTTTTTGCGAAGCAATAGGGTGGAGTTTATCTGTTGGTTCCATAGTGCTTTGTGCCATGTTGCTTTTTGAGGTGCTTTGTGCGGTGTTTTGCGCAAAAGCGGGCTTAAGCATAGCGGTGCATGCCCACAGCAAACCTAAGCAAAAAACCGCAATTGAAATTGAGAAAATATTATGATTCATAATGTTATACTGCCATTTACTTGTAATATATTTTACTGTGGATATATAATTTAATTTAATATTTTATTATAGCAATAATTGATATTTGCGCAAACATAATTTTGTGTTGATTTCTTTGTTTTAGCCCTCCCCATGCGGGAGGGCGGCTGAACGCAAGCGTTAGCGAAGTGTAAAGCGGGAGGGGTTTGATTTTTAACCCCCCACCCAATCGGGCCATGCTTTGCTCGCCCTTTTGGACTCCCCCGCATGGGGGGAGTTTCAAATCAATCAATCGGCAAAACCACACTTGCAAAATGCACAAATCAGTTTATAACTGCATTTATGGATTTTATAGATATATTTCAAGCAAAATTGCTAACCGAAACAAACCCAAAAACCACTAAAAAAATACCCCAAAAAACACCATTCTGGTTTATGCGCCAAGCAGGGCGTTATCTGCCTGAATATCGGGCATTGCGGGAAAAATCTGGAGGGTTTCTGCCAATGTGCTATACCCCCGAGATTGCCACTGAAATCACCATGCAGCCAATCACGCGGTTTGGTATGAGTGCAGCTATCATATTTTCTGATATTCTCGTTATTCCACACGGATTGGGTCTGAAGCTAGAGTTTATGGCGGGTGAAGGGCCTAATTTGCAAACCATAACTCACGCAAATGAGTTGCCACGTTTGAGCATTGAGGCGATGCGGGAGCATTTGCGCCCTGTTTATGCAGCACTCACTCAAACACGGGCAGCACTTGCCCCTGACAAAGCATTAATAGGGTTTGCGGGTGCGCCGTGGACATTGTTATGTTATATGTTGGACGGCAATGGGCGTGGTGATTTTATGCAAGCTCGTACTGCGATTTATAGCAATCCTGAAATGTGCCATACGATAATTGCGCTGTTAGTTGAGGCGATTTCTGAGCATTTATGTGCGCAAATTGAGGCGGGAGCAAATGCAGTGCAGATATTTGATAGCTGGGCGGCGCATGTGCCATCACATTTGCGGGAGGCATTGATTTTTGCTCCGACTAAAGCGATTGTGGAAAGCGTGCGATTGCGTCACCCAAATGCGCCGATTATATGCTTTCCTCGTGGGGTTGGTGAGGCTGATTATGTGCGGTTTGCGGAAATAGTGCAACCTGATGGAATCTCGGTGGATCAATTCACGGATATGGCGTCGCTTAGCGTCAAAATCCCTGAGCATATAACATTGCAGGGTAATGTGGATAATTTAGCACTGGCTTATAATGCGAAGGAGGCAGTGCGGCAAGTGTCAGCATTAAAGGCGGCAATGCAAGGCAAACGCTTTGTGCTAAACCTAGGTCATGGTGTTATCCCCCAAACTCCCGTTGAAAATATGCAGGCTATTATTGATGCGGTGAGGGGGTAAATATTCTTCCCCAACCATAACGTGCAAAGCAATTTTAAGGCTGGGGAGGCAGTTAATTTGAAATACATTATTATCTTTGTATTCCTGACTGTATATTAGATGGTTTTTGTAATTCTTCTGGTTGCTTAATTTCAGCAGGCGAAGGAATATAAGGTTGCTTATAGTTTTTGCCATCAGTAGGCACCATATTTACAATAACATTATTTGGATATTTATTGTCAGCACCTGTGGCTGAATCAATTCCCCAACCAATTAATCCACCTACAAGAATATTGCCAGCAACAGCCCCCTCAATACCAGATTCAAGTATTTGACTGCTCGGTGCATATCCCTGCTTAGTGCAAGTTACAGTTAAATCATGCTTGGTTTTTTCTATCATAACTCCACTTGGCGTGCATTCAACGCTTGCTATTGGCTGACCTTGGCGAAAAACTCCGCATTTGGCGCAGCTAGGGTTTGATTGAATGGATATAGTTTGATTCTTGCCTTCCAAAATAGTGGCGCAACTGGTTAATCCCAACAACGCTATACTTGCTAAAATAGTTTTTTTCATTACTTCCTCGAAATGTTTTAATGGTTAAAACACATCAGTCGCGTTATGCGACTGGTGGTCGGGGAGTTCGAAAAATCCATTCTGTGAAAGATTCCCACGAGTCTTTAGCCATTCATAAATTGAAGGCTTGAACATGCACTTGTGGCTCCCCGACCATGAAAAAAATCGAGGAGTATTGATAACGGAAATACTTGCCGCACAAAATAAGAGGTTTCGATGCCCCAGAACATAAGTTCCATAAATGGTTATAATGAAATTAAAAAAAATTGCAATAAAAATTAAAAACACTATTATTCGTGTTCCTCATCGCCCTCGGTTTGCGCAATAACTTAAGAATGCGCTAAACATAAAATTAGTTGCGCAGGGGTGCAAAATAAGCGATATGAATATACATATATAATTTAATGTGAGTAACCTAGATAATGACCACTGAAACTGTTATTTCAAAACAAACTAAAACGGCGATTGTGCTGCTCAACCTTGGTGGGCCTGATTCGCTGGAGGCGGTGCGCCCGTTTTTGTTCAATTTGTTCAATGACCCTGCAATTATAGGTGCGCCAAAATTGATTAGGCTAGCGATTGCGCATTTGATTTCTCGCCGTCGTGCGCCAATTGCTGCCAAAATATATGAGGAAATGGGGGGTAAATCACCGATTTTGGAACAAACGGAAGCGCAAGCAACGGCACTTAGCAATCTGCTCGCTGATGATGGCAACGTCAAAACTTTCATTTGTATGAGATATTGGCACCCAATGAGTGATGCGGTTGTGGAGCAGGTGAAGGAATATGCGCCCGACCATGTGATTTTACTACCGCTTTATCCGCAATTTTCCACCACCACCAGCCGTTCTTCGTTGGAGGATTGGAAAAAAGCAGCGATGTCAGGGGGGCTTAATGTTCCAACAACTGATATTTGTTGTTATGCTGACCAACAATCATTCATTAATGCGCATGGGGCGTTGTTGCGTGATGTATTGTTTAATCTCTCCAAAGATGCACGCCCCCGTGTGTTGTTTTCGGCGCATGGTTTGCCTGAGAAAATCATCAAGTCGGGCGACCCTTATCAGTGGCAAGTGCAGCAAACCGCCAAGCGTATTGTAGATTTGTTGATGTTTGATGGGTTGGATTATACGGTATGTTATCAAAGCCGTGTTGGCCCTCTCAAATGGATAGGCCCTTCTACAGTGGAGGAGTTAGAGCGGGCGGGACGTGATAAAGTGCCTGTAATATTAGTGCCAATTGCGTTTGTATCAGAACATTCAGAAACGCTGGTGGAGTTGGATATTGAGTATCGTGAATTGGCGCACGAACTGGGTGTGCCTGAATATTACCGTATTCCTGCGCTTTGCACCCACCCATATTTCATTGAGGGTTTGCGCGAATTATGCCTTGATGTGAAAAATGGTGATGTGTTGAATAATACTTTTAAGCAACGCATCTGCCCCCCTGAGTTCACCGAGTGTCCTTGTCGGGTTGCTGGGTGAGTGAAGTGAATATTTTTTGTTGTGTTGTGGTATGAAATGAGTATTGTAATACTTCCTAAACAGAAAAATGTGATATAATATGTTTAGCATAACAAGGATTTGAGAATGGAAAATCGTAAATTAAATAGCGTAAAGCAAATTGACAACCTAAAGCAGGGAAAAGTTTTATTGCCTTTTGTGACTGGATATGGTGGTATATTTGATATGTTTTCAACTAAAGGATATGAAGATTTATTGCAGTCCGAGGAAAATGAATTAAATGAAATATGGCAAGATGTTGGCAATATAATGACAACGGCTATGCAACATTATAGAGAATAAAATGAATGAAATAATTGATTTAGTAGATGAGAAGGAAAAGAGAGATTTTATTGTTTCTAAAACATCTTCTCTCATGGTTCACGTTGGTCCTCTCCCTCCAGCAAGCGAGTTGCAGGCTTATAAAAACATTATGATAGATGCGCCTGAAAAGATATTTGCTATGGCAGAGAAATCACAAGAACATAAAATGGAAAAATTTCGTTGTTATCACCAATATAAAACTAGAGGGCAGTTATTCGCTTTTTTGATTGTGATGGGTTCATTTGCTTTGACAGGAGTTTTGGCTTATATTGGTCAGCCATTAATTGGTGGAATAATTTCTTTTGCATCTATTGCAAGCGTTGCCCTCGCCTTAATTTACGGCGAGAGAAAAAACAGTTCAACCCTCAAAAAAGAACAAACGAGTGTTGAGAAGAACATAGAGAAAAATATATGATTAAGATTATACTTGCTCGGTTTTGGGTTGCGCTGTTGCCATTCGCGCTTTATGGGCTGTGGTTGCTATTCATCACTCACAAAGCCAAGGACGGGCATTATATTGGTGAGCATATTCGCAAATCAGCGTTATTTTGGACATGGACATCAAGCGCATTATTGTTGATTGTGAGTTGTATATGGTGGTCTTTGGGGCAGGCGGCAACTGGTGAAGCATCTTATTCTCCAGCGTATAATGTCAATGGGAAGCTAGTTCCCGCTGCGGTGAACCCTGCAAAGTTGAACCCCGCCATAGTCAGCCCTGATGCGGTGAATATTGACAAAATTACCATAGATAAAAATATAGATAATTCCACTGTAAAATAAGCGACATTATGGCAACAAAACCCCGCTGGTTGCATGATAATTCGGTGCAATTATTGCTTGAAATCGCTCGCATGGAAGGTATTGAGTTGCGCTTTGTTGGCGGGTGTGTTCGTGACTTTGTGATGGAAAGGGATTTGGCTTATGGCGACATAGATTTGGCAACCCCGCATTTGCCTGATGTGATTTGCCAAGCATTTGCCAAGCATGGCAGGGTTATTCCAACGGGAATTGCGCATGGAACAGTGACGGTGATGCTTGAAGCTGGAAAAGACGACATTAATCAACATGGTAACAACAATAGAGGGTTTGAAATAACTACATTACGCCGTGATGTGCAATGTGATGGCAGGCACGCAACCATTGAGTTTGTTGATGATTGGGAGGTTGATGCGCTGCGCCGTGATTTCACGATGAACGCATTATTTATGAATGATCATGGCGAAATTATAGATTATGTTGGTGGCGTTGCTGATGCAATAGCGGGGCGGGTGCGTTTTATTGGTGATGCGAATGCAAGAATTGCGGAAGATTATTTGCGTATTTTGCGATATTATCGTTTCTTAGCAACGCATGGAAAATTATTGCAACAAGATGATTATGCTTATGAAGCTATTGCTAAATATGCGCATAAATTAGTTGCAGGGGGTGGAGTTTCGGGCGAGAGAATTGGTCATGAAATGACGAAAATGCTTGGGGCGGATAATCCCTATGCGGCTTTAGAATTAATGGCGGAAACTAAAGTTTGGCAGGTAATAACGGGTCAAGAAATCACGGGGCAGGCAGTCACGGGTGATGCTGTGATTAACTTAACTGCGTTACGAGATTTAATAGACAGGGAATTAATAGACAGGGAGTTAATAGCGGGTGAATTGAAAATAGGAGAGTTAATAGCGGGGGAGGGACAATTTAATATTAAACCTAACTTCAATCCTTGGCGACGCTTATGTGCGTTAATAAGTTCAACCAACATTAACACGCAATATATTGCTAATAATTGGCGATTAACGAATGTAACAAAAAAATATATGCAAGCGATGGCAAATGCGCACATGATTAAGGATATTGATTCATTGCGGGTGCAAGTGGCGCAACATGGCAAGGATATGGTGCAAGAAATGTTATTATTGCAACAAGATTTAGCGGGTAACACAACTCAATTGCTCCAATATTTACATGATTATCAACCGCAACCATGCCCAGTTAATGGTGCATTATTATTGCAAAACGGGTTTTCTCATGGAATAAAAATTAAATATGCGCTTGAGTCTTGCAATGATGCGTGGTTGCAATCTGATTTTAGTTTAAGCATGGAGCAGTTATTGGTGATTGCCGCTGAGCATAATGTTTGAGCATGATGTTGATATTTAACCAGCAAATCTAGCAATTACATCATCAAACATGGCTTCAGTTAGCACCCGAGTATTAATATTATAGCGTGAGGTATGATAGGAGCAAAATAATTCTATGTTAGCTATATTATAAACCACGCCATGTTTGAATGGGTGAGTTGTGATTTTCCCACCTAGTGCTTTGACCGTTGCATTATGTGAAACTCCGCCTAGCACTAAGATACGCTGCAAATTGTGCATATTGGCGATTTCGGATTGCAAAAATTGGCCACATGTCGCAATTTCAAGCGTGGTTGGTTTGTTTTGTGGTGGAACGCATCGCACCGAATTGGTAATGCGAATGTTACGCAATCGCAAACCATCACTCGCATGTTTGCCATATTCACCAATCGCCAATCCATGTTTAATTAATGCTGCATATAGCACATCACCAGCATAATCCCCCGTGAAAGGGCGGGCAGTTTGGTTTGCTCCGTGCAACCCTGGTGCTAACCCCACAATCAAATGGGTGGCGTTCAATTCACCAAATGCTGGCACTGGTGCATTATGATAATGCGGATATGTAGCACAATTTTGCTGGCGAAACTCCGCAAGCCTTGGGCAGTTGGCGCAGTTATTTGATGGTGAAATCATTGGCAATTTTAATCTGGTAATAATTTTAAGTTTCCATATAGATTATAATGCCTAAAATCATTGTCACGAGTGATTAAAGCAACATTATTATCAATGCAATTTTGGGCAATTAGCGCATCAGCAAGGCGTGCTTTTTTGCCTTTGGATAAAACCAAAGCTCGGAGCTTACCCGCTCTATGCCAATATCCATCTATAATTGGTAAAGTTGGCAGTCGCTCAATAGCATTATAAGTATTTATTTGTAAATTAGGGTCACTAAGCAACTCAGCAATAACTGGAAGTGGTAAAAACAAACAATTTTCTATAATTGCATTGCGAAGTATGTCAACATCTTCTCCCTCATGCTTTTTCAAAAATGCAATCATAGTGCTTGTATCTGCTGCAATCCAAATCACTAAAATTCTCTATCTTCACGCAAAACATCAAGGGGAATTGAGAAGCAATCTGTATCTTTAAGCGAGCCTTCCATTGCTAATAATTGTTGATACGGATTTTTTATGATCTTGTTTGAGGTCAGACTTTCTAATCCAGCTAGCAAGGTTTCAGCATAGCCAAAACCTGTGACTTTCTGCGCTTTCTCAAGCAAATGCTTAGGTATCTGCAAGTTAATATTAATGTTTTCACTAGTTAAATTATTTTCCATCATATTATTATAATGAAAAATGATTTTCATGCAATTATTTTGTTTATTTTAACAAAAATAACATTTCCCCCTTGAAATGCAAAACATATTGCATATATTGCTGATATGATGGAGATGATCCATGAAATAATTAAACATAATTAATAAAATATAATATACTAAAACTAACATTAGGAGCAGTTTTTTATGAATAACATTAAACCATTATATGACCGTGTTGTCATACGCCGTTTGGAAGAAGAAGATCGCACAGCTGGCGGAATTATCATTCCTGATTCGGCTAAAGAAAAGCCGCAAAAAGGTGAAGTTGTAGCTTGTGGTTCTGGCGCACGCAATGACGCTGGTAACATTGTTGCTTTGGAAGTGAAAGTTGGCGATGTAGTGTTGTTTGGCAAATGGTCTGGCACTGAAATCAAGATGTCGGGCGAAGAATTGTTGGTAATGAAAGAATCTGACATTATTGCTATTTTGGCTGGCGAAGCTGCTGCTAAAAAGAAAGCTGCATAAATATTGTAAAATTAAATAATTAGGAGAAGAATATGTCTAAAGAAATTAAGTTCGGAACTGACGCACGCTCGCAGATTTTGCTAGGTGCTGACATTTTGGCAAATGCTGTGAAAGTAACTTTGGGGCCAAAAGGTCGCAATGTAGTAATTTCAAAATCTTATGGTGCGCCTCGTATCACTAAAGATGGCGTTACTGTTGCTAAAGAAATCACGCTTGCAAATAACTTTCAGAATATGGGCGCACAAATGTTGCGTGAAGTGGCAAGCAAAACTGCTGATACCGCTGGTGACGGCACAACTACTGCAACAGTTCTTGCGCAAGCTATTATCCGTGAAGGTGCAAAAGCAGTTGCTGCTGGCTTAAATCCAATGGATTTGAAGCGTGGAATTGATAAAGCAGTTGCTGCTGTTGTTGAGGAAATCAAAAAGAAAAGCAAGCCTATCTCATCACACGCAGAAATTGCACAAGTTGGAACTATTTCAGCTAATGGCGATGAAGTGATTGGTAACAAACTTGCTGAAGCAATGGATAGAGTTGGTAAAGAAGGCGTAATCACCGTTGAAGAAGCTAAAGGGCTTGAGTTTGAGCTTGAAGTTGTTGAAGGTATGATGTTTGACCGTGGATATTTGTCACCATATTTTGTGACAAACTCAGAGAAAATGGTTGCTGAACTTGAAAATCCGTGCATTTTGCTGGTTGAGAAAAAACTCTCAGGTTTGCAACAATTATTGCCATTGCTTGAGGCAGTTGTGCAATCGCAACGTCCGTTGTTGATTATTGCAGAAGATGTTGAAGGCGAAGCCTTGGCAACTTTGGTGGTGAATAAGCTCCGTGGTGGATTGAAAGTTGCGGCCGTTAAAGCCCCTGGTTTTGGTGATCGTCGCAAAGCAATGTTGGAAGATATTGCAATCTTGACTGGTGGACAAGTTATCAGTGAAGATTTGGGCATGAAGTTGGAAAATGTTGGCATCAACATGCTTGGTTCTGCTAAAAAGATTTCAATAACCAAAGAAGATACCACAATTGTTGATGGTGCTGGAAACAAAGCTGATATTGAAGTGCGTTGCAGCCAAATTCGCGCTCAAGTGGAAGATACAACTTCTGATTATGACCGTGAGAAATTGCAAGAGCGTTTGGCTAAACTTTCAGGTGGCGTTGCCGTATTGAAAGTTGGTGGTTCAACTGAAGTTGAAGTTAAAGAACGTAAAGATCGTGTTGACGATGCACTTCATGCAACTCGCGCTGCTGTGGAAGAAGGAATTGTTCCAGGTGGTGGGATTACATTGCTTTATGCTTCAAAAGTGTTGGATAACATCAAGGCTGATAATGAAGAGCAAAAAGCGGGTATTAATATTGTGCGCCGTGCGTTGCAAGCTCCTATTCGTCAAATCGTTGAAAATGCTGGGCTAGATGGTGCAGTAGTTGCTGGCAAATTGCTGGAAAGCAAAGATAGCAATTATGGTTTCAATGCGCAAACATTGGAATATTGCGATATGGTGAAGTGCGGTATCATTGACCCAACTAAGGTTGTGCGCACCGCATTGCAAGATGCAGCGTCAGTTGCTGGGTTGTTAATCACGACTGAAGCATTAATCGCTGATAAGCCTGAAGAAAATAATGGTTCTTCAAATGCTGCTGCTGGCGGTATGGGTGGAATGGGCGGCATGGGTGGTATGGATTTCTAAATCCAAACTATTCATAATGTTTGAAGAAAAGGTGGGCGCAAAACGTCCACCTTTTTTGTTGATTTTCGGCGTGTTATTGTTGTTTTGCTTTTTCTGTTGAATATAGCGTCAAAATTGATTATATGATATATCATGAATATGCTTTCCATAACCCCCTTATATACTGCTTTGCTCACTTTGCTGTTTGTTGTATTCTCCGCATTGGTAATTCGTTGCCGTTTGAAATGCAATCAAGTGATTGGTGATGGCGGGAAGGACATTATGGTGCGTCACATGCGGGCGCACGCCAATTTTTCTGAATATATTCCGCTTGCATTGTTGCTGATGCTGATGCTAGAGCTTGGTGGAACTAACTCAACAACCTTGCATATTATGGGGATTGCGTTGATTGTTGGCCGCATCTCGCATTTTTATAGTTTAACCGTGAAAGAGCCTAGTTCAGCCAAATCTGGCAAAATGGTGATAATTTACCGTCAAATTGGTATGGTGCTAACATTTGGGTGCTTGCTGGCTGGGGCAATCACTGCTATTAATAATTATTTTTGAGGTCGCATAAATTATGTTTAACATCGCAATTGTTGGTGCAACCGGAAATGTCGGGCGGGAGATGCTCGCAACCCTTGCTGAACGTCGCTTCCCAATCAAACAAATAGTTGCACTTGCTTCACGCAATTCGCTTGGCAAAGAAGTTAGTTTTGGCAATGACCGTGTTCTCAAATGCCAAGTGTTGGAAGATTTTGATTTTAGCGATACTGATATTGCCTTATTTTCACCGGGGGGAGCGGTTTCCGCCATTCATGCGCCCCGTGCCGCAGCGGCTGGTTGCGTGGTGATTGATAATACCTCACATTTCCGTATGTTTGATGATGTGCCGTTGATTGTGCCAGAAGTGAATGCACATGCGCTTGTGGATTTTCGTAAAAGCAACATCATCGCTAACCCAAATTGCTCAACCATACAAATGGTGGTTGCACTCAAGCCGTTAGCAGAGATTGCAGCAATCAAGAGAATTGTCGTTTCAACTTATCAATCAGTTTCGGGGGCGGGCAAAGATGCAATGGACGAGCTTTATGCTCAAACTAAAAAAGTATTCATGGGCGAGGAGGAAGCTCCGCAATGTTTCCCCAAGCAAATTGCGTTTAATGTGATTCCGCAAATTGATGTGTTCATGGCAAATGGTAGCACCAAAGAAGAATGGAAAATGATGGTGGAGACGCAAAAAATCATGGGTGCTGATATTTCGGTTAGCGCAACTTGCGTGCGTGTCCCTGTGTTTGTTGGGCATAGTGAATCCGTCAATGTGGAGTTTCATGAGGCTGTGACATTGGATCAAGCGTATCTTGCACTCGGGGAGGCTGATGGCGTGGTGTTGTTGCAAGAGCGTGATGATGCAGATGGTTACATCACTCCGAAAGAAGTTATGGGTGAAGATGGTGTTTATGTTTCACGGTTGCGAATTGATGAAAGTGCGCCAAATTGCTTGAATATGTGGATTGTGGCTGATAACTTACGCAAGGGTGCTGCCCTGAATGCGGTGCAAATTGCTGAATGCTTAATCACTGATTATGGCTTGAAGCCTAAAGCAAATATTGTTTGATAATTAAATAAATGACGTTCTTTGAAAATAAGCGTTTTCCAATTAATATAATAAAACAATTTTGCGAACGTGTTAATCAAAACGCATTTTCTTTAACATTACTCACTACCTATGTTAAGTATAAAATTAGTTTTGGCCTACATATCATGCACATTACTTAAGCATTTTATTAGATCGTTGTTAAAATAATAGTTAGAGTTTTGTATTCTTACCTTTTGCATTAATCCAATTTCTGTTACTGCATCTAAACATTTTGCTGCGGTTTGTCTGCTGACTTTGAGCTCATCTACGACATGTGCAATTTTTGTATATGGATGGTTGAACATTATATTAAGCAAATCTTGAGTGTAAATATTAGCAATCTTAGTGCGCATTGTATTCTTATGTTTTTGTAATATAATCTTTATTTCCTCTATTAGGCAAATTGTTTGTCTTGACGTGTGGCAAATACCTTCTAGCATAAACATTATCCATTCTTCCCATATTCCTTGGTCACGCACTGCTTGAAGCAAACGATAATATTCTTGCTTGTTGTGATTAATGTAGCGGGAAAGATATAGGATTGGTGTATCCAGAAGCTGTTGATGCACTAAATATAAAACGTTAATCATACGTCCTGTACGTCCGTTGCCATCAAAAAAAGGGTGAATACTTTCAAATTGATGATGTATGATTGCCATTTTTACTAACGCATCCAAATCGCTTAAATCTTTATCATTGATAAAGTCTTCCAGGTTTTTCATGGCGTTTTCAATTTGCGCTAAAGATTGTGGAGGAGTATATATCACGTTTCCTGTTATTTGCTCTTTTAGTGTGGTTCCAGCTTGTGAACGAAAACCAGAATCATTTTCTAATAATTCAGATTGCATGCTTTTTATTAGGTTATTACGTAATAAACCACTTTTTTTTATTTCTGAAAAACCTCTAATTAATGCGGTCGCATAAAGATGCACTTCTTTGGCGGCATGGCTAACAAAATATCTTGCTTTTTCATCACTTTGATATAATTCATCATTTGTTGTTACGATGTTTTCTATTGCAGAGCTATCCTTTGCCTCTTGTAAAGATAATGTTTTAATTAAAATATTTTGATTGGGCATAGATATAGCTACCCCCTTTAATTCAGCTAATGCAGCTCGTGCTTCGCTAGTTTTTTTCATTACTTTTTTATTCTCCAGTTCCATCGGCAGAGGAAGGGTGGGGATATTGTAAGTTCCCTGTGACAATATAACATTAGGATAATTATAAGTTATTATATTCATGTGATAAATTATATATGATTAAATTGTTACTTGCAACTCACACATTACGAGGGCGTGATCGGAGGGTTTATCCAACGTTCGCAAATATTTTGCCACCTCGCACCCTTCAAGTTTATCAACTGCCTCGGGTGAAAGCAACAGATGGTCTATGCGCAAGCCATGGTCACGCTCAAACGCTGCCCCACGATAATCCCACCAGCTATATATATGTGCGTCGGGGTGCGTCACCCGCATTGCATCATAATAACCCATATTTAATATGGCTCGCAAATGCGCCCGCTCTAGCGCATTATAGCAGATGCTGCCCTCAAGTGCCGCCGCATCATAAACATCTTGGGGCAGGTATGCTATATTATAATCGCCACCAACAATTAACACTTCACGCAAGCGCAATAAATCCTGCATATGCGCCCGCAATTTCGTTAAAAACTGCATTTTATAGGCGAACTTGTCGCTGCCAACTTCCTGCCCATTGGGAACATAGACGCTGGCAACTCGCAAAGCTGCACCATTATGATACGTCACCGCCTCAATATAGCGAGCTTGCGGGTCATCATCATATAAATGCGTGCGCACATCTTCAAGCGGGGCTTTGCTCAAAATAGCCACACCATTATAAGTTTTCTGCCCCAAAACTGCGCAATTATAACCTAATTCCTCAATCTCCGCATAAGGGAACTTCGCCTCCTCCAGCTTTAATTCCTGCAACAGCAACACATCAGGGGCGGTGATACGCAAAAACTCTAGCAAATGTTCAAGGCGGGAACGAATGGAATTAACATTCCATGTGGCAATTTTATAGTTATTATTTGTATTTTTCATTGAGATAACTTATTGAATTATATTACAAAAATCAACTTGCATTTCATGAATAATTAAACTATTGATTGAGATCAGTTGTTATAAACAATAGTTAAAAGGATTTTTTTATGGATTTTAAGAACGGATATAGCGAAAAATATTATTTATTGCGTTGCAAGGACGTAAGAACAGCAGTTGAAAATGGCTTTTTCAAAAATGGATTTGAGCATTTTAGCAAGTTTGGAAGTAAAGAAGGCAGGGACGGCGGTGAGGTGTTTAACTCAGAATATTATCTCAAATCCAACCCCGACGTGGCTGGTGCAGTTGGTGCGGGCGCATTTAGTGCGTTTGAGCATTTTCTTAAATATGGCTCGTCAGAGGGTAGAACACCTTTCGCTGAATATAATCCATCATTATATTTAGCAAAAAATCTTGATGTCGCAGCAGCCGTTGCCAATGGTAGCGTCAAAAGTGCGTGGGAACATTTCACCAATTACGGTGAGGCAGAAGGCAGGCAGGGGTTTAACAAAATACCAGTGACTTATGGCACGAAGGGTGGTGATTTTATTAATGAGTCAGTTGCAAATAAAGGAGGTCTTATACTTGGTGATTCTGGCAATGATTTTATTAACATTAGTGTTATAGATCTTGGCTTTTATAGATTTGCCTTGCCAGTTAGCAGTAAAATATATGGTAATCAAGGTGCTGATACATTTAGCTTTAACACTAATGTTAATGCTAATGAAACTATCTTAGGACATAATGGTAATTATAATACAGCAATTATGGATTACTCCCAAATTGAAGGCGATAAAATCCGTATAAGTAGCAATATTGCTAACAACTTTAGCGATATATTGTCTGTCATGAATCAGAATGCTAAGGGCGAGGCAACATTTAATATTGGTGGCGTAGCGAATAATTCATATGACGTAATCACGCTTGAAGGTGTTTCAGCATCGCAGGTGAATGCCGCAATGTTTGAGTTTGTATAAAACCAAATATTACAAAATGTTTTAATTAAACTGCTATTAAATCAAGCAATTGTAAAATCTACATAAATAAAGTGCAAGTGCGACCTTGAAATATTTCGGGTTGCACTTGCTTTTTTTGTGTATAAATAGTTGCAATTATGTGGCAATCTAATCTTGAACATCACCTCAATTCTCGCAATAATAATCTATGATTAATTCGTTTGATAGCGGCGATTGCCGTTATTTACGGACATTGCTACCCGCTCACTAACATATTAAAGCCACGCAGCCATATTGCTGACCCAATATTCACGTCAATAATTGAATATATGGGATTTCATAAAGGAATGTCGGGGCTCGCCGTTTGTATGTTCTTTTTTGTAAGTGGGTTGCTGATTGCCAAATCATGCGCCACCCAACCATGGAGGCGGTTCTGGGCGGCTCGCATTTTGCGGATTTACCCCGCATTATGGGTTAATCTCATATTTTGTGTGTTGGTTGGAGCGATGGTTAGCACGCTCGGAGCATCTGAGTTTTTGTTGCACCCTGATATTCGCAAGTTTATGTTATATGACGGAACGTTGTTGCACGCATATTTTGTGCTGCCTAATGTATTCACGCATCTGCCATGGAATGGAATAAATGGTTCACTTTGGACTTTGTCTGAAGAATTGCGTATGTATATTGCTTGTTTTGCAATTGGGTTGGTTGGAATATTGCGAAATAAATTGCTATTTAACATGCTTTGCTTGGCTATATCCCTGTGTTACCTCGCACTTGGGGAATTGCCTAATATTTACGGTGCAACCAAAATACATCTGTTGCTTTATTTTATGCTTGGCATGGCGTGCTATGTTAATGCGGCGCATATTCGCTTGCAATGGGTGATGTTGGCGGGGCTGATGCTGGCGTTAATTCCGATTTATATATGGTTGCCACGAACTTGTTATGATTTGGGTTTCGCCGTTGCGCTTGGTTATTTTGTGTTGCTGCTAGCTTATAAAAAACATGTGAACCGCCTTGATTTTAGCAATGTTGGTGATTTTTCCTATGGCGTGTATTTATATGGATATCCGATACAGCAATTAATTATATGGTGGCATGATTGCGTGATAAACCCATTATGGCTATTTGCGTTGACGATGGCCGCAATTGCACCGATTGCGGGTGCATCATGGTTTGCGGTGGAGCGTCCTGCATTGAGATTGCTTAAAAAAGTCAAGTAATGTATTTTGTCAAGCCATTGTTTTGCAATGATTTTTTGATAAAATGTTGGGGGGAGTGCATTTTGTGGTTGACCTTTGCTTGGCTAGGGGGTATATGTTCACTCCCGCAGTGATGAACTGCAAAGCACTTTCTCAGTTAGAGCAAAATGTTGATGTTAAAAAATGTAAAAAAATACTTAGGTACGGATGGTAAATGCCAAAAAGACGCATTTATCGTCGTACCAGAACACAAAAATCCCGTTAATTTAATATTAACAATTTGAGTAGTTATGTAAGATGGATGTAAATCCAATGAGAATTGGTCTTGAATTGCATGACGTGTAAATGCGTAATTTCGAAAAATAAAATGACTTTGAGTATTCAAAGCAGGATTAAGTTTCATTCAACATGAGAGTTTGATCCTGGCTCAGAACGAACGCTGGCGGCAGGCCTAACACATGCAAGTCGAACGGCAGCACAGCAGTAGCAATACTGTGGGTGGCGAGTGGCGGACGGGTGAGGAATACATCGGAATCTACCTTATTGTGGGGGATAACGTAGGGAAACTTACGCTAATACCGCATACGACCTTAGGGTGAAAGCGGAGGACCGCAAGGCTTCGCGCGATAAGATGAGCCGATGTCGGATTAGCTAGTTGGCGGGGTAATGGCCCACCAAGGCGACGATCCGTAGCTGGTCTGAGAGGATGATCAGCCACACTGGAACTGAGACACGGTCCAGACTCCTACGGGAGGCAGCAGTGGGGAATATTGGACAATGG
>JAYUJH010000018.1:0-36827 GCA_043765375.1 Alphaproteobacteria bacterium
GCACGTAAAATTAAAAAGCTAATTTTGCACTATACCCCTTATAAATTATAGCACTACATAATTTTATATATTTTACATGTGTAAAATTATAAAAGTAAAGTGCTATATATAGAAATACATGAGCAGCGGAAGCGAAAAAATCAAATGTTGCAGGCATTTTGACCCGTAAGGGCTGCGGAGCTAAAAGATGTGAATGGAGGTTCTAAACATATTGCCCAGCAGCATGACCAGAAGCCCACGCCCATTGAAAATTAAACCCACCCAAATGTCCAGTTACGTCAACAACTTCACCAATGAAATATAACCCAGAAACTGCATTTGCTGCAAAAGTTTTGGAGGATATTTCGCTAGTATCCACCCCGCCAAGCGTTACCTCAGCAGTGCGATAACCCTCAGTGCCGTTGGGATATACCACCCAATCATTAATTGCGGTTGCGATTTGTTGCAATTTAACATTGGAGCAATCACTTAATTTTGTAACATGTTCGGCGTTATGTTCGCTCGTATAACTAACATCATCAATATTATAACTATTCAAAATATATTGAGCTAATTTTTTCGGTAATATTTTGGCAATCGCCGTTGATAATTCCTGCCTAGGGTTTTCCACCCGCATTTGCTTGAGCGCATCAAAAGCATTAATTGTGGGAGCGAGATTTAATTTTACTGCCTGACCTTGTTTTGTTTGACCCTGCTGCCAATATGATGAAATCTGCAAAATTGCGGGACCACTCAACCCACGATGCGTGAATAACATGCCTTCACGAAAATAAATCTCACCATGTTTTGCAACTGCTTCCAGCGATATTCCCGCTAGTGAAATTAAAGTTGCTAAAATCTGCTCGCTAAACGTAAATGGCACTAATGCAGGTTGCAACTCAGCTATTTTCAAGCCAAATTGCTTGGCGATATCATAACCAAAGCCAGTTGCTCCCATCTTTGGAATGGATAACCCGCCCGTTGCAATCACCAATGATTTACAATTTAACAATTCATCATTTGGCAGGGTTAAACTAAATCTTGCCTCTGATTTAGCATTTTCCCCCAGTTTAGCAACATATTTCACCGCTTGATTGAGGCGGATTTCAACTCCAGCTGCCTCACATTCCGCAAGCAACATCGCAATAATTTGTTTTGATGAACCATCACAAAATAGCTGCCCTAATGTTTTTTCATGATAAGCAATATTATGTTTTTCTACCAATTTAATGAAATCTGCGGGGGTATATCGTGCCAATGCTGACATACAAAATCGTGAATTATTTGAGATATAATTTGCACTGCTAGTATGAATATTGGTGAAATTGCAACGCCCCCCGCCAGAGATACGTATTTTTTCGCCAACCGCCTTTGCATGGTCTATGAGTAATGTTTTGCGCCCTCGCTTTCCCGCTTCAATCGCACACATTAACCCAGCTGCACCAGCCCCAATAATAATTACGTCATATTGCATCATATTTTTACTGTATTTATTATTAAAGTTCCATATAAGTGAAATAAATATAAATATGGTTTAATTTTCATGACGTATAACACACCCAATTCATCACTGCTAGAACTAAATATAACTCGCCTTGGTGGCATGGGTGATGGAATTGCCGAGCATGATGGCAAGCCAGTCTTTGTGCAGTTCACTTGTGTTGGTGATGTTATAAAAGCGAAAATCACCAAACAAACTAAAAGTGAAATTAGGGCAGAGTTGCATAGCATCATCACGCCATCGCCAAATCGCCAAAAACCACCATGTGAACATTTTTCCATATGCGGTGGGTGCAGTTTGCAACATCTTAACCCGCCAACATATAACGCATTCAAGCAATCTATGCTCTCCTCATTCATTTACGGAATTGGGGTTGATGCCAGTGTGATTGAGCCGATGGTTGAAATTAAAGCGCAAAGCCGTAGGCGAGTTGAGTTCAAAATTGTTATCACCAATAATGCTAGAAATAATGACGTAAAAAATAATGATAATAATATCCAAGTTGGATTTTTTGCTAGCAAAAGCCATGATTTAGTTGATGTAAATCAATGTCCAATCTCTGACCCTGCGTTGCTTGCCCCGCTTGCCTCATTCAAAGAAACTCTCAAACGCTTAAAATCGGCTAATCGCCTTAATGCTATTAGCTTAACAGCCCTGCAAAATGGGTTGGACGTAATCATTAAATGTAATGCGCCATTAGCCAAGCCAGATATTGAAATATTAGTTGAGTTTGCCAAGAAAAATGGAATTATCCGCTTACATACTCAAATAAAAACTCATTATGAATCTCGTCAACATAGCACTCCACCCGAGCCTACATGTTTATATGATGAAGGCAACGCAACCATCAACTTTGCAGGAATTGATGTTGAACTGCCCGCAAATGCGTTTTTGCAAGCAACCAAAGCGGGGCAGGAGGCCATCACCAAATTGGTGGTTGAGCATTTGCATGGTTGCCAATATATCGCAGATTTATATTCAGGTTGTGGCACATATGGTTTCGCTTTAATCAAGCAATCACAACGTGTTGCGGCTTATGAAGGGGCGGCGGAAATGTCCGCTGCCATGAATGATGCTTGTGTGCGCAGTGGATTAGATGGCAAAATGGCAACCACGGTGCGTGATTTATTCACCGACCCACTCACCAAAAAAGAATTATTTCATTTTGATGGGTTGGTGATTAATCCGCCACGCAATGGTGCATTGCCGCAAATCGTGAATATCAGCAAAAGCAATGTGAAAAAAGTAGTAATGGTTTCATGCAACCCCGAAACTTTCAAGCGAGATGCTAAAGAATTGTTGCAAGGTGGCTATAAACTCACTTCAATCACCCCGATTGACCAATTTTATTGGAGCAGCCATCTTGAATTAGTGGCATTATTTGTGAAGAACAACTAATGTTCAATATGGATAAATACAAAAAAATTAAGTTGCAATAGCTGATGAATACTGCTATTTATATCATGAAAACTAATCATACAGGTGAGTTTCCAGTGGTGCAAAACTAAAATATTAGCATGAAGTGCAGGCTTTGTGTTGGAGTTTTAGTAAAATTAGCATTGCAATTTTACCTTGTATTTAGGTCTTAACTGGAACATTTTTTATATTATAAGGACTACAAAAACTATGACTGCTATCACTTTTTCAATGAAAGACTTAATAGATGCTGGTGTGCATTTTGGACATAAAACTAAGCGTTGGAACCCGAAAATGGCTCCATTCATCTATGGCGTGCGCAATGATACGCACATTATTGATTTGAATAAAACTGTTCCTTTGCTTTATAATGCGCTGCAAGCTGCATATGAAGTGGCGAAAAGCGGTGGTCGTGTGTTGTTTGTTGGAACTAAGCGTCAGGCATCTGATGCGGTGGCGGAAGCTGCAATTCATAGTGGGCAGTTTTATGTTAATCATCGTTGGTTGGGTGGAATGTTGACGAATTGGAATACAATTCAAAATTCTATTAAGCGTTTGCATGAACTTGAAGATAAAATGCACGATTCACAAAGTGGTTTTACCAAAAAAGAAATATTGCAAATGAGCCGTCAAATGGAGAAATTGCAAATGTCTTTGGGTGGAATACGCAAAATGCACAGTGTTCCTGCCTTGGTGATTGTGATTGATGTGGTGATGGAAGATTTGGCAATTAAAGAAGCGAATAAATTGAAATTGCCAGTGATTGGTGTGGTTGATACTAACGCTGATATTGCTGGAATTAATTATCCAATCCCTGGTAATGATGATGCAACAAAGGCGATTAAATTATATTGCGATTTGTTGGCGCAAGCAATTCGCCAAGGCATCAAAGATGGTGGGTTCACACTGCCTGAAGATGTGCAAGATCGTAGTGGTCGTGGCAGAAAAACTGAAGTTGAGAAAAACGATTTTGAAGGTGTAATGGACGATGTTGAAGTGCGAAAAACTTCAAAACGTGATGCAATGAGTGAAATTGCAAGAATTGCAACTGGGGCAAAAAAGTAATTATTTGTAATAATGGTATTTTGGCAAATAATTTAATTGATATATTAATGGAGATTTAAGATGAATATAATTTCAGCAGCGCAGGTGAAAGAACTTAGGGAATCAACTGGTGCAGGAATGATGGATTGCAAAAAAGCACTAACCGAAACTGGTGGCGATTTGGAAGCAGCGATTGATTGGTTGCGAACTAAAGGCTTGGCAAAAGCGGCGAAAAAAGCTGGCAGAGCAGCGGCAGAAGGACTGATTGCTGTTATAAGTGAAGGCAAAAAAGCGGCTATAATTGAGCTTAATTCGGAAACAGATTTTGTTGCTCGCAATGAGCAATTTCAAGAATTGTGCGAAAATGTGGCAAAAGTTGCGTTGCAATCTAGCGGTGAAATTGATGCGTTAAAATCAGCAAAAATGAATGATAAATCTGTTGAGCAAAATATTGCAGAAACAGTTGCAACAATTGGGGAAAACATGAATCTCCGTCGTTGTGCAATGTTGCAGGTAGAAAATGGATTTGTCAGCAGTTATGTTCATAATGCAGTAAAATCTGGGCTTGGTAAAATCGGCGTATTAGTTGCGATTGAATGTAACAAAGATGATGCAAAAATCCGTGACATGGGCAAGCAAATTGCCATGCATATTGCAGCAGCGAAACCAGTAGCGTTGAACCGTGATGGTGTTGATGCAAGTGATTTAGAGCGTGAACGTGCCGTGTTCAAAGAGCAGGCGATGGCGTCGGGCAAAAATGAGAGCATCGCTGAAAAAATGGTTGATGGGCGCATTCGTAAGTTTTATGAGGAGGTGGTTTTGCTTGAGCAAATGTTTGTGATGGACGGCAAAACTCCAATCAATGAAGTGGTAGCAAATATGGTGAAAGAAACTGGTGCAAATATCAAAATATCCAACTATGCTATGTTTGTGCTGGGCGAGGGAGTGGAGAAGGAAGAGAGCGATTTTGCAGCAGAAGTTGCAGCAGCTGCAAGGGCTTAAAATATGAGCGAGGTTTTTGATTTAATCGTGATTGGAGCTGGTCCTGCTGGATATGTATCCTCAATCAAAGCGGCGCAACTTGGAATGAAAGTTGCCTGCGTTGAAAAGCGAGAGACACTAGGTGGAACATGCTTGAACATTGGTTGTATTCCGTCAAAAGCCTTGCTTGAATCTTCGCATTTATATCAAGAAATGCAGCACGCACAAATTCACGGGATAATTGCGTCGGGAGTGCAGATTGATGTCGCAAAAATGCTTGCTCGCAAAAATCAGGTGGTTGATGGCTTGACCAAGGGAATTGCTGGGCTGTTTGCCAAAAACAAAGTAACTTGGTTAAAAGGCGAGGCGGTAATTATCGGTGCAAGTGAAGTTGCGGTTGCTGGAATTAACTATCAAGCAAAAAATATATTGATTGCAACTGGTTCGGAAGTTACTAATTTGCCGAATGTTGTCATTGATGAAGAAAGGATTGTGTCTTCAACTGGTGCGCTTAATTTGCCACAAGTGCCTAAAAAATTGCTGGTTATTGGTGGCGGTTATATCGGGCTAGAGATGGGGACAGTTTGGCGCAGGCTCGGGGCGGAAGTGGAAGTGGTGGAATATGCTGATAATATTGTGCCTAGCATGGATTCAGATGTGCGCAAAGAGTTCAAGAAAATATTAGAAGCAGATGGATTCGCATTCCGCTTGCAAACCAAAGTCACGTCCGTGTTGCGCAAAAATAATATAGTAGAAGTGACAATCCAACCTGCTGCGGGTGGTGCAAGCGAGGTGATAATTGCTGATGTCGTGCTGATGGCAGTTGGTCGCAAACCACATACCGAAGGGCTTGGATTGGAGAAAATAGGCGTTGCGCTTGATGCTCAGGGGCGTATTGAAACTAATGGACATTTTCAAACTAACATTCCAACGATTTATGCCGTTGGTGACGTTATCGCAGGGGCAATGTTGGCGCATAAAGCTGAAGAAGAAGGAGTTGCTTGCGTAGAAATGTTGGCTGGACAAAAACCCCACATCAACTATGATATGATTCCCTCTGTAGTCTATACCTACCCCGAAGTGGCGAGTGTAGGCAAAACAGAAGACGAGTTGAAAGCAAAAAGTGTAAATTATAAAATTGGTAAGTTTCCATTTATGGCTAATTCTCGGGGGCGTGCAGCTGGAACAACTCAAGGCTTTGTTAAGATTTTAGCAGATGCTAACACTGATAAAATTATTGGTGTGCATATCATTGGAGCTGATGCTGGAACTATGATTGCCGAAGCGGTGATTGCCATGGAGTTTGGTGCATCATCTGAGGATATTGCTCGCACATGCCACGCTCACCCAACCTTGAATGAAGCTATAAAAGAAGCGGCTCTTGCGGCTTTTTCCAAAGCTATTCACATTTAATACATATAAATGGTAGCATTTGCTGATATTGCTGAGAATAATTTGGGCGGAATATTTGCTCAAACTCAAGTAGCGCAAATCAGGCAAGCTCCACATAACTTGGAAGTAGAGCAGGCTTTGCTTGGTGCAATTTTGGTTAATAATGCTGCGCTGCAACATCTTGATGATAGAGTGAAACCCGAACATTTTCACGAACCACTTCATCAACAGATTTTCAAAGCAATTTTGCATTTCAACGATCGGGGAAACATAGCCAATCACATCACGCTCAAGCATTATTTTGCCCTTGATAATAACAATGAGAAAATCGTTAATATTGATGGAGATTATCTCGCAAAATTGGCAATTGCATCTGTTACCGTGATTAATATTCGGGATTATTCCAGCATTTTATTTGATTTGCACCTCAAGCGACAATTAATTTTGGTCGGTGAAACCATGGTAAATGAAGCATTTCAAGCTAAAATTGATGCGCCCGCTATGCAACAATTGGAGCAGGCGGAGCAGCAGCTTTTTCGCCTTAGTGAGACCGGTGATACTGGGCGCAATTTTGTGCCGTTTCGGGTTTTTGGAAGCAATGCCGTGCAAATGGCAGAGCGTGCGCTCAAGCGAAAAGGTGAAGTTGTCGGCGTTTCAACAGGGTTGCGTGATTTGGATAAATTGCTTGGCGGGTTACAAAATTCGGATTTAATAATTTTAGCAGGTAGACCTTCCATGGGAAAAACCGCGCTTGCAACCACTATTGCGTATCAGGCGGCGAAATATTTTCAGCGTGAATCAGAGGCGCAAAACAAAACATCAGAGCATGAAATCGTTAAGGCAAATCCGCAATCAGTTGGTTTTTTTTCGCTTGAAATGTCGTCGGAGCAGTTGGCTGTTAGGGTTTTAGCGGCTGAAGCAGACGTTAATTCTTCCGCAATCATGCGGGGAGATTTGCAAAATGATGAGTTTGAACGGTTGATTAAGGCGAATAATAATCTCGCTAACATGCCTTTTTTCGTTGATGATACGCCAGCTTTGAATATTTCGGCGTTGCGGACTCGGGCGAGGAGATTGAAACGTGTTAGCAATCTAGGGTTGATTGTTGTGGATTATTTGCAACTAGTGACTGTATCAAGTCGCAATAGCCAAGCTAACCGAGTGCAGGAAGTTTCGGAAATAACGCAAGGATTAAAGGCGTTGGCTAAGGAATTAAACGTCCCAGTAGTGGCACTTTCACAACTTTCACGTGCAGTGGAAACTCGTGAAGATAAACGCCCGCAGCTTTCTGATTTGCGTGAAAGTGGAAGTATTGAGCAAGATGCAGATGTGGTGATGTTCGTTTATCGTGAACAATATTATCTGGAGCGCATTAAGCCAGATGAAGGAACGCCTAAGTTTGCATCATGGCAAGAAGAAATGGAACGGGTATTTGGTAGAGCAGATGTGATTGTCGCTAAGCAACGTCACGGAGCGATTGGCAACGTTACTTTGCAATTTGAAGGCGACAAAGCCAGATTTAAGGATTATCAAAATGCAGATTATATGCCACAACGTTATGAATGAGCGTTAATCCATTCAACCATAGGTTGCCAAAGATTTTTATGTCGCTCACCTCCAATAATCATACCAATATGTCCCGTTGGCGGTGTTAAAACTTCAACATCACGCATTTGATTAGCAATTGATTTTGCATTTGCCATTGTGACAATTTTGTCATTAATCGGCGCAACAACCAACGAACGGCACTTTATTTTGTCAGGCGTAATGCGAGTTCCTTCCACCAACCACTCTCCTTTGGCAGTAATATTATGTTCCGCCCAGTCAATCAGGCAGTTGCGGGCGAACGCACTGGTTAGCGGCACGGTATCATTCACCCAATTTTCTACCGCCAAAAAACGATGATATGACTCACTATCATGGCTTAAATTATTGAAATATTTATATTTTTCTTCAAATTGTTCAGGTGCCGCCAGATAAAATAGCCACGATAAATATGCACCCGAAACTAGCGGCGAATTATTGCACCAACTATTAGTGATTATTTGCTGATGAGAACTCCATAATTTATTCGGATAATTATCCACCGCAAAGTTCCACGGAGTTGCAATTAAAATCAATGACTTAACCATCTTTGGCTGCAAAACTGCCAGCGCCAAAGCCAGCACTCCACCAACGCAATATCCCATCACATGAATCATATTATTCGTTTGCAAAGATAGATGTTCAAGCAATGGTTGCAAATAATCCATCACATAGCCAGCCGCATCAAGCTCGCCATCTTCCTCGCTCGGCTCGTCCCAATCTAGCAAAAAAACATTTATTCCCGAATTAGCCAAATATTTTGCCAAGCTCAATTTATCACCCAAATCCGATATGCTCAAATCTAATATATAATAACGGTTAATTAGCGATGGTATAATCAGCAGGTTTGGCGCATTATTTGCATGATTTACTCTAAAGCACCGCACTTTTTTATGCGACCATATCACCTCATATTCATGTTCTGGGCGGACAAAATCGCTGTTTTGAAAACGCTGTAATCCAATCAACCAAGCTGGCGGAACGTCTGGAGCATTTTGTGGAGCGGTAAAAATATCATATTCCATAGTTGCGACATCATATTACTAAAATATAACCATGACAACAATAAATCAACTCACGCTCGCCATCATTTGCCCTGTTGCAACTTGTGGTTGCTGCACCCGATTGTTTAGTTCAATAGATTTCACGTTGTTATAAGGGATTGCGTGCGTTTCAGCCTCAGCCTTGCGCTCAAGTGATAGCACCTCCAAATATGCTTTAGATGTTTGGCTGTCTGCTTGCTCAATCAATTTCGCCGTAGTCTCCGACATACTATTAACATGTTTGGGAGAAATCATTTTTTCTGCTGCATGTATGCCTGCTATCATTCCAGCGGTAAGCGTTGTATGGCTTAGAACTTCTTGCATTGCTGTGGGTATAGGTAATTTATGTATAACTAAATCTGCAACAGCCCCTATTACCGCTCCAATTACTCCCCCTATCACAGCAGACTGAACTATTTGCATGGTGTTTGGTGCAACCATTGATTCCTGCGCACTCGCAAAAGCATTGCGTTGCATTCTTGCTGCTCGTGCGAGTTGTCCGCCGGGGGTATCACCAAAATCCTCCATAATTGCGAGGGGAAGCCCTCCCGAATTGTGACTTTGCTGCGCATCACTAGCCAATTTACCATGACCATCAGGGTTCATTATCTCAATTGGACGGTCGCCCATTGCGTATGGTTTGGCGGTATAATTAGCGTCACTCATAATTTACCCATTTCCCTGTGATGATTTACAAAAATCATTTTAGCGCAATAATGTGACAAAATCATTACATTTTTTTCAGTTATTATCATACGCCCATCGCCATTTGTTGCTCTGGTTGTTGCGCTAATCTCTCTTGCCAATTACCCTGCTGCTCTTGTTTTTCTTTTAATATAGCAAGTTGTCCTATATTACCTGCGGCTTCGTTTGATTGCTTAGCGAGATTTTCCGCTTTTCCAGATTTTTGCACCCAGCTTGCTTGCTTGTCGGTTGCTTGCTCAATTTGTCCTTCAATAGCGTGAAGTTTCTCATCTCGTTTTTCGTTGATATGGTTAATGATTGCGTAAGCGAGTGCGGCGCAACCAAGCACAGCTGCTATTTGCCCACCCCTTTGCACTCCTTCAGGTAAAGTCCCTATTTTATCACGCAACCCAACAGCAAGCTCACCAATTTTTGTTGCTTCCAAATCTTTTTTAGCAGCTGCAACGGCTGTTTTCATTCCACCAGCTGCTTCTAAAATATCATCTTTGATTTGTGCTTTGCTACCAAATAGCCCAGATTGCACTTGGCTTGCTGGAGTAACAGTTTTTGCAATTATATCTTGTTTTACTGATTCATAACCTTCCTTTACTATGTTAGCAACATCTTTATCATTTACTTGATTTATATTATATCTTAATCCACCAGATATTCCTTCAATATTATCAGCAACCTGATTGGCAAAGACTTTGTTGTATGATGAAGGTATATCTCCAACTCTCGCATCTATCCCTTTTGCAACATTTTCATAAATCGTCCCTACAGGCGTATTTGGGTTGTTATGGAGCATGTTTTTCACGCTATCTGCGTGCATATCAAACTTTCTAAACAATCCCGCGCTTTGTTTGCTTACGCCAGCATCGTTTATCATTGGGTTGGCTGCATCTGAAAATAATTGTCCAAGATTATCTCCAGAAACTTTTGTTACATTTTCTACAACCTCGCTTTGTAACCCCGCCACGCTATAATTGCTTTTAACGACGTTATCAACCCAATTTAATGGATTCCAGTTGCTACCTTTACCCATCGTTTTAGCTGCTGCTTCAAGCCCTTTTTCTGCCACCTTTTCAGCATTATAAAAATTATCACCAACAAACTTGATAGCTTCGTTGCCCACGGCTGCGCCAACTAAAACTGCACCTGTAGTTTTTGCTGCACTCATTGGTTTATCTGATGCTACATAATTTCGTTCTAATTGCGCTATGTCATTAGCTGCTGCTTGCGCTTGCCCTGCTAGCCCATCGGCTAGACGCCCCGCTTGCTCTCCCGCTGCTCCATATTGCTCTGCTGCTTGATATAATGTCGCTGAACTAACGGTTTCTATAGGATTAGCTTCCATAGGGTTAGGCTGCGTTGGTTGCGTTTCTAACTGCTGATATTCTGGTGACTGAGCCTCTAATAATTGAGGGTTTCTATATTGTGCAAACTCTGTTTCAAGCGGTTGACCAGCATTAACGAACTCACCTTGCACCACTTCGTCCTGAACCACCTCACCACCTGCAATAATATTATTTTGCAACATATTATTTTGTGGGGGTTGATTGCCTGTTTGGGTAGGTTTTTCAATCACTTTTATATTCGCCATAATTCACATCACCCATTATTTGATAATAATAATATATCAGCAACCTATGACAATATAATGACAATGATTAATATTTTATGCACCAAAAACACTATATATTTAGGCTTAATTTTTCTAGCAATTCATCGCTCAACTCCATATTAACCGTCACTTCCTGCACATCGTCCAAATCTTCCAACAAATCAATCAATTTGAATATATTTTTTGCCTTTTCCTCATCAATTGGGGCGTTAATTTGCGATTGCCAAACGATGCGAGCGGATTTTGGCTCACCATATTTTGCCTCCAACTCACTCAAAACCTCATGTAGATTTTCAATTTTGGTGGTGATGCGGTGCGCTTCATCATCAATGGTTGCATCATCTGCGCCTGCTTCAATCGCCGCTTCCATCATCGCATCTTCGCTTGCTACGTTGATATGGTATGATATCTCGCCAACCCGTGTGAACATGAACGCCACGCTACCATGTTCGCCTAAGTTTCCACCACATTTGGTGAATGCTGCTCGCACATCAGAGGCGGTGCGGTTGCGATTATCCGTCATGCAATCAACGATAAATGCAACTCCGCCTACGCCATAGCCTTCATAATGGATTTCTTCGTAATTATCGCTATCAGAATTGCCTGCACCACGCTTGATTGCGGCTTCAATTTTATCCTTTGGCACATTTTCGCTACGAGCTGCCAAAATTGCTGAACGCAAGCGAGGATTCGCAGCAGGGTCTGGCATACCAGATTTCGCTGCTACAATTATCTCCTTAATCATACGAGTGAATATTTTTGCCCGTTTTTTATCCTGCGCACCTTTGCGGTGCATGATATTTTTGAACTTGGAATGTCCTGCCATATGTTTTAAGCCACATTCGTTTTTCTGAAGGTCAATATGCGCCAAATGTTAGCGAGCTTATTATCCCATTTTGATGATGATATTTGTTGCATTTGCGACATTTGTTCACGTTCTTTATTCAACGCTTCTTCATGTTTGGCTTTCAAAATAACGATATTATTCTGCTCCGATTGCAGTTGACTTTGCAACTCATTCGCATTTTGTTCCGCATCTGATGCACGATTATTTTGCACCTCTAATCTCTCATTTAACTTCATATATTTAGCAAGCAACGCCACCGCATCAGACGCTAAACTAGTTGGTTTTTGCAATATTTTTGGCGCAGGCTCTTCGCCTTTCAAGTAGCCAATTAACTTCCGTTGATAATTATTAGTAATATCATTCAAAGCATCTGCCCCAGCGTGAGAGCGATATAATGACGGGTCAATAAACGCATTAATCTCTTTTTCACTTGGCATAATCAGCCCACGTTCAACATGTTTTGTCAAATCGTTATATAATTTTTGCATAGTTGCCATAGGGTTCGCTAGCAACTCATCATGCGAAATAAAAATCGTTGGAGCGGTGCGAATGGCGTTCACAATCCCCACAGCGTAATATTCCCAAAACGCCATACCATGTGTGAGTGATATGTCATTACGAGTTTTGAGTGAACGAGCCACCTCCTGCGGGTTGCGATAAACACATATAATCACGGGCAGTTCAAGCATTGGTTGCCAAAATGGATAGGTGATGCACATGCGAGGATCTTTAATCACCCACGGACGGTTTGCGTCCATTTCCAGCACGATATTTCGCAATGATTGTAATGTTGGTTGCAGTGCCGTCAAATCTTTTTTTGTTGGTGCATCAGTGAATTGCCAATTATCCAACTTGTCCCATTCGCAGCCATAATGCTTGAGAATTGCATCATTTGCAGCAATCACGTCACCGCGCTCCCAAAACCCTTTCGGATTTTCGCTATTTGCACCAATGGAGGTATCCCCCATACCAAAATAAGCCCCCATCATATTAATCAGACGAGTAACCATAGATGTGCCAGAACGATGAGCACCAAGAACAATTATTTGCATATTCCAGTTTATAGCCAATTTTTCACTATTATAGCAATAGTTTTTTTGATTTGAGCAAAAAAAAGACGCCGAAGCGTCTTAAAAATAAATCAGTCAGATTATGGTTTAGTCATTCCCACTTTTCAATTGTCCCATGATGGAAAGCAACCTAATAAACAAATTGATGATGTCAAGGTAGAGCGCAAGGGCGCAATCTACAGCATTATCAACCGTAGCTGGAACACGAAGTGCTTGGTTGACATCAAAAATGACGTAACCAGAGAAAAGAAAAACTCCGAGCCAATCCCACAAAGTGAGCGCACCTTGTAGCGGAAAGCCCGGAATCAACAAACCTGCCAAGGGAATACCAAATTGTCCAAGCAAAAGAATTAGCAATCCTGCGAACAGAATACCATTCCAATTGCTGAGGCTTTCTGGAATAACCGCACCGACAACAGTCAAAACAGCAACTAGCATAGCAGTTACGAATACAACTTTTGCAACAGATGCCGCAGTGTATAAGCCAACTACTGGTCCAAGCATTAGCCCAAAAGGTGCTGCAACAAGCATGTAACCAAAGAAAGAAATCAAAGGTTTTTTGCTTGAGAGCGCAATCCAGATTCCTACGAAACCAGAGATCAAGACTACAAGACAAAGGCTTAGAAAATGGATAGGCCCATTATAGACCATTTTGTTTGCAGTGTTTAACGTTACCCAGTTTTGAGTAAAGAATGCACCAATAGCGGTGATTGCCAAGCCGATGAAGGTAAAAAACCCATATAGTAGCATGAAATAATTTTTACTTACTTCATCACTACCAGTCCGTTCCCAAACAGAATCTCCAATAGACATATTAGTTCTCCTTAAAGAACTAGATAGCATGATGTCATTACTCATCATACTTAATTGGCGTGTGCTGCAGATGCAAACACAGCAGCTTTTGAAGATCGTGAAAAACACAACTCTAAAAGCAAATGACAATTTAGAGATTAATATATATATATATATTAATCAATGATTAATTGCATAATTATTAACAATTTTTTGCTTGCAATTTTTGTGCATAAAAATCATAACATTTGCATGAAAATAGCTTATGTAAATGGAAGATATGTGCCGTTGCAACATGCGGTTGTGCCAATGCAAGACCGTGGTTATCAATTCGCTGATGGGATTTATGAAGTCTCAATGTTTTATAATCAACGCTTTTTGGATATGGATTTGCATTTGCAACGCCTCCATCAATCGCTTGAGGCAATGCAAATTAATTGGAGCATGACTGACGCCGCGTTGCTCACCATTTTGCGCAGATTATTGCAATTAAACTCAGTCAATGATGGCTATGTTTATTTGCAAATAACAAGGGGGGTTGCGCCACGCAATCATCTATTTCCTGCCTCTGCTAAAGCATTTTTAACGGCGTGCGTTATGCCAACTCGGGCAGCAAAACTAGAAGCATATAGCAACGGCGTGAAAGTGATTACCGCAACAGATATTCGCCATGCTCGGTGCGATATTAAATCAATCGCTTTGTTGCCAAATGTGTTGCTGAAACAACAAGCACATGTTGCGGGTGCTGCTGAAGTGTTTTTGTTCAATCACGCTGATGAACTTACTGAATGCGCAGTTTCCACCGCTTATATTGTTAAAGATGGAGTGGTGCAAACTCACCCTGAAAATCACGCTGTGCTGAATGGAGTGCGCAAGCAAGTGGTGCGGCGTTTATGTGAGCAAAATAATATTGCGTATGTTGAGCGTATGATTAGCCGTGGCGAGGTTATGCAAGCTGATGAAGCGTTTTTGACTAGTGCTAATAGCCATATTTTACCCGTTAGTATGATTGATGATACGGTTATAGGGATTAGCAAAAATGGCGATATAGCCACTAGTGATAGGAAGGCGGGGGATTTATCCAAAAAATTATTAGCATTATATCAAACACATGTGACGAATCAAACGGGCAAATTATGGAATTAACAAAACCAATATTACCAAAGCCTCTACTAACCAAACCCCTACTAGCCAAACCCCTACTAGCCAAACCAACTGCAATATTATTTGATTGGGACAATACTTTGGTGGATACATGGCCACTAATTCATCAATCACTGCACGCTACCATGGAAAAATGGGGGCAAGTGCCTTGGAGTTTTGACGAAGTTAAGCAAAAAGTGGGCAAATCTATGCGTGATTCCTTCCCTGAAATGTTTGGCGAAACATGGGAGGAGGCGGGTGAGTTTTATTTGCAAACATACCGAGCATTTCCGATGAGTGAACTTAATTTGTTAGATGGAGCTTTGGAAATGTTGGAGTTGCTGCAACAATCACCCGTGAAAGTTGGTTTGGTGAGCAACAAAATGGGCGAGAGCTTGCGCCGTGAAGTGCAACAAAAGGATTTGGGTAAATATTTTGATGTGCTAGTTGGGGCAGGGGACGCTAAGCGAGATAAACCATATTCTGACCCTGCGGAGCTTGCGCTTGAAAAACTTGGGCTTGCTATGGATAAAAATGTGTGGTTCATTGGTGACACTATAACAGATTTAGGCTGCGCCAATGCGGGCGGAATGAGTGCAATATTATATGGTGATGTGGAAGTGCAAGAAAACCACATATATCAAGGGCATAATTTTATATATCATGCAAAAAATCATACAGAATTAATAGAATTATTGCATGAATATAATTAATGGTTTATTTCTTATGAAGATAAAAATAAAGGTGAGTGGAATATGAAAAAGATAGATATGTTAATTGCTAAATTGGCGCAGAAACAACAAAATACTTGCTTTGATGCAGGGCTTGCAATCGCCGTTGGTGCGCTTGTGGTTGCTGGAATTGCATTCGCCGTAGAATATATATTTTAAGTTTCCAATATTTTAAGGTGCTAATATGACAATTACTGTTAAAGATGTGAAACATATCGCAAAACTCGCCCGAATAAGAGTTGAAGAAAGCGAATTAGAGGGTTATGTATCCGATTTGTCAAACATAATGGCGATGATTGAAGAGCTTGATAATGTTGATGATGATGGCAAAGGAGCAGTCGCAAGTGTGGTAAAGCATAACATGCCAATGCGTGATGATTTGGTGAATGATGGATTTATGGCAGATGCCGTTCTCAGTAATGCGCCAAAATCTGAATATGACTGTTTTGTTGTGCCAAAAGTGATTGATCAAGGGTGAAATATTAGTTGAGTTATATATAAATGAGTGAAGCACATATGAATGATACGCAAAAATCTAATAATCCCCAATTAAACGCTAGAGCTTGGGGAGTTGCGGAGTGTGTGCGCAATTTGAATGCTAAAAAAATTAGTGCGAGCGAGTTAACTACCGAATATTTGCAACATATTGAGGCAAAAAATCCTGAGATTAACGCATTCATCACAATTACTCGGGAATTAGCGGAGGCGCAAGCCAAAGCATCTGATGCAAAAATTGCTAAAGGTGAGGGCGGAGCAATTGAAGGAGTTCCGCTTGCTATCAAAGATTTATTCTGCACTAAAGGCGTTCTCACCACCGCAGCGTCACATATTTTGCAAGGATTTAAGCCAGTATATGAATCCACCGTTACGCAAAAATTGCAAGATGAGGGCGCAATTATGCTTGGTAAAACCAATCTGGACGAGTTCGCCATGGGTTCTGCCAACATCACCAGCTATTATGGTGTGGTGCAAAATCCATGGCGAAATGGTTTGGTTGCAGGTGGCTCATCTGGTGGTTCGGCCGCAAGTGTTGCAGGAAATATGTGCGCAGCCTCACTTGGAACGGATACGGGTGGATCAATTCGCCAACCAGCCTCATTTTGTGGGCTTGTTGGCTTCAAACCAACTTACGGTAGATGCTCACGTTATGGGATTGTTGCATTTGCAAGCTCTCTGGATCAAGCGGGGCCAATCACCAAATGCGTTGAAGATGCAGCATTACTTTATGAATTAATGGCGGGAATTGATGCAAAAGATGCAACAACTTCACCAAATCCAGTTGAAAAAATTAGCGATAATTTGCGATCTGATGTTAAAGGATTGCGTGTTGGTATCCCTAAAGAATATCAGATGGACGGTATGGACACGCAAGTTGCCAAAATGTGGGACGATGCAGCGCAAATGCTACAAAAAATGGGCGCAATAATCGTGCCAATTTCCTTGCCGCATACTCATTATGCGCTATCAACTTATTATATCATTGCGCCAGCGGAAGCCTCTTCAAATCTAGCTCGTTACGATGGCGTGCGCTATGGTTTGAGAGTGGAAGAATCAGGCGATGGCATTAACGATTTATATGAAAAAACTCGTGCAGCAGGATTTGGGGCGGAAGTAAAACGCCGCATCATGATTGGAACTTATGTGTTATCCGCTGGATATTATGACGCTTATTATATGAAAGCGCAGCGTGTTCGGGGCAAAATTATCGCTGATTTTGATGCAGCTTTTGAAAAAATTGACGTAATATTAACCCCAACAACTCCATCTGCTGCCTTCAAAATTGGTGAGAAAATGGAAGATCCAGTCACGATGTATCTCAATGATGTGTTCACTGTGCCAGCAAGTTTGGCAGGGATTCCCGCTATTTCACTGCCAGCTTGCTTAAACTCGGACGGGTTACCACTTGGATTGCAACTGCTCGGACGCAATTTTGGTGAAGCACAATTATTGCAAACGGCTTATGCGCTGGAGCGTGAACTTGATTTCAAAATGTTAGATTATTAAATGTTGGACTATTAAAATATTGAGTTATTAAGCAACCACTAATGATTGATTGACATCATTAACGAATTGCTAAGATATATTTATTATCAAACTCAATTCGGTAAATCATTGCATGAAATAATTTACATATTACCTAATAATTTTAGCACTTGCAATTGCTTGTGCAGCAATTCCCTCATTACGCCCCGCAAAACCAAGCCCTTCCGTGGTGGTTGCTTTGACGCTAACACGGCGTAATTCTATCTCCAAAATCGCCGCAATCCTCGCCCGAATTGCTTCCCTATATGGTGATATTTTAGGGGATTCAGCGATGATTGTCACATCAATATGGAGCAATTTTCCACCAGATGCGAGCAGGATTTGCATAGCGTGGCGCAAAAATATTGCGGAATCAAACCCTTTGAACTGTGCATTTGAGGGCGGAAAATGCTTACCAATATCCCCCGCACCAACCAAACCAAGCAACGCATCGGTGATGGCATGTAGCACCACATCTGCATCGGAGTGACCATTCAAACATTGGTGATGCGGTATATCCACCCCACCCAAACGAATATATTGCGGCGCAGCATTATCAATATCTATCAAGCGATGGACATCATAACCCATGGCGGAAATTGTTTCATGTGAAACATTTTCTCCACTTTGAAACATCTGCCCGTGAAACATTTTACTATGAAACATCTGCTCATTAAACATTTTGCTGTGAAACATTTCGGGAAACATTCCAGCATTAAAAAACTCGCCAGAACATATTCCCCCAGAATATATTTTACCGTAATAAAACTTGGCAAGTTCAAGGTCGCTCGCATTAGTGATTTTGAAACTTATCGCATCACCTTGAATAACCTGCACCATCTCACCCGCTTGCTCAAACAAAGTTGCATCATCAGTCATACTTGCATTATTATTTTGGTGCAGTGCAACAAGCATATCATATCTGAATGCTTGCGGAGTTTGAACCTGCCATAATTTATCTCGCTCCAATGTTTGTGAAACTTGCATTTGCGTCACCAACTTGATGGTATCCACCGCTGGAATAGCTGGAATGGCAGCAACAGCCCCGCCTTGCATTGCAATAATTAAATTATCAATCGTTGATTTTGGCACAAAAGCTCTGGCGCAATCATGAATTAAAACATATTTTGGCGTGTTATGCCTGAGTTCAGCAAGCCCAGCTTTCACCGACTCACTCCGAGTTGCACCACCTTCCACCCATATGAAGTTTTCATCAAGCGGACTTAAATCCGCCAAACCTATATCCCATAAATGTTGATGCGCAGAACTGCCCGTAATCACTATTTTTGCATATGGCAGGGCAAATCGCAAGTAATCATAAGCGCATCGCCAAACTGTTTTGTGATGTGTTTCGTCCGCAATATTAGCGAATTGTTTGGGCAATATTGAGCCAAATCTTTCACCCATTCCCGCTGCTAACAAAATTACTGATATCTCATTCATTGCAAGACTTATAATTTATTGCACCTGTTAATTCAACATGATATAACATTTTTTTATGATTATTTCGGAGCAAAATATGTTTGAACAGATATCAATGGAAGGGGTGGAAATTGCCCCAAATAATGGCGAAAAACCACAATGGCTGGTGATTTTTTTGCATGGTGTGGGAGCAGATGCTAATGATTTAATCGGTTTGAGCGATGAGTTTGTTGATATTTTGCCAGATGCACAATTTATTTCACCAAACGCCCCGTTCATGTGTGATATGGCGCATTATGGCAGGCAATGGTTCAGCTTGCAATCGCGCGAGGTGGCGCATATGCTAACGGGGATTGAGGCGAGTTCTCCGTTGTTGAATGATTTTATTGACGAAAAATTAAAATTATATGATTTAACACTTGATAAGTTGATTATCATCGGGTTTTCGCAAGGAACAATGATGGCATTGCATACATTATTGCGCCGTGAGCAACCTTGCGCTGCTATTATCGGGTTTTCGGGGGCGATGGTTGCGAGCAGAAAATTGGTGGAGCAAATTACCGCAAAACCGCCAGTTTGTTTGGTGCATGGTGATGCAGATATGGTGGTGCCATTTTCGGCAATGTCTGATGCGGAGGCAGCATTGCATCAAGCGGGCGTTGCTGTTGAGGCTTATTGTGTGGAAGATATGGGGCATAGCATCAGTGGTGAATGCATTGTGGTGGCGAGGGAGTTTTTGAAGAAAAATGTGTTGTAATTGCTTATATTTTCATAAGTCACTATGTTTTTGTAAGTCACTATGTTTTTGAAAGTCACTATGTTTTTGAAAGTCACTATTGCAAATTAACATGTGATGTATTATATATTTTTGATATGTATAGCAAAACCACAAATGACGTAAAAATAAGTGTTGTTCCGCAATATTTGCGAGACCAATCCGAGCCAGATGAAAGCCACTATGTTTGGGCTTATACGATATTTATTGAGAATGAATCTGATGCAACATTGCGATTGCTTAATCGCCGTTGGGAAGTGACTGATGCTTTTGGTCAAACTCAAATTGTGCAAGGCGAAGGCGTTGTTGGTGAAAAGCCAGTGCTGAGATCTGGTCAGGGATTTCAATATACTAGTGGCACGGTGTTGGTTACTCCATCAGGGTTGATGGTTGGGGCTTATGAAATGGAACAGTTGCAAAAGGGCAAACGCTTTTGGGTTGATGTTCCTGCTTTTTCGTTGGATAGCCCCTATGAAAAAATCAGTTTGAACTGATTTTTGAATGAGAAGATAGAGGTTACGAAAAAATTAGTCTGAACTAACTTTTGAATGAAAATAAATTGCCTCGCTTTCTAAATACTAAAATTAAAATCAATCAAATAAACTTGAAACCGAAGTTTCCTCACTGATGCGATGCACGGCTTCCGCCAGCAATGGTGCAATGCTTAATATGCGGATATTATGGGCGTTTTTAACTTCATCAGTTGCAACAATGCTATCGGTGATAACTAATTCCTTCATTTTTGAGTTCGCAACCAACTCAACCGCCCTGCCTGAAAGCACGCCATGGGTGATGTAAGCTGAGACGGATTTCGCCCCCCTATCCAGCAATGCGCCCACTGCATTGCATAAAGTTCCACCAGAATCCACAATGTCATCATATAAAATACAATCACGCCCTTCAACATTTCCAATCACATTCATTACCTCGGATATGCTAGCTCTCTCACGACGTTTGTCAATAATGGCGAGGTCAGCATCAATACGTTTGGCAAGGGAGCGGGCGCGCGCCACTCCGCCTGCATCGGGAGAGACAATCATCAAGTTGGTGGAATCGTAATATGAGCGAATGTCATTCACCATCACGGGTGAGGCGAATAAATGATCAAGTGGAATATCAAAAAAACCTTGAATCTGATTTGCATGTAAATCAACAGTAAGCACCCTATCGGCCCCTGCGGAAGTGATGATGTTGGCAATTAGTTTTGCTGAAATTGGGGTGCGAGGGGCTGGTTTCCTATCCTGCCTTGCATAGCCATAATAGGGGATAACGGCGGTGACACGGCGAGCGGAGGCACGCTTGAGTGCGTCAAGCATTATCAGCAACTCCATGATATTATCATTGGCGGGATTGGAGGTTGATTGCACCAAAAATACATCTTCCCCCCGCACATTTTCGTTGATTTCAATGCGTATTTCAGAATCAGAGAAACGTTGAATTGATGCCTCCATCAGTTTCAACTTCAAATGCTCCGCCATAGCGAGCGCAAGCGGAAGATTGCTATTTCCTGATATTAACTTCATATTCTTGTTCCACGAGTTGATTATTTGTTGAGGTTTATCTGCTGTGAGCTACTTCTGCTGCTAATTTAACCCGAGGTTGAAGATTCGATCCCCGAGGTTGAAAATTAGATATAGTTGATGTTGGAAGTGTTGGCATATCAATATCAGCCAATTCTTTGCGTGTGAAAAATCCTTTGGCTTGTTCTACAAACTCTCTATTATCATCATATAATTCTTGCGCTGCTGTAATATTGCCTTGATTTGGCTGTTGCAGTTGAACCCCAAGGTCACTATGTGCAATAATTATGTTTTTAGCAGCTTTTTCAATTTCAGTATCTATTTGGTCAGGAGCTACCGTTGTTTCTGGTTTAGATAGCTCAGAGAAGGTGTTGAAAGCTACCTTGTAATTACTAACTAGTTCTGAAATAGTTGGTGGTTGTTCTGTATTCTTTGAATTGCTCATGTTATCTACTCCAATCAGATGCTTTAGCGGGAGGAATGAATGTTATTTCACCAGCGGTTGCGGTTGGAGGAGTTAATATTTTTATACCAATATCAGTGCCCCTAGGACATATGTTTTTTGGTGGAAATATTGTAAAATCTAATGTTGCAGCATCAACTTGTGTAGATGGACTGGTCAACCCACCATCCGCTTTAATGCTTGCATCGTTGGTTAACTCTTTAGGTTCAACAATATTAATCATGATTTTCGCTCCTATGTTTATTAACTTATCGTAATTTTCTAAATTAATTATTAACTTAATTTAATTATTTCGTCAATCATTTATTTGTTAATTATTTATGATGATGAACAATTTGCAAATGGAACAATTGTCCAATAACTTAATAAATTAACACAAACATATATTCAAATAAAATATGTTGTATTTGTGAAGAAATAGTTTTAATTATTACAATATTAAAATAACCATATATCAACAAAATAATATACATAAAAAACAAATGATAATGCAAAAAACACAACAACAAAACTTCATCACGGCAAGCGAAACCGATGCAAATGCAGCCAAAGAAATATCAGGCACAGCAAATGATTGGAATCCTGCGAGTTGGCGCAAATTGGCGATACGTCAACAACCAATTTATAATGATGCGTTTGCGTTGAAACAAGTGGAGCATCAGCTGGAAATGTTGCCATCGCTTGTTTCGCCCGCCGAGGTGCGTATGTTGAAAGATGAGCTGGGGCAGGTTGCCAATGGTGAGGCGTTTTTGCTCCAAGGGGGGGATTGCGCCGAGAGTTTTGCGGAGTTTAACGAACCTAATTTGCGCCATTTCGCCCGTGTGATTTTGCAAATGACGATTGCGTTAATGTATGGTGCTGGTTCGCCCGTGGTGAAGGTTGGGCGCATCGCAGGGCAGTTTGCCAAACCTCGCTCGGATAATTTGGAGACGATAAACGGAATAACCCACCCATCTTATCGTGGTGATATGATAAACGGGGCGGAGTTTGATGCTATCACACGAGAGCCAGACCCTGAGCGTTTGCTGAAGGTATATTATCAATCAGCAGCAACTTTGAACTTTTTGCGTTCGTTATTTCGGGGAGAGTTCGCCTCACTCACAACCATCAGCGGTTGGAATATGGATTTTGTCGCAACATCAGCGCAAGGCAAGCGATTTGCTACTGTGGTTGAGCGTTTGAACGAGTGTATGAGTTTCATTAAAGCATGCGGTTTAACGCCATCAAAGGAAAAACGGCTATCTGAAGCAACTTTTTATACTTCACATGAGGGGTTATTTCTCAATTATGAGCAAGCATTTACTCGCTTTGATGAAGAAGATGAGCGTCATTATGCGTGTAGTGCGCATATGTTGTGGATTGGTGACCGAACTCGTGACCCAAATGAAGCGCATGTTGAGTTTTTGCGTGGCGTGGCTAACCCAATTGGGTGCAAGGTAGGCCCTAGTATGACTCGTGATGATTTATTGCGTTTATGTGATTTTTTGAATCCGCATAATGAGGCAGGACGCTTGACTTTCATTGCCCGCATGGGGGCGGATAAGGTTGGGGATTTATTGCCACAACATGTCCGCAGCATTCGTGATGAGGGGCGTAGCGTGGTTTGGAGTTGTGACCCGATGCACGGCAATACGATTAAATCGCCAAATGGGTATAAAACTCGCAAGTTTAATGATATTTTGTCAGAAGTGCGACAATTTTTTGCGATTCATAAAGCGGAAGGAACACATGCGGGCGGGGTGCATTTTGAAATGACAGGGCAGGACGTGACTGAATGTCTGGGGGGAGCGCAAGCAATTTCTGAATTGGATTTGGGCAGCCGTTATCATACTCACTGTGACCCACGTTTGAATGCGTCACAAAGCCTTGAGCTAGCTTTTTTAATCGCTGAAGAATTGCGCAAACATCAATGAAATATTTAATTTTTGCTCACCCCTTGCGGGGGAGCAGCAGAGCCAAGCATCAAAGATGCAAAGGCGATGCGTGGGGGGTTGAAATAGAAAAATCGCCTAAAAAATGAACTGAGAAAAATGAACTGAGAAAAATGAGTGAAAATATTGAGCAATATTAAAAAATGGATTGAATCACATTTTTCGCTTATGTTATTTGCGGGCGTGGCTGCGGGCTTGTTTATGCCATATTTGGATATGCTCCCTAACTACACGCCAATAATTCTGGTGGGTTGTGTGATGTTTTTTGCTTGTGCAAAAATCACTAAAGGGCAGATGCAGGAAATAAATTATCCAATTTTATGTGTTTTTTATGTGCTGAGATTTTTATTGTTACCACCCGCTATTTACTTTGCAGCATTGGCGATTATCCCGCAATATGCACTTGGAATATTGTTGGTTGCTTGTATGCCAATTGGGGCAGCATCAACGGCAGTTTGTGGAATGACGGGCGGAAATCCGTCGCTTTCATTGCTTGCAACCATCATCACCAATTGTATTGCACCGTTTATTGTTCCATTAATGATTGTTATTTGTAGTGGTAATAATGACGCTGTGAATATTGATAGCGTTGGTTTGCTGTTCGCATTAGCGAGTTGCATTTTCTGCCCTGCTTTGCTTTATTTTTCATTATATAAAGTTCGTCCCGACATCAAACATCATATTTTGCGCCATTCACAATTTGCGGTAACGCTTGCTTTGAGTTCCATGGTGGCTTGCATTGTCGCCTATCGCCGTGATTATTTTTTCGCCAACATAGTTGAAACGATGATTGCATTTGCGATTGCATGTGCATTATATATGTTGCTTTATGGTTTTGGAGCAGCATTTGCAAGGATTTTTAGTATGAATCGCAAAACTCTTAATACATATGTCGTGTGTTCGGGCGTGAATAATATCGCATTAAGTGCTGCAATTTCTGTGTTATATTTCTCATCACACACAGTTGTGTTCACGGTGCTGGGTGAAATTGCGTGGGTGGTGGCGATTAGTTTATATAAGAAAAATAATACTTCCACTTGAATATAATTAAGTTTTATCAACCAAGTTTAACATAATCTTTCATTAATTTTTTATGTCCCGCTTTGTCAAACGCAATCTCTAATGTGTTGCCACTTTCGCTTAACACTTTGCCATAACCGAACTTTTCATGAAAAACTCGTTTATGCAAAAATTGTGATTCAATCTGTGATGGACGCATCGCCTCATTGAAAATCTCATCAATCCCACGTTGAAACATGGCAGGCCCTGATGCACGATTAACCTGCCCACCACTTTCCACATTTGCTTGCGGGATCTCTTGCAAAAAACGTGATGGAATGCAGCTTTGCCACTGATTATATATCCGCCGATTAGCAGCGTGACTAATATATAATTTTCGTTTTGCCCGAGTGATGCCAACATAAGCAAGCCTGCGTTCTTCCTCCAGCCCTGATGCGCCTTTTTCATCAAGCGAACGTTGATGCGGAAATAATCCTTCCTCCCAACCAACACAAAAAACCACATCAAACTCCAACCCTTTGGCGGCGTGAAGTGACATGATGCTCACCATATCATCACTCGCATTATCATCACGATCCATCACCAGCCCAACATGTTGCAAAAAATCAGCAATTGATGCAAAATCATGCAATGCGCGGAATAATTCTTTTAAGTTATCTAACCGCCCATCAGCCTCGGCGGTGCGCTCCAATCGCCACATATCAAGATAACCAACTTGTTCCAAAATATGTTCGCATAAAGTTGCAGCGGGGGTGGATTCAGCCATTTGTTGCCAAATAGCGTGCTGTTGCAATAATGCAATAATAGAACTACCCGACTTGCCTTTAATCCCACGAAATTGGCTCAGATGCTTGGTTGCCTCAAATAGCGAAATATTTTGCTCCCGTGCCATGCTGTGCAATGTTTCCATGGTGGATTTGCCAATTCCACGCTTGGGGGTGTTGATGATGCGTTCAAATGCCAAATCATCACGAGGTTCATGCACCAAGCGCAAATATGCGACTGCATCACGCACTTCACGGCGTTCATAAAAGCGCAAGCCACCAATCACACGGTAAGGTATAGCGAGGCTCAAAAATCGCTCCTCAAATGACCGTGTTTGAAAGCCCGCTCGCACCAAAATCGCCATATTATTCAATGGAGTTTTCGCCCGTTGATGCGTTTCAATTTCTTCACCAACAAAGCGAGCTTCTTCGCCATCGTCCCACACTGATTGAATCTGAACTAATTCGCCTTCATCGGCTTTTGTCCATAATGTTTTGCCATGACGGGTTTCATTGCACGCAATCAATCCCGCCGCTGCTGCCAGAATATGCCCGCCTGAACGATAATTCTGCTCTAAGCGAATGACAGTTGCACCTACGAAATCTTGTTCAAACTTAAGGATATTACCAATTTCTGCGCCTCGCCAACCATAAATTGATTGATCATCATCACCAACGCAACAGATGTTTTTATGCCCCAAAGCTAGCAACCGTAGCCATAAATATTGTGCGGCGTTAGTATCTTGATATTCGTCCACCATAATATAGCGAAACTTAGAGGAATATTGCTGCAAAATATGAGGGTAGTTTTGAAATAATGTAAGATTATGGAGCAATAAATCACCAAAATCAGCGGCGTTTAATGTTGATAAACGTTTTTGATAAGCTACATATATTAAATGCGCCTTTTGCGCATAATCATTGCCTAGGTGCGATTGTGTTACTTTTTCGGGAGTTAAGCCTTGGTCTTTCCAGCTTTGAATTATACCAAGCATAATCTTAGCAACATAACGTTTTTCATCAAGCCCAAGCTCGCTGGTGATGGTTTTAACCAAACGGATTTGGTCGTCAGCGTCTAATATGGTGAAGTTACTGCCCAGCCCTATCGCCTCGCCATCACGTCGCAAAATACGAGCAGCGATTGAGTGAAATGTGCCAAGCCACATTCCTTGCGCATCTGCACTGAAACGTTCAGCGTTTTCTAGCAGCAAATGCTTAACTCGTTCCACCATTTCTTTAGCGGCTTTGTTGGTGAAGGTCACTGCCAAAATCTGTGATGGATATGCTTTATTTGTGGCAATAATATGGGCAATGCGGGTGGTGAGTGCTTTGGTTTTTCCTGTTCCAGCACCAGCAAGCACTAACACTGCGCCATCAACCGCTTCAACTGCTTGACGCTGCATTTCATTTAAGCCATTAAAATATTTAGGCTGTGATATGTCATTTCGCATTGTGGCTGAACTCATTTTGCAATATCCAGTATTTTTACCTATTTTTTTCTATATGCAATTTTCTAAAATAGTATCATTCAATGCACGCAACAAAGTGAGGTAACTCTCCTTAAACGGGCGTATCTCAAAACTTGTTTCTATCGGGTTAATTTGTGCTAGATTTTCTGCCTGCTCTAATGTTACGCCGTTCAAACGTGCCGCACATGAATATGGATCTGGTTCAGCTAATGCGCTTGCATCATTAATTTTAGCCATAAACATGTGAAGCGAATAAACCACACCTTTAGGGTTTTGATACGGCAATTCACCGCAATCATAAATTGTTTGCACTGCTGCCAGTGGCATACCAAGCTCTTCCTCACCCTCACGCAATGCTGCCTCAAGTGGGGTTTCATCACGAACCAAAGTTGCACCAGACAATCCTTTGCTCCGCCCTTTATCTTGCCAGATGGTTTTCTCACCCAGTTTATATTCGCTTTTAATCGTTCCACGGGCAATCTGATATGGCAGAATCCGCCCATGCTCGCCTTCATGCTGTGGCACTGGTGCATAAGCAATGAAATGCGGGATATTCGCATCATTCATAAAAAATGGTAAAATTGCGGATTTGTTGCTATTAATCGCATTAAAGCGCATAAAATCCAATGATTTAGCTTTAGTTAATGAAATTATATTGAAATTGTAATTATTTGTCATAATTTGGATTATTAAAACAACATTGCGCAAATGTCAAATAACCATATGCGCTTAAACGGGTTTTGCCTCAATAAAATGCAATATATTATTATCATGCAGCGCATAATTCTGCCAATCATCACTGTTCCACGCAAAAATCGCTATAGTCGCTGTTGGAAAACCGTGATTTAGCAACTCGTCATTTGTCAAATCATAGCTCAATTCATGCAGGCTTGGGTTGTGTGCAATCACCATCAGGCAAGAAATATTATTATCCGTTTCGCTAATGATTTGCAATAATTCCGTAGCTTTGCACAAGTAGAGATTTGGCAAAAATTGCGTATTAAACTGGGTGTTAATATGTGGTATCGCAGCAGTTAATATTGTTGCCGTTTGAGTGGTGCGAACGGCGTTTGAAACAAGAATTAACTCAGGTTTAACCCCCGTTTTGGCAAACTCAGCAGCGCATTGATTCGCTTGTTTAATGCCATAATTGGTAAGCGGTCGGTGAAAATCATCAACTTCCCGATAGTCATTAACCGCTTCAGCATGTCGCATTAATATTAATGTTTTCATAATTATATTAACCAAAAAAATATATTATAATATTGCATTATTTTGCATAAAATATCAATATAGATTTTGTATAAATATTTTGTGAGGCGAGGCGATGAAAAAGATTGAAGCAGTGATTAAACCATTCAAGTTAGATGATGTGAAAGAAGCATTGCAAGAAGCGGGCGTTGACGGCGTTACAATCACCGAGGTGCAAGGCTATGGGCGGCAACGTGGCAATGTCAGCAATTATAAATCAGTAGAATATGTGGTGGATTTTTTGCCAAAAGTAAAAATTGAATTATATATTGAAGATTCTGAAGTTGAAATGATAACTGATATTATTGTTAAAGCAGCTTATTCAGGGCGCATTGGTGACGGTAAAATATTCGTGCTACCTGTTGATAATGTGATACGCATCAGAACGGGCGAGCAGGGTGAAGATGCGCTATGAATGTTTTTGTTTTGCGGTTTTTGCATTTTACAGTTGCAATTAATCGCAAATCATCGTTATGTTGATATTAATTTTCATCATTCACGCAGAAATCATAAGTAGAAACTCCATATGAATATATTATCAGCCAAACAACATAACACATCTAAGTTGAAATTATTAGCGTCTGTGATGGTTATTAGCGTCTGTGTGACTGGTTGTTTGGGTGATAAACAACCGCCGAGGCACAACCAAGTGGTGGGTGAAAAACATGTTCCAGTGTTGAATCAGCAAACGGCGCAACCAAATGTTCCGTTTCCAACCGATGAAATGCTTTATGCTATGCCACCAGAGGCGAAGCAAGGGTTGCAGCCACGCACAAATTGGGAAGAGCCAGTCGCTCCCGTGGTTTCGCAAGCACCATCACCGCAAAATATGCAAGCGTTGCCAAATATGCAAGCAAATATGGGTAATGCAGGATTAGCAGGTGACGCAATTGCGCCATCACCGCTTTATTATTATGAACAACAAAATGCTGCCGTTGGTGCGAGTGATTTAGCATCATCTCCTTTAGGGCAGGCACCTTTGGCATCGTCGCCTTTAGCCTCTCAAACTTTGGAACAAGCACCAGCTGTTGCGCCGTCGCCTTTAGGGCAAAATGTCAATGTTGTTGAAGCTCCAATGAAACAAGTGGTTATGAGTGATGAAAATGCCAAATTAACAACCGATTATCCAAAGTTAAATGATGTTCCACAAAAGCAGGAATTGGTGGATAAAAAACAATTTACTAATGCAAAATCTGATGCAGACAAGTTTATTGCGCAACAAAAACAAGGCGAAGCCATACAAAAACAAGACGAAGCTGCTATTCCAGCCGAGCCACAATTTGAGGAATTAACGCTTGATGAGTTCCTAGCAAAAGAAGCGGTTAACGAAGAAATTGCGACTAAGGAAGATATTTCTAAGGAAGATGTTTCCGTTAAACAAGTAGCAAAACAATATAATGGCGATGTTGTTACTTCTTCTGATGCGCAAATAATGGATTATTCCAAACAACCTCTCATGGCGGTGGAAGCACCATCTTTAGCACAAACTGATATATCACCAGCTCCAGTGCAACAATCCCCTGCGATGATTGAGCCATTTGCCGATGCCAACAGCAAACAAGAAATTGCCAAAGAAATGGCGAAGCAACCATCAAATGCGGCTATCTCTAGCGCAATTCAATCAAATGATATTGTTGAGGTAAAAGATGCAGCGCCCGTTACCGCTATGCCACGCAACCAAAAATTATATACTAGCAGTGGAGTTATTGAACTGGTTCCACCATCTTCAATTGCATCAAGGCCTTCATCTGGCGGAACATATTCAACTTCAGGCAGGCGAGAATTGCCTCGTTCACGCTATTATAATCGTCGCTATTCAACCAACCGTGACTAATTTCTATGACCGCACCAAACTCACAATTTTATCGCATTAAACGACTCCCGCCATATGTTTTTGCGGTGGTGAATGAGCAAAAAGCTCGTGACCGCGCCCGTGGGCGTGATATTATTGACCTTGGAATGGGTAACCCCGATACCCCCGTTGCCCCGCATATTGTGGAGAAATTGAAAGAGACGCTGAGCAACCCAAGGGTTCATGGTTATTCAATGTCCAAGGGGATCAAAGGCTTACGCAAGGCACAATGCGGATATTATGCAAGGCGGTTTGGGGTGGAGCTTGACCCTGAAAAAGAAATGGTGGTGACAATTGGTTCAAAAGAAGGGCTTGCCAATTTGCTTTCTGCCATCACTGGCCCTGGTGATGTGATTATGGTGCCAAATCCGAGTTATCCAATTCACCCTTATGGTTCGTTAATTGCGGGCGGTTCAGTTTGGCACTTGCCCAATACTCCCAACCATAATTTTTTTGAGCAGCTTGAGCGGGCAATTCAACATTGCCAACCCAAGCCAACTGCACTCATAATTAATTATCCATGCAACCCAACCGCCGAAGTTGTTGGGCTGGATTTTTATGAAAAAGTGGTTAATGTATGCAAGCAACATGGTATATGGTTGATTTCTGACCTTGCATATTGTGAGATTTATTTTGGTGACATTCCACCGCCCTCAATTTTGGAGGTGAAAGGCGCAAAAGATATTGCGATTGAATTCACTTCCATGAGTAAAACATATTCTATGGCAGGCTGGAGGATTGGCTTTGCAGCAGGCAACCCAATATTAATTAGCGCACTTACTCGCATCAAATCATATCTAGATTATGGTTCATTCACGCCGATGCAAGTGGCAGCGATTACTGCTATTAACGGCTCGCAAGATTGCGTGGCGGATTTGCGAACCATGTATAAAGAGCGCAGGGATATTGTGATTGAGGGTATGCACCAAGCTGGTTGGAAAGTGCAATCACCCGAGGCTAGTATGTTTATTTGGGCGGAATTGCCAGAGGCATATCGTCATATTGGTTCGCTAGCATTTTCACAATTGATGATTGAACATGCGGAGGTGGCAGTCGCTCCGGGGATTGGCTTTGGTGAATATGGTGATACACATGTGCGAATTGCATTGGTAGAAAATAAGCAAAGATTGCGCCAAGCTGTGCGCAATATTAAGCATTTTTTGAGCCAAGATCCGCAAAAAATCATTCAAGGGATTGCTTGAAGTGGATATAATTCAAAACTCAAAATCTCAAGCAAAACCACTAAGAATAGGGATTGCAGGGCTTGGAACGGTAGGGGTTGGTGTCGCTGAAATATTGCAAAATAATCGTGACAAAATAACCAAGCGGGCAGGGCGAGAATTGCAGCTAGTTGCGGTATCAAGCCGCACACAAGCCAAAGAACGGGGCTTGAAATTGCAAGGAATTGAGTGGGTGGAAGATGCAATGATGCTTGCTAATCACCCACAAATTGATGTGGTGGTGGAGCTGATTGGCGGGGCCGATGGCATAGCAAAATCATTATGCAAAGCGGCTTTATCCAACGGAAAACATGTGGTGACGGCAAACAAAGCCTTGATTGCCCATCACGGGGTTGAGTTGGCGCAAATAGCAGAAACCAAAGGGGTGCAGTTGCAATTTGAGGCAGCGGTTGCAGGTGGAATCCCGATTATTAAGATGATAAAAGAAGGGCTTTGTGCTAATAATTATCAACGAATTATTGGTATTTTGAACGGCACATGCAACTATATTTTGAGCGTGATGGAGCAAACAGGGCGAAGTTTTGATGATGTATTAAAAGAAGCGCAAGATCTGGGCTATGCTGAATCAGACCCTGCTTTTGATATTGACGGAGTTGATGCAGCGCATAAATTGTGCATATTATCAGCGATTGCCTTTGGCACGCACCCCGCCATTAATGGGATTTATTGCGAAGGAATCCGCGAAATCACTTCGGAGGACATCACCGCAGCAAGGTTGCTTGGCTATAATATTCGCTTAATCGCCGTTACCGCCCATCATGATAATGCGATAGAACTTAGAGTTCACCCTGCATTGCTTGCGCTTGGAACTTCTATTTCTGAAGTTGATGGGGTTTATAATGCGGTACATTTATTTGCGGATTCGGTGGGTGATGTGTTCATTGAGGGCAGGGGAGCGGGGCGTTATCCCACTGCATCAGCCGTGATTGCGGATATTATAGATGTGGCTCGTGGCAATGCAGTTCACCCATTTTTGGTGGATATTGCATCGCTTTCATATGCTAATATTTCACCAATAGAACAACATGTTAGCAGCTATTATTTGCGCTTGAATGTGAGTGATAATCAGGGAGTATTAGCGGCAATCACCAAATGTTTCAGTGATGCGGGAGTTTCCATCGCCCGTCTAATTCAACAGGAACGACATACTGATGAAAGACATACGGGTGGCGCAGGAACACAGGGAGCAATAATACAGGGAGCAAAAGAGGGTGCAGCAGACATAACTCTAACCACTCATTTGACCAAGGAAAAAAATATGAATAAAGCAATTTCTGATATGCAGGGGTTGGAGGGAGTGTTGCTCTCACCCGCTCGCCTAATTAGGATTGAGCAACATTAGGAAATATTTAGGAAATATAGAGCTATGAAAAATCCAAAATATATAGCACGGAATATAAAACAAAATATGGCACAAAGCATAGGACAAAACATTGCTTTTTCTGCCATTCAAGTGACGCAAGCAGCAGCAATCGCATGTTTGCCGTGGGTAGGGCGTGGTGACGCAATGGCAGCTGATGGCGCAGCGGTTGATGCAATGAGAGAAGCGTTAAACGCACTCCCTATCGCTGGCAGAATTGTGATTGGCGAAGGCGAGAGAGATATAGCACCAATGTTGTATATTGGTGAGGAAGTCGGCAGCGGTTGGATTAATGAAAGTGCTAACGGTTCGGGCGCTAACAGTTCAGGTGCTAACGGTTCAAATGCTGATGGTGCAAGAAGTGGTGCGAAAGCTAATAGCGAAGAAATTGATATCGCCGTTGACCCGTTGGAAGGCACAAATCTATGCGCTATATCCGCACCAAATGCAATGACGGTGATTGCGATGGCGCAACGTGGAAATCTGTTGCACGCCCCTGATGTTTATATGGATAAAATCGCTGTTGGTGGCGGGTTACCAGAGGGAATTATTGACATTAATGCAAGCGTGAAAACCAATTTAAGTGCGGTTGCCAAGGCTCGCCATAAGCATCTAAGCGATATGTTGGTGGTGATTTTAGACCGCCCACGTCACGCAGAATTAATCGCATCTGTGCGAGAAGCTGGCGCAAGAGTGCAGCTGATAAGCGATGGCGATGTTGCAGCAATCATTGAAGCAGCAAATGGCAAAGTTGATATGTTGATTGGCTCGGGCGGCGCACCCGAGGGAGTGCTTGCAGCAGCGGCTTTGCGTTGTTTGGGTGGGCAGATGCAAGCACGGTTGCTTTTCACTGATGATGCGCAAAAAAAGCGAGCTAATAAGATGGGAATTGTGGATTTTAGCAAAGTTTATAAAACCTCTGAATTGGCGAATGGTGATGTTATTTTCGCCGCAACAGGCGTGACGGACGGAGCATTATTGCAGGGGGTTTCGCTTGCGAATGGTAAAATAATAACAGATTCAATTTGCATGGAATCATCAACTCAAACAGTTCAGCGCATAAAAACTACGAATATAGTATTTTAGTTCTATAATCGCTTGACAATTTTATCACAATAATTCATGTTCATGTGCATTATATTTAATTACGATTTAAGGAATAAATTAATATGAATAATTTTCAAGATATTTTAGATATCATCGCAGAAGAAAATGTTGAGTTTGTTGATTTTCGCTTCACTGACCCCCGTGGAAAATGCCAACATACCAGCTATTTCGCTGAAACGATTGATGAGGAAAAGCTAACTGACGGGATAATGTTTGATGGTTCTTCAATCGCTGGTTGGAAGGCTATCAATGAATCTGATATGATTTTGAAGCCAGATTTGAACACCGCATTCCTAGATCCTTTCACAGCGCAAACAACTTTGGTGCTATTCTGTGACATTTTAGAGCCAGAAACAGGAGCGCAATATGGACGTGACCCACGTTCAACAGCTCGTCGGGCGGAATCATATTTGAAGTTTTCAGGAATCGGTGACGCAGCATATTTTGGCCCAGAGTTGGAGTTTTTCATTTTTGATGATGTTCGTTTTGCCGTTGATGCAACGGAATCATTCTATTCGCTAGATTCCATTGAGTTCCCTGAAAACTCAGGAACGGCTTATGAAGTTGGTAATATGGGGCATCGCCCACGGGTGAAAGGTGGATATTTTCCAGTGCCTCCAGTGGATAATTGTAACGACATTCGGGCGGAAATGGTAACAACTTTGAAAGCAGTTGGTATTGAGCCATATGTGCATCATCATGAAGTTGCACCAGCGCAACATGAGATTGGGTTTAAGTTCTCAACTCTCACTTCAACAGGTGATAATGTGCAGAAATATAAATATATTGTGCAACAGGTTGCCGCATCTTATGGCAAAACTGTGACATTTATGCCAAAGCCAATTTCAGGTGATAATGGTTCAGGAATGCACGTCCATCAATCAATTTGGAAAGGCGATAAGCCACTTTTTGCTGGCAATGGTTACGCTGATTTGTCCGAAAACGCACTATATTATATTGGTGGTATTTTCAAACATGCGCGTGCGCTGAACGCATTTACCAATCCAAGCACCAATAGCTATAAACGGTTGGTTCCAGGCTATGAAGCACCAGTTTTGCTTGCTTATTCATCACGCAATCGCTCGGCTTCAATTCGCATTCCTTATGTCAATGGCCCCAAAGAAAAGCGCATTGAAACAAGATTTCCAGATAGCACAGCCAACCCGTATCTTGCTTTCACAGCGTTATTAATGGCGGGATTAGACGGAATTGAGAACAAAATCCACCCCGGTGAAGCGATGGACAAAAACTTATATGACCTTCCACCAGAGGAATTGAAAAATGTTCCAACTGTTTGTCATTCATTGCGCCAAGCGTTAGAATCATTAGACGCAGACCGTGCATTTTTGAAAAAAGGTGATGTGATGAGCGACGATCAAATTGATTCATATATCGCTCTCAAAATGGAGGAAGTGGAGACTTATGAAATGGCTCCCCACCCAATTGAGTTCAAAATGTATTATAGCGTTTAATGGTATAATTTAGGCATTATATCGCATAATCATTATAGCTTTTTAATGTTTGTTAAACAATCAGTCCCCGCAAAATGATAAAAATATACATCTTGCGGGGATTTTTTTAATTTCATATTTGTTATAAGCGTTTTTAACAAATATTTGGATTTCTATGATAAAGATTTTAATTATGGCACTTTACTCTTATGATTTTACATGTATGAAATCCGTAAAGATACGCAGTGCTATAATTGACAATAAGTATAGTGCGAAATTATTCTGATTTAACATGTAACGGGAAATAAAAAAACTAAAGCATTATAATTTGATATTTATCTGATTAAAATACGAATCAGTGTTTATCATTTACTATTTAGCAATTACATTGCTGGAACTGCGAGATTTTCCCGCTGATTAATCTGTTTTTCCAACCTGCCTGTATGTTCTCCAATAGTTGAAAAACCTGTTTGCGCTGCGGTCGTTGCCCTAACAGCTGCGTTAGTCACGCCAACAATTGCATTTTTTGCGCCGCCATTTGGTAACTTATTTGCCATCTCACCAGTAAATTGGGCGGCAGTTGCTGCACCTTGGCTTGCTTGGCGGGCAACATTAACCACAGTTGATGCTCCTTTAACTCCTTCATCATGCAAGGCGCTGGCGAGTTTAGGATCGGCTGCCATCAAAGCAACTGTTGCTCCAACGGGAATAATCGCACTGCTTGGGTTTTTGGAAAACTCGGATACGGCATCGGGGGCGTGGGTGAATAAATTACTCAGAACTTTGGGAATTATTCCGCCGCCATTAATAAAATCACTACCTTTGAGTTTATCCTCACCAACTCCCGCTAAATTATCAACACCAATTGCATTACCAATTTTGGCGAAAATCTCTGCTGCATTTTCAAGCAATTTGCCGATCGAATCAAACAAATCATGAACTACATCATTGCCTTGAAAAGCATTTTCCATTGCATCTGTTAAGAAATGCGCACCGGGAACCACGGCAGCGACAAGCGTCACACCTCTTATTGCAGAAACGGCTAATTGCAACATTTTTTAACCCTCATAGCAAATATAATAGCGCATAACTATTACATATAAATGACAATTCCAATAAAAAATCATATAAATATCACTTAAGGTTAAAATATCACTTAAGTTTATAGTGCGCAGTTATAGTGCTTTTTTTCACTTTTCAAATATTTACTTTGCGGACTATTGAAAAAGTGAAAGTGCTATAGTTATAAAAATCGGCATTGACAATTAAAGATATATCTCATATGTTATATGACATAATATATGGATTATTTTATGGAAAGTTGTAAGTTTTGTTTTGGTGAAGTGCT
>JAYUJH010000019.1:0-35282 GCA_043765375.1 Alphaproteobacteria bacterium
GGTGGCAGAGCTGGGGTTGCCATCGTGCAGGATTATGATTATGAGGAAGGAACAGCGGGAATAACTGTATTTAGGGAATTGATAGCCAAAGGTGGCAATATCGCAGAATATACCAAGTTCGTGAAATTAGTGTTGAAAGCAGCTGGGCTTACGGCGAGAGATACTGACCCGTTGGTGATTGATATGGACGGCGATGGGTTGGAGTTGAGCCGTATGGGTTCGGCAAAATCAGTATATCTAGATAGTGACGGCAATGGTTTCAAGGAGAATATGGGGTGGGTGCGTGGCGATGATGCCTTGTTGATGCGTGATTTGAATAATAACGGCAAGTTTGATGGCTGGAGAGAATTATTCGGCAATGCAACGCAAACAGGATTTTCAGCTTTGCGGGCGTTTGATTCTAATGGTGATGGACGAATCAGTGCGCTGGATAGCAACTTTGGGCAGCTTAAAGTTTGGATTGATGCAAATAGCAATGCAATAAGTGAGGTGGGTGAAGTTCGTGGATTGGCTGAAGCGGGGATTAGTTCTATTTCACTCAACACCCGTTTGCCTAGCGATGCTGATGTGCGGGGAAATCGTATAATGGCTGAATCTGATGTGCAATTTAGCGATGGAACTGTGCGCAATATTGCTGATGTGATGTTGCAGAGTAACCCGACTGATACGCAATTTGCGGGTAATGTGAGTGTGTCGGCGGCGGCTGCTGCTTTGCCACAATTAAAAGGCTTTGGAGAGATGGTGGATTTGCGAGTGGCAATGTCTTCAAATCCAACGCTTATAGGGCTGGTTAGCAATGCGGCAGCGCATACTTCATGGCTTACTGCTCGCAATGCAACAGAAAATATTTTGTATAACTGGGCGGGAGTGCAAGGAGTGGCGACTACTGATTTAGATGCTTCGCCTAGCAGGGTGGTTACGATGCGCCAATTGGCATTTATGGAGAAAAATCTTGGAATGAATTTAACACCCCGCAATGCTTCAGGCGTGGTGCAGATGAATAATGGCGCAGAATTGGCGAAAACTTGGAATGAATTGCTTGATGATGCAACTATTAGGATTATGGTGCAAGGTGGTCTAAAAACAACCATGGCAAGCGTTAAATATGATGCACAAAATGAGCTGAAGTTGAATGATGCTGATGGTTTGGCTGCGGTTTATCGTAACATATTTAATGCACTCCCAGCGGGGGCAGCTGGAGTTGCGGGGTGGCGAGATAATTGGTCAGAGGTTTTGCGTCAGTTGCATGGAGAGTTGCAGCGAGCTGATGGTATAATAGTGAAAAATGATTTTGTGGTGCAATCATTAATGCAAGCAATTAATGATGTTGGGGGCAAATTTCAACTTTCCGACATTATTAGTGGCTTGCAAATTAATAACGTAAATATTGCATCTGGAGCAACTAATATTTTGAACAAGGTTGTGAGTGGAATAATTGGCGCAGAACCAACAATTTATGCGATTAATAATACTCAAAATGTGACTGTCAACGGAGGAGTTGGGCAAGATGTTATAATGCTTGGGCGCAATTTTGGTAACATCACGATTAATGAACGTGATTCTGGACAAATGGGGGATCGCATAAGATTTACTGAACATTTGTCAAGTGAAATTAATTTCAAACGAGATGGAACTGATCTATTGATGACGGTGATTGCGAATGGCAAAACTATTCGTGTGGTTAATCATTATGAAATACCATTAATAATTAGCGGTGGAGTGCAGAAGTCACCAGATAAGCGCATTGATGAAGTGCATTTTTCTGATGGGAAGAAATTAGAAACTTTTGATATTCAAACATTAGTAGGCCGTGGCACTAATGGAGTTGATACAATTAATGGAACAGCTTTCGCTGATGAAATTGAAGGGCTTAAGGGCAATGATTTGCTCCAAGGGGGTGATGCTGGCGATAATTATTATTATACTATTGGTGATGGTAATGATACAATAATTGAAAATATCTTAAATCCTTATATTGTTGGTGCGGACTCACTGTTTATTTTGGGGGGTGTTACAGCTGATGAAGTTCAATTTGTCCGCACCAACCCCAACAGGGACGGAGTTGGACAGGATTTGTTGATTAAATTTAATAATATTTCTGAAAACATCACAATTAAAAACCAATTTTATTATGGTCCGCTTGGCATTCAAACGACATTTGAACTATAGCACTTTCGCTTTTTATCTATCTTTTTAAGATGGATAAAAAGTGATGTAGTGCTATATTTTATAAGATTATAGTGTTTTTTTCGTTTCTCGTTAATACAAGATAATGTGACAAATGAAAAACGAAAACACTATAAATCCCCGCATAGAAGCGATATTTTTTGAACAAGGTCAGGGATTAAATTGGTTTGATATTCAGCGCAAAATATTGCAGCAATCTTCAAATATTGGTAATGATACTGTAGTTGGGTATGGCACATCAGATGTTTTGCAAGCAAGTGCGGGCGATGATTTGTTAATGGGGCTAGATGGTGGTGATGTTTATCATTATGAAATAGGCTCGGGTAATGACACAATTTTTGATGGCTCAAAATATCCGCAAATATTTACCAACTTATTTATTGGAGTGAATTGGGGTGCTGATGATACCTTAAAGTTTGGAGCTGGAATTAAACCAAGTGATATAACATATCAACGTTTAAGCAAAGCAGATGATTTAACCATAAAAATTGCGGGACAATCTGATTTTATTACTGTTAAAGATCATTTTGATGCAACCAAGCTAGATTTGTTTAACTTGCTTGGTATCACATGGTTTGATCGGATTGAAAAGTTTGAGTTTGCCGATGGGACAGTGCAAACTTGGGAAAACGTTTTGCGTATAATAACCAAAGGTGATAATGCTAATAATTCAATTTATGGTGCGATGACTAACGATACGATAATTGGATATAAGGGTAATGACTTGCTGGCAGGTGAAGATGGCAACGATATTTATATTGATAATTTGGGTGATGGCAACGATACAATAAATGATATGCGTGAAAATATTTTAGTTCCAAGCAATGATATATTGCGTTTTGAGACAGGGATTGGATTTGATAATACAATTTTCACTAGAGAAAATGGTGTTATCAGAAATGGTATTTTGATTGGGGGTGATAATTTAGTTGTTAGTTTTAATAATAGCTCAGATAAAATAGTTATTAAAGATTTCTATAAAATTATTGAAACAGGTCCATTTGGAACGCAGGAGTTTAATTTAATTGAACGATTTGAATGGGCAGATGGCACCTCCCGTTCATGGGTTGAGATTTCTCGTGATATTATTGCGAGAGCAAAGACAACTGGTAATGACACAATTTTTGGCACGCATTTTGATGATACTATATCTGGTGGGCTTGGCGATGATTTTTTGGTGGGAACTAATGGCTCAGATATTTATCAGTTTAATCGTGGCGATGGCAATGACACGGTCTATGATTTATTGGATAATATTTTATCTGGCAATAATGATGTCATATTATTTGGCGCAAATATCAATCCTAATGACATTATAATTCAAAGAACGGGAGGGCGAGTTGGTGTTAACGAATTGCAAGGGCTTGAAGATTTGCGCTTAAATATCCGTGGGTCAAATGATACTTTAATTGTTAGGGATCAGTTTCAATATTCAACAATTAACGTTAGATTTAATGAAATTGAAAATATTAGATTTGCAGATGGCACAAACTAGAGTGCAAGAGACGTGCAATTGCTCTATATTGCTCAACAGCAAACTGCGGGCGATGATTTAATAGAAGGATTTCGCTATAGTGATACGATTATTGGAGGTGCTGGTAATGATATTTTAAGAGGCGGTGATGGCAGTGATACATATCGTTTCTCAAGTGGATTTGGCAATGATTTGTTGCAAGAAGCTGTTAGATATATTTCTTATGATGATAATGACATTGTTATATTTGATAGCACAATCAGCCGAGATAATATTCGTTTAAGTCGTGGCGTTGGTGATGATTTAGTAATTAGCTTTAGCAACAATTCCGACCAAATAACCATTCAGAATCAATTTAAGCTATCTTTATATTTTCGCTGGCATGATATTGAAACATTCCAATTTAGTGATGGCACTAGCTTGGACGACGCTCAAGTTCGCTCAATATTGATTAATCAGGCAACAACTTCTGGTAATGATTCCATTACTGGATTTGCCTTCGCCGAGATTTTTAATAGCAGCCTTGGCAATGATACGTTAGTTGGACAGGGGGCGGGGATACATATATTTTTGCTAAAATATTTGGTGATGATATAATACAAGAATCCGTCAAAACCGTCTATGAAGATTTACCAGACCGTATTAAACTCACTCATCATAATTTAAGCGATGTCAGATTTACCAAAATTGGTGAAGACTTAATGATTAATGTGCTAAATCAAACTGATTCTATCCGTGTGGTTAAACATTTTAATTCAACCAACTATAATAAAGTTGAACTGATTGAGTTTGCCAATGGTGATTTGATTGAAACAAGCGTAATTACGCAAATAGCTATTCAAAATCAGGCAACTGCTGGTAATGACATTATCACTGGCACAAATGGGCGTGATACTTTAGCGGGGCTTGCAGGCAATGATACGTTAAGTGGTGGTGATGGTGGTGATGGTGGTGATATATATTATTTTAGTGACGGATTTGGGCAAGATATTGTGCGTGAATCAAAGTTAGCGATTACTGCAGACGATGATAGCATAATATTTGCTGGTAATTTAACCTCAAATAAAGTGCAATTTAGCCGTGTCATACAAAATAACGCTAGCGCACATTTAGTAATTAATTTTCAAGGAAGCACTGACCAAATCACTATAGAAAAACAATTTAATAATCTGCAATATAATGACGTTGAGACATTCACATTTGCTGATGGCGTGACTATGACTGACCTTGATGTGCAAAAAATTATTCTCAAAGACCTAACAACTATTGGCGATGACAGCGTGGTTGGTTATGGCGGTGACGATGTGTTTGATGTGAGTCTAGGCAATGATACTCTGGTTGGAGGATATGGCAATGATATATATAATTTTTCACGCATGATGGGGCAGGATTTTGTCCGAGATGTTGCGTATAATAACAGCTCTAAGAATGATATTGTGCAATTTGACAATGGTATTAATATTAACAATTTAACCTTAAAAATTATTCCAGTGAATTTTGGCAATTCAGATTTATTAATTGGGTTAAATGGCACAAATGATTCAATGAGGATTTCGGATCAATTTGATGGCGGAACATATAGCACTAGCGAAATTGAAATATATCGTTTTGCTGATGGCACACAAATGACTAGTGAGCAAATGCGCCTTACCTATTTAGAAAGGCTCGCAACACCAGAAAATGATGTAATCCAAGGAAGCAATCGTGCAGATTATATCACAGGGCTTGCGGGCAACGATAGTTTGATTGGAGCGCACGGCAAGGATATATTAGTTGGCGGCACGGGAAAAGATACGCTAGTTGGTGGAGCTGATGATGACATATTTACTTTCACTAATAATGCAGATAGCACGAAGGAAAACTCAGATATAATCACAGATTTTAATCCGAATGGTGACAAAATCAAAGTGACGGGACTTGGTTATAATGGAAAATTAGATACTGATGGTGGCAACACTGCAGCGGGAGAGTTACGTTTTTATAACTCTGGCAGCAGCGCCATTATAACCTCAGACCAAACGGGGTTCAGTGTGCAGTTATCAGGAAATTACACTGCCACAAACTTCAGTGATGCAGATTTTATCTGGTGATTATATGTTTTTTATAAAAGATAGATTGTGATTTCTATATATTCTGTGGCATGTAAGAGATTAATATTGTAACAAAGCATTGTAAATGATCGCATGCAATAAAGTTTTTACCAGAAAGATGATTAAGCGTATCATTGGTGCGCAGGTGCGTATCAGTGATTGCGATTTGGGGCTAATGACGTTGTAAAAGATTGCTTTATAGGTTGTTTTGCACGGTTAATGTTTTAAGCATTACTCCCGCTTTATAGCGTAACTGTGTAGTGTTGTGATAGATATTTCTCATCAGTTGCCTAGCCCCTAAATCATATGGTGTGTGTCACACTGATGGCATTAGTGAAGCATAACTTCACTGTTGGCATATCATGGATCAAGCAGTAGTGAGATTAGCAAATATAACCAATAATCTACCAGAAATGCTATCGCTTTATCGTAAATGAGCGTATTGTTGCAGATAAAAAACTAATGCGTTCCAAATTATTATATAACTTACAAACGAGCAGCTTATGGTGGCTATCGTCGTTGATTCAATTTTGTGCAATTTTATGTTGATTTGAAGTGTATTATTTTGCTATATTAATATTTTTGAAAGAGAAATTTTATTATGAACGCTGATTCAAAAGTTATTGATTTCCAAGTTGCGGTGCGAGAGCGAAACTATGTCCAAACCAATGAATTGTTAATTGAAAAAGATGAGTGGCTTGAGTCCCTTGATTGTTTGAGTAATAGTGAGGAAGATTATTTGAAAGGAATGATTTCTATATATTAAATTAATGTGTATAATAGATATTAATGTGGTTTGGTTCTTATATTTGTAATAGCTAAAACTATTTCGTTAATATCATTAGCATCAAGCTTTTGTATTAATTTGAAAAACTCTATTACAGGAACAAAATTATCTAAATTAAGTTCTTTATTAAAAGAATTTACGGTAAAATCTGTTGTAGAATAGTCTTTTATTTTGGAGATAGCTTCGTTGAGAATTTGTTGCACAGAGTCAAGTTGCGCTTGATGCGCTTCTTTCTCTAAGTAGCATAAACTTCCTAAAATAGAGCGCAAGTCATCAGATTCATGGGTTTTATTTTGATTGCTACTGTTTAACATGATGAATTTCTGTTGCGTTAGATGTTGAGTTTGTTAGAATTGAAAGACTTTCAGAAAACAAAAGATTATCAATTTCTTCTATGGTCATCAGTTTATTTTCAATAGTAATGTATATATGATCAAAATTATTCAAATTGGTGCGACCATAGTCAATAATTTCACTTATAAACTCTAATGCTGATGATTTAAGACTTCCTACGCCACAGAGTGATATAGAATAATAAAAATTGACCGCATTCTCTATTTCCTTGATACATAAATCTAATATTTTTTTGTCAAATTGATTTTTTGAGTTCATATTTATTTCCATAGTTTATAACCCTGTAATTTATCTTTGTTGTATTGCGAACCATTCGCAAATTTTCTTCTGACACAACAACATACCCAGCTCTTGCGGTATGACCTTCTGTTGTTTTTTGAGGACTACCTAGCCAATGTGGTTTCCAATTATTTTGGTAAAAAAGACTTTTCCAATAAACTGGATACATTAATCCTATAATATGTGATATTTCGTTGTCCAAACCATATTCAAGGTAGGCTAAAACTAGTTCATTGGCTATTTGCTTTCTGGTTTGTGCGTCTAGTGTGTGATCTATACAAAAGCGTGAACCTTCCAAAACTGCTGTTCCTTCTGGTATTTCTTCATTTATAAACCACGGGAGGCTCTCTTTTAGCATAAAAGGCCTATCTGTTGGATATAAACGAGTAACTCCTCTAGCTTTAAGGTTATTATCTCTCCAAATCAAATATGTAGCTGCTGGGTTATCATACTGATCATATTCCATCTCACTGTAGCTTGGCACGTCCCAACCTTGACGTTCTATTATGGATTTGTGCCTTAATCTATGTTGATCCGCAAGTGGATTGCCAAGAAACAAATCGTTTGTAGATAGTGTTACGCATTCTATTGTCATTTCTTATTCCTCTTAAGATCTAGAAATAACGCAAATGACTTAGAAATAAAACTAGCCAACTAGCTAGGTTTAATCAAAAATCGTGCGAATACCTATAGTATCAAGAGGAATTAGTCCCATACGGATTGCTTTCGTCACGGCAAGCACTCTGTCATTGGCAGATAGCTTGTTATATGTATTTTGCTGATGAAACTTAATTGTTGATATTGAAACATGTAAAATGTCAGCTATTTCTGAATTATTCTTTCCATTTGCCATCCATTTTAGTACTTCAGTCTCCTTGTGTGTGAGATAAATCGTTTCATCACGAAACAAATCTTCTTGAGTAAGCTCACAATAAACATTATGAAACTGCTCAGTAATTAAATGGATCTTGGAAAGCATGTCTTTATTTATATTGAAGCGAGAATCACTAGCTATTCCTATTCCTGCAATTTCTCCAATTCCTCTGTGGAGCGGGATTCCTACCCCGTTCAAAAGCCCAAATTCTTCGGCTTCACGCATAAATAATGTTTGTTTCATTTTGAGACAAATTGTTTTCTCAAGTGATTCCCAAGTAAATGCATAACATTTGCTCATTCCTTTTTGAACCACTGGATCAATTCTATGATATTTTTTTTCTTTGTAATAATTGATCCATTCATTTGGATAATTTGATAATATTCCATGTCCCGCTTGTTGACCGATAGAATTATGATCTGTCATGAATGTATAGACGACTTTATCAAAACCTAATTCATAAATAGCTCTGGTATAGAGCGCAAATACTTGATCTTTATCTGAACTCTGATTGCTTTGCTCAATAAATTTTTCTAAGTTCATAATTTTACTACCATTTTATTACAGAATATATTATACAACTGCAAACTGCAAACTGCAAACTGCAAACTAATTTTTTAATAAAAAATAATTTTATATTTTTATGCAAAATTCTGATAATATTACTCAAATAGATCTACATGTTGGTCAAAATATTCGTGAGAGACGGACATACCTTCAAAAGACTCAAGCAGAGTTAGCTGATAGCTTGGGAGTGTCTTTTCAGCAACTACATAAATATGAAATGGGAACAAATCGTGTTAGTGCGAGTCGCTTATATCAAATTAGCAAGGCACTAGATACTCCAGTCGCTTATTTCTTCTTTGGGTTGCCAAATCAAAATCAAACAGAAATTAGAGATTTTGAGATTTTGCAGAGTGAATTGTCAAAAGAAGCCTATCAAGTTCATCAAATTATATCTAGCATAAAAGATGAAGAGTTAAAAAATAAATTGATTGATTTCTTAAAGTGTTTGGCAAAATAATAATCTGATAACGAAGGCAACTTGCATAAAATCAACTAAAAACAAGCACTAGGAATATTTCATGGATAATGAAAAATATTTAGATCAGACTATATCTAGCCTATGCGATAATTTAAGTAATGATGATATTCATATCCCATTGACTTTGATGAATAAAGCAGCCCAAATATATGATAGCATTAATAAATCTGCTGATGATAAGGTTATTATTGATTGTCATCTAAAGCATGACAATAATACAAATAAGATGATTATTTTTGCGAGCGAAAAAACTTATAATCAGACTGTTGCTGTGGGTGCTGCAACGAATACAACCTTCCAACGTTAAAAAAAGCATACATAGAGTAGATCATATACAGCAATTAATCTATTAATTCCACCATCACTGCATCAATATGCTTTTTCAATGGTGGATAATCAATCAGGTATTAAGCGGTAACTTCAATGCTGAAAGGCAAAACTTTTCTCCAAATAGGTATCATATTTTACGCTTATCTGCCATGTTTATTACTTCACCAAATCGCTCTGTGCTTTTTTGCAACCAATCAGGACGATGATGTGTGTATTTTTTAGTGGTATTACTATTTTTATGTCCCACCAAATGACCAACAATATCCATCGGTTCACCTGCTGCTATCAATGTTGAAACATAATTATGTCTCAGTCCATGCGGTTTGAAGTAATCAACTTGGGCTGCACTTAATACACGCTTCCATGCTTTAGAATATGTTTGAATGGGTTTCCCAACTGCTTGCCCAGCAATAATATAAGGATTATATAGCATTTTAGGCAAAGAATTAACCACCTTCATTGCCATATCGTTTAAGAATATATGCTGTTGTTCACCTGATTTTGTCTGATGTATTGTTAGTCGCATTTTGTTTTTGCCATTATTATCCTGATAAATATGAACATCTTCCCATTTTGCGTTACGAATTTCTCCTATTCTACGCCCCGTTAATAATGCTAACTTAAACATAGCAGATGCGTAAATATTTTCTTCAACATTACATGCCTCAAGTATCTTCTGACATTCTGTAGGAGATAGAACAATATCAGCGGAAGGTGGTTCTTTGTAAAGAATTAAATGTTGCGCAGGAGATTTTTCAATAATCTGCCAACGCTCTGCCATTGTGAACATATGCTTGACCAATGCAATACAACGGTTCACTGTTGCATCTGAAAGTTTTTCTCTAAGTCCTGCCATATGTAATTGTAAGCGATTTAACTTGATCTCAGAGAGCTTATGCTTGCCTAACTTGGGCAGCAAATGGTCACGCATACGTTGGTGGTCGTCACGCCATGAACGCTTATGTTCTTTACTGTAAGATAAATATTGCTGCGCCAGCTCTGCAAACGACATTTCTTTTCTCTGTTCATGGCGGGCGAATTGGGGATCTATTCCTTGATTAACTTCAAGCAATTTTTGCTTTGCCAAATCACGTGCTTGTTTAACAGTAATATCGGGAAAATTTCCTAGTGTAAAAAATCGTTTTACATTTTGGGAGTTGCGATATGTTATAATATAACTTTTTGTTCCAGTTGGAAAGACTCGTACGCCGAAACCTTTTAATTCATTATCCCAGACATGTTGGGCAGGATATGCAGTTTTAGTGCTTCCATTTTTATCTAAACTATAGTTACCATTTTTTGTATATATCAGTTCTTTAATATCTTTTGTAGTGAGTCCCATACTTGCCTCGCAGTTTATTTTTGAGCAACCAATAAGCAACCACGATAATAGAATAATATGGAATTGTCCAGAATAAACTGGAATGATAAAATGTTTATTTTCAAATGTTTAGTGCTATATTGAATTATTTGAAAGCCATTACACTCGGAATCATAATCCGCGTGTCGGGGGTTCAATTCCCTCCTCCGCTACCATATATTTCGGCAAATTATAGTTTTAGGGAATTGAAAACCCCCCGACAAAATTAATATTGCCAACACGCTTAAAAGCGTGCTTGGCTGGGGGTTCAATTCCTCACCTATCGCTACCATATAAATCAATAGGTTAGCGGTGGCTTTGAAAAGTTGAATATTTTCTGTGTGTAATTTGGCTTACGCCTCTTTTCGGGTCTGTGTAATCGTGCAAAAAGCATGTTCAAGCATTTGCGCCATATCTAGCTTCTAACTTATCCATAGCAGCTTGCAATATATTTTTATCGTCATTTTATCCAAGTAAAAACTTACATTTTGATTGGAATGACGATGTGTGTGCCGTTTTGACGGCTATAGCGTTCAACCATTTGCATGGTTTTGTCCTGATATACGTTTAACAGTTGGCAAATCAACTCCCGCTTGCACAAGGTGGGTAATTGCAGTATGGCTTAAGTGCGCACGCACAACAATATTAGGGTCAAGCCCTGCTTTTAACACTACCCTTTTCCATGGCTTTTCTATGTTCATAACATGCCCTGATTTTGCAGCAATAGCAGGAAAAAGCCATTCTTGCACCTTGCCTGCCATATCCATATAAGATTGTAAAAATATAGCTAATTGCTTTGTTATGGGTTGTTGCCTTGCCCCTGCTTTTGCTTGTGGAATGAAAATCATTATTTTACCCTAGTTCTATATGTTCAAGGCGGATAGAAAGAATCTCCGAGCGACGCATAGCAGTTGCCAAGCCAATAACTATGAAAGGATAAATATGTGGGTTTTGGTCTTGCTTTGTAGCCTCCAACAAACATTGCGCTTGTTCAACTGTAAGATATGTAATTCGTGTTTGTTCTTCTTTTAGCAATTTGATATTGCAAGGCTTATAATCAAGCCACCTCCATTCCATCGCTTGATTTATTAAATGTGATAATACTGCTAATTCACGGTTAATCGTTCCATTTTTTGCTTTTGCTTCTAAACGATGTTTTTTGTAACGCTCAATGTCAAAAGTGGTTAATTGTGGCAATGTTTTTGTTTTGAAAAATGGAATGATATGTTGATTCAAGCGGTGGGTTTTTGATTTTGTATCTTTTCCACCTGTTTCTTTTGATTTTGCAAGATATTCTATTGCTGCATTAGCAAAAATGAGTGCAGTTTTCCTGCCCTTAGGAAGATTTAATCTTCCTTGCTAATGATATAATTACTTATAAATTTGAGTTCACATAATCCAGTGTTTCTTCACAGTAAGCTTTTACATCAATATCATTTTGTTGAATGCAATGCTCAAGCAATCTTTCTAAATTTTCAATTATTTCAGTTTTAATGGAGCGAAGATTTCCTTCAAACTGCAAAGGTATATTATGTCTATTAACAAAACCTATGTAATAACTTGCATATTCTGGTTTTAATTGTTGTGAAAGTTCAAAATATTTTCTCCAACATTTAATCGCATTGTCTATATGTTGGTCTAGTTCAAACAGCGTAGCCATTTCAGCGTAGCAATCAATATCTTTTCTATATGCTCCTTCCTTAAAATATTGAAGAGCTTTTTGCTTATTTTCTTTTACTCCTTCTCCATTTTTATACATTTTTCCTAAATATTTATATGCCTCAACACAACCTAATTTAGATGCTTGAACAAAATATTTAAGTGCTTCGTCATAATCTTGCAGATAATCTTCTTGATGCCCATAATAATAACATTCTGCTAAAAACAATGATTCGTCCCAAGGATTAGAAATTTCTGGAATATATTCTAAGTCATTTAAGAAATCATCATCAATTTCAGAAGTTGAAATCTCCATATCATCAACGTCTGTAGTAATATCGGCAGAAAAATTGCCAAAATGATTGCTAGCTTGTATAACGGCTTCAACCGCAATTTGACTTGGTATTTCAAAAAACTCTCTGTTTTTAGAAACCCTATATCCTTTACTTTCAAGATAGGTATGTACAAATGTTTCTGCCGCTGAACAACTTTCAAAATAACATTGATAAACCACAATAAAAGGAGTTGGAACTCCTGTAACAGTTGAGAGTTCTTTGGCTCTTTCTTGAGGGTCTTTAGTTGTTTTTCCCACTTTAATCAAATTTATCATTGAGGGATTTATTAAAACATAAACGTAACCATTATCCAAAATTAAACTTCCTAAGTTATAATTAAATAATGATTTTTAGCATGTTTGTTATCAATATCAAGTTAAAAATTGAAAAATAATAATTATCAAAGCAAAATCAAATCATGCAACAATGCAAAGGTGCATTGATAAATTGCGCAAAGACTGTGCAAATAGTGGTGATGCACAAAAGAGGGAGAGTATCGCAAACGAAGTGGATTTGCTAGAATTAGAGTTAGAGCAAAACCCTATTCCAATATTACCTCGCATATCTAGCAATAATGTTACCCCCGAATCACTAGAAAATGCAGTTTGTGAATATGAAAAATAGCCCTTAACTGCCCCTAGCTTGTTCCTAGAAATGCAAACCAGAAAAATAAGAGTGGTGAGGGTTGACAACTTCTAGAAGATGCTTTATATTATAAATATGAGGAGTTTGACTATGAATAATCCCAATGCTGAAAAATTATTCTTGCAAGCCATTCAAGTGGCAGAACAAGAAATTATTGCTTTGGAAAAACAAATATCAGAGAAAAAAGAACGCATAATAGCAATTAAATTGGCTCTAGGAGTATTTGATAATAAAAACAACATTGAAGCAAATATATTCACTACATCAAAAGATAATAAATTAGAAGATAATGATAAATTGCCTGATGAGGATTACACCCATCATAACAAGTTTGTACCTGAAGGTATTAATTTCGTTAAAGAAAATGGTCCAAAGTCAAATGTTGAGCTTTATTATTATCTAAATAAGGAAAAAGGCTATAAGATAAAAGGGAAAAACCCTGCGAGCAATATGGCCGCACATTTCCATCATGCTAAGCCTTTCTTTTTTAATAAAGAGACAAAAAAATGGGAGTTAGCAAAAATGTAAGAAATAATTTTCTATAAAATTATAGTTCGGGTTGTGTGTGCTTGAGAAACTTACAACAACCCGAACCTGCAAATAAATTAATCTGCTATTCTTTAATATGTAGCAGATTTGAATGATTTTGTCAAGTTGACAAATGTCTATAAAAATCAATAATCTAGCTATATAGCGAGGAATGCAATTAATAAAATACTTAAAAAAATAAAAATTTTGTTACTAGAGCAAGATTCTAGTGTTTACAAAAAAGTTATAATAACATTAATTAATTTTATTTTCAAACATCCAGAATTGATTAAACAATGGATTGAGTTATTTAGTAGCTACATGTAATTGCGCTGGTAGTTTATCTGCCCTGCTAATGGTTGTAAAAACCGAGTTGCAAAACTATATGGTGGCAAGGTTTTTGCTTGTCGCAAATGTCATAATCTTAGCTATCCATCACAAAATGAAACAGAGGCGTTTCGTAATTTGTCGCAAGGGCAAGCAATCCACCGCAAGTTAGAAGGCAATTTGGATTGGTGGGGTGATTTATCACCGCAAAAACCTAAAAGAATGCACCAAACAACTTATGCAAAAAACTTAAGCAAACTTAACCTTTACAAAAGAAAATCATATCAATTCATGATAGCAAAATGTGCAGGTGACTTAACTACAAAGCACCTACTCGCTGAACTAAAAGAGGAGGATTGATAAAATCGCTAGTAAAATAATTGAATATATTTATTATTAGAACTTTGTTATTAGATTATACGATATTTTTGCAAAATTAAGGGTTATATTTGTGCAGTTACTAATTAACAATAATATAAATAAATCTTTAAGCCCCTCATATCGTTTGCTTAAGCCTAAGCGAAATGAAATTGATAGCTTCAAACAATATTTAGCAGTATATTTTTCTGTGATTAATAGCTTAGAGAGTGAAGAAAACCTTAAAACTCACCTAATGGATTTTTTGAAGAAACAATATGGGAGGCAACATTTAATTGAGCAACAAGAGCGTATAGATTTTGTGATTCGCAACGGTGACAAATCTACAAATGCAGGAGTTTTGGTTGAATCTAAAAAATCTTCTAATGCTCACGATATGATTACGGAATCAAATATCAATAAAAAATCACTACATGAATTAGTTTTATATTTTATGAAAGAACGCCATAAAGGAAACACAGATATAAAGTTTGTGATTATATGTAGTGAGTTTGTATTTTATGTTTTTGAAGCAAAAGAGTTTGAACACGCATTTTGGAATAATAAATATTTTAAGAAAGATTTTATTGAATGGATTGATGGTAAAAAAACAGATTACACTACTGATTTTTTCTATAATAATATAGCCAAACCTTATATAAATAAGACTGAAATCACATTAAATGTAACTTATTTTGATATAAGAAATTGTCAAAATGTAGAAGATGATAATCAATTAATCCCACTTTTTAAGATACTAAGCCCCGAACATTTATTAAAAAAATCATTCGCTAATGATAGTAATAGCTTGAATGAAGAGTTTTATAATGAATTGCTGCACATAATGGGTTTATACGAAATTAAAGAAAAGGGGCAATATGTAATAAAAAGATTACCCAAGGTGAAACGTCACAATGCTTCATTACTTGAAAATGCAATTGACAAAATACAACGAGAGCAAAGATTTAATGATGAATCTTTTGATGTTATTTATGGGCAAGGAAAAGAAGAGCATGAGTTTAATATAGCCTTAGAGCTATGTATCACATGGATAAATCGCTTGCTTTTTTTGAAATTATTAGAGGCGCAAATTGTTGCTTATCATAATGGTGATAAATCATATTGCTTTCTCAAAACTAATTTTATTAATGATTATACCGCTTTAGAGGATTTGTTTTTTGGAGTATTGGCATTACAGCAGCATGAAAGGGCGGAACATATCAAAACAAAATATGCAAAAGTTCCATATCTTAATAGCTCATTATTTGAAAAAACTTCACTAGAGTTGATTTTAGGAATAAATCAGCTCAATTATCAATTAGAATTGCCACTTCATACAGATACAGTGCTTCTTAATGAACAAAATAAACCAAAATATACAAAAATAAAGACGTTAGAATATTTGTTTGAGTTCTTAGATGCTTATGATTTTTCTTCAGAAGGCGGTGAAGAAATACAAGAAGAAAGCAAAACATTAATAAACGCTTCAGTGCTAGGGCTTATTTTTGAAAAAATTAATGGATATAAAGATGGTTCTATCTTTACCCCTGGTTATATCACTATGTATATGAGCCAAAAAGTGATTGAAAAAACCATTATTGAAAAGTTTGTTAATTTATATCCTACATGGAAATTGCAATCTCTTGATGATTTGAAGAATTATCTTGTTGATTATCGTTCAAAATCAGATTTGTTAAAGTTTAATTCTATTATTAATTCTATTAAAATATGCGACCCAGCAGTTGGTTCGGGGCATTTTTTAGTATCATGCTTGAATGAATTGATAGCAATGAAATCTAAACTCGGTATTTTAGCAGATTCGGAAGGTAATCGTATTAATGAATATGAAATCTATGTTGATAATGATGAGTTAATCATCGCAGATGCAAATACGGCAGAACTTTTCAAATATCAAGTTATTAATGGAATTGTGCCACCCCGCTTGCAGCATATTCAAAAAACCATTTTTAATGAAAAGAAAAACTTGATTGAAAATTGTTTGTTTGGGGTGGATATTAATCAGAACTCTGTGAAAATATGCAGCTTGAGATTATGGATAGAGCTTCTAAAAAACGCTTATTATAAAGAAAATAATGGTTACACAGAATTAGAAACATTACCCAATATTGATATTAACATTAAATGCGGTAATTCGTTATTGCACCGTTTCAAGTTAGAGCAACCGCTTGCTGATGCGTTTAACAAAGCTGGAGCAACTATTGATGAATATAAAAAACTGGTGAATGATTATAAAGAGATGAAAAACAAGCAAGCTAAATATGAGCTCGTCCAAAAAATAGCGCATATCAAATCATGCTTCAAACAAGTGGGAGTTGTTAATATTGAAAAAGAAATGCGCAAGCAAATTGTTGAATTATATCAACTTGAAGACCAAGATGATTTGTTTGGTTTAGATATTACAGCCGAGAATAACAAAAAACATAAAATGACTGATTTACAAAAGCGCATTAAAGAATTGGAAGCCAAAAAGCAGGCTTACCTTGCTGACCCAACTTTTTTTAATGCGCTTGAATGGCGGTTTGAGTTTCCAGAAGTGTTGAATGATGATGGAGAGTTTATAGGTTTTGATATTGTAATTGCCAACCCGCCTTATATGAGGGTGCAAGAAATTGAGCGCACTCAATCAGCACAGAAGCAGATTTATGAAGCAAATTATCATAAAACCGCCCGTGGTTCTTATGACCTTGCTAATTTATTTTTTGAACTAGCTGGAAGCCTATGTGCTAAAGATGGTAATAATATCTTTATTTTTCCGCATAAACTTTTCAATTCTGCCAATGGTGAAGGTTTGCGGGAATATTTAATTAATAGCCGCACCATCAAACATATCAGCCATTTTGGGGCTAATATGGTGTTTGATAATGCCGATACTTATACTTGCATTGCGTTATTTAACAAAAAATTAGCAGAATCTTTTGACTTTGCCCGTTTTGCTTTTGGTTCAGAGTTCAAAAAAGAATTAAAATTGCGTGAAAAATACCGACCTCTCCATTACGAAAATATTGAGCAAGCAAGCGCACTTTATGGCTCAAATCAGTGGATATTTTTTGATGATGCAGCAGGTTTTGATGTGTTTAATCAGATATATCAACAGCAATCAAATGTTGCGGAAAAGTTCAATGATGTGTTTCAAGGAATAGCAACCAGCAATGATACGCTTTATGTGGTGCAGAAATTGGCTGAATCTGAAAGCACTTATACCATCAAAGTTAATCCGAAAAACAAAGTTATGGACAATGTGGAACAAGCCATTTTTGAAGTGGAAAAGCAGTTTTTCAAACCGTTTTTAATGGGTAAAGATGTGCATCGTTACGCCTCGCTTCACACTGATAAACTCGTATTCTTTCCTTATATTTTGAGTGAAGTGGAAGGCGCAAAAACTGAATTGGTGACGCTTGCCGAGTTGCAACAACATTATCCATTAACGCATAAATATGTGATGCACTATGAAACCGCTTTCAAAGCCCGTGAAAGTGGCAAAGCAGGACGCATGACTATGGAGCGTGGCGAGAAAAATCAAAAACAAATATTTCCCGCATGGCACGGCTATATTTACCCAAAAAACTTGCATAAGTTTAACCAACCCAAACTTTCTTCCATGGAGATTTGCGCCAAGCACCCTAATGTTACAGTAAATGCAGACGGGATATATCACACAACAAAAGTTTATAGTTTGGTGAAAGCAGATGACAATAATATATCATATCATTTTTATACGGCTATTTTCAATTCCAAGTTGTTTTGGTGGTTTTTGAAACATACTGGCGACACCCTCCAAGGTGATTCTCGCACAATTAAAACAAATTATATCAACCCATTTCCGCTACCAGCACAAGTTTCAAATCAGCAAGAAAATGAGTTGGTTGCATTGGTTGAGCAAATTATGTGTGAGAAGCAATTAAACCCCAAAGCAGATACCAGCGAATTGGAGGCAAAAATTGATACCGCTATTTACAGCCTATATGGGTTATCGGAGGCGCATATTGCAACCATAACCTCCAGCGTTTAATGAAAAGATTATCAAATGATTATTGAAACACCAAATAACAACTTATCCAATTTTCCGAACTTTCCTTAGACGTAGTTTTTAATATATTTTGCTTCTTCACTCACATTTTTCACTTGCAGAATACAAAAAACTTCCATAGCAATTCCTCACCTATCGCGACCATAACAATTTTTATAAGGTAAGAAAAAATGATTAAATGTGACGAAAATAGTTTTATTACTTACAAAACAATTGAAAGAGCTGGAGGCGATCGTTATCTTAAAATAGTGGCTCATAATAAATCTTCGCAAGCAGTGGAAAAGGTAACTGTGGGTTATAAAATAGTTGATAAAGGAATAATAACTCTCAAATCCACTGAAAATAGTTATAATATCTTGCCAGATGAAAAAATGCAGATATTTAGTCGGGAATTGATTTGGAGTAAAATTGAAATTGACTATATTACTGTGCAAGTTGCAGATGGTAGTCACTTCAAATTGCCTCCATTAACTTCTTCAGAAACGCAAACGCAAACCCCTGTTTATTGCTAAGATTTTTTTATATCTTTTTTTAATTGGAATAGCTGCAATAATTATGAAAGCATTGTTTTAATATTCATTAAATAGTTCTTAATGCTAACCACTCCACATAATACTATTGACGCAACATAATTTAACAAATATATATTTAACACAGATGGTTGCAAAGTTCAAAATATTATCATCAGTTAAAATATCTTCGGTTAAATCATATTTGCCGCAAAGTTTGTTTGGGCGGGCATTGTTGATTTTGGTGTTGCCAACCATATTGGTGCAGATTGTCGCCGTGGTGCTGTTTTATGAACGTCATTGGAGCAATGTTCAGCGTCATCTTTCTTCATCACTGGCGGGGGAAGTTGCTTTGATTATGGATAGGGCAATATCCACCCAAGGCGAAAAGCGCAGTTCATATCTTAATCGTTACGCCAAAATCATGAATATGCAAATTGCCATTCTTGCGCCCCCTTTGCATGAAAATGTAGCAGAAAGTGACGAGCGTTTTCAAGCATATATTCACGAGTTAAAACAACGCATTAGCTTGCGGTTTGTGGTGTTTGATGTGCCAGATATTAACGATGATGATGGTGAAATTATCCGCACGCAGATTTTATGGCAAAATGAAATTATTCAAATTGATGTCGGTGTGAAACGGTTGGAGAGTGCCACAACTTATATTTTCGTCAGTTGGTTGGTTTCTTCGGCGATATTGCTAACTTTCATTGCGATTATCTTTTTGCGTAACCAAATACGCCCCATCAAGCGATTGGCAGAAGTGGCGGAGCGGTTTGGTATGGGGCAAGATGTTGGCAATTATCGTCCGCATGGAGCGCAGGAAGTGCGTCAAGCGGGTAAGGCTTTTTTGAAAATGCGGGGGCGTATTTTGCGCCAAATTAACACCCGCACCGCCATGCTTACGGGCATTTCACATGATTTGCGAACACCGCTGACCCGTATGAAGTTGCAACTAGCAATGCTCAATATTGCATCATCTGAGGAAATTATAGCGATGCAGGAGGATATTTATGAGATGGAAGTGATGCTTAATGAATATCTGGATTTTGCCCGTGGTAATGATGAGGATTCCCCCACTGAGATGGTGAATATGGCAGAAATGTTACATTCCATTGCGCAATCTTTTGTCAATTCTGCCTCTAATATTAGCTATAATCTGCCAGCCAAGGCACAAATTAAGATTCGCCCCAATCAGATGCGGCGGGCGGTGCAGAACATCATGACCAACGCTTTGAAATATGGCGGGGGAGCAGCGCATTTGAGTTTGCAGAGCTATCAAGGTTGGTTGCATATTATTGTGGAAGATGAAGGTTCAGGCATTGCTGAAGCAGATATGGAGGAAGTTTTTCGTCCATTCACTCGGCTAGAATCCTCACGCAATTCACAAACGGGCGGGGTGGGGCTAGGGCTTGCCATCGCCCGTGATATTGTGCAGGCACATGGTGGGAAAATATTGCTCAAAAACCGCTATGACGCCAATGGGCATGTTTGCGGATTGATTGTTACGATTATTTTGCCCGCAAATAATTAGCCTCACAAGCAATATCCACTATAAATAACTAAGCAAATCATCAGCTCCAATATAATCAGTTTTTTGCTTAGTTACCAAATCCATCACCCGAATATTCGCTGTTTCTGTTTCATAAATAACTACATGCGTTGCCTTGATGGATTCTGCTTTTTTCAATGCTTTGGAGAAATTATTCGTGGTGATTATTTCACAATTTATACCATTATTGCGCCAATTTTGCACCATTTTTAGCAATTTGAAATCATTCCTCGAGAGATTATTCGCCAAAAAATCATTTCCTGCATCAGCGCAAAATAATGCAATTTTTGTAGATGGTTTTGTTGGTTGCCAATTTTGTTGTTGCAACAACAACATTAAGCGTTCAATTCCTGCGGCAAATCCAACTCCCGCAATTTCAGATTCCGCATTGCCTCCACCAGCTATTTGCGCAACTAACCCGTTATAATGCCCCCCAGCAAGCACTGTTGCTTGCGCTCCCAGTTGTGATGATGTGAACTCAAACACGCTATGCGCATAATAATCCAACCCACGCACTAGCTCGGGGGTGATGATATATGCAATACCTAATTCATCAAGCCCCAACTGCACTGCTGCAAACCAATTTCGGGCTTTGTCACTTAAATAATCAATCAATTTTGGTGCGTTTGCAACGATTAATTGGTCTTGCGCTTGTTTAGAATCCAAGATGCGCAGTGGGTTTTTTTGCAACCTCAATTTGCTTTCATCAGATAAATGTTCGCATAAAGGTGTTAAATAATCCACCAACGCCGTGCGATAATTAAGGCGAGAATCCACGTCACCAAGAGTATTTAACTTCAATATAATATGCTGATTGCAAAACTCATCACCGCATAGTTGGTGCAAAATTGAGTTGGCTAATGCGATGATTTCCACATCTTGCCATGGTTCTTTTGCCCCCAAACATTCCGCCCCAATTTGATGAAATTGTCGCATTCTGCCTTTTTGTGGGCGCTCATAACGAAATGCTGCCCCCGCATAAAACGCCTTGAACGGCAATTGTTGGGTATGTCCGCCAGAGATGAAGGCACGCACAATCGCTGCCGTGAACTCGGGGCGCAGGGTTAATGAATCCCCCCCCCTATCTTGAAATGTATAAGTTTCCTTGCTCACAACGTCCGACGTTTCACCAAGCGAGCGATGAAACACATCAGAAAACTCAAATATTGGAGTTTGCATTTCAGAAAAACCATAAAGGCTAGCAATCTCGCTATTCACCTGCATAATATGGCGCATTAAAGCCATATCATCACCATAATAATCATGTGTTCCACGCACTGATTGCAATATTTTATTATTCATTAATCCCGCCTCTATAACATTGCAACTTTGCAAATTATTGCTTGTATTAACACATAAATAAGTATATTAATGAGGTATTAAACAGATATTTTTGCACCAGTAACATTTATGATACAACCAGCTATGCGACCGCATAATATTAACTTCGCTGACAAGTTAGGCACAGTCTTAATTTCGGGTAAGGAAGTTTATCCGATAATTGAGGGAGGCAAGGGTGTTGCCGTATCAAATGGTAACAGCGCAGGAGCGTTTGCAGCAGCGGGCGCAGTTGGAACTTTCTCGGGCGTAAATCCTGAACGTTATGATGAACATGGTGACGTGATTCCGTATGTTTATCATGCAACAACTAGGCGGGAACGTCATGAAGAATTGGTTGCCATGAGCATTGACGGAGCGGTGCAGCAAGCTCGTCGTGCCTATGAGATTTCAGATGGCAATGGCAGAGTTCATATGAATATTTTGTGGGAAATGGGCGGGGCAGAGCGCATTATGATAGCCGCATTGGAGCAGGCGGGTCAGTTCATTCACGGCGTGACATGTGGGGCTGGAATGCCTTATAAACTCGGTGAAATCGCTGCACATTATAAAGTTCATTACCACCCTATTATTTCTTCTATGCGGGCTTTTCGGGCGTTGTGGAAGCGTTCATATTTCAAAACCAAAGAGTGGATAGGGAGCGTGGTTTATGAAGATCCTTGGCTTGCTGGCGGTCATAATGGGCTAACCAACGGTGAAGATCCTAAAATACCACAAGATCCATATCCACGAGTAGCAGAATTGCGCAAGTTCATGAATGAAGTTGGCTTGCAACATGTTCCAATTATTATGGCGGGTGGAGCGTGGCACTTGCAGCAATGGGAGCATTGGTTAGATAATCCCGAAATTGGTGCAATCGCCTTTCAATTTGGTACTCGTCCATTGCTCACCAAGGAAAGCCCGATTCCTACAGTGTGGAAAAAGAGATTGCTTACCCTCAAAAAAGGTGATGTGTTTTTGAACCGTTTTAGCCCCACAGGTTTTTATTCTTCAGCGGTGAATAATGATTTTATCAAGGAATTACGGGGCAGGGAAGAGCGGCAAATCGCATTTGTCACCAGTCCTGATGCAACTCATAACAAAGCAATTCCATTTGGTCCTCGCAAACGCCCAATTTATGTAGCAGGGCATGATTTTGCTAGAGCTGAGAAATATATAGCAGAAGGCTATGATGATTTGATGAAAACCCCAGATGATACTGTGATATTTGTGCGTAATGAAACGGCATTGCAGATTCATGAAGATCAGGTGGAGTGTATGGGTTGCTTAAGTCATTGCAGGTTTAGCAATTGGAAAGATCATGATGATTTCAGCACAGGCAAAAAAGCAGATCCACGCAGTTTTTGCATTCAAAAAACTTTGCAAAATATTGCTTATGGTGCAAATATTGAGCATAATTTAATGTTTTCGGGGCATAATGCGTATCGTTTTGGGGAAGATGAGTTTTATCGTGATGGATTTGTGCCAAATGTGGCGCAATTAGTTGAGCGCATTCGCACGGGGTTGTGAGTGGGTTGTGATTAGGTTGTGAGTTCGGCAAGCATGACGATTGACGAAAATATCAGGCAACAAGCCGCCTCAATGCTTAACTGGTATCTCGTATCTGGTGTTGATGTGATGGTATCTAGCAAGCCAATTAATTATTTTGAGTTAAAAAATAATTCTCCCATAAATAATACCCCCCCAAGCAACAATTTAGGCTTAAATAATAACTCAAGTTTGGGTGAGCATTCAGGCAAGCAAGCGGTGGTAAAATCAGACGCTAATGATTATCATTCGCAAGTATATAGTGATAATGATTATTATTCGCAGCCAAAGTCACCTAGTTCAGCAGGTTCATCACAGCAATTATCTTCAGACATAATTACCGCCAAAACGATCGCAGCAAAAGCCAAAACGATTGACGAACTTCAGCAAGCAATCGCCAGTTTTGAATTATGCAATCTTAAAAAAATCGCTAAACATACATTGTTAGGGATTGGTAACCGTTGCGCTAAAATATTAATTGTTGGTGATGTGCCTACTGCGCATGATGACAATATAGGAAAATTATTCAGCGGTGAGGCGGGCGAATTATTGCAAAAAATGTTGGCAGCAATCAATCTTGATTTGTATAATGATTGCTTTGCCACTAGCTTGTCACCGTGGATAACCATGGCTGAGCGAATGTTGCCAAACAATGAAGTGGCGATGTTGAAACCATTTCTTGAGCGACTGGTTGAATTGATGCAGCCAAAAATCATCATTTCACTTGGGGCAATTCCAGCAAGTGCATTACTTGGCAAAAATATTAATATTAACGATTTGCGAGTTAAGCCAAACTTGCATCATAATCTCACTATTTTTACCACTTATCACCCTAATATTTTGCTGAAAAATCCAACTCTAAAACGTAATACTTGGCAGGATTTGCTTGCGGTTAAAGCGTATCTTGAGCAATCCAACATCGCTTGAAAAAACATTATAATGCACTGCAATATTTGCACTTGACATTGTTTGCAAACGGGCGTTAATGAGATTTCAAAGTCAAATATAAAGATATATGTATATGAAAAAGAAATATGTTTTAATTGCGTTAATTATTGGGTTAGTGGCAACGGCACTAGTTTTTTCGGGGATATTCAAATCAAAACATCATCACGCTTTGAGCAGGGAGTTTATGGTAACCAATCCGTGGCGCAAGGATATTGAGATAACCAAGCAATATGTGGCGCAAATACGTTCGGTTCAACATATTGAAGTGCGTTCATTTGAGAAAGGTTATTTGCAAAATATTTATGTTAAAGAAGGGCAGCTTGTCAAAAAAGGCGAGAAAATGTTCCAAATTATGCCATTATTAATGCAGGCAAAATTGGCAACTGCTAAAGCTGAATATGAAGTTGCTCGCATAGAATATTCAAACACACTGATTTTGCAGCAAAAAAATGTGGTGTCAATCAATGAGTTAGCACTTGCTAAAGCTCGTTTGGATAAGGAAAAAGCTAAGGTTAATCTTGCTGAAGCGCATTTGGGATTGACTACAGTTACCGCTCCGTTTGATGGGTTGATGGATAGATTCAAAGTGAGGCTCGGCAGCCTTATTGATGAAGGTGAGTTGCTTACAACTCTTGCTGATAATAGTGAGATGTGGGTTTATTTTAATGTTTCAGAGGCTGATTATTTGCACTACAAAACCAAGAAAAATGATGGTCAACCAACGCCCGTTCAATTGAAGCTGGCAAATGGTGAAATGTTCAAACATATTGGTCAAATTGATACGATTGAGGCAGATTTTGATAATAAAACGGGTAATATTGCGTTTAGAGCGACTTTCCCAAACCCTGATGGATTGTTGCGTCAAGGTGAAACAGGAAATGTTGTTATCACGGAAAAGTTGGAAAATGCCCTCCTAATTCCACAAAAAGCTACCTTTGAAGTGTTGGATAAAAAGTTTGTATATGTGGTTGATAAAGACAGCAAGCTCGTTTCACGCAATGTTGTGTTGGCGCAGGAAGTTCCACATTTGTTTGTGGTGCAAGAGGGCTTGAAAGAAGGTGATGTGATATTGCTGGAAGGGCTTGGCAAGGTTCATAATGGGCAGAAAATAAAAGTGGCTCATCAAGAAGTTGCGAAGGTAATGAAAAGTTTAGAATTGTTAACGAAATAAGGTTAAATAATTATTTTTTTCGGCAATTTCATTACAATTTCATTAGAGTGATATTATTATGTTTCAGAAGTTTATCCATCGCCCAGTTTTAGCTATTGTATTATCATTGGTTATTGTGTTTATGGGGTTTTTAGCGATAAAAACACTACCAGTTTCACAATTTCCACAAATTGCCCCCCCCCGAGTGATTGTTACGCTTGATTTCCCTGGAGCAAGTGCTGACGTTTTGGTGCGCTCATCACTAATTCCATTGGAGCAATCCATTAATGGTGTGCCTGGAATGCGCTATATGATTTCTGATGCAACTAGCGCAGGCGAAGCAACAATTCAGGTGATTTTTGATTTAGATGTCAACCCCGATGTTGCCGTTGTAATGGTGAAAAATAGGGTGGATCAAGCGATTAACAAATTGCCGCCATTGGTGCAGCTTGAAGGGGTGGTGGTGCAGCCAGTTCAACCAAGTATGTTAATGTATGTTAATTTATATAGCAATGATGCAAAGGCTGATGAGAAGTTTTTGTTCAATTATGCCAGCATTAAATTATTGCCAGAATTAAAGCGTTTGAAAGGGATTGGGCAGGCAAAGATTTTAGGGTCACGTCAATATGCCATGCGTATATGGTTAAATCCTGATAGAATGCGGGCTTATAATATCTCAACTGATGATGTGATGGAGGCGATTTCTGAGCAAAGCGTGATTGGTCGTCCAGGGAGAATTGGCAGCAGCTCGGGCAAAACAGCGCAATCATTGGAATATGTGTTGGTTTATAAAGGCAGATTTGAGAAACCTGAAGAATATGAAAATATTATCATTCGCTCGGATAAAGAAGGTGATATATTATACCTCAAAAATGTGGCAGAAGTTGAGTTAGATAGCGAGTTTTACGATATTTATTCCACAGTTGACGGTCACCCATCAGCGGCGATTGTGTTCAAGCAAACTTTTAATAGTAATGCGAATGAAGTTATTCAAAATGTGAAGGATAAATTAGAGGAATTGCGCCCTGATTTTCCTGCTGGAATGGATTATAAAATTAGTTATGATGTTTCTAAGTTCTTAGATGCGTCCATTGAAAAAGTGTTGCATACCTTGTTTGAGGCGTTCATTTTGGTGGCGTTGGTAGTGTTTATATTTTTGGGTGATGTGCGTTCAACCTTTATTCCTATTTTAGCCGTGCCAGTTTCATTAATTGGTGCATTTATTTTTATGCAATCTTTCGGGCTTACCATCAACTTAATCACGTTATTTGCATTAGTGCTTGCAATTGGAATTGTGGTTGATGATGCGATTGTGGTGGTGGAGGCGGTTCATGCAAAAATGGCTGAGGAGCATTTATCGCCATACAAAGCAGTGCAGAAAGTGCTTGGTGAAATTAGCGGGGCGGTGATTGCAATAACTTTGTTAATGACGGCGGTATTTGTTCCTGTTGCCTTTATGACTGGGCCTGTTGGAGTAATTTTTAAGCAATTTTCTATCACCATGGCAACCGCAATTATTATCTCAGGTTTAGTCGCATTGACTTTAACTCCAGTTTTGAGTGCAATAATATTAAAGAAACATAATCATGATGATAGTCATTTGGGTAATAATGCAGAGCATCATAAGACTAAAAATAATCCAGTTGCAATTTTTTTGCGGGGTTTCAATAAATATTTTGATAAAATATCTGCAACATATGTTCGTTTTTTGAATCGTATTATTGATAAAAAATTATTAACGATTATTATTCTTGTGGTATTTGCTGCGGGTATATTTTTCATGGATAAAATTGTGCCATCGGGCTTTATTCCGAGTGAAGATCAGGCGATGATTTATGCAATTGTGCAAACTCCCCCCGGTTCAACTTTGGAAAAAACTTATGATGTATCCAAAAAATTAGAAAAAATTGCTCAAACAGTTGATGGCGTTAGCTCCATTTCATCACTCGCAGGCTTTGAGATCTTAACTGAAGGGCGTGGTTCAAACGCTGGAACAGTATTTATCAATCTTGATGATTGGTCAAAGCGGGACAAATCCATCGCTGAAATTGTGGAAGAATTGGAAGAAAAAACCAAAGATATTGGGGCAATTATAGAATATTTTGAACCGCCAGCAGTTCCGGGTTATGGCGCGGCTGGGGGGGTATCGTTCAGATTGTTAGATAAAACTACTACAACGGATTATCAACAATTTGATGTTTTGAACAAGCAATTCATGGCGAACTTAAAAAAACGCCCTGAATTAACTGGATTATTCACTTTTTATTCGGCTAATTTTCCGCAATATGAAATTGAGATAGATAATAAAATGGCGATGCAAAAAGGTGTTTCAATCGGCTCAGCTATGCAAAATCTAAATATTTTGATTGGTAGCACTTACGAACAGGGTTTCATCAGGTTCGGACAGTTTTTTAAGGTGTATGTGCAATCTATGCCTGAGTTTAGGAAATTACCTTCTGATGTGTTAAGCCTCTATACTAAGAATAATAAAGGCGAGATGGTGCCTTATTCATCATTTGTTAAGCTCAATAAATTGCAAGGACCAAATGAAATAACTCGCTTTAACTTGTATAATTCCGCAGCAATCAGGGCGTTACCAGCTTACGGTTATACCACGGGTGATGCGATTGATGCAATTAAGCAAGTTGCCAAACAAACGCTCCCGCAAAATTATGATGTCGCATGGGAAGGATTATCGTTTGATGAAGCAAGCCGTGGGAATGAAGCATTATATATTTTCATAGTGGTGTTGTTGTTCGTATATTTAGTTCTTGCAGCGCAATATGAGAGTTTTATTATTCCATTTGCAGTGATTTGCTCATTGCCACCAGGGATATTCGGGTCATTTTTAATGCTCAAAGCAATGGGCTTGGCAAATGATGTTTATGCTCAAGTTGGCTTGATTATGTTGATTGGATTGCTTGGCAAAAATGCGGTGCTAATTGTGGAGTTTGCACGGCAAAAACAACAGCAAGGAGCATCTGTTCGTGAGGCGGCGATTGAAGGTGCGGCTGTTCGTTTTAGACCAATTTTGATGACATCATTCGCATTTATTGCAGGGCTAATTCCGCTAGTGCTGGCAACGGGGGCGGGATCACTAGCCAACCGCACAATCGGTGCATCATCACTTGGCGGAATGTTATTTGGAACAATATTTGGGGTGCTGATTGTTCCAGGGTTATATTATATTTTTGCTTCACTTGCTGAAGGAAAATCGTTAATTCGTGATGAAGATTTCACTCCGCTGACTGAGCCACACTCAACTAAAACACACATAAATTAACGAGAGAAATTAATATGCGTTCACAACAATATTTCACGGTTCTTATTTGCCTCGGGTTGCTATTGCAATCATGTGCGCCAGAATTGCCGTCAAGCAAAATTAGTGACAGCGATGTTGCTGTGCCAAAAATATTTCCTAAGTTTCAAGATGGCGTTGAAGCTGCGGATTCTGCCAAACCGAAAGATATGGTGAAAATTAAGGATATAAAAATTAAGGATATTGGGGCGAAAAATATCAAGCATAAAAACGCTAAGAAGGGCAGTAATTTAGCCCCAGTGGATTTAACAACTATAGATGAAGCAAACTCAACTGATTTGCCCAGTTCTGCGGATATCAAATGGCAGGATTTTTTTGTTGATCAAAACTTGCGTTCATTGATTGAAATGTCGCTCGCTAATAATCAGCAATTAAACATTATGGATCAAAAAATTAATGTTGCTAAAAATGAAATTATGGCACGTCAAGGGGAATATTTACCCAAACTTGGAGCGGGCGCAGGGGCGGGATTAGAGAAAGTTGGCAAAATCACTAGCCAAGGCGCAAGCGATGAAGCAACAAACACGCCTGAGCATTTGAAAAATAAGCAATTAGGATTATTTAGCACATGGGAAGTTGATATTTGGAAGAAATTGCGCAATGCTGCCAAATCCGCATATTATAATTATTTAGCGACGAAAGAAGGCAAAAACTTCATGGTGACGAGTTTGGTCGCCGAAATAGCTGATAATTATTATGAATTAATAATGTTGGATAAGAAGTTAGAGATTGTTAAGAAATATATCAAAACATTGCAACAAGCGCGCGATGTGGTGCAATTGCAAAAAGAAGCGGCTCGGGCAACTTCATTGGCGGTGCGTAGGTTTGATGCGGAAGTGTTGAAGAACCAGAGCCGACAATATACATTGCAGCAACAAATTATTATCACTGAAAACAGATTAAACTCTTTGGTAGGGCGTTTTCCCCAACCAATTGCTCGCAATTCTGATGGTTTGCAACAGCCATTAACCCAGACGATGCAACCATCTGTGCCAACAAAATTGCTGGATAATCGTCCTGATGTGAAGCAAGCCGCTCTCAAATTGAAAGCAGCAAAACTTGATGTAAAAGTTGCCAAGGCTCGTTTTTATCCGTCATTAAGCATTGATGCGGGGCTTGGTTATGAATCGTTTCGCACCAAGCATTTTTTCAACACGCCAGAATCATTATTTTATAATGTGGCGGCCAATTTAACCGCTCCTTTGCTCAACCGAATGGCGATTAAAGCGGATTATTTATCAGCTAATAACAAGCAAATTAAAGCGATATATGGTTATGAAATGGTGTTAATTAGGGCTTATAGCGAGGTTGCTAATCAGCTTGCATCAATTAATAATTTGCAAAAAATATCAAGTTTGAAAGCAGCGCAAGTGGACGCTTTGGTTGAATCTGTTGAAATATCTAACATTTTGTTCAAGGCGGCTCGCATTGATTATCTGGAATCATTACTTACTCAGCGAGATGCGTTGAAGGCGCAAGTGGAGTTGGTGGATGTGCAGAAGCAACAATTAATTGCCAATGTTAATTTATATAAAGCACTCGGTGGCGGTTGGAGAAAGGGCAAGTCGTTATAATTTTAATGCTATTGATTATAAAGGCTGAACTTGATTAGCCCATAAAGCATAGCCCCTCAAGTCAAGGCAAAAGTTATTTTATAAGGCTCAAAGCCTCGCCAACCAAATAAAGCGAACCGCATATTAATATGCCCTCATTTGCGGGAATATTATTCACCGCTTGCATAATATTTGTGTTATTAGTCGCTGTGAACCCTAGTGAATTAGCCATTTTCACCAATTCTTGCGGGGCGTGACAAGTGACATTGCTAATTGGCACAAAATGCAAACCAAGTGCGAATGGTGCAAGTTTCGTGATGAAATCATGCGCATTTTTATCAGACTTCAAGCCGATGATGAGATGTAACCCACGTTCCATATTTTGTTCCTGCAACCCCCGTTCTTTTAGCCCCCGTTCCTGCAACCAAGCTGCAAGCATTTCTGCACCCGCCGCATTATGCCCACCATCAACATAAATCTCATTTGGCACGCCTAAATTGATGCGCTGCAATCTGCCCTGCCATGTGGCGGAGGTGATGCCCGTTTGAATGGCTTGAGGCGTGAAATTATGATTATTTTGCATTAAAACATCAACACAAGCGATTGCTAACGCCGCATTTTGATATTGATGATTGCCCAAAAGTGATGGTGCATTGGTGGTTATATGCAAAGTTTGTGAATGGTAACGCATTGATTTATCAGGCAAAATATCAAGCTGCCACTCAACCCCGTGGCGAAATAAAGGGGCGTGCAATTCGTTAGCTCTCGCCTCAATCACCCTGATTGCATCGGCGGGTTGCACCCCCACAACGCATGGCACATTTGTTTTGATGATGCCCGCTTTTTCAAACGCTATTTTCGCTATGCTATCACCCAAAAACTCAGTATGATCAAGTGAGATTGGTGCAATCGCTGTGATTGCGGGGTTTTGCACAATATTGGTTGAATCAAACCGCCCGCCCATTCCAACTTCTAGCAAAGTGAAATCAGCATCATTTTGTGCAAATAATTGAAAGGCGAGAGCGGTTGTTGCCTCAAAATAAGTGATTGAGTGTGAGGTCAAATATGGGGCAATATCATTTAATGTTTGCAACAAATCATCGTCGGATATTTGCATATCAGCAACGATAAAACGCTCATTGAAATGCACTAAATGCGGGGAAGTATAGCGATGCGCACTCATATTCGCTGCGTTAATGATTGCGTGCAGAAATGCTAAGGTTGACCCTTTACCATTTGTTCCCGCCATGTGAATGATTGGAGGAAGGTGCAAATGTGGATTGCCGAGCAGTGACATAAACTGCTCTGTGCGCTCTAATTTCAACTCAATAGCGGGCAGGGTGGGGTGATGTTGCAACCGCTCCACCCATTGTTGAACTTGCTGTTGCGCCGTTTTTGTGTTATGTGAATTACTGATATTTTGCTTCATATATTATTTTAATTTGGCTCAAAATCAGGATAATTGCAATTAATTGATGCAAACTCGCCAGCGGAATTGCAACTATGGTTAGTAATGTGGCAATCCCTAAACCAATTTGCGCCGATGCTATCATGATGACATATAATGATTGCTTGGTTTTGAGGAGGAGATATTGCCATATTATTCCAGCCAAAACAGCAAATGCAAGCCAACGATGAATAAACTGCACGGTGGCGTGATGCTCCAACAAATTGCGCCATGCGGGAGTGATGTTCCAATTTTCTGGTGGCAAAAAACTTGCCGATGAAAGTTGATAGCCACCCGACATTTGAGGAAACTCGTTATATATATACCCAGCTTTTAGCCCCGCCACAAATGCGCCATACGCCACTTGCAAAATTATCAGCGCAAGCAATATTTTCGCTGCTTTGCGCCGACTTTTTTGCTTGATTGGTGAATTGATGGTTTTGTTATGTTTGATGGTGGGTTGATTTTGCTTTGTCCTTAATATTGCATCGTAAATCACGGCGGTGATCAAGGTTGCCAACAGTAAATGCGCACATAAACGATAATGGCTAACATGTGGGTTATTCGTCAATCCACTTTTCACCATTAACCAACCCATCAGCCCTTGCATTCCAACAAGCAACACTAATATTATGTTCCTAATAATTAGTGGTTTTGGAATATTTTTTTTCACGGCGTAATATATCGCACCACTTAGAAACACAATACCAATAATTCGCCCTAGCAAGCGATGGAGATATTCCAGCCAAAATATACCCTTAAAATCACTTAATTGCATATAAGAGTTTTTTTTGATATATTCAGGTGAGGATTTATATGCGCTAAACTCTTCCAGCCATTGCTCATGATTTAGCGGTGGCAAGGTGCCGTGTAGTGGTTTCCATTCCACGATTGACAAGCCAGAACCTGTTAGGCGAGTGACCCCACCCAGTGCCACCATGCACAGCACTAGCACTAGACAAAACCATAAATATTTATGGTATGGTTGCATTGTTTGATTATTAATATTTGTAGCATTAATATTCATGATGTTATGATTTTTAATAGTGCTTGAGTTTATAGGGCTTGAGTTTATAGGGCTTAAGTTTATAGGGCGTGATGGTTGTGGGGTTTTACTTTGTTTAAGTGTTAATTATATATTAATATTACCAATAGATGGCGAGCTAACCAAAGTCATAAACTCCGCCCTTGTGCGTTGGTCAGTTTTGAACAACCCAAGCAAACGGCTGGTGACTGTAGTTGTTTGTGTTTTATGCACCCCCCGAGTGGTCATACATTGATGAGCTGCATCAATAATCACCGCAACTCCCTTTGGTTGAAGCACTTCATTGAGTGTATCCGCAATTTGCGCCGTCATAGTTTCTTGTGTTTGCAAGCGTTTTGCATAAATATCCAGCAATCTTGCCAATTTAGAGATTCCAACCACTCGCTTATCGGGAATATATGCGATATGTGCTAGCCCGATGATTGGCACAATATGATGCTCACAATGTGATTCCAAGCGCATATTTTTCAGCAATACCATTTCATCATAGCCTTCAACTTCTTCAAAGGTGCGTGACAAAACTTCCTTTGGATCTTCATCATAGCCTGAGAAAAACTCACGGTAAGCATTTACCACACGCTTTGGCGTATCCAGCAAACCTTCACGGTTCACATTATCGCCCGCCCATGAAATGAGAGTGCGGACTGCTGCCTCTGCTTCTGCTTGTGAGGGGCGTATTATAGTTGAATTATTCATATCAAACCTTGCATTATTATTTATCTACATATAATATTATTTATAAGAATATTACAAGTGTTACCATATGAAAAATATTTCACTTTTAACTGATGATGAATTAAATATTGCCCTAAAGTCATTAAATAATCTAGCTTCATTAAGTAACTCAGCTTCACTGAATGCTCCAGCATTATTAAATGATAATGTTAATATATGGGTTTATGATGCTGTAACAAAACACATTAAAGCCCGATTTAAGTTTGCAGGCTATGGTGCAGCTTGCGCTTTTGCAATGCGAGTTGGGTTATTGGCGGAGTTACAAAATCATCACCCCGAGGTTAGTTTTGGTTGGGGTTATGTTGAGATATGCGTTACAACTCATGACGCTAGCGGGATTAGCGAGCTAGATATTTGGTTGGCAACATCTGTTAATGCGGCTTATGGTGGGTTGTAAGTGGAGTATTTTAGCGCATATATTGTGTATTTGTTGTCATACCAGCCCCCGAAGGAAAAAATAATTAAAACTCTGGTATCTAGGGTTGTTAATCACGCAATCATATTATGTTTTGTTCCATGGACTCCAGCCTGCGACGGAGTGACGGAAGATATTATTATTTTCCGTCATCAACCAAACAAAAAAATATTAAATCAAGCGCATTTCAAACATGATATTATCAATCTTCTCCCGTGTGATGTCATGTGCATCAATCATGGGCAGGCGGATAATATCCTTGCAAAACCCAAGCCTGTTCATCGCATATTTCACGCCAGCGGGGCTTGTTTCCACAAATAACACCTCGTTAAGCTCCACTAGCTGCTTAAATATTTGTTGCGCTGCGAGATAATCGCCCTTGAGGCAATCATCTTGCAATTTGGCGCATAATTTTGGTGCAACATTGGAGGCGACAGAAATGCAACCTTGCCCCCCCATAATATTAAACGCAATCGCCGTCATATCATCGCCAGAGAGCAATGCGAGGCGATCCCCCACTTTGTGTTTTAATTTGGCGACACGGGTCAAATCCCCCGTTGCATCTTTCACGCCTACAATATTTCGGCAATTATCAGCCAATTTCATAATGGTGCTATCAGCAATATCAATCACGGAGCGGGGTGGAATATTATATAATATAATCGGAATATCTACATTATCCGCCACATGTTTGAAATGCGCATAAAGCCCCGTTTGCATTGGCTTGTTATAATATGGTGCAACCAGCAACACACTATCCGCCCCAACTTTCTTTGCGTGCTTGGTTAGCTCAATGGTTTCAGCGGTGGAATTGGAGCCAGTTCCCGCCATAACGTGAACTTTGCCGCTTGCCACTTTCACCGCAATTTCAATTAACCGTTTATGTTCATCATGGGTGAGGGTGGGGGATTCTCCCGTTGTTCCACATGGCACAATTCCATGCACTCCTTGCTCAATTTGCCACTCAATCAGTTTGGTGAAACTTGCTTCATCAATGCCATCATCAAGCATTGGGGTGATTAAAGCGGTGAATACGCCTTGGATTGGTGGCGTTGATGTTTGCGA
>JAYUJH010000020.1:0-2703 GCA_043765375.1 Alphaproteobacteria bacterium
AGGAAGGGGACAAGTTAGAACTCCAGAAGCGAGGGGAGCAAATTGTAACACTGTTACTAGCGCAACTCCAACTCCTCCATTATTAGCTGATGTTGCTAGATATAATTTAACATTCAAAGACAAGGCTTGCGATATAATTTTTGTTAATATGTTTTAAGAACTTCAATTTTATTTTACAGTTATAATCCACCCCCAAACGGAGTAATATCAAAGACAAGGAATAAAACTACGCGCCCCCGTCATACCAGCGCAGGCTGGTATCCATAGAAAGAATGATATGCTGCCATATATTAATTACCCATAATTCAGCAATTGAATATTATTGCCAATTCAAACTAAAAACTGATATATGCTTGTTTCATGTTAAAGATTAATTCGCTTAGCCATTCTTATGGCGATAACCAAGTGTTGAATAATGTTTCGCTGCAAATTGTATCGGGGCAGTTGACATGTTTGCTTGGAGCTTCTGGTTGTGGCAAATCCACTTTGCTGCGCTTGATTGCAGGGTTGGAGCAGGTGCAACATGGTGAGATATTATATCAGGATAAATTATTCGCCAATAGCAAGTTTTCAAGCCCCGCTCATTTGCGCGATATTGGTATGGTATTTCAGCACCCTGCGCTGTTTCCACATTTGAATGTTATGCAAAATATCCAATTTGGCTTGCGCCATAAACCCAAAAATGAACGCACACAAATTGCCAAGCAAATGTTGCAACTGATTGATTTGCAAGGGCTGGAACAACGTTTTCCGCATCAATTATCCGGTGGGCAACATCAACGTGTTGCGTTGGCGCGAACCCTCGCTCCCGCCCCGATTATGATGCTGCTTGATGAACCATTCGCCAATTTGGATAATAATCTGCGAATTAATATCCGCACTCAGATTGCCAAAACTTTGAAAGCGGCGAATATTCCAATCATATTAGTGACGCATGACCCTGAGGAAGCTCTTGCAATGGCGGATAACATGGTGTTGTTGGGAAATTGTGGTAATATTTTGCAACAAGGTGAGGCAGCAGAAATATATCATCACCCACAATCATTGGAGATTGCCAAGTTTTTTGGGCATATCAACATGTTGACGGGGGTTATTATTGGTGACGAAATATATACGCAATTAGGGACATATCCCAAGGCTCAATATGCACCCAAATTGGCTGATGGTAATATTATGTTATGCACTCGCCCTGAGGGATTGCGCTTGGCAAATGATGGTGATATATGCGTTAAAACCGTAGTGGAGGCGGTGAATTATAGCGGAGTTGGCTGGTTGGTGAATGCTCGCTTAAGTGATGGAACAGCGTTGCAATTGCATCATATTTATGGGGTGCGCCCTGATATTGGTGATAATATCGCAATTACTTTGCAAGCACCTCATGTTTTTATATTTGCAGCAAGCAGCATTAGAGAAATAACAACATAACCCAGTTAATTTTTATAATATTTTAAGGAATGTTTAACATGGATATTTTTATATGGATAATCTAATTTTTTCACCCAATGCAGCCGAGAAATTAATCGCCAAAATGGATTTTGCTAAAGCGGAATTGCTCCCCGCCATTACGATTGATTATGCGAATGGTGAAGTGCTGATGCAAGCATGGGTTAATAAAGCTGCAATGTTGGAAACCTTAATAACTGGAAGGGTTTGCTATTATTCTCGCTCTAAAAACTCATTATGGTGCAAGGGGGAAAGCTCGGGGCATGTGCAATTATTGCGTGAAGTGCGGCTTGATTGCGATGATGATTGTGTGATGTTTATGGTGGAACAAATTGGTGCGGCTTGTCATACATTTCGCCGTAATTGCTTTTTTCAAGCAGCAACATTGGCGGGGGAATGGGAGATTATAGCTAAGCCTATAATTACGGATAAATGATTATTGTTGATACTAGGCAAAATATGCTTCATTTCGGAGGCGAAACAATGCAATGTGCCATTGGCAAAAATGGTAGCGTTGATGCGTCAGGCAAATATGAGGGGGACGGCAAAACTCCACTTGGGACATTTATGTTGCGAGAACTATTTTGGCGAGAGGATAAGCTCGCGGTGTTGGTGCATAATTTTGTGCAAGCAACCGTCATTACGCCACAATTGGGTTGGTGCGATGCGCCAGAAAGTCCGCATTACAATAAATTGGTTGAGTTGCCATTTGCTCCACCATCTGAGAATCTATCGTATGAGGATTTATGGCGCACAGATAATCGTTATGATGTGATAATCCCGATTGGGTATAATGATGCACCAGTGATTGCGGGGCGGGGCAGTGCAATTTTCTTTCATATTGCGGAGGTTGATTTGGTTAATGCAACGAATAATAATGATAAGGAGAATTGTGAGGGAGCAGTTTATCAATCAACCCATATTTATCAACCAACCCGTATTTATAAACCAACAGAGGGCTGCATTGCGATTGCCTTGCCTGATATGTTGCGGTTATTGCCACATATCAACCATCACACAATCATGCAGATTATTTGAGTGGTAACCTAACATAATATTATCGCTATTATTACTATTTCAACTATAACATTTATCATCATTTCCTTAAAACATATTAACAAAAATTATATCGCAAGCCTTGTCTTTGAATAATAAATTATACCTAGCAACATCAGCTAATAATGGAGGAGTTGGAGTTGCGCTAGTAACAGTGTTACAATTTGCTCCCCTCGCTTCTGGAGTTCTAACTTGTCCCCTTCC
>JAYUJH010000021.1:0-7142 GCA_043765375.1 Alphaproteobacteria bacterium
GTATAGTGCTTTAGCTTTTTAATTTCACATCGCACGTAAAATTAAAAAGCTAATTTTGCACTATACCTCTTATAAATTATAGCACTACATAATTTTATATATTTTACATGTGTAAAATTATAAAAGTAAAGTGCTATATATAGAAATACATGAGCAGCGGAAGCGCAAAAAATCAAATGTTGCAGGCATTCTGACCCGTAAGGGCTGCGGAGCTAAAAGCCGTTAATATAGGTTCTAAATTAATCACCACGAATGATTAACTTATCCGTAGTATGCGGTTTATCATTCAGTAAATTAGGGATTGCACTGAGCAATTTATCCTTGAAATATTCATATTCAGGGGCAGCATGTATATCGGGCCCAACATATGTATCTAATATCAAATTATCCACCCTGCGATATAATTCCTGATGCAATGTTTGCGTTTTGTCAAAATGAGTATCATTACAATTTGAAAGAAAATAATATCGCTTAAGCGTTAAATCCATGTTTTTCACTCGCTCTATGCAACAAAATCTTGAAGCATAAGCTGATTGTTGCAATTCCTGCTCCACGTCCTGCACGCCGAAATATTTAGAGAAATAATTAAACTTCAATAATTGTGGATAATCAAACACATTCACTTGTTGATTAAGGATAAATGCTTTGTTGAAACTTGCACTATAAGTGCTTAATTGAAATGCAGCAAATCCACCAGCTGAACCACCAATTAATATGATTTTATCACGATCAAAGCCATAAACCCGAGCGATTTTCTCAACAAACAAAGCCATTATTTCAAACAAATTATTCTCCCTCGTGCCGAGGAAAAAACTCGCCGATAATGCACCCAAAAAATGCCCCGGGTCACCAATCACCAAATGATTATATTGTTGCAATTCAATCGCCAACCTCATTCCACCAACACGATACGGCAATTTATATTGCGCGGGCGATTGAGTCATCGCAGCGGGGTGCGCTCCAGGCAATGAAACCAACAACACATCGCTCAATTTTGACAATTTCAAAAAAGCGTGCAATTCACTTGCCATTTCAGGATAATGCGGTGCATCTTCCACAATGAAATAGCCTGCATTTTCTCTTGGTTGCAATGATTGCGTTGCTTCAACTTTGATTATTTTGATATTTTCCATAGCAAATTAATAGCAGCTAATATATTATTTTTCCACAATTATTTTGTGATGTTAGGGTTACATAGTTGCGCATCGCACAATGACATTCCCAATCTAGCCATCTAACAAAAAACCATATATTTCAATAGCTTGCATAATCAACATGGTTTTTCATAAAAAACATAAAATCACACTATAACAATAACTTAATATTTGTCTGCACATATTATGCACATAGTTATACACAGGCAATTTTGCCATATAAACATATTGCGCAAAACTTTTATTCACACTAACTTGGAGTCAACATGACCCAATTATTATTATTGCCCCCCTATGAAATTAAAGATGAAATTAAAGTTGATGAACTCAAAAATGAAGCAAATCCAATTCAGGCGCAACCCAAACATATCCTAAAAATTGCACCAATCACTTTCATTGATGCCTGCTATAATTATTATGTCCCCCCCGATATGACTATCCCTCCAAATGGTGCGATTGTCAAAATCCCATTAGCGGGCAGATATGCTTATGGCGTGGTTTATGGCGAGGCGGAAGAGGAAATTAGCGCACATAAACTAAAAAATATAACCCATTATTATGATGATATTCCACCATTATCAGATGCACTCCGTCATTTCATCAAGCAATTAGCCGCCTATAATTGTGTGCCACTAGGGCAAGCATTAAAACTTTGTCTGCCAGTTACTCCCGAAATATTGCTTAAAAATGCTAGAGTTAGTAGCAAAAAAACCAACAAAAATATAATCACTTCTGTTGAAATTAACCCCATTCCCAAACAATTAAATGACGAACAAGCGGCTAATTCTGCCCAATTATGCAATATGTATGGCTTTCAAGTTGCATTGCTTGATGGTGCAACTGGATCAGGCAAGACCGAAGTTTTTTTCAATTTCGCCGAACATCACATTGGAAAAAATAGGCACATTGGGGGAAATAGGCACATTGAAAAAAACAATATTAACAAAGGCGGGCAAGTATTGTTGCTTGTGCCTGAAATTGCGCTATCATTGCAATTGGTGGAACGGGCGACAGCGCATTTCAATGCTGCGCCAATATTATGGCATTCGTCACAGACCCCAGCCCGCAGGCGTGATGCGTTACACCAAATTATCTCAGGCGATGCGAAATTAATCATTGGCGCACGTTCTGCATTATTTTTACCATATCATAATTTAAGCGCAATCATCGTTGATGAAGAGCATGAGCAATCATATAAACAAGATGATAATGCGAGTTATCACGCTCGTGATATGGCGGTGTTGCGGGCGAAATGTGAGGATATCCCGATAGTTCTCACCTCCGCCACGCCATCGCTTGAGAGTTTGGCGAACGTTAATTCGGGGAAATATCAGCATTTGCGCCTTTCTCGCCGTGAGAACCAAGCAAGCCTGCCAAAAGTTCGCTTGATTGATATGCGACGGGAAAAAACTCCCGCCATGAGATGGATTTCACCAACTTTGCAACAACGGCTTGCCGCAAATCTTGAGGTGAAGCAGCAATCATTATTATTTCTCAATCGCAAAGGTTATGCACCATTAGTGATATGCAAACCATGTGGTCATCGTTATGAATGTGTGAATTGCTCCGCTTGGCTGGTTTATCACTCCAAACGCAAGCATTTGAATTGCCATCATTGTGGTTTTCAAACGCCACTGCCACCCACATGTCCAAATTGTGGTGAAAGTTCGGATAAATTGGCAATGTGCGGCTCAGGGGTTGAACGTATTGAAGAAGAGGTTAAATCATTATTCCCAATGGCAAAAATCGCCTTGCTTTCAGGGGAGTTAAGCAAATCACCCGCCTTGTTGCAACAATCCTTAACCGATATTGCTACAGGTGAAATTGATATCATTATCGGCACGCAAATCATCGCCAAGGGTCATCATTTCCCAAACTTAAGCCTTGTTGGCGTGATTGACGCTGATGCAGGGTTAAATGGTGGTGATGTGCGTGGCAGTGAACGCACCTATCAATTATTGCACCAAATTGCAGGGCGAGCAGGACGAGAAAAGTTGCAAGGCGAGGTGTTTCTACAAACCTCACAACCCACGCACGAATTGATGCTAGCTTTACAAAATTGGGATAGGGAGGCGTTTATTTCGCTAGAAATGAAAAATCGCCGTATGACTAATATGCCACCATTTGGCAGGTTAGCTGCTATAATCATAGAAGGTAAAGATGAGGCGCAAGTGCAGCAATCATCGCAAATGCTAGTGCGATGCACTCCCAACATAAAAGGCGTGCGAGTGATTGGTGCAAATAACGCCCCGCTTTATAAACTCCGCAACCATTATCGTATGCGGTTTTTAGTAATTGCGGAAAAAAACATCGTCCTACAACCAATCATGCTTTCATGGCGGACGCAAGCGAACTTACCCAGCAGTATTAAATGCAAAATTGACATTGACCCAATCAACTTTTTTTAAGCGTAACTGTTGGAGTTTTTTTATTTAATCCAATTTTTCTAATTATATTACAAAATATTATTATTTAATAAAAAGCATATAATTTAATTTCATTGCAGTTCATTTTATGTTAATATTAATTAACTAAAGGTGATTAATATATGGGATTTGATTATAGTCAGCTAAAAAAGGGGGATTTGTCCGCCGTTGAAATAGCAATTAAACTAGAAGGACAAAAAGAAACTGGTAACAATTCAGGTGCTATTGTCAGATATGCAACTGGTGGAACAGATAACTTACAATGGTGCGCTGCATTTGCAACGCAAGTTATGATTGATGGCAATCAAGGTCAGTGGTTGACAGGCGCAAGCCGCTTTAGCGCACCAGACGTAATGAATCATGGACAAAAATTAGGATTAAACTCTAAAATAAGTGACAATCCTCCTGATATAGGCTCTATTGTTTCAAAAAGTGATAGCGAAGGAGTCTATCATATTGCAATTATAACCGAAGTTGAGCGTGATAATGCTGGAAACCCCACCCATTTCACCGTGACCAATGGCAATTTTAGCAATGCCGTGGTTAGTGAAATTGTCACCGCTAAAGAACTTAAACTTGAGTTTGATAACAAATATGTGGATTCTCGTAAAATCGATCAATATAATGCAAAGAACTATCCCACGGCACGATTATTTATTGAACCGCCAGAAACGCAACTAGCTGCGCCAGAGGTAGCCCCAGTTAACCATAATTTGATTAAGATACAAGAAACATTGAGAGTTAATGGAGTTACCAACCAACAACCGCTTACTGAACCGTCACAATTTAATTTAGCTGCTCCAATTAATCCGTTTCCAACTAATAGCCCAAATGCTAGACAATTATAAACTTAAGCAGCATCTTCCATCGTTCCTTCTGCATCATCTTCGGGGCTTCCTGCTGCCAAATCATTAATTAAGCCTGATTTCTCCATGATGCGCCCACGTATTTCTTTAGCGATTGCCTGATTATTCTTCAAATAATTGCGAGCATTTTCCTTGCCCTGACCAATTCGTTGCTCACCATAAGAAAACCATGAACCCGCCTTTTCAATAATCCCCGCAGCAACGCCCAAATCCACCAATTCACCAAAACGTGATATGCCTTCACCGTATAAAATATCAAACAATACCACCCTAAAAGGTGGAGCAACTTTGTTTTTCACCACTTTAACTTTGGTTTGATTACCAATCACTTCTTCTTTATCTTTCAATGCACCAATACGGCGTATATCAAGGCGAACTGAAGCATAAAACTTCAGCGCATTCCCGCCCGTTGTTGTTTCATTGTTACCATAAGACATGCCACCGATTTTTTGGCGCAACTGGTTAATGAAAATCACCATACAATTAGTGCGAGAGATGCTACCTGTTAATTTGCGCAACGCTTGCGACATCAACCTTGCCTGCAAACCCATATGCGCATCACCCATTTCGCCATCAATTTCAGCTTTTGGCACTAATGCTGCAACGGAATCTATCACCAATAAATCAATCGCCCCTGAGCGCACTAACGTATCCGCAATTTCCAATGCTTGTTCGCCCGTATCTGGTTGTGAAATCAGCAACTCATCAACATTCACTCCCAATTTGCGGGCATAAACAGGGTCAAGCGCGTGTTCTGCATCAATAAATGCGCATACGCCACCATTTTTCTGACATTCTGCAATCACATGCAATGTAAGCGTGGTTTTACCCGAACTTTCAGGGCCAAAAATCTCAATCACTCGCCCTTTTGGCAATCCACCGATTCCCAAAGCCAAATCCAACCCTATAGAGCCAGTTGAAATAGCCTCAATCTCCAGCTTTTCCTGCTGCCCCATACGCATGATTGAGCCTTTGCCATGTGCTTTTTCAATTTGTGAAAGCGCAGTTTCCAAGGCTTTTTGTTTATCCATCGCCTGCTTATCCATATAATTACTTATCCATATAATTTTATTCTTTGTTAAGATATTCACAAATATAGCGAAAACCCAACATAAAGCCAAGGATAATATGCAATTATGCAAAAATAATAATGTTTTATGATATAATATTTCACTTATATGATAGACCTAACAACTTAAATGCTTTAATTATGGTTGTTATGAGCAGGTTAGATGAAACTGTAATATTAAATAAATGGTTAAAATCGCTAGCAAGTAAAACGCAAGGCTCGCTTGGGTTGCTTGATGATGCAGCATTGCTAAATATTCCCGCCAATCATGAGTTGGTTGTCACCACCGATATGTCGCAGGAAGGGATTCACTTTTTGCCAACATTGCGAGGGGGGTTAGTCGCCAACAAAGTTCTCGCCGTTAATTTATCTGACTTGGCAGCCATGGGTGCAACTCCGCTATGCTACCAGCTCGCACTAGGTTTGAGTGATGCACAAGATACAAATTGGATGGATTCCTTTGTGGTAAGCCTAGCAGAAATGCAGCGAACTTATAATGTGGGGTTACTCGGAGGCGATACAATTAAACAATCCGCAGCACTCACCATCGCCATAACCGCCTTTGGGCTTGCGCCAACGGGGCAATCATTGCTACGAACAGGCGCGCAAATTGGTGATGATGTGTATGTGAGTGGCACAATTGGCGATGGTGCGCTGGGGCTTGCTTTCCTACAAAACAAGATGTTGGAAGTTGATTCCGTCCATAGCCAATTTTTGCAACATCGTTATTGGTATCCCACCCCTCGCATTGAGATTGGCGTGGGCTTGCGTGGGCTGGCAACCGCTTGCATGGATATATCAGATGGCTTAATGATTGATTGTCGCAAATTATGCGCCGCATCAAATGTTGGTATGGTATTGGAATATGATTTGCTCCCACTTTCAAATGCGGGCAAATGGGCGCAACAAAACATGCCGACCTTGTTCAATAATTGCATTTCTGCGGGTGATGATTATGAGTTGCTGTTCACCGCCCCCGCAAATGCAGCTGAAGCAATTCAAGATTTAGCAGGCAAATGCAAAACTGCTATCACCCGCATTGGTGAAGTGGTTTTAGGGAATGCGTCAAATGTTGGGGGAGGGGCTATATTGCAACAAAATGGTCACGAACTCACACTCACCAATGAAGGCTATGTCCATTGAGATTGTATCTGTAATTATATGTTATTTTCATGAAATCTACAGTAACAGAATCGGGCAGATTAAGTGAGAGCAACGAATCATAAAGCTCGTCATACCAGCGCAGGCTGGTATCCACATATATATATATATATATATATATTCCCATTTCACATTTAAGCATTTATTAGTTTTTAATGTATATTATATGTTCATGTATTCATGGAGATATAAATATATATGGAACAGTTAACATGCAACCATTTACCCCCCCCCCCCGCAAACTTAATTCAACTTTAAGTTGCAATGAAGCCCACGGCGGATTTTCTCTAGTTGAGCTATCAATTGTTTTATTAATAATTGGAATGTTAGTTAGTGGAATATTGGTTGGACGCGATATGATTAGAGCGGCGGATTTTCGCTCCGTCACCGCACAAAAAGATAGTATTCAAGCAGCTATTCATTTATTTAGTGATAAATACCAAGGCTTGCCGGGAGATTTGCGCAA
>JAYUJH010000022.1:0-2547 GCA_043765375.1 Alphaproteobacteria bacterium
ACAAACCGTCGCTGTATACAGTTTTATGACATGTATGGTCCGAGGGTTGGAGATTGTCCGGCAGTCAATTGAGGCCATACTGTGTATACCCCGTATACATGTTATCGAGCTGGGACCGTTGCATTTCAATAGTTTCGAATTGAGTTGGAACAGTTGCAGAAAGTGATGCAATATTAGACGATTGTTGACGTAGAATATATATACCACCAATCTGATCTGCTGCGTGAGTCTGCTGTCCTTGCCTGATTGCTCTCTCAATGTGCGATTGACATGACTCCGATGTCATGATGATTGCACCATTCTCCGTGAAGACTGCGATCCTACCGTTTGCGCCAGACATTGGATTAGGCTGCAGTAATTGGCAAAGGCTGTAAATGTCATCTTTCATTCCAGGTACAAGAACTGCCTTGAGTTTATCGGGACCGAGTAGACCTTCAATAGCTGGTTGCATTGGATCCCCGAATGCTCCTTGTACAGTCACCTCATCAGCTTTCTTAATATCTGTTATCTTCCATTGTTGACCAACGCCACTGATACCAGCACCTGAGTCGAGTATTTGCAATGATTGTTGCTGTTGAACCGATAACATTCTGACTGTGTGTGCCTGAAGTGAATGGAATCTCCTTTTCTTGGTCGGAGTTGAGAATCTTGAAGATGGTTCTTCCCGATGTCTATTAATAATGTCGATCATATCATTATTCATTGTCTGCTCTTCCTCAGCATTCTCATTATTATGTGTTGATGTTGTAGGTGGAGGAAAGGAGGAGGTTGCAGATGATGATGACGAAGTAACTGCCTCTCGTCGAAATGTAGGCGAAGGTAATCTGTGTCTTGACGTAGCATAGAGAGGCTGCCGGCGTGAATGCGTAGGAGAGCGCAAGATGGGAGATGTAGATATAGCAGGTATTGTGGCAGAATGCGATGATGACGATGATGATGACGATGATGATGATGATGAGTCCTCAGAGGAGGATGAATTAGAGGAATCTGATAGAGCAAGGTGTGCACGTGCTATGTCAGCTGTCCATGATTCAATACGAATTGGATTTGTATTCAGGTAACGATGATTACGTGCTTCAATTTCATACCTTGTTGGGAATGTATTACTTGGCTCTTTGGGAACATCACTTAGATTTTCATACCTCTTAATAACCGGTGTATTAATATTTTCAAGATACTCATCCTTGATGTCAAATTTTCTGCGTTGCATATTCCAATAATGATCACATTTTCTTTTAGACACTTTCCCATCCCAATAAATACAATTATTCTCATTTGGTTTATTATATGATGATAGCTTTGTATCATGATAGTGATTAATTAAAGGCATAATAAATACCTCATCAATGATTGCGATGAACATATTAATATATTTGAATGTTTTAGAGAATTCGTTTGCCGCATTAATAATTCTTTCCTTGAATATTTTCCTTGATTTAACTATTGTATTATAATATTCGTGAATTAGGTTGCTAATGGAGTGTGATGCGTATGCCATGAAATCAAATAGGATTACTGTAAGGTAAATTGATTTATAATTTACGATCTTTTCAATTGCCATTGTGAGTATTATGTGAGATGTATCATTATTGAATCTTGACAAATATGAACCACCAGAATCAGGTAAGTTATATTTCTTCATGTCAGGTGCAAAGTTCATGAAAGCATCATCATCAAATTTTGTAACGTCACAGCCAGGAACATAAGATGATGAATGAGGTAATTGCACATATGACTTTAACCACATCTTACCAAGTCTATAAATAAGATTCATAAATATATCATTTTTCGTTTTAAATACCTCAGAAAATGGTTCTATCTCCTTCATTACTGATTTATTCCACCCCAATATGTTCACAATATAATTTACTGAAAAGTTCCCTGAAGTATTAGCATACCCATAGCTAGCACGTATTAAAAATTGATCAGCATTATAATTAATTTTACCTTTAACATTATTTACCAGGAAATCATGGATAAGAATGTCTGATTGGGTGTTGTCAGTTGAATAGAACTTGAAATCTTCATTATCATTATCATTTTTGCGGTTTAAGTATTGCCATTCAAATATATCTGGGTCGTTACTAAAATCATCCAAATCTGGGCGTTTAATAGATCCATATCTCGCTGTAAATATATACATTCTTGGATTATTATTAGTATTAGCAACATTCTTAGAAAATAACCAATTGGAATTATTATTATTTGAATACTGGTTGGCTGAATCTCCATTATTAAAATTTCTCAATGGGATAGAAGTTGGATTAGAGTACTTAGGCGGTTGTCCAATATTAGCCTTAGAACGGTTCTGAGAGTTACTATAATTATTAGACCCTTTATAATTGTTGCTGTTTGAATTTCTCTTAACCTGCGGCTTACCATTATTGTTGTTTTTATTATATACATTGTTTTTATTTTTATTGTTAATTAAAATTTCTTCCTTCTTATAATTCGGATTTATTTCATGTTTGTATTTGCATTTCTCCCCAAACTTGCATTTCCCCTCTTGGAAATTGTTGCAATAATGTATAACATCAGACTTGAACT
>JAYUJH010000023.1:0-98762 GCA_043765375.1 Alphaproteobacteria bacterium
GCACGTAAAATTAAAAAGCTAATTTTGCACTATACCCCTTATAAATTATAGCACTACATAATTTTATATATTTTACATGTGTAAAATTATAAAAGTAAATTGTTATATATAGAAATACATGAGCAGCGGAAGCGGAGAAAATCAAATGTTGCAGGCATTTTGAAAAGATGTGAATACAGATTCGTAGTAAAAAACGTTATAATAAACAATTAACATAAGCAATAATCAATAAGAGCGGGTTTCGGGGGCTAGTGATTCCTCACCATCTGTTCCTTCCATATGCACTAATTTTTTGCTACATCGCCAAGATTTTCCAGCATTATTAGCCCCTATATTATTAGCCCCTATATCCTCAATTCCTATATTCTCAGTAGTTCCTACATTCTCAATTAATGTATGGCACAACCAATTTTCATCATCACGATTCACAAAATCGGTGCGGGCATGTGCGCCCCGTGATTCCTTGCGAAAATCAGCGGAGTGCATTGTTGCCAGTGAGAGTGATATTAAATTATCCGTTTCCAACGCCGTTACCAACCCATTATTCCAGCGCAAATCACGATGATGTAATTTGCAATCATGGTGCAAGCCATTTGCCACTTGTTGCAATTGCTCAATTCCATGTTGTAATGAATCTGCATGACGCAATATTCCCGCATTTGCTTGAGTAATCGCCTGCGCTTGCTTGCAATATGAATATGGATCTCGCTCCCCTGCGCTATAGCGAAAAGCATCAAATCTAGCTAAAATACGCTCCAAACACATGGTTGGAATATCCGCTGCGGTTAAAGCAACTCCATTATTTGCTGATGCCGTCACCTCGCCAGCACGCTTGCCAAACACCACCAAATCCAGCAATGAATTGCACCCTAAGCGGTTTGCTCCATGCACCGATGCACAAGCCGCCTCGCCAATTGCAAACAATCCCGCAACAGCCTCACCATTTGCATTTAGCACTTGTGCATCAATATTGGTTGGGATTCCTCCCATGGTATAATGCGCCGTTGGAGTGATGGGAATTGGTTGCGTGGCAATATCCACATTCATTAATTGCCTCGCTAATATTGCGGTGGCGGGAAGATATTTCTCAACTCGTTCAGTTGGAATAGCGGTTAAATCCAGCTCAATATAATCAGCTTTTGCACCGCACCCACGCCCTTCATGAATCTCTTGCATTATTGCCCTTGTGACTACATCGCGCGAGGCTAAATCCTTATATTTTGGGGCATATCGTTCCATAAATCGCTCACCATTGCCATTGCGCAACACTCCGCCTTCTGCCCGCCCAGCTTCCGAAATCAGCACACCAGAGCCGTATAATCCAGTTGGGTGAAATTGCACAAACTCCATATCTTGCAACGGCAATCCCGCCCGCAACACCATTGCATTGCCATCACCTGTGCAAGTGGAAGAAGAAGTCGCTGCTGCATAAATCTGTCCATATCCACCCGTTGCAATGATGGTATTATGCGATAAAAACACATGTAATTCGCCTGTTTCCAGCTCCCACGCAACGCAACCAACGCACGAGCCATCATCACGCATCAGCAAATCCAGCACAATAAACTCAACGAAGAACTTCACATCAAAACGTTGCACATAATCATATAAACCCGTCATGATTGCATCACCTGTGCGGTCAGCTGCGGCACATGCCCGAAATGCGAGGTCGCCTTTGCCATAATGAGTGGACATTCCACCATAGGGGCGTTGATATATTTTGCCATGTTCATCACGAGTGAATGGAACGCCCATTTCTGCCAATTCCATGATAGCTTCGGGCGCATTTTTGCACATATATCGTATGGCGTTTTGGTCACCCAGCCAATCTGAACCACGAATAGTATCATAAGCGTGCCATCGCCAATCATCAGCATTTACATTACCAAGTGCGGCGTTAATTCCGCCTTGCGCCGCCACAGTATGGCTGCGAGTGGGTGGAACTTTGCTTATCACCCCAACATTTAGCTTAGCATCAGCTCCAAGTTTGGCTGCTTCAATGGCGGCGCGCAATCCTGCCCCCCCCGCCCCAATAATCAACACTTGGAACGAATGAATGTGAGTGATGTGCGATGTTACTTCGTTTGTTTTATTCATTTCATATATATGTATAAATGATATTCAAAGATTTGCAAATTGTATATTTTTAATAATTATTTTTATAAATATAATTAAATAATGTCACATGTAACAAAATATTAATATTAATTAACTTGACATTTGCGGGGGGGGGGGGTAAAATTATTTTTGTTAATTATTGGTTGATTTTTTTCATCTCAATTAAAGAGTTTTTTTAAGCTCTACAAAATTAGTTAGATGGATAAGTTAATTCCAATAGCTACTAAATGGAGACAAACCCATGTCAGAACATCAAACAGAAGCGGAAAAAGCAATTTTCAATGTAAGACCACTAGTGACAAATGTAACAAAAGGAGGCGAAGTAACTTTTCGTAGATCCGACGGTTCAGAAGGAACAACTAAAATTAGAGCTATGGCAACTAACCCCAAAATCTTTAGAAATAAAGAATAATAAAAGTTAACAGCTCGCACATATTACTGTTTTAACCCAATAAACTTGTTCATCTTGAAAGCAGCGAAAACTGCACATCAAGGTGAACATTTTTTTAATAACACATCACAAATATAACCTCTGTCTATGTTCATTAATAATTTGTTGGAACTCGGTAGTGATGTCATGATAATCAATAATATCAACCTTCCATGGTAGCAATGATTCCTCAAATGCTTGCGTCAAAGCAAATATGAGTTTAATGTCCAGTTTGTTACCATCACTCATAGCAATTGCTAAGTCTAGGTCAGAAAATGGTTTAACATTGCCTCCATTTCCTTTGGCTCTGCTCCCAAACACCCATACCACCGCATTATCTGGCAAATATTGCTTTAATATATTTCTAACATCATTCAAATGTTTATCAGATATAAAAATATTTTGTTTCATGATGTATTAGCTATTGCGCTCCATCAATTTGTTACACAAATAAACCGCCTCCTCATAAAACTCAGGAATAATCAACATAACTTCTGCGGCTTTGCTTTGATTATAAGCGTGGCTAGTCGTGTTACGTGCCATACGATAAATATGCCACTTATCCCAACTATGTTGAACAAGTCCTTTTTCGGCAGATAGGCGGATAATTTCTTGCATACTCATATAATCAATTTCCACAGGGGCAATGCTTGTTTGCTCAAGATAACGTTTAAGCATTTTATACGATAACTCATAACTATACTCAAATCGCTGAATGCAGCAATCACGCACAAAACCATTGCTAGCATCTTTTCCATGCTCCTCCAATGCTTCCCGCAAAGACAAAATCGCATTTTCCAACGATGTGAAATTGAGTTTATTCATATCAATTATGTTTAGGCGTTTGCGCTATTACCCCGCCCCTCAATGAAAGCACGGGATAATTAAAGGATTCCAGTAATCTTGGGTCATGCGTGGCGATTAGCACCGTTGCCCCTTGTTGATGCAATGCCTCAAACAGGCGCATAACTTTTTTGCTTAATTCAGGGTCTAGGTTGCCCGTTGGTTCGTCCGCAATAATCAGCGCAGGGTTATTCACCACGGCACGCGCAATTGCCACACGTTGTTTCTCCCCCCCTGATAATATATGCGGGTGCGAATGTTTGACTTTGTCAAGCTCAATCCACATTAACAGCTCATCAACTTTTTGGCTATATTCATCTTTTGGCACGCCCATAACTTTTTGCGGCAATGCTATGTTCTCGGCAATGCTCAAATGATCCATCAAACGATAATTTTGATAAACGCAACCAATACGGCGACGGAGCAAAGGCAGAACTTGCCGATCTAGCGAAAGAACATCTTGCCCAAACATCAACAACTTGCCCGAACTTGGCTGCATATTGAGGCTTAATATTTTTAGCAAAGTGGTTTTGCCAGCCCCACTTGCACCCGTGAGAAAATAAAACCCTCCCGTTTTCAGCGAGAAAGAAACCTCCTTCAGCACTTGAATGTCCTTACCATAAGTTTGGCTAATATTTTGGCAATTAATCATCAATAAAACTTTAAGCATTAATGCAAAATATATGCAAGTTTTATCTAAATGATATCTCTTAAAAATAAAAAACTATTTACTATATCAATCATATAGTTTAATAATTAATTATGACTGAAAATCCAAATAATCTGCCCCTTAAAGCCTTGCTGATTGATAGCTGGTATGATACATATCTCGGGGTGATAATCCTGATTAGGGTATTTGCTGGCACAATTAAAAAAGGGCAGAAAGTGCGCATGATGTCCAATAATGCTGCATATTTCGTTGATGATGTGGGAGTATTCACGCCGAAAAAACTAGCCGTCAAACAGCTTGGAGCGGGTGAAGTCGGGTTTATCATCACTGGAGTTAAGCATGTAGCTGATACCAAAGTGGGGGATACGATAACCGACGAATTAAAACCAACCGCACAAGCATTGGTTGGGTTCAAACCATCACAACCCGTGGTTTTTTGTGGGATATACCCAACTGATACTGGTGAATATGAGCATCTCAAGCAAAGCATCGCCAAATTGCACCTTAATGATGCAAGTTTTCATTATGAAATTGAGAGTTCAACCGCACTTGGTATGGGTTTTCGTTGCGGATTTTTAGGGTTGCTGCATCTGGAAATTATCCAAGAGCGATTAGAGCGGGAATATGATGTTGACTTAATCACCACTGCACCAAGTGTGGTTTATCAAATGACTTTAACCGACGGGCGTGAAGTTGAATTACATAACCCCGCCGACATGCCCGACCCAACCAAAATCGTTGAAATGCGTGAGCCATGGATTAAAGGCACAATCATGGTTCCCGATGAATATTTAGGGGCGGTGCTAACGCTTTGCACCGAAAAACGGGGCGAGCAGGTTGATTTAACTTATGTTGGCGGGCGAGCTATGGCGGTTTATCGTCTGCCACTCAATGAGGTGGTATTTGATTTTTACGATAGGCTCAAATCATGTTCACGTGGCTATGCCAGCTTTGATTATGCGCTTGATGGTCACCGAGAGGGCGATTTAGTCAAGCTCACGGTGATGGTCAATGGTGAAAATGTTGATGCTTTGTCACTGATTGTGCATCGTGGGCAAGCGGAGTTTCGGGGGCGGGCTTTTTGCAAACGCCTGAAGGATTTAATTCCGCAACATTTATTTAAGATTCCAATTCAAGCAGCAATTGGTGGCAAAATCATCGCCCGTGAAACAATTAATGCGATGCGCAAAGATGTGACGGCAAAATGCTATGGTGGTGATATTTCCCGCAAACGCAAATTGTTGGATAAGCAGAAAAAGGGTAAGAAGAAAATGCGTTCAATCGGCAATGTGGATATTCCGCAATCCGCCTTCATCGCCGCCTTGCGTATGGATAATGATTGATAGATAATAGCTTGATTTATTTATTATGGAAGCAGATGATAATATGTTATGATGTTTGAATATGATAAAAATAAAAGCCATTCCAATTTAATCAAACATGGTATTGATTTTGAACATGCACAAAAACTTTGGAACGATTATTATTTGATAGAAATATCAATTAATATCATTGGCGATGAAAACAGAATATTATGCGTTGCAAAATATCAAGATAAACATTGGACAGCCGTGATTTTGAAGAAAAAAATGTCAATTCGTATTATATCAGTTAGAAGTGCTAGGAAAAAAGAGGTTGATTTATATGAATATTACCGCAGAAGAGTTTGATAAAATATTTGATGAAGGCAATGAGGATATTCTGCAATATTGTGATTTAGATAATATTTATCACCCTAATTCACAGCGTCAACATATTACAGTTGACATTAGCGATGAAATAGCTAACTTGCTTGATAATAAAGCGCGGATACTTGGAATTAGTCGTCAAGATATATTGCATAATTGGATTATAGAAAAATCAAAAGAATTAACTCAAATATAGAGTTGCCTTAAACATAGGACGTGAATTAAATGAAAAAAATATTATTTGGGTTGTTATGCGCAGCTCTTGTTTCAACTAGTTTGATTTTTGTTGCAACCAAACCAGCGAATGAAGTGGCGAATAAGGTTGATTCAACGCAAAAGGCTGATGCAACTAGCAAAGCGGGCGATAGCGAAAAAATGGTAAATCTATATTCCGCTCAACAAGAGCATTTGATTCGCCCCGTGTTGGATAATTTTACCAAACAAACGGGAATTGCGGTTCAGCTAATCACTGGTGATGCAGCAGGACTGGTGACAAGGTTGCAGCAAGAAGGCGAAAACACAAAAGCTGATGCGTTGCTAACGGCGGATATTGGTAATTTATATCAAGCGAAAACTCGTGGATTATTGCAAGTTGTGAAATCAAAACTGCTAGAGGAAAATATTCCAGCACATTTGCGTGATAGCCAAGGCATGTGGTATGGTTTCACGATGCGCACCCGTTTGCTATTTATGCGCCGTGATGAATCAACAACTGCACCAAAAAATTATACAGATTTAGTTGATAATCAGTGGTTGGGCGGTATTTTGGTTCGCTCATCTGACCATGTTTATAATCAATCATTGCTTGCTTCTATTATTTACCATCAAGGCGAGGAGGAGGCAGAAAAGTTTGCACAAGGTCTGGTGAAAAATCTTGCCCGCACCCCTCAGGGAGGGGATCGGGATCAGTTGGCAGCACTCGCTGCGGGTGAAGGCAAAATCGCCATTTCCAACAGCTATTATTATTTGATGTTAGTGAGTGACGACAAAACTTTGCGTAATGAATTGGTTGCTAAAAATATTGTGCCAATATTGCCAAATCAAGCAACAACTGGTGCGCATGTCAATATTCGTGGCGGTGGCGTAACAAAATATGCTAAACATAAAGATGAGGCGATAATATTGTTGGAATATTTGTCAGGTGAGGAAGCGCAAGGGTTGTTTGCCAATCTCAACCGTGAATATCCTGTTAATGTGAAAGTTGCCCCATCAACCGAAATGAAGTTGCTAGGCGATATTAAGTTTGATGATACGCCGTTAGAGAAAATAGGGGCGATGCAACAACGGGCAATCGCAATTATGGATAAAGCTGGTTGGCGGTGATGTTATTAGGCAAAAACTAAATACTCATAATTAAATAGCCATCATCAAATCACCATAATCAAATCACATATATCCGAGATTTTGATATATATGATAAACCTTGGATTGCAAGCGCAAAAGCTGTTGCTTGAGCTGCGCAAAATCACGAAACCCTGTAACATTATAAAGCAAAATCTGTAACCCTTCAGTGATACTTTGTTCATCAAGCCTATCACCATGGCAAAGCCGCAAATAACTAAGAGTGCAGTGCATCAAATGTTGCGCATCATGCAATGATTGATATTGCCTATCACTCAAAACATCTTGTTCATATAACCATTTTAATTGCGCATTAGTGGAGTTAATATTATCTGGAAGCAGATATTTATTAGAATATTTGGCGATTAAAGTTTTCACAATCCACTGTAAATCCATCAACCCACCCCACACATATTTTATATCCCACGGGTTGGAGGAAAAATATTGCGTATTGATTTTTTTGCGCACTTCATTGACATGTTCAAACAATTTTTGCGCAGGCAAATCCACTAATTTTGCGATGCGAAGTTGTTGCTGCATTTCATCATTCATTCCATCGCTTGCATAAATAATTCGCCCCTGAACCAAAGCTAAATGCTCAACAACCCATGCTTTATTGCTATAATAATCACGAAAACTATCAAGTTTCACCGCAACAGAACCTTGCGCACCATAAGGGCGTAGTTTGGTATCCATCTCGTATAAATTGCCAACTTTGGTTGGGTGTTCAAGCAGGTGAATAACACGGGTTGTCAAACGATTATAATATTGGTTAAGCCGTGCTACTTCATCATCGGGCAGATCTGCTGCATCTGGAATGTCATAAATGCACATCACATCAAGGTCAGAGCCAATCATCAACTCCGTTGTGCCGAGCTTTCCCAGCCCAATTATGGCAAAACATAATTGTTTGGGTGCATCATATTTTTGGTTCAACTGTGACGCTGCATATTGCACCGCCGTTGCAAGCATTGCATCAGCGAGCTTGGTTAAGGCAGTTGAAGCCGTCTGTGCATCAATTTTTTGCTCCAACAAATTAACACCAATACGAAACTCATGTTCCAATTTGAATGAACAAAAATAATTTACCCATTCTTCCTGCGAACGGGCGGATTTTAACCAATCAGCTAACATATCAGCGATATTTTCACTTGCAGCTCCAGCGTTAACCCCTCCATTGCCACGCTCCACCAAAATATCAAGCAGTTGCGGGTGATGTGAAAGTTGATTAGCTAGCACAGGCGCATTACCTACAATTCCCGCCACCACGGAAAGCAACGCCCGATTAACATTAAATAGTGAAAATGGTTGCACGCCAACTGGTAACGCAGTCAGGAAGGAATCAAAATTATGGAATGCAACGTCGGGGTTGACGGTTGCGCCAAGTTCGGATAATATTAACGGAACAAGCTCCGTGAGTATCTCCCTTGCACGCTTGGTGCGGGTGCATTTTTTGCTACCAGTGTGCCATTGTTGGATGGTTTTGGATATTTCCTCAGGTTGTTTGAACCCCATTTTGCGAAGTGTCTGCAATGTTTCAACGTCATTATCAACGCCCGTGAAGACTAATTTTCCACCAAACCCAAGCGGGGCTGAATCTTGAAAAGCATTGGTGAAAATCATATGAACGCAATTTAACATATCAAGCAATTTAGTTTGAAATTGGCTTGCGTCATCAAATCCACAAAACTCTGCTACCTCCTCAATTTCTGTTTGAGTTGCTGGCATAATATGCGTTTGTTGATCATGTTTCATTTGCAGGCGATGCTCAATCATACGATAAAATTGATAAGCCTCAATCAAATAATCTACCTGCGAGCGTTCCAATAAATCATGTTCAACTAGCTTGTTTAGCACTTCACAAGTTGGACGAAGACGTAATTCATGCGCCCGCCCCCCCCATATTAGTTGATGGATTTGCGCTAAAAACTCAATCTCCCTAATTCCGCCATATCCCGTTTTCATATGATGCGAAGCAATGGCAATTTCAGGTTCGTGCATTGCTTGCATTTGTCGTTTGATGGATAAAATATCATCAATTGCAGCAAAATCCAGATGATTGCGCCAAATGAAAGGTTGAATGATGCGCAAAAACTGATTTGCTACGCTTAAATCACCAGCAATTGGGCGAGCTTTAATCATGGCAGCACGTTCCCAATTCTGCCCCGCTTTTTCATAATAGCTAGTCGCAGTATCAATCGCAACTGCCAAACCAGTGGAGGCAGGGTCAGGACGTAGCCTTAAATCCACACGAAAAACATAGCCACCCTCTTGTTTATCCTGCAAAAATGATGCGAGATGTTGAATAATGCGCACCACAAATCGGTTGCGGGCAGGGGGGGTGAGTAACTCCAATTTATCGGGGTCATATAAGGCGATTAAGTCAATATCGCTGGAATAATTTAGTTCATAACCACCAAGTTTGCCCATTCCCAAAATAGCTATACCGCTTTGCGCACTCATCACCTCGCCTTCAACTAATTGCGATTGCGGAATTGAAGTTCGGTAAATCTGTTCCAAGGCAAACTGCACACAAGCATCAGCAAACAAGCTAAGTGCGCCTGTAATTTGTTGCAAATCCCAATCACCATTCAAATCACATAATGCTATCATCAGTGACAATTTTTGCTTGAGCGAGCGCAAATATAAACGAGCTTGCGCTTGGTTCATCGCCTCAGTTTGGCGAGTATAAATCTCAGCAATCCAGCTATTTAGCTGCGCCGTTACCTCGCCATTTGCCACAATTTCCAATATCTCTGGGTGCAGTTCAACCAATCTCTCCAAATAAGGCGAGTGGGTTGCAATTAATTTCAGGGATTTTTGCATAATGAAAACCAAATATAACTTAATATATGACCATTTGCAACTAGCTTATGTTTTGATTTCTACTGTTGCTTGCTACAAATTATATTTTCACTTGCGCATCAGCGAAATCAGAACGCAACCTAGTTACAAAATTATTATACTGGGGTGATTTCACAATATGAAACTTGTCATACCAGCGCAGGCTGGTATCCATAACGCAACATTGCACAAAGCCAATTAATGGACTCCAGCCTGCGCTGGAGTGACGGAGCAGCGGGGGTAGATTTTACATCTTAAGCAACCAACTAAACTTCACTAATTGATGATAATCGTTGGATTTGTAGGCGTAAAATCTGATTAGTGCGTTTTTCTTCAATCGTAAAGCGGTAACCATGAAAGGCAAATGTCGCCCCAATATCAGGAATTACCCTCGCCTCATGCAGCACCAATCCTGCTACCGTTGTTGCATTTTCATCGGGTAAATCCCAATCTAGCAGGCGGTTAATATCACGAATTGTTACCATTCCTTGCACACGGTAACAATCATTGCTAATTCGCCTAATCCCCGCTGTTGTCACAGCATCATGCTCATCAACAATGTCACCGACAATTTCTTCCAATATATCCTCAAGCGTTAATATCCCCTGACAAGCACTATATTCATCAATCACAATCGCAAAATGGCGTTTTTTCTCTCTAAATAACAATAATTGTTGGCTTAATGTGTTGGTATCTGGCACAAACCACGGTGGTGAGAGCAGCTCCAAAATCGCCTCCCGAGTTAGTTTGCGGTCTTCAGTTGTGGCAAGCAAGCGCATCATATCTTTCACATGCAGCACCCCGATGATGTTATCAGGATCATCGCTCCAAAATGGCATACGGGAATGGCTAGAATTAATCACTCGCTTGACCATTTCATGTGCGGGCAAATCCGCATCAATCATTTCAAGCTGTTTGCGATGCGTCATCACGCTGTGAATCTCCACCTCGTTCAAATCCAAAATTGAGCCAAGCATATCACGTTCTTGCTTGACCATTTCACCTTCTTGATGGTGCATTTCAATCGTCCCACGAATAGCATCAGTCGCCGAAATCATAGATTCCATACTATCCATTTTGATATTAAAAATGAATAATATTTTCTGAATAACCACTTCAATTGCATGAGTGATGGGGAAGAATATTTTAACCAACACTTCAAGCAATGGTGCAATCGCTAATGCAACTCGTTCCGCTTGATGAAATGCGAAAGTTTTGGGCAAAATCTCACCACATATCAACCCTAATATTGTGAGCAATATGGTAACATAAATCACACCATCTTGTCCAAACAGACGAATTGCAAGCCCAGTTGCCACGGCGGTTGCTGCCACATTCACCACGTTACTGCCGAGCAAAATCGTGCCAATTAGCTTCTCTCGCTGCTCCCTGAAATTATAGATAATTTTTGCTCGTTTATTACCTTCCAGCAATAAATGATATATCCGTGCTTTGGATACTGCAGTGAATGAAGTTTCTGCGGCAGAGAAAAATGCCGCACATAATATCAAAAAAGCCACTAAAACGACTTCAAATAACCAACTAATATCAGACATATATGTTACAAAAACTCCGTAAATATTTGCGTGACTAATGTTGCATCAATATTTTTGCTAATTTGTGCCTCACCAATTTGGCGCAGGGTGATGAAGTTTAATTGCGCATTTGATGCTTTTTTATCACCATAACAATGTTGAGTGAGCATTTGCGCATTCCAATTATGTTCACCAAAACTTTCAAGCGATGTTGGCATATTTATAGAGGTGAAATGCTCTTTGAGGCAATTAATTTGTGCAGCCGAGATATTAAACCCAAGTAATTCTGACATACGCATCGCCATTAAGCAACCAAGTGCAACTGCCTGCCCATGTGTGACATTTACATCATAATTTGCAGCTTTTTCTATGCTATGCGCAAAAGTGTGACCCAAGTTCAAATGCGCCCTAACCCCCTGTTCAAGTTCATCAGCTGCCACAATTTCTGCCTTCATTTGGCAGCAATGCTTGATGATTTGTTGCAATGTTTGATGGTTTTTTGCAATTTCAAACACTCCACCCAACTCAAGCAACTGATCATAAAAATCCGCATCACCAAGCAACCCATATTTTATCACTTCACCATAACCTGAGAGCAATTCAGAGGGGGCGAGGGTGCTAATTGTGCTTAAATCCATCAGCACAATATTTGGTTGATAAAATGCACCAATCAGATTTTTCCCCGCCTGTGAGTTAATCGCAACTTTGCCACCAACCGAGCTATCCACCTGAGCAAGCAAACTTGTTGGCACTTGCACAAATGGCACGCCACGCAACAATGTTGCAGCTATAAACCCCGCTAAATCTCCAACAACCCCGCCCCCAAGTGCAATAATCACACTATTGCGATCTGGTTGCAATGCGAGAATATTTTCACATAAACTATGATAATTAGTGAAAGATTTTGCCGCCTCTCCCGCTTCAATAATGAAATGATGAACCACAAATCCTGATTGCTCTAGCGATTTTTGCACGGGTTGCAGATAATATTTTGCCACATTACTATCAGTGATTATGACCATTATTTTGGTTGACGAATGATTATTTGATAGATATTTTGCTAGCAATTCACCCGTTCGCTCCAGCAAGCCACCTTCAAAAATAATTGGATATGAACGTTCTTTCAACTCCACCCGTAAAATATCTTGTTTCATGATAGCACCGTCATAAACTCTTTGATTGCTTCTTCTGGACTAATTGGGTGCGCCCATACGCTTGAAATCGCTGCAACAAAATCTGCACCATTTTGCACTAATATTTGTGCATTTTGTGGAGTTATTCCGCCAATTGCAACGCATGGAACTTCAATTAAATCTGTCCACCAGCGTATAATTTCAGGGTTTGGCACGCCCCAATGCTTCAATGCTTGTTCGGATTTTGAGGTGGTCGGATAAAACGCTCCAAATGCTACATAATCCGCCCCAGCCTCTCCCGCTTCCATCGCCAAATGACGAGACGCATGGCAAGTTATGCCAATCACCGCATCATCACCAAGCAATTCTCTGGCTGCTTTTATATCACCATCTTCTTGACCCAAATGCACGCCATCTGCACCAATTTCTGCGGCAAGTTTTGCATCATCATTTAGAATGAAACATATTTTTGCATCTTGAAAAATGGGGATTAGCACTTCTGATATGCGCTTTATTTCATCAGCAGATGCCGCAAAGTCTGTTAGCCTTTCGCTTGTCTCGCTCGTTAATGCACTACCAATATTTTTGAGTCGTAATTGGAATGCTCCAATTTTTTGTGATTTTGCCGCTGCTTCAATCACTCTCAAACATTGCGTTTGATAAGTCGCTAAATCAATTATTTGTGGCGGTGAAATGAGGTAAAGCAGGCAATCAGACATGTGTTTTTGCTATATTTATGTTATTATTATATTGTTTCACAATGGTTAAAAAATTATCAAGCAAATCATGCCCACATTCAGAGGCAATGCTTTCAGGGTGAAACTGCACCCCATAAATTGGTAAATCTCGGTGCTGCAACCCCATGATAATTCCATCATTTGTATGCGCATTTGCAAGCAAACATTCAGGCAAACTCGCCGCTTCCACAATTAATGAATGATAGCGAGTGGCAGTAAATGGCGATTTTATTCCCGCAAATATTCCCGTTCCATCATGATATATCAGCGAAGTTTTTCCGTGCATCGGTGCATTGCGCACCACTTTTCCACCAAATATTTCACCAATTGCTTGATGCCCCAAACATACCCCAAATATTGGAATTGCCCCACCAAGTTCAGCAATCACATTCGGGCAAATCCCCGCATTACGAGGCTCTCCAGGCCCGGGTGAAATCACAATACCTTGCGGCGCAAGCTCCTTAATTTGCGCAATATTAATCGCATCATTGCGCATCACTTCAACTTCTGCGCCAAGTTCCGCCAAATAATGCACCAAATTATAGGTGAAACTATCGTAATTATCAATTAATAAAATATCCATATTATATGAGTTTCTCTGTTACTTTAATTTCTCGGTTACTTTAATTTTTCTGTGCTGGCACTTGCTATTTTCGTAATTTCCGCCCAGTTTTTTTGCGCTATTAATTCCTTGGGAGTAAGCCAAGATCCACCAACCGCAAACACTGATTTCAACGCCATATATTCATGTAAATTGCCCAAATCAATTCCACCAGTTGGGCAAAATCTGATATGTGGAAATACGGAAATAAATTGTTTCAGCATCGGCACACCACCGCTAAGCGAGGCTGGAAAAAACTTAACATGCGTTAAACCATGCGCATTAGCTTGCATAATATTGGAGGAATTAGCAACCCCCGCCAACCATGAAATATTTCGCTCACTCGCATAAACCGCCAATTCATCAGTTATTCCGGGGCTAACATGAAATTGCGCCCCCGCATCATGCGCTGCTTGCATTTGTGTTTTTGTTAAAATTGTCCCCGAACCAACCATTATATCTGGCACATTTTTTGCCACCTGCTCAATCGCTTTCAAGCCTGCATCAGTGCGCAATGTTATCTCTATTGATTTAATTCCGCCCGCAAGCAATGCTTCAGCAAGCGGAGTTGCATCATTTGCATCATCAATCACCACCACTGGAACAAGTGAAAAATCATTAAACATTTCTGATAATTTACTCATAAAAAAACTCCATATTTTTATAGTCCCTCACCCCAACCCTCTCCCGCAAGGGGAGAGGGGGGACACCGAGTTAATCTAACCAATTACACCATTAACAACCCGCCATTAATATGCAAAGTTTGCCCCGTGATATAATTTGCACCATCTCCCGCTAAAAAAACAACGCCGCTAGCAATATCTTCTGGCAATCCAAATGTTCCCGCTGGAATATTGCCAGTGATGCGGGCGGATTGCTGCTCATTCAACGCATCAGTCATGGCAGTTTTGATGAATCCAGGGGCGATGCAATTTACCGTAATTCCACGGCTTGCAACTTCTTGCGCCAAGGCTTTGCTCATGCCAATCAACCCCGCTTTTGAGGCGCAATAATTAGTCTGTCCACCATTGCCCATCACTGCAACAACTGAGGTGATGTTGATAATTCGCCCGCTGCGTTGCTTAATCATCGGTTTGATTGCCGCCCTTGAAAGGCGAAAATTAGCGGTTAAATTAATGTTCAGCACTGCCGCCCAATCATCATCTTTCATGCGCATCATCAAGCCATCACGGGTGATACCAGCATTATTCACCAGCACATCAATCCCGCCGATTTTCTCCATCACTGAGGGAATTAAATGCTCAATTTGTGTTTCATCATCAAGTTTGCAGGGAAATATAGCGCAAGCATCATCAAATTGTGCATTTAATGCGCTTAGTTTTTCCACACTTGTGCCAGAAATAGCAACGATTGCACCGTTTTTTAGCAAATCAGCAACAATTGCTTGACCAATTCCTCCCGTCGCTCCCGTGATTAACACTTTTTTGCCTTGCAACATTTTCACCTCTTAGCATTCATTAAATTATATTGCATTTCTTGCGTCAACATATTTTGCGAATATTGCTGCCCGTGCTGCCCATATTGACGCTTACCCAGCCCGAGTATTGCTCCCGCCGTGAACGCAATTGCCAACATGGAAGACCCGCCATAACTCAAAAATGGTAGCGTCATGCCCTTAGCGGGGAGCAAATGCACCGCCACCCCCATATTAATAAATGCTTGCAACCCAAGTTGCACAGTTAGCCCTGCAAGTGCGAGCTTGACAAACATTTCCTTTGCTTCCATTGCTTGTCGCAATCCTCGCACCACAATGAAACCGTAAGCAATCACCGCTGCTGCCGTGAAAATTAGCCCGAACTCCTCAGCAATCACCGCATATATAAAGTCCGTATGCGCATCAGGCAGTGACCATTTCACTACGCCTTCACCAAGCCCTCTGCCAGTTATTCCACCAGAATCAAACGCATCTAGCGATTTTGTCACTTGATAATTATCAGTTGATGCAGGATCTATGAACCCATTAATACGGTTCGCAACGTGAGGGAAAAACATATACGCACCAAATAATATGGCAATTCCAGCTGCTCCAAGCACTCCAATTATCCAACCTTTAATCCCCGCTATAAATAACATCGCACCAAAAATCATTGTTACTGTCATCACCATGCCAACATCTGGTTGCAATAATAGCAAAATCAACACAAACAAAAACAAGCTAATTGATAATTTATAAATCGGAAATTGCTTATTTTTTTCTCGCTCTGCCAAAATCCACGCCACCATAATGATGAAACATGGCTTCATAAACTCGGAGGGTTGTAAGGTGATGAACCCCAGATTCAGCCAGCGTTTCGCTCCTTTTGCATCTGCACCAATAATTGGCAAAATACACATAATTAGCAAGCTAATAATTAATCCTATCACCGCCAATTTGCGTATGGTGGATTTATCCAACCATGATATAAAAATCATTAATATTAATGACATACTCAAGAAAAAATATTGCTTATCAACAAAATGCGAAGGCGAAAACCCAATACGCTTGGCAACGGGCGGGCTTGATGCCGTAACCAACACCGCACTTAACACCATTAACGAGATAAATATTCCAAGCAATATTCTATCAGTTTTGCGCCACCATACAGCGATTGCGCTTTGATTGGTGCGCCCGTCCATGTTTTTGAACCAATTTTGCATGGATTTGCTCTATTTTGTATTCATCGTAAGCACATTATTCATCAGCATATTATTCGTCATCAGCATATTGACGTTCCATTTTCTCATGGCGTTCTTGCGCTTCAACAGTCATAGTTGCAACGGGGCGAGCCTGCAACCTGCCAAGCCCAATTTCTTCACCAGTTTCTTCACAATAGCCATATTCACCTTTTTCAATACGGCGCAATGCTTGATCTATTTTATTTATCAGTTTGAGATAGCGATTTCTAGTGCGCAACTCAACACCTGCTTCAGTTTCCAATGATGCACGGTCAGCAATATCTGCTTCATGCCAATTTTCTTCTTTGAGGTGGTTCAAAGTTTCCTGCGATTCTTTTAGCAATGTTTCACGCCATTCTAGCAACTTTTTTTTGAAATATATAATTTGCATTTCGCTCATATATTTTTCTTTTTCGTTGGGGGCGTAGCCTTCAGGCAATTCAGTTACTGACATATAAAATTATTCCAATGCTACTTTGTATTATCATTACAAATATATCATATCAGACTAATTGGCAAGTGAAAATATATATGTGACATTCCAATACAAAGTTATAGTGCAACCCAAAGTTATAGCGCAACTTGTAACTGCTTGGTTGCCGTCATTCCCATCATTTGCGCTTCACTTATGCTTGGCACTGGCTGCATCGCAACATTCATGCGTTGCTCCATCTTTACCATATTTTGCTGGTTGATATTCTCCCACATTGCCACATCAACCCCATGATGATGCAATAAATCATCAGCAATTCCTGAATATATCTCGGTGAAAGTGATTTTTGAATCAGCAAAATGGTTTTTGAGGCTAGTAGCGCTCGCCATCAAAGTTTGCGGTAATATCTCCTTTGGCACTTCATTGAGGCAATCGCTTATATGCGCATATAAATGTTTCATATCAACATCTAATGTTCCATAAGGTGCGGTTAAGCGAATCCCATATCCACCTATGAAAACTAAGTTTCCACTTGCTCCCAGCCAGTCATAATCAGTTTCAACACCTAAAACACTTATTGCTTTTTTGGGAGCTTGTTCGTCCACCATATTCAACCTATCCGCCAACATATAAGCTGATGCACCACCTTCAATGATTGAGCTTGCTCTGAATGCTATCTTCTCACGGAATGTATCAATAAAGTTTTTATCTTTCGGATTGAACGGATCTTCCTCTTTGGCAATCATGGAAAGCCCTTTGCCAACAAGTGTTGCAAGCCCTGCATTATAAGTCACTTGGTTGGTATTTCTGCCTATGTTATGCGCACCCATAACATCACCACGAACCAAATGCCCCGCCATTTCCCCCCATTTATTTATAGGATAAGCAAGGCAAGTTGCACCGATTGTGCGCAATCCAACTTCCCCCACACTAACAGAATAATGTTTTGCGGTATCAAATAATTCAGCACCCAAACTTTTTTTGGGATATTCAGTTAAGCGTGATTTGGTTGGGTCGCTTTCCAATTGTGGCAATTTGCTTGCATCTTCCACCAATGGAGCGATTGCTTGGGTGAATTGTTGTTTCAAAAAAGCCAGTTGATGCGCATCAGAATTATGTTGGCTGCCAAATGTCCAGTTGCAAGCATTCGCCACCAAATTGAGGGCTCCAAACCCCGCCATTGCTGCCACATCGGGGCTACTATTTTTAGCGCAAACACTTGAGGAAATCTGCAAACTCTGCCCAACAAGGCTAGTTATTGCTCGCCATTTCCACGGGTTAAATGCTGGTTTCTCAGGCTCATGTTGAACAAGATTTGCGCCATTTTCATTCAGTCCTGCAACTAATTTGCTTAAATCATCTGCGGATTTAACCACAAATATATTGCCACCATTGGCGGCGGTTGTTGCACTGCTAATTTCCATTTGCACGCCAGATTTTTGTGCAATTGCATTAAATGTTGCCTCATTAATGGCGTTTGAGGTAACAAAAGTTCCGTAATGATTATCGCCACCCATCATTTCATTGGCTATTGTAATTTCAGCACTCATCACAGGGCTATCATCACTTTGTGCATTAAACATAATAGCGTTAGGTGCGTTTTTCTTCGGTGCTTTCATTATATTTTGTTAATCACCTCTTGATTTATCCAATTTAATTCGTTTTATTTAACTAATTTAATTTTACATTAATCAATATATAAATAAAATAATATTAACATTTGCAACATTTGTAAAGTGATGATTTTGTTACAATATTTTTTTACTTTTATATTATAAATTAATGTCCATCATCAATTCCATTGCACTCCGTCCATCATCAGCCCCATAATCACTCCTTCACGCACGCCACGGTCAGCAATGGTAATAAAATGGAACGGAAAAACCCTAACAATTGCCTCAAAAATAGCGCAACCAGCTAGAATATATTCGCACCTATCAGGGCCAATACAAGGGTGCATAAATCGTTCAGAAGGGCGCATTGCCAAGATAAATCTTATAGTTTTTTGCAAATCTTTGACTGATAATTTCACCCCATCAACCCTCGCCCTATCATAACGGCTTAAGTTCAGATAAATTGCGGCAAGCGTGGTGACAGTGCCAGAAGTTGAAAGTAATTGGGTCGTGTCCTTATGAATCCAATCCGTGATGTGATGCTCGCTGGAAAGTGGCTTGAGATGTTGCATAATTGTTTCAACAATTTCTTCAAAATAAAGTTCAGTATAAGCCGAGTCAACCATCGCCTCCGTCAAACTCATCACACCATGCGGGATTGACATCCACCCCTTAGTTTCAGGAATAAATGGAAATACTGGATCTTCATCTTGTTGATAAGTCACAGGAGTTTGCACCCACATCACTTCTGTGCTGCCCCCACCAATATCAAACGCAAGCGCACGGTGAACCATACGCTCCAACAATGAACAACAGCCAAGCAAGGCGAGTTTTGCCTCTTCTTCTGCGGTGATAATTTCAATATTCAACCCTGTATCACGTTTTATTTCAGCAACAAAATCTTCCGCATTGCTCGCCCGCCTGCACGCTTCTGTGGCGACATATCTACTTTTTCTAACGTGATATTTCTCAATTTTTTCAGCGCAATGGAGCAATGATTCCTTCGCTCGCATTATCGCTTCATCGGATATTTTGCCATTAGCTGCCATTCCTTCGCCAAGTTTCACCACACGGGAATAGCTATCCACCACATTCAACACCCGCCCATTATTAGTTGAACGAAAATTAGGGTGCGCAATCAGCAACCGACAATTATTTGTGCCAAGGTCAAGTGCTGCAAAATGTGAATCTTGGGATAAATCACGCCCTAATTGTGCTTGCATGTTTTTCATATCACAACATTATAACTCGCTTATATGCAATGTTTCAAGCTATTATTTCTCTTTAATCGCTGCTTGAGCTGCTGCAAGCCTTGCGATTGGCACACGATAAGGTGAGCAGGAAATATAATCCAACCCAACTGATTGAAAAAAAGCGATTGATGCGGGGTCACCACCATGTTCACCACATACGCCAAGTTTGATGCTTGGCTTGGTTTTGCGCCCACGTTCAACCGCAATTTGCACTAATTCACCAACTCCAGCAACATCAATGGAGGCGAATGGATCTGCCTCAAACACCCCTGCACGTTGATATGCTCCCATGAAATGCCCCGCATCATCACGCGAAATCCCTAAAGTTGTTTGGGTTAAATCATTTGTGCCAAAACTAAAGAAATCAGCATAGTGAGCAATTTCACCTGCTTGCAATGCTGCTCTTGGCAACTCAATCATTGTGCCAATCATAAACTTGATTTTCATTCCCTTTTCAAGGAAAACTCTCTGCGCAACTTTCTGCACCAACTCACGCAATTTAATGGTTTCTGCTGCACCCATCACCAACGGAATCATAATTTCTGGCAAAACCTTGCCACTTCCATTGCTTTCAACGATGATTGCTGCCTCCAAAATTGCTTGCGTTTGCATTTCATATATTTCAGGGTAAGTAATTCCAAGTCTGCACCCACGATGCCCCAACATTGGGTTGGATTCATGCAAAGTTTTAACTCGCTCTTTAATGCGAGCAACATTAATGCCAAGGCTTGATGCAACTTCCTGCATTTCAGCATCATTATGTGGCAAAAACTCGTGTAATGGTGGGTCAAGCAACCTGATTGTAACGGGCAAGCCTTCCATCTCATTAAATATTCCAACAAAATCCTCCCGTTGCATTGGTAACAATTTTGCCAACGCAGCCTTGCGCTCCGCCTCATTTTCAGCGAGAATCATTTCTCTGATTGCAATAATTCGTTTTGCATCAAAAAACATATGCTCTGTGCGACATAAGCCAATTCCTTCTGCTCCAAATGATCTGGCAATTTTTGCATCATGCGGGGTATCAGCATTAGTGCGCACCTGCATTTCACGCAATCCATCTGCTAACTTCATTAATTCATTAAAATCATCGGATAATTTCGGTTGAATAGTAGCAACTGCACCCGCAATCACTTCACCCGTTGAGCCATCAATAGTCAACAAATCCCCTTCCTTGAACACATGGCTACCAATACGCAATTCACGTTTTGCATTATCAATTTGAACTGCCCCCGCCCCTGAAACGCAAGGCTTGCCCATTCCACGAGCAACCACGGCTGCGTGTGATGTCATACCACCTCTCGCCGTTAAAATCCCTTCCGCTGCATACATTCCGTGAATATCCTCGGGGCTAGTTTCTAAACGCACTAGCAGGGTTTTATCTCCCAGTTTTGCCCGCAATTCTGCCTCATCTGAGCTGAAAACAATATGCCCACATGCTGCCCCCGGTGATGCTGGAAGCCCCTTCGTTACCACCAACTTTTGAGCTTTAGGGTCAATCATTGGGTGGAGCAACTGATCCAACATTTGTGCATCAACTCGCATAATGGCTTGCCGTGGCGTTAGCATTCCCTCCTTGAACATATCCATCGCAATACGAATCGCCGCCGAAGCAGTTCGCTTGCCTGACCTTGCTTGCAAAATCCACAATTTGCCTGATTGCACCGTGAACTCAATATCTTGCATATCACGATAATGCTGCTCTAATAACTTAAATATCTTGCATAATTCACCATAAACTATTGGCATAGTTTGTTCCATCGCTGGCGCATCATCACCTTGAGCTTTTGCCTCTATCGTGATTGATTGCGGGGTGCGTATTCCCGCAACAACATCTTCACCTTGCGCATTCACCAAATATTCACCATAGATTTTATCTTCACCAGTTGATGGGTTGCGAGTGAAGGCAACGCCCGTAGCGCAATCCTCCCCCATATTACCAAACACCATTGCTTGCACCGTTACCGCCGTTCCCCAGCTTTCTGGAATATCATTTAATTTACGGTAAGTTATAGCACGTCTGTTCATCCATGATGAAAATACGGCAGTTATCGCCCCTATCAACTGCTCCCTCACATCTTGTGGAAATGCTGTTCCAGTTTGCTTCTGCACGCATTGTTGATATAATCGCACCAGTTCTTGCAAATCATTTGCGGTTAAATCAGTATCCACTTTATAATTATTATCTATTTTTAATTGCTCCAATATTTCCTCAAAATGATAATGATCAATCCCAAGCACCACATCAGCATACATTTGAATGAATCTGCGGTAACTATCATAAGCAAAACGTTGGTTGCTAGTTGCAGCAGCAAGCCCCACCACCGTTACATCATTCAAACCGAGATTTAGCACTGTATCCATCATTCCGGGCATAGAAGCCCTCGCACCTGAGCGCACAGAAACAATTAGCGGGTTGGTTGCGTTAGCAAAACGAGCATTACTGATAGTTTCAATATGCAGCATCGCCATATTAATTTGTTGATGCAATTCATCTGGTATTTGCTTTCCATTCGCATAATAAGCGATACACATTTCAGTTGTGATGGTGAACCCAGCAGGCACAGGCAACCCCAGGGCGCACATTTCAGCGAGGTTTGCACCTTTGCCACCTAAGGTATTTTTCATCGCAGCATTGCCTTCGGCTTTGCCATCACCAAACAAATATACATATTTTTCAGTTGGTTGTGATTTAATCGCCGTTGCTGATGATGCTTGCATGCTATTTCTCATGAAAATTGATATTACTAAAATATATTTTTGGATTATTCTAGATTATTATTATTCTGGATTATGAAGGCTATTATTATGAATGTCTATGCGTTTTTATGCAATAGTGAATTATAATTTTCTAACCATTCAATGAACTTATCTGACGGCATAGGGCGGGCGAAATAATAGCCCTGCGCTTGCGTGCAGTTCAGGTTACGCAACATTTCCGCTTGTTCCTCAATCTCAACCCCTTCAGCCACCACTTTCAACCCAAGTTCTGATGCAATATCTACCATTAACTTCACCACCTTTGCATCATCACGATGTTGGTGCATGTGCATGATAAAACTACGGTCAATTTTTAGCGCATCAACAGGATATCGTCGCAAATAATCAATTGATGAATAACCCGTGCCAAAATCATCAATATCCAATTTTAGCCCAAGTTTTTTCAACTCGTGCATGTTTTGTAATGCTTTGATGGAATCTGTGAGCATCGCCGTTTCAGTAATTTCCAAAATCATCAATTCAGGGGGCATATTATATTTATCCAAAATATACTCAAATAACCCCACCACATTATCCGAACATAATTCCTTAGCGGAGATGTTAATTGCCATATTGAGATTGGCAAAAGCGGGGTGTTGATGTTGCTTGCAAGCCGTTTCAGCCACCCATGCAGTAACATTTGCAATCAACCCTGCCTCTTCCGCCAGTGGGATAAATTGGTCAGGGCGCACCGCTCCATAAACTGGGTGATGCCAGCGAATTAACGCCTCAACCCCAGTTACTTCACCAGTTGCAAGCAATATTTTTGGTTGATAATGCAGTGAAAAACTTTCATCTCGCATCACTTCTTTCAATGCGCTGGTGATGTGAATACGCCACGTTGCTTGCTTATTCAATTCCTGTGAGAAAAAGCGATAACCGCATCTGCCTTGTTTTTTGGCTTCATATAACGATATTTCAGCATTTTTCAGCAACTCATTCTCATTCGCACCACATTCAGGATATGTCGCAACGCCAATGCTTGCACTAACTTGCAAATGTGCATCACCAATAATGATATTCGCTTTCAAAGTGGAAATTATTTCCTCAGCCATCACGGCGCAAGCGTCTAAATCTTCCGCAATATCAATTAACACAAATATATCAGCAGAAAATCTCGCCAAAATGCAATCTTCCGCTAAAATGCCCTGCAAACGTGCCGCAATCTCAATCAGCAACGCATTACCCACAGCGTGACCATGTTCATCATTAATGCTTTTGAAATGATCAATATCAATAAAATATAATGCAACCAATGATTTTTCACGTTTAGCACTGTTAATCGCCTGCCGCAATGATGCTTGAATTAAATTGCCACTCATCAACCCTGTGAGATGATCTTGCTTAGTGAGGTAAGCTATTTTCTCCTCATAGCGTTTGCGTTGAATAGCGTGACGGAGGGTTCGGCTTATCAGCTCATGATTATCACAATTAATCAGCAAATAATCCTGCACGCCTTTATTCAATAATTTGCTAATTTCTTGCTCACATTCCGTTTGTAACAAAAAAACTATCGGCAGATTTTTTTGCCATTGCTGGACTAAATCTATAAACTCGTAAATCAAATTACTCGTTTCAAATAAGCTAATATCCAGCAACATAATATCATGCTTGGCATTTTGCAAATATATTTGTGTAACACTCACATCACTGGCGATAACAGTTAGTTCAACGGATTTATCACTCGCAACAGACCGAGCTGCCACAAAATCATTGAAGATTTGTTGCTGGGTGCTGCAATCGCTGATTAGTAGGATATTTTTGGCATTTAACATATGGTTTTGATATATAATTTAATTGACATAATATAATTTTAACCAAAATCGCCTAAAATTGTATTAATATAATATAATTATATTGCATTATGTTTATTTATCTATTTTATAGTGCTTTAGTTTTTCAATTTTACATTGCACGTAAAATTGAAAAACTAAAGCACTATAACTCTAATAAAATATAGCACTACATAATTTTATATATTTTACACATGTAAAATTATAAAAATAAAGTGCTATATATGATTTTGATTATGACCCAAATTAAATTATATAATTCATTAACCCGCACCAAAGACGCACTCACCAAAGATGCACACAACAATGCTCTACCTATTGGTATGTATGTTTGTGGCCCAACGGTTTATTCCCGCCCGCATATTGGTAATGCACGTTCATGCGTGATATATGACGTGTTATTTCGTTTGTTGCGTCATGTTTATGGTGATGATGGCGTGAATTATGTCCGCAATATCACCGATGTTGATGACAAAATCAACAAAGCAGCGATTGAACGAGGTATTTCAATTCAGCAATTAACAACTGAGATAACTGAGCAATTCCATCACGATATTGATGCAGTTGGTTGTTTGCGCCCTAATATTGAGCCAAAAGCCACTGAACATATTGCAGAAATCATCGCTATGATTGAACGGTTGCTTAAAGGTGGATATGCTTATATTTCACATTCGCATGTGTTGTTTGATATAACCGCAAAAGGGCATGATGGCTGGAATTATGGTATGTTATCAGGCAGACAAACCGAGGAGCAAGAGGCTGGCGCACGGGTTGCAGTTGAAGCATACAAACGCAATTCTGGTGATTTTGTGTTATGGAAACCAAGCGATGCGCAAGATGATATATCAAGCGTATTTGCAAGCCCATGGGGGCAGGGCAGGCCGGGTTGGCATATTGAATGTTCGGCAATGTCAACTCGCTATCTGGGAGCAGATTTTGCCATTCACGGCGGTGGGGCGGATTTGAAGTTTCCGCATCATGAAAATGAAATTGCACAATCATGCTGTGCCAATATTGGTTCACATTACGCACATCATTGGGTGCATAATGGTTTTTTAACCGTTGATGGTGAAAAAATGTCAAAATCACTTGGTAATTTTATCACAGTTCATGATTTGTTGGAACGTGGGGTGCGTGGCGAGGTGATAAGGTTTGCATTGCTCAGTTCTCATTATGCTAAACCATTGGATTGGAACGATAAATTGCTGGAAGATTGCACCAAACAATTAGATAAGTTTTATCGTATGATGAAAGATTGTCAGGAGCAGAATATTGCGCAGGAGAACGAAGTTTCGCCCGAAATCACAGCCCCAGAAATCACAGCGCCCGAAATCATAAAAGTTTTAAGCGATGATTTGAATCTACCAAAAGCTATCGCAGTTTTGCATTCATTGCCAGCGCATCAGTTGAAGGCAGCGGGGGCAATGTTAGGTTTGTTGCAACAAAATCCAAATGAATGGTTTGCTGTTGAAAAAAAACACACTCTTGATGAGATTGAAATTGCTGAATTAATCGCCAAGCGTGCAGCCGCAAAAATTGCTAAAAATTGGGCGGAGGCAGATAATATTCGCAATTCTTTGCTCACACAAAACATCACATTAAAAGATAATCCTGATGGCACAACCAGCTGGAGTTAAAAATATAATCAGAGCTAAAAAAACTACTTGCGAATAGTTCTCATTTGCAGTATATTTATTTTATGGATAAACAAAATATTCGTGATAATATTTTAGGCGATGCTCCCAGCAATTCTCGTGATATTGAACAAGGCAAAACGATAGAACAAAAAAATGCTGATTGGGGATATGTCCTAGGTCACATGGTTTCGTGCATCATGACTGATCCAATCACGCCTTTTGCATCATCATTATTTCAAAAAAAAATGACAGGCACAGCAAATATTGCTGAACATTTGGAAGGCGAGTTTTTGGGTGATATCGTAGCCGTTCCCGCAACTATTGCCTTGCAACGTTTTGCGCCTGAATTAATGGCGGGGATTAGAACAATCGCTGAGCCAATCTTGCGCCCGATTTATCAAAATGGTGCGCTGCGAGAAGCTGAAGCATGGGCGCATCAAAACCGTATTGATGAAAACTCAAACGCCTTTGAGGATTTTCGCCAACAACAATATGAATATGAAATGAGCAAAGTTCCACTACAATTAACGTGGACTATGCTATCACTTGGCGCAAATGTTGCAGCGCAAAAAGCAATATTTCACAATCAACAAAATGTTGGTGATGTGCTTTCATCAGTGGCACTTGGAACGGGATTAACGCTCGCATTGCAAACAGCGGGTAGGGCGTTTGCTCCGAAGCAAATGCACAGCTTTGATGATTTTATTGCGCAAAAAATCGTCGCCCCAACCACCAATATTTTAGGCATGAATAGGCAAACTTCGCCTGAGAAATTAGCAACATCAATTAATTATTTATCTCAATAATTGCTACAAAAACAAAATATTAATTGCGCATATAGCATAAATCGCCTAAACATTATCGCATGGTTTCAGGTTCAAAAATTACCGTAATTGGTGCAGGTTCATGGGGAACGGCTTTAGCAATTGTCGCCAATCGTGCTGGTGCAGACGTAACATTATGGTCACGTAATGAAAAATTATCACATGAAATGCAAAAATTGCGCATTAATTCCCAATATTTACCCAATATTTTTATTGAACCATCAATCACGGTTACCAATAATTTGGAGCAAGCATTACAAACAGATATGTTGCTTCTCGCCATTCCAGCGCAATCATTGCGAGCATTTTGCATTAATCTTTCAGATATGATAGATATTGATTTGCCGTTAATTATCGCCGCCAAAGGCATTGAGCGGGGTAGCTTGTTGCTGATGTCGGAGGTGGTGCAATCAACTCTGCCCTCCAATCCCGTGGTGATGCTTTCGGGGCCAAACTTCGCATATGAAGCAGCAAGCGGGTTGCCAACTGCCACGGTGATTGCCTCAGGGGTGAAAAATCTAGCGCATAAAGTGCAATTTTTGATTGGTGGAAAGCATTTTCGCCCCTATGTTTCTGACGATATTATTGGGGTGCAAATTGGTGGAGCAATCAAAAATGTGATTGCCATTGCTTGCGGAATTGCCATTGGTGCGGGTATGGGTGAGAATGCTCGCGCCGCAATTATGACCCGTGGATTGAAGGAAATGACTCGCCTTGCCGAAATTAAAGGTGGGCGGGCGGAAACTTTGCAAGGGCTTGCGGGTATGGGTGATTTAACTTTGAGCTGTTGCAGTGAGCAATCTCGCAATATGGCTTTTGGAGTGAATATTGGCAAAATGAGCTTGAAAAAAGGTGAAAATATTCCCGTAATGTGGCATAGTTTAACTGAAGGCGTGATGACATCTGAGGCGGCTTATGAAATCTCGCAAAAGTTTGGTGTGCCGATGCCAATCTCAGTAACAACGGCTAATATATTGAAAAGCCGTGTTAGTGTGGCAGAAGGGATTGATGATTTGCTTTCTCGCCCGCTAGGTGGGGAGTGATTAGTTCGGTTATATATTAAGTTCGTGAATAATTTTTACCGTCGCCCGAATAATTTTTCCACGTCCGCCAATTTTAGTTCAACATAAGTGGGGCGACCATGGTTGCATTGCCCCGAATGTGGAGTATTTTCCATTTGTCGCAATAAAGCGTTCATATCATCAAGCGTTAATTTTCGTCCCGCCCGCACGCTACCATGACAAGCCATTGTGCCACAAATTGCTTGCAATTTATTTTGCAAAAAGTTGCAATCATCATCTTCCAACAGTTCATCAGCGAGGCTTAATATTAATCCTTTAATATCCGTTTCACCAAGTATGGTTGGTATTTCCCGCACAATAATCGTCCCAGAGCCAAACTGTTCAATATGAAGCCCCAGAGATTGCAATTTGTTGCAGTGCAGCATCAGTTTGCATGCGATGATTTCATCAAGCTCCACCACTTCAGGAATCAACAGAGATTGAGATGCAATCGCATTATTATGCAACGCATGTTTCATATTTTCATATAAAATCCGTTCATGTGCGGCGTGTTGATCCACCATGATAATCCCAGTTTCTGTCTGCGCTATTATATAAGTATTATGCAATTGTGCGATGGCTGCCCCAAGTGGATATTGCGGTGCAGCATGTTTTTCATCAGAATGATTATTTTGATGTTGCGGTGCAAAATATGCAACATTATGTTCAGTTGCGCTCGGATAATTGCTATGTGCTTGTGGTTGCCAGAGCTGATTATATGCTGCGATATTATGTGGTTGCGAGTTAAAATATTGCGGTGCAACAAAACTTGATTGCGCTGGATATTGCGGTGCAGCATAAGCATTGACTGGGGCTTGCATTGCGTTAATCGCTTGCGTTGCTGCCGTTGTTGACACGCTAAAACCCGCTTGATTTATCGCACTGCGGATTGCCGTAATAATTAATCCACGCACTGAAGCTGCATCGGCAAAACGAACCTCCGCCTTGGCTGGGTGAACATTCACATCAACAAAACTTGGATTGACGGTAAAAAATAATGCACAAATTGGGTGACGATCATGTGCCAAAAAATCACGATAAGCAAATCTGATTGCACCAAGCAATTGACGGTCACGCACTGCTCGCCCATTGACGAATAAATATTGCAAAGTGCTAGTTCCTCGGTTGAAAGTCGGCAAGGAGGCAAATCCATTGATGCTTATATGCTCCTTATGTGCCTCCACCAGCATAGAGTTTTTGCTAAAATCTTCACCAATAATTTTGCTTATTCTCGGTAAAAAACCTTGCAGTGTTGAAAGCCCTTGAAGTGTTGAAATATTTTGCGATGAATTATCCGCCATTAAATCGTTTGTAGTTATGTTTTCTGCGGGATAATTTAAGGTGGTGCGACCATTATGTTGCAGTGCAAAATTAACATGCGGATAAGCCATTGCAATGCGCCGAACTATCTCTATTATCGCCTGATATTCGCTTAAATCGGATTTCAAAAACTTTAAGCGGGCAGGGGTTGCATAAAATAAATCATTAACACTAATTGTTGTCCCCACATTATGCGCCGCTGGTTGAATTGGCTCAATCTCACCAGCATTAACACTAATTTGCCAAGCTCCATTTTCTTCTCCTTCATCTTCTCCTATGTCGTTTTGCCCAGATAATTTGCCCAAAGATTTGTCTAGGGATTTGCCCACATATTTACCCAAACATTTACTAGTAATGGAAAATCGGCTAATTGATGCAATTGAAGGCAACGCCTCGCCCCTAAACCCTAAATTATTGATTATCAACAAATTATCATGTGGAAGTTTAGATGTCGCATGACGAGTTATTGCTAATAATAATTGCTGTTTTGCTATTCCAACACCATTATCAACAACATTAATGCTCTTTTTTCCACCATGTTCAAGGGCAATGTTAATCTTGGTTGCACCAGCGTCAAGCGAGTTTTCCAGCAATTCTTTCACCACTGATGCGGGGCGTTCCACCACTTCGCCCGCCGCAATCTGATTAACCAAATTATTTGGCAAAACCCTGATATACGGCGGTGATTTAGGTGGAGAAATGGGCGACGATGAAATGTAAGACGACGAAATATCCGATGATGACATATTAGTTTAAGCGGCGAGCAATTCCTTCATTGTCTGCCCCATCAAAGCTGGTGATTCTGAAATGCGCACTCCCGCCAAGCGTAATGCCTCAACTTTATCATCAGCACCGCCTTTGCCACCAGCGACAATTGCACCAGCATGACCCATTCTGCGCCCTGGAGGAGCAGTGCGACCAGCGATGAACCCAACAATTGGCTTTTTGATTTTATGATTTTTAATGAACTCTGCCGCTTCTTCCTCTGCGCTGCCACCAATTTCACCAATCATCACGATTGCGTGTGTTTCTGGATCGTGCAAAAACAACTCAATTACGTCAATAAAATTAGTGCCATTAACAGGATCGCCACCAATACCAACACAGCTTGATTGTCCAAATCCTGCTGCACTCGTTTGAAATACCGCTTCATAGGTTAGTGTGCCTGAGCGTGAAACAATCCCAATATTTCCCTTGCGGTGAATATGTCCGGGCATGATACCAATTTTGCATTCATCGGGAGTGATTATTCCGGGGCAGTTGGGACCAATTAATCGGGTATTGCTTCCACAAAGTGAGCGTTTCACTTTGATCATATCTTGCACGGGAATCCCTTCGGTGATGCACACTACTAACTCAATTTTTGCATCAATTGCTTCCAATATTGCATCAGCTGCAAACGGAGGCGGAACATAAATTACGCTAGCATTGGCACCAGTTTTGTGCCTCGCTTCCTCCACTGAATTGAAAACTGGCAAGTCTAAATGTTTTGTCCCTCCCTTATTCGGCGTCACTCCACCAACCATTTTTGTGCCGTAAGCAACTGCTTGCTCCGAGTGATAAGTCCCCTCTCGCCCCGTGAATCCTTGGCAAATTACCTTAGTATTTTTGTTAATTAATATACTCATATTCCAAATCCTAATCTAGTTGATAAATCATTATTAGATACGAAAATAGGGTTCACTTTCTCGGAAGTTTTACCTACTTTATCTAACATTAAATTAAATGCGGTTCTTGCGCTTAAATCTTCATAAACTCCGTTGCTAGGCAATAATTCTAGCATCATAATATTATTTCCACTGTCATTGGCGATTTTGAAACTATAGCCACCGTAATCAACATTACCGAATATAGCCTCTTGAATTTTAATGGCTGTTAAAAAGTCTACTTTGAATTGCACTCTATGAAAATTATTTACCATCGCTACATCTCTTTCAAGCCGCTTTTTTGTTCTGCACTGCGGCTACAATTTTTTTCGCTGCGTCGTCTAAGTTCTCAGCTGCGATTATATTCAACCCAGATGTGCTTAACATTTTGCGCCCTAATTCAACATTTGTTCCTTCCAATCGCACCACAAGTGGCACTGATAATGCAACTTCTTTGGCGGCAGCAATAACACCCTCTGCGATAGTATCACAGCGCATAATTCCGCCAAAAATATTTACTAATATTCCCTGAACATTAGGGTCGGACATAATTAATTTGAATGCGTGAGTGACTTTTTCTTTGTTCGCCCCACCGCCAACATCAAGGAAATTGGCTGGCTCAGAACCATGCAACTTGATGATATCCATCGTTGCCATCGCCAAACCTGCGCCATTCACCATGCAACCTATATTTCCGTCCATTTTCACATATGCTAAACCATATTCAGCAGCTTTTTGTTCTAGCAAATCTTCCTCATCAGGGTCACGCATTGCTGCAACTTCTGCTTGACGGTAAAGCGAGTTTTCATCAAAATCAAACTTGGCGTCAAGCGCAATTATTTTGCCTTCACCCGTTATAACTAGCGGATTAATCTCCAATTGTGAAGCATCTGTTTCGGTGAATGCACGGTATAATGCGAAAGCGAATGTATGAAATTGTTTTTGCAATTCACCATCAAGCCCAAACACGACTGCAAGTTTGCGCACATGAAATGCTTGCAATCCGCTGGCTGGGTCAACATCAACCATCACGATTTTCTCAGGGTGATGCTCTGCCACTTCCTCAATATCAACTCCGCCTTCACTGCTCGCCATAAAAGTTATGCGTGAAGTTGAGCGATCAACTACGATTCCCAAATAAAGCTCTTTGGCGATGTTGCTACCTTCTTCAATATAAACACGGCGAACTAATCTGCCTTCAGCCCCTGTTTGATGGGTGATTAACGTCATACCCAACATTTCGCTCGCATATTTCTTCACTTCATCAGTGGTTTTGGCGATTTTTACTCCACCAGCTTTGCCACGCCCGCCCGCATGGATTTGCGCTTTCACCACTTTGATTGTTCCACTCAATTCTTGCGCTGCTTTTACCGCTTCTTCCGCAGTATAAGCGACTTTGCCGTTTGGCACTGGCACACCATATTTTCTTAAAATAACTTTCGCTTGATATTCATGTATGTTCATTTTTTATTTCCTTATAAATATTTTTTATTATTTTAATACACAGATCTGCTGTTTTGTTCTCTAGCAACTTGTTTATTAACCAAGTCTTCTAGTTCAGTAAAAACAGTTTCTTTAATGGCGTAATTAAAAATTTGCTCAGCTTGTTTTATTGGATTTCTTTCTAAACGTAAAACGGCAATATCAGCTTTATCCATTCCAACATCTTCTGCTATGCTATGTTTTACGCCAATTGAAAAATTAGCTAAATCAAAAGAAACTTTAGAAGCCCTTTGCATTGCTTGCCAAACATCAGTTGATAAAATAAAGTTATCTGTTTCATTCGTATTCATAAAAAATATCTCCTAAAAATATAAAAATCACGCCGCCTTCTGAATATTATTCACTGCACCAATTAATTCACGCACGCTATCTACTGATTTGTCAAATGCGGTTTTAGTGGCGGAATCCATGTTAATCTCCATGATTTGTTCAACACCGTTTTTGCCAATCACTGCTGGCACACCAACATATAAATCATTGACACCATATTCGCCATTCAAATGAGCGGCGCATGGCAAAACTCGGCGCATATCTTTCAAATATGATTCCGCCATAGCAATTGCCGAAGCTGCTGGCGCATAAAAAGCTGATCCAGTTTTGAGCAAACCAACGATTTCGCCACCACCATTGCGAGTGCGAGTGACAATCTCATCTAATTTGGCTTGACTAATTTTGCCCATTTTCACCATCTCTGGCAATGGAATGCCAGCCACTGTGGAATAATTCACGACGGGAACCATCGTATCACCATGACCACCCAGCACAAATGTTTGCACATCTTTAATTGAAACATTCAATGCCTCCGCCAAAAAGAAGGTGAAGCGTGAAGAATCCAGCACTCCTGCCATTCCACAGACCATATTCGGGGCGAAACCAGTTTGCTGTTGCATCACATAAACCATTGCGTCAAGCGGGTTTGTCACCACAATTACAAACGCATTTGGTGCATATTGCTTGATGCCCTTAGCAACATCGCCAATCACTTTAGTGTTAATCCCGATTAAATCATCACGGCTCATTCCCGGTTTGCGAGGAACTCCCGCCGTTACAATGCACACATCTGCGCCCGCTATGTCCGCGTAAGAGTTTGTGCCATGGATTTGCACATCAGAGCCATCAACCGCCATTGCTTGTGAAATATCCAATGCTTTGCCTTGCGGAGTTCCTTCTGCGATATCAAACAGCACCACGTCAGCCAATTCTTTGCTTGCAATAATATGGGCGAGTGTTCCACCAATCATACCTGCACCAATTAAGGCAATTTTAGGGCGGGCAATATTAGAATTATCAATTTTGGAGCGAGTGGTTTCAGACATAATATTTCCTTATAATCATATTTTATAACATTAATATATTTCACATTACTAGTTATTTATTATTTCACTTAAATACAAGTATTATTTTGATATAACCTATTTTTAAGACAGGCTATTTTTATGCTGCAAATAATATTTTTACTTATTGATTTTTTTATATAGTGTTTTATTTAACAAAAAGATAATATTGTTAAATATTATTTGATGATGTATGATGCGCAACTATGAACAAGAAACCACCATCTCCACTATGAACAAGAAACCACCATCTCCATTTTCAGGCAAGCGTGATTTAACTGTGCGGGTGAAAACTGCGGATAAGCGCAAGATTTCTTCAACTCGTTGGTTGGAACGTCAACTTAATGATCCGTATGTCAAGCAAGCCAAGCGTGATGGCTATTATTCCCGCGCCGCTTATAAATTGTTGGAGATTGATGCAAAATATGGGATTTTGCAAAAAGGCGCAAAGGTGATTGATTTAGGCGCAGCCCCTGGTGGTTGGTCGCAAGTGGCAGCGAAAATTGTCGGTGCAAATGATGATAAACCGCATATTATCGCTATGGATTTATTGCCGATGCAAGCAATTTCTGGCGTGCAGTTTTGGCAGGGTGATATGCAAGATGAAGGTGCGCCCGAGCATGTTGCCTCAATGCTTGGTGGCAAGGCGAATGTGGTGCTATCTGATATGGGGCCAAACACAACGGGACACGCCGCAACTGACCATATGCGCATTATGATGTTGTGCGAGTTGGCCTATGATTTTGCGATTAATGTGTTGCATGATGGTGGAACATTTGTTTGCAAAGTTCGCCAAGGTGGAACGGAAGCAGCATTATTGCAACAAATGAAACAGAGATTTACCAAAGTTGCGCATTTCAAACCCAATTCTAGCCGCCAAGAATCTCCCGAAACTTATGTTGTCGCAACTGGTTTTAGGAAGTAATATTTTGTTTTAGAAAGTGATATTTTTTTAATCCACTCTAAACTATGGATACCAGCCTGCGCTGGTATGATACTTGCGAAAATATATTATGGTTGCTGTTTTTCCATTCCATGAATTACAAATTATTTTCAAGTTAATCTGAAATCACAATTTAATTTTAGGCTCTAGCATCACATTGATTTTGAGTTAGAGTCATACCAGCGCAGGCTGGTATCCATCAACACCAGTAAATATTATTTGCCATGATTAGCAACAAGGGAAGGGGGCTGTTCATTAATTCTACCCTCCAGAATTGATTGCCCCGCTGATAACCTTTCACCCAGTGATTGTTGTGTATTATATATATTATCCGCTGGCGTATTTCGCTCAAATTGCTTTATTGAATTGCTTGCTCGCCCTTTTTCAATAGCCGTTAGCACAAAGTTTTCATGTTTAAGCGAATGTTTTTTATCAGCATTTGGCGTGTCAACAAAATGCTCAACTATTTTGTAAGCCCTAAGCCCAGCTGCCGTTGCTGCCACTCCGCTTAATAATGTTTTGTTGTTGGTTATTTTCGCTAAATCAGCGTTCACAAATGCAGTAGCGCAACAACTAGATTTTCCATCAACTTTACAGTTTGCCATCATTTCGTTTCCTTCCACTTTCGGAAGGGCGCATCTCGCAAATCTAGCAATAAGTGAATCAGGTTTTATTCGTTCGTAATTTGCATCATTTCTAAACGGCAAGTTAATATTATTATTTGCTATTTGTTCAGTTCCATTTTCATATTTAATCATATTATATGGTAAATTATTAGCCTCGTGCGTTGCATCACCTACGATATTCCAATCTCCATAAACATCATTATTTTTAGGGCTAGAACTTATTTTCTCCATCGCATCATTAAACCGTGCATTAAATAACTTATTAGTGATTATCGCTGTTCCCACGGCTGCGGTTAAGCCCGCTCCAACTTTTGCTACATTGCGCAAACCAGATGTGCGCTCAATTGCCACTTCCGTATCCGCAATATGATATGTGTTATCCGCAATTCGTTGCTTGATTTCCTCATCATTCAATTGTGATAATTTCTCAATATTTGGCATTAATTCATGATCTTTTTGATTATATGGATTAATACCAACGGGCAATTGATTTTGTGGCGTATTAGTATGGCTAAACAACACTGGAATGCTCGCCATAATCGTTGGTGCAATGCAACATAATTGTGAAGTTAGCACCGCACCAGCTGCATCAGTTAGCTTAGTATCACCTTTGCAATCTCCTGGATTTTTGCCAAGAATTGCTGCCAATGTGCTGAAAGGCCCTTCGCCTGTTGCTGCATTTTTACTATATTCAATTCTATCCAATCCCATCGTTGCACTAAGTGAAAGTAATGAATGTCCCACACCTGGTAGAATTGCTGGCATTAAAACGGTAAATCCCGCTGCTTGCGTTGCAATTTTGGCAAAACGTGATATCCCGCCAGCATTTTGCTCAATTTCCGCAATTTCGGCATCACTTGCACCTCGCTGTTTAGCTTGCTCTAGCGCGTGTTTCTTCTCCAATTCTTCCAGCGCATGTCCGCCATAATGTCCGAGTATAATTAGCCCGCCCCCAACCAACATATTCATCACGCCCCCACGGGAAAGTGGGTGAACTGAGGCATCAACGTCCAATGCACCGCTATCAGTCCGCTTGGAAAATGGTATCTTCTCCAAAATATTTTTCTCAAGCGCAAACATTTGCTCACCAAACGGAACATGGCTAAGCGCACCGCTAATCGCCCCCGCTATTCCATAAACATCATTATTTTTTGGTGGAGTTGCTGCACCACTCATCGGCTTAAATAAATCTGTAACTTTTAAGTTTTCATATTTGGCGGCTTGCCCTTGAATTACTGCGCAACATGCTGCGCCCGTTTCAAGTTTAGCTTGCTCCAGCCCAATCCCAATATGGCGCAATGCGAGGGGGGAGAGTGAAAGACCAACCGTGGTTGCGCCCGCCCAACTAAATATATTGTTCAAAAAATCATTATGATGTTTATTTTCATGCTCACCATTGCCATGATTACCCAGTGGCAAAGCCTGTAATTTAGGCGTTTCAAGCAATTTCATATCATCATGATTCATTAAAAAAATCCGCAAATCTACAAATAAATATTAAAGCATATTTAACATAGGCATATTTAACATGGATTTAACAAAACTGTAAAGTTACATTTCAATTAATATTATAATGTAACAATATTATAATTTGGAAAATCTATTTTTTTCAAGCTGCTTTCACCATCTTTTCAATCGCTTCAATATTATTAATATTCATACAATTTATATCCTTATTAATGCGTTTGCATAGCCCCGTTAGCACCGCCCCATGTCCAATTTCTGTAATATTATCAACATTATTTTGCACCATATATTCCACGCTTTCACGCCAACGAACCCGCCCCGTGACCTGCTCCACCAATAATTGTTTAATGCGAGCCACATCATTTTCTCCCTGCGCCGTCACGTTGCATATCACATTAGTCACAGGTTTTTGCAACTGCACATTCGCCAATGCTTCCGCCATTTTCTCAGCTGCACTCGCCATCAACGAGCAGTGAAATGGCGCACTAACATTCAGCTCCAACGCACGTTTTGCCCCTGCCTCTTTGCATAATTCCATCGCTTGCTGCACCGTTTGCACGTCCCCGCTTATCACGGTTTGACCATCAGAATTATCATTCGCAATTTCACATACTCCTTTATTATGCGAACCATTAATATGTTGCAAAATATCCTCAATTTTCGCCAGTGGCAACCCAATTATCGCTGCCATGAGTCCTGTTCCTTGTGGTGTTGCTTGCTGCATTGAAAGACCCCGCAAACGCAACAAAACAGCCGTGTCACGCAATGATATAGCTTTCGCCGCACATAATGCGCTATATTCCCCCAAAGAATGCCCCGCCACAAACTTTGCACCCGCCACATCAAGCCCCGTTTCATGCTCCAAGGTTCGCAAAATTGCCATTGAAGTCGCCATAATTGCAGGTTGAGCGTTTTCTGTTAGGGTTAATTTGCTTAAATCATCACCAAAAATAATGGCAGATAATTTCAAGTTTAATGCGTCATCAACTTCCTGAAAAGTTGCACGGGCTGCTGCGAAATTATCGTAAAAAACCTTCCCCATTCCAAGTTCTTGAGATCCTTGCCCCGGAAAAACATATGCTTTAGCCATTTTTATTATTTACCCGTATGATTGTTTTTTGCATTTATATATTATTTTCGCTTGCAATCCAAGAAAAATAATGTATGTTATGGATTAAATTAATTGTAATTATAGTTGAGATATATTCGTTATGCAACATTATGAACTAACATTTGTGCTGCGTCCTGATTTGAACAATCAAGAAGTTGAAGCAATAACCACGGAAATGGCTGATATTGCAACCCGTGAAGGCGCAGTAATTGTTAAAAAAGAATATTGGGGGCTGCGCAAGTTGGCTTATCCAATCAACAAAGCTGCTAAAGCGCATTATGTGTTTTTCGGGCTGTCATCTGAAGTGAAGGCTTTGCGTGAATTAGAGCGTAATTTGAGCATTAACGAGAATGTTATTCGTCAATTAACAATTAGAGTGGATAACATCAGTAAAGAGCCATCTGCGCCAATTCGTGTTGAAGAAGAGCGTGAGTTTGAAGTTGCATCTTAATATAATTTTGTGAGTAGTTTATAATGTCTGAAGATTTAAGAAATGGAATGAATAATAATGAAGCATCTGGTTATGGTGCAATGGGTGGGCGTAAGCCATTCGTTCGTCGTAAGCGCAATTGTCCGTTTGTCGGCGAAGGAGCTCCAGTAATTGATTATAAAGATGTAAAACTACTGAGCAAGTTTATTTCTGAGCGTGGTAAAATTGTGCCTAGCCGCATTAGTTCAGTTAGTGCAAAAAATCAACGCAAACTGTCAAAAGCGATTAAGCAAGCAAGAAACCTCGCTTTGTTACCATATTTAGCTAAATAACATTGTTGTAATTTGATGAATGCGGATTGCGATGAAAAGATAGTAGATTTTTCATCGCATCTGTTCGCTGATTTGAATAAAAAACTTCAACAAGAACAAAATGCTAAGAGTGAGATAATATTTGCGTTACGCAATATCAAATCATTTCAAAAAAAAATAATTAATATAATATATAAATTGATTGAGTGCGAAAGTTTAGATAATTTTTATTCAATCATATATAATGATTTAACCTTTGCACTATCTTGTGATGTATCCCGCCTTGGGATTGAAAGTGAACTAATTGATGAATATGATAGTTATTATAATGAAAATAACTATTCTGGATTGAAGTTTCTGACATTTGGGTGTTGCTTAAACATATTCGCTGATAAAAACCATTTAATTATTAACGATGATGCCATTGATGTCGGTAACCAAAGTTTTAAGCGATTATTATTTTCCGATTGCAATGATTTGGCGGTTTCATCACTTCATCTTCGCCTATATTTACCAAGTTTTAAGCGTGCAGCTATATTATCTTTCGGTTCCAGAGAGCAATTATTCTTTGAAAAACGTAAATATGATTCCGATTTACTCGGTTTGTTAGCGCATATAATTTCCGCAACATTGAATAAGTTATTGCAACAAGATGATGAATTAATATGACGATTGCCGCATTAATTGAGGAATGGTTGTTAGAATTGCAATTAATAAAGGGTTATTCCACTCACAGCATCATGGCTTATCGCAATGATTTGGATAATTTTATACAATTTATGCGCAAATATTTAGGTCAAGAACCAACTATTGACGTGCTAATCAGTTTGAAAACCAAGCAATTTCGTCCGTGGGTTGCAAATCGTCATCGTGATGGATTTAATGCCAATTCAACAAGGAGAGCGATTTCAGCATTGCGCAGTTTTTTTAATTATCTCAATAAAAATATTGATAAATCAAACGATGCGATCGCACATTTTTCCTCGCCAAAAGCGCAATCATCATCACCCAAGTCATTGATATTTAATGATATTTTTGCGATGATGAACCATATTAAAAATCACCCAACCACCGATTGGTGTGGTAAGCGTGATGTTGCAATTGCGATGTTGCTTTATGGTTGTGGGTTGCGTATCAGCGAGGCGTTAAATGTTTCCATGCAAGATATTAATCAATATGAAATGAACATTAAAGTGCTAGGTAAAGGCAATAAACAGCGAATTGTGCCAATTTTGCCAATTATTTTGCAAGCGATTAATGAGTATATTTTAGTTTGTCCTCATAATTTATCGCATTTAATTTTTGTCGGGTTAAGGGGTGCGCCTTTGCACGCTTCATATTTTCGCACGACATTAATTAATTTACGGCGTTCACTAATGTTGCCAGAATGCACCACTCCGCACGCTTTGCGCCATAGTTTTGCCACACATTTGTTGGAAAATGGGGCTGGAATGCGTGATATTCAGGAGTTGCTTGGTCATGCGAGTTTGGCAACAACTCAACGTTACATTTCGGTGAATATTGATCAACTGTGCAATTCAGTTAATTTGCACCCGCTATCAGATTGATGTATAAGTAAAAATTAGAATCATTGCGCTAAAAATATCGCATGATTGAATGTGAAATATTATAGTAATTCTTATTTTTAATTGCCAATTTTATGGGAATTATAAAGATAAAATAGAATTATTATCAACAAATGAAATTAAAAAATAATATAATGAACATATCACCATCAAAAATATTAGACACTAAACATTAAAGCGGAAATGAAAAACATCACCATCTTGGGTTGTATAATCTTTGCCTTCCAAGCGGAACTTGCCCGCTTCCTTTGCGCCAGCCTCACCTTTGCAAGCAACATAATCAGCGTAAGCTATTGTTTCTGCTCGGATAAATCCTTTTTCAAAATCACTATGAATGCTACCAGCTGCCTCGGGAGCTTTTGCTCCTTTATGCACCGTCCAAGCTCTAGCTTCCTTCGGGCCTATAGTGAAAAAAGTCAGTAATTCCAATATATTATAGCCATTTTCAATGATTCTAGCAAGTCCAGTTTGCTTCAACCCTATTTCATGCAAAAACTCAATTTTTTCCTCTTCATTCTCCAGCATCGCAATATCTGCCTCAATCCGAGCGGAAATAATCACCGTTGCAATATTCATTGGCGCACATTCGGTTTGCACTTGCGCCGATAAATCATTACCAAGTGCGGCGTTTTCTTCCTCCACATTACAAACTACCAAAGCTGGTTTTGTGGTGAGTAAATTGAGCGATTTAATCAGTTTTTTCTCCGTTTCATCAGTTGATTTTGCAACCATAACGCGAAGTGGAATACCATCATTTGCCATTATCAACGCTTGTTCAATCAGCGGCATCAAGCTAATTGCTTCTTTATCATTTTGTTTGAGCTTTTTCTCCAGCGATGTTTTGCGTCGCTCTAAACTCTCCAAATCTGCAAGCAATAATTCAGTTTCAACCACATGAAAATCTCGCATTGGGGCAATTGAACCCTCCACATGCGTCACATCATCGTCAACAAAACACCGCAACACATAAATAATTGCGTCAACTTCACGAATATGCGACAAAAACTTATTGCCAAGCCCCTCTCCCTTGCTTGCACCCCGCACCAGCCCTGCAATATCCACAAACTCAAGTTGAGTTGGAATGATGGTTGCGGAGTTCGCCAATGCTGCCATTTGTTGCAGGCGAGCATCGGGAACGGCTACTTTACCAGTATTTGGTTCAATCGTGCAGAATGGATAATTCGCCGCTTCCGCCTGTTGTTGAGCTAATAATGCGTTAAATAATGTTGATTTTCCAACATTTGGCAACCCAACAATTCCACAACTAAAGCCCATAATTAATCCATTCACCCAAAAATATTCAATATTTATTGTTACAATCTAATCTGTCTAATTATCACAATTATTTTAATCAATCAATATTATTATATTATCATTGTTTTTGCCCGTGAACATTAATATGATATTGATATGTGACAAAAATCACTAAGTGAAAATCAAATATCGGGGAAGAATGTGAAAAATTATTTTCAACTGCTTGAATTGCCAGAAAATGCAAGGCTTGATGCGGCGCATATTCGCCAGCAATATTTTGTTTTGCAGCGACAATTTCACCCGGATAACGCTAAAAATACGCAAATGCGGCTGGAGTTTTTGCAAATTTCTGCGGATATTAACACGGCGTATCATATTCTCAAAGATTGTGAATTGCGCTTATATTATTTGCTCAAATTAAGGGGGATAGATATTTTAGCAGATAATCCGCAAGATCAGGGGATTGCGCCATCTGCGGCGGTTTTGATGGAGGCGATGGAGTTGCGTGAGGAAATGATGGAGGCAGCAACAACAGAGCAAAAGCAACAATTTGCAAGCAAAATAAAGTTAATTCGTGATAATTTATTGAACCAAGCAATAGATTTACTTGCGAAAAATGATATGCAAAAAGCAAGTAATTATGCCATTCGTTTGCGTTATATTAGCAAAATTACTAATATTATATAAAATCTGTATTTGTCGTAACTAAATCGTAACAATTTGATGATATAACTAATATTGTAAGATAAGAAAATAAATTAGGCTAAAATCAAGCAAACACATAATACAAGAAATATAATATAAAGTAAAAAAACGAGTATTAAAGTAAGAACTTAAGACTTAAACTAAAAACATTATTAACAACAACTTTTTAACAATAAATTTTTTTTAACAATAAACGGAGAATATCTATGAAAATTATTTCTAAAATCAAAACTTGTTTTAACTCAAAAAATGCAAACAAAGCAATGTTTGTTGCAGCCTTGTCAATTGCTGCATTATTGCCTGAGATTTCAAGTGCAGGCGCAGCAACATTTGAGAAAGCAGTATGTAATGCATTGACTTATATCACTGGTCCTCTCGGTGCAGCAATTGCAACGCTCGCCATCGTAATATTAGGGATTGGTGCAATGCTTGGTAAAATTGCATGGACGACAGTATTAATCTGCTGCTGCGGTATCGCTGCAGTGTTTGGTGGTGGTGAAATCGTAACGAAAATATCAGGAAGTACAGCTGGTTGCGGTGCGTAAATAGCCTAAGACAGAAAAACCTCCATATGAAAATATGGGGGTTTTTTTGTGCGTGCGGATTTATTTGTTCGCAAAAACTAGGTTTATTTTATTTAACTATATTTGCTGAGGTGTGTTTAATTCAAATAATGTTTTGTAAATCACGGTGTTAAGATTTTGTTTAATATTGATAATTGTAGTTTTATATAGTAATTCCTATTTTTAATTACCGATTTTATCGGTTATTAAAAACGAGGATAAAATCACTATAAACATATTATATATACTGCTTTCTAATTTTATTCACTTGAAAATAACAAATCAATAAAATTAGAAAGCACTATAAACCATGTTCTATCAGCTAATTATTTGTCAAAATAAAAAAGGTATATAAAACTTTTTTATAAGCTTCATATACCCTCTTTAATATTTTATAAGACACTGATTTTAATTGTTCACATAAACATTGCCAAGCAAAATCTAACCGAACTATATCAAATTAAGCAATCCATTCATATGTTGTAACGTCGCTTGCTTGCCATAAGTGATTATTTTGGGCAATTAATAATGTTTCGCCGTAACCTTCTTTAGCAAAATGTAATTCGTTTGTGCCAAACCCTGTTGCGTCTGCTGCGGTGAACTGATAGCTAAATAATACATCATTTGCACCATCAAAATCTTCAATCAAATAGGTGCGTGATTGTTGCTCATTGAATGAATCAACGGATATTGTATCCTTACCCAGTCCGCTTTCAATAGTATCAGCTGCTCCACTATAATTAAATCCTGCTTCGGCTGAACCCGTGATGGTTGTGTTTGTGCCGCCAGCTTCAATATAATCATTTCCGCCGCCTGCTTTGATGGTATCAGCATCTTCAAAGCCAAACAAATAATCATTGCCATCGCCCGCAATCAAGGTATCATTGCCCCATAACCCATAAAGAACGTTATCGCCTTCCAAATCAACTACCAAGTCATCGCCATTACCGCCGTCCATATAATCATTTCCAGCTCCGCCATATATTGTGTCATTGCCTTCATCACCACCGACATAATAATCGTCACCGTCACCAGCATTTATTAAATCATTACCATCACCTGCAACAATGTAATCCATTGAAACACCACCAGTGATTATGTCATTACCCATATCACCATATAGGTAATTATAGCCAGTTCCACCATCAATTACATCATCAAATGACCCACCATATATTGTGTCATTCCCGTTGCCACCGAGCAAAGTATTTTCCCCGTCGCTAAGCACATGACCATCTTCAAATAAATAATATCCGTCACCGCCATTTATATAATCATCGCCTTCGCCACCATCTAGCAAATCACCGCCATCATTCCCTACTAAACTATCATCGCCTTCGCCACCATAAATGCTATCTGAACCAGCATATCCGCCTAATTCGTCATTGCCAGCTCCGCCATTTATTGAGTCACCGTCAATTCCACCACCAATTTCATCATTGCCATTGCCACCATTTAGCGTATCAGCACCGCCATCATTAAATATTTTATCATTGCCGTCATCACCATCAACTAAATCAGCATCAAACCCTGCAAATACGGTATCGTCACCAACGCCAGCATAAACCATATTTGCGCCGCCGTCCGTGATGATGAAATCTGCATCGCCTAGCGCATCATCATAATTATCGCCGTAAATTGTATCATTGCCATTTCCGCCATAAATTGTATCAGAACCAAGCCCTGCGATAATGGAATCATTGCCATCATCACCACCAATAATATCATTCCCAGCATAACCAACAATGAAATCGTCCCCTTCGCCACCCCAGACAGTATCGTCACCTGCACCTGCATCAACGTAATCATCATCTTGCTCAGCTAAAATCAAATCATTTCCTGCGTCCGCAACTATTGTGTCGTTACCAACCCAACCGAAAAGCGTATCATTGCCATCGCCACCATCAATTATATCATTACCGTCATCACCACCAATGACATCATTGCCTGCACCACCATCTAATATGTCGTTGCCAGTCCAACCCCATAAAGTATCATCACCTTCGCCACCATTAACAAAATCTTCGCCTCCGTCACCAAACAATAAATCGTTTCCAGCGGAAGCGGGTATGTAATCATCGCCGCCTTTGCCTTCAATTATGTCATCTTCTATTGTTGTAACAAAGTTTTCTGCTGCGTCTGTGCCGATTATATTTACCATGACGAAATCCTTAAAATATTATTTATATATCCTAAATATACGGTTAATTTATTCATGTCAATGATTTATAAACTTATATGACATGATCTTATATGCCAATTTTGCTGCCAAAAAATCATATGAATGAAAACCTTCAATTGGTGCAAGTTCATTCACATCTGCCCCAACAACATTGCAAATTTGAGTTGCTCGCTTAATGATTTTCATTGCATCTGCCCAAAATAATCCCCCCGGTTCGGGCGTTCCAGTTGCTGCCATGATGCTTGCATCAAGCCCATCAACATCAAATGTGAGATAAACATTGCGCCCACGCAAATGTGAAATAATATTTTCCACCTCCCAATTTGCCATGTCATGCCCCCAATATATGTGGATACGATGTTTATTGGCTTCGTAAAATGGTATCTCCGAGGCGGAAATATTGCGAATGCCACATGAAACTAGGGTTAAATCATGTCCATTATTTTTCACTTCCGCATCATCAACGCATCTTCGCAATGCTGAAGCATGGCTATAATGCTCACCCATATAACCATCACGCAAATCTGCGTGTGCATCAAAATGCAGAATTACCAAATCATCATATTTGCGTGCAAACGGACGAATTATTCCCGCCGTGATTGAATGTTCGCCGCCAAATGTCATGGGGAACTTGCCATCTGCTAGCACTTGCTCAATGATTTCTTCAAGTTGCTTTAATGCGAGTGCATTTGGGCGGGCAATTTCAACTGGTGGCAGGGTGACAATCCCTATTTGTTTATAAGGCTCGCACCATAATGTTTCATCAAATAATTCAAGTTCGGGCGAAGCGTCAATCATTGCTTGTGGGGCGCGTGATGTTCCACCGCCATAGCTAACAGATGCCTCCAATCCAAATGGAATTATCACCGCTTTTGCTTGCTCATAACTCACTGCATTTTCAGCGGGTAATTTCAAAAACCCTTGCTCACTCGGAAGTATTTTCATAACTCACACTCTATAAAAAATTAAATACTAGTCTTTCCAGCTTCCACTAAAATTAAAAAAGAAATAAAAAAAACTATAGATGAAAATATAATTGCTTTCAGATATTTTGATTTTTTAACCTCGTTTGGCTGTCCAATCAATTTTTCATGTAGTTTAATGTAATGGTGAATATGCAATATAACAAAACAGAAAAACACATAAAAAACCGCATTTACTTCATTTATACGAAATATTTTAATCCCATATTCTATACGGACAATATCAATTATAACAAAACATAATGGAATTATTAAATGCAGCGCAAAAAACATATTATTTACTCCATATTTTGTCCGCCGTTGATGGAGATGGTTTCACCCGTGATGAAGCCGCTATTTTCACCCACCAAAAATAACACGCAACGGGCGATTTCTTCAGGCTCACCCATGCGTCCAACTGGAATGCCAGCGATAATTTGTTGCAAAATATCTTCCCTAATTGCTGAAGTCATATCCGTTTTGATATAACCTGGTGCAATCGCGTTGACAGTAATTCCTTTGCCCGCTGATTCCCGAGCTAATGCTTTAGTGAAGCCCAGCATTCCTGATTTTGCTGCGGAATAATTAGTTTGTCCAAATTGCCCGACTTGCGCATTAATTGAACTAATATTCACAATTCGCCCGAAACTTTGCTCCCGCATACCCTCAATCACCGCCCGTGACATGCTGAAACATGAGTTCAAATTGGTAGTAATTACATCATTCCATTTGGCAAAATCCATTTTGTGCATTGCACCATCACGAGTTATTCCCGCATTATTAATCAACACAGAAATATTCCCTCCAACCGCTTTGCTTGCCTCTTCCACGCCCCGAGCGCAATCTGCAAAATCTGATACGTCCCATTTGATTGCTTTGATTCCAGTCTCCAACGTGAATGCTTGCGCCACATCATCACGAGTTGCGTAATTCACCACCACATCATAGCCAGCATTTTTCAATTCCACCGCAATTGATTTACCAATTCCACGAGTTCCACCAGTTACGATTGCATTTTTAGTCATATTTATTACCTGTTTTTATAAGTTTTATTCAATATATTTCGGACTTTGTTAATAACGCCCACTTTGCCACATATGTTAACTACGTTCATGTTAATCACGTTCAATCGCCATCGCCACGCCCATGCCACCACCAATGCACAATGTCGCTAGTCCTTTTTTAGCATCACGGCGGTTCATTTCATGAATTAAGCTAGTGAGAACTCTTGCGCCCGATGCACCAATTGGGTGACCAAGTGCAATCGCTCCACCATTCACATTGAGTTTTTCTGGTGCAAAACCAAGCGCACGAGTAACTGATAATGCTTGCGCTGCGAATGCCTCATTTGATTCCACCAAATCTAGATCAGCAACAGTCCAGCCCGCTTTTGCCAAACATTTTTGCGTCGCTGTGATTGGGCCTGTTCCCATAATGGCTGGATCAACGCCTGCATGTGACCATGATTTAATAGTAGCAAGCACTTTCAACCCACGTTTTTCCGCTTCTGCACGGCTCATCACCATTAATGCTGCTGCACCATCGTTTAATCCCGAGGCATTACCCGCCGTTACGCTCCCGTCTTTGTCAAAAGCTGGCTTTAACGCTGCTAATTTCTCCAATGTGGTTACTCGTGGGTGTTCATCTTTATCAATTACAATATCACCTTTGCGGTCTTTAATCACCACTGGCACAATTTCATCAACAAATCGCCCTGCTGCAATCGCTGCTGCCGCTTTTTCCTGCGATTCAAATGCGAGTGCATCTTGGTCTTGACGTGAAATATTAAATTGTTTGGCAATATTTTCTGCCGTCATACCCATATGATAATTGTTAAATGCGTCCCATAATCCATCATGCACCATAGTATCAATCTGTGTTGCATTACCCATTTTAACGCCCGCTCGCAACGCCATTGCATGAGGTGAAGCTGACATATTTTCCTGCCCACCAGCTATGATAATTTTTGCATCACCACATTTTATTGCTTGATAGGCAAGAGCAACCGCTCGCAAACCAGACCCACATACTTGGTTAATCGTCCAAGCTGGCACATTATGCGCTAATCCAGCTAGCACAGATGCTTGACGGGCTGGGTTCTGCCCTGATGCTGCCGTTAGCACTTGCCCCATGATAACTTCACAAACTTCATCATTGGCAACACCACTTTGCTCCAATATTTTTTTTATCACGGTGCTACCCAAAATATGCGCTGGCACATTTGACAATCCGCCCATAAATCCACCAATAGCAGTTCTTGCTGCCCCAGTGATTACTACATCTAATTTGCGATCAATATTAACATTCATGAATAAATATCCTTAAAAACAATTATAATTTGAGCTAAAAAATATCTATTTATTTAAGGTTTGTCCAGCATTAATTATGTTGCATTGCACAGTTGAATTAGCTTCCAGTTGAACATGTATATATATGTGACGGCAACAAGTATATTAAGGGCTTGCAAAATTAAGCTCACTTAATTATAAACTATGACATGTTCAAATCATTAATATCAATTTTGGAAAATACGGGATATAACTTATTATCATTATTGATGCGAATATATTTATTTAGCATATTCTTCACTTCTGGCAATAATAAATTGAATAATTTATGGCAAGGAGATTGGCAACAAACAGTTGATTTGTTCATTGATGTTCACCCCGTTCCTTATATTCCCCCCGAGATAGCAGCGATATTTGGCACATCAGCAGAGGTGATTTTCGCTGCATTATTATTAATGGGGCTTTGCACCCGCTTTGCCTCACTTGGGTTGTTGGCAGTGACTGCCGTAATTGAATTATCATTCAGGTTCATTGACCCGCAATATATCACATTTGAGGCGCATATCATGTGGGGATTGTTGCTCGCTGCATTATTATGCAAAGGGGCAGGGGCGTTTTCAGTTGATTGGCTGTTATTTAGCAAAAAAAGCAATTAACAACAGTATATTTATCAGCGTGTCACGCCAGTGAAGGGTTCGTCACACCAGTGAAGGCTGATATCCATCATTAATCACCTGCAAGAAAGCCCGCTCAAGAGAAATGCCCTCATATTGTTTTGAGAAATCCTCCGTTGCACCATAATATTGCATTTCACCATTATGCAAAATAGCGATACGGTCGCATATCTCTTCAATATCCGCCAAAATATGCGAACTAAAGAATATTGTGCGCCCTTCTGCTTTTGCCTGTTTCAACCTATCTTTCAACTGAATGCGAGCTTTTGGGTCAAGCCCGCTCATTGGTTCATCTAAAATAACCAACGGCGTATTCACCATCAGGCTTGAAATTAAACCGATTTTCTGCCCCATACCCTTGGAATATCCTGATATTTTCCGCTTCAAAGCATCGGGATCCAACCCCAGTGATTCCGCCTCATATTGTGCTTGCGCCAAATTAAACTTGCAACCATAATATGATAATGCAATTTTCAAGCATTCAATTCCCGTTAAATGACGTGATGGTTGAAACTTTTCGGGCAGATATGTCAGATGTTTTTTAGCAGAAACATTTTTCCAATCCTCGCCAAAAATGCTCACACTGCCAGCATCAGCCCGCACCAACCCAACAATAATTTTTATCAGCGTAGTTTTGCCAATGCCATTTAACCCAATTAAGCCAAAAATCTCACCCGCTTCAAGCTGCAAACCAAGCGATTTTAGCACTTGGTTTTTCTCAAATGATTTACTAATATTATCAACGATTAAAGGTTTTTCTGTCATAACGATAATTACTGATTGATTTTTATAAATAATTCAACTAATTTCATTAATTAAATATTACAAATATAAAATAATTTTGAAATTGAGATAAAACTATGTCACAACCAATCATGTCACAAGCATCAGAGTCGCAACAAATGGCGCAAAATGAAGATTTTCCTGCTAACAACGCAAAAAGTGACAACTCAAAAGGTTCAAACTTCAATATTGGGCGAGGGGAGTTATTCAAAGCATTGTCACATGCACAATCCGTGGTTGAAAAACGTGGAACAATACCCATTTTAAGCAATATAAAAATAGATGTGATTGATGGTTTCATTGAGTTGACTGCCACTGATATGGAAATTGCGGTGATGGATAAAGTTCCAGCCGATGTTGGCAAAACTGGTAGCCTCACCATGCCCGCTCACATGTTATATGATATTGTGCGCAGGCTTCCCGATGATGCGGATATTAATTTTTCTGAAGATAAATCAGCGCAAAAGGTCAATATTAAAGCTGGCAGTGCCAAGTTTTCGCTTGCAACATTGCCAGTTGATGAGTTTCCAAGCATTGGTGGAGGAATATTGCCCAATAGCTTTTCAATCACCAAGGAACAATGCCGAATATTAGTTGAAAAAACTCGCTTTGCCATGTCAAATGAAGAAACTCGCTATTATCTTAATGGCGTTTATTTGCATGAATCTGAGTGCGATGGCGTTCCAGTATTGCGGGCAGTTGCAACTGATGGTCATCGCCTTTCAAGGGTTGATGTGCCGTTGCCAGATGGTGCAGCGGGAGTTGGTGGCTCAATCATACCCCGCAAAACTATTGGTGAAATTGGTAAATTGCTAGAAGATTCCATAGATAAAGTCCATATTTCAGTTTCTGATAGCAAAATTAGGTTTGTATTTGGTAATACGATATTATTTTCCAAATTAATTGATGGTAATTTCCCTGATTATGCTAGAGTTATTCCTGCAAATAACGAAATTATTTTGCAAGTTAATGCTGTGGCACTCGCCAAAGCAGCGGATAGAGTATCTGTTGTTTCCTCCGAGAAAGTGCGGGGGGTGAAGTTGCAAATAGAAAATAATAGCATAACCGTCACCACGCCAACTGCTGACCAAAACCAAGGTGAGGAAAAAATTATTGCTGAATATTCAGCCGAACCAATATCAATTGGGTTTAATTGCAAATATTTGACGGAAGTTTTGGCGCAAGTTGAAAGTGCCGATGTGCGCTTTAAGTTAAGCAATGGTGGCGCATCATTAGTGTTAGATCCAAATGATGATAGCGTATTATATGTGATTATGCCGATGCGAGTTTAAGTTCCTGAGTTGAGGATATATTAATTGTATGGATTGCAATCACTAACTCTGCATAATTTTCGCTCACATGCGCATTTTTCGCTTGAGTGCTGTGCGCCAGTTATTGAGTTCAACCTGCCAACGTTTGATTGCGCCCAGCCAAACCAAGAATATTCACCAAAAAATGTGGTGATTAAAAATGTAGTGATTACGGGGGCGAATGGTGCGGGTAAAACGAATATTTTAGAAGCAATATCCATGCTTACTGTTGGCAAGGGTATGCGGGGAACGGCGCTTCACGAGCATCTGCGAATAAGAGAAAACAGTTTTGGAGGTAGTGCTGCGGAAGCGAATTTTTGGGCGGTGCGAGCAAACTTGCAAACTGCAAATGGCGAGTGCCAACTCACCGCTGTTTATGATGCCATCAATGCACCAAAACGTGTTTTGAAATTGGAAGATGATGCTTTGCCCCGTCAAGCTGATATATTACAATATTTATCCATATTATGGTTTTTGCCAACGCAATCTCATTTATTTCAATCTGGTATGAGTGACAAACGTAAATATTTTGACCGAATTGTTTTTAGTTTTGATTCAAGCCATGCAACTCGCATTAACGCTTATGAACATTATATGCGGGAGCGTGGGCGTTTGTTGAAAATTGGTAATTATGATGCACAATGGGTGACGGCGATTGAGGCGAAAATTGCGCAATATGCGTTGGAAATTGTGGGAGTGAGATTGCATATTTTGCAGTTGCTCAACCAATCAATTCAAATGCTTGATGATATTTTTCCAAAAGCGATATTACGTTTTGAAGGCGAGGTGGAGCAGATGATGCAATCACACGAGCAGCCAGAAATAATGTTGCAACAATCGTTGAAAGCGGCGAGAAATATTGATGCACGTTCGGGCAGGTGCAGTTTGGGAGCGCATAAAAGCCAATTTCATGCGATTTTTTCCAGCAATAATCGTCCCGCTGAATTATGCTCAACTGGGGAGCAGAAGGCGTTGTTGCTTAGTATTTTAATGGCGCAAATCAAGGCGTTGCAGTTTAATCGTCCGCTGAGTAACACGCCAATAATACTGTTACTTGATGAAATGGTGGCGCATTTGGATATTAATCGCCGTAATGCTTTGTTTTCCTTGATAAAATCGTCCAATATACAAGTTTTTGCAACAGGAACTGATGATGCAATATTCATTAACTTGGAAAATACCATTCATGTTAGGCTTTGATTTTTATATATTTTCATATCATTGCTTGCCTTTATAATTCACCTAAAGTTTATAACTCACCCAAAGTTTATAACTCACCCAAAGTTTCTTGCGTCACACGGTTGCGCCCTGCTTTTTTGGAGCGATAAAGTGCAGCGTCCGCCCGTTTGATGAATGTTTCAACCACATCACTTTCGCAGCGAAATAAGGCAACGCCAATTGAAACATTAATCACGCCATAAACATCGCCATTCACTCGGTTGCGCAATTCTTTGCGGCAGATACTCTCACGGATATTTTCAGCAACCTTGTTCGCCGCCCCAATTGAAGTGTTTGGCAGGATAATAAAAAACTCCTCTCCACCAAAACGGGCAACCACATCTTTACCCTTCACCATTTCAATCAATAATTTAGCAGTTGTTTTCAGCACTTCATCGCCGATTAAATGCCCATATTGGTCGTTAAAACGCTTAAAATGATCAATATCAATAGCAAGCAGACTGAGCGGTTCATTGCTGATTTTCGCTTCACTAATTAAGCGAGTAAAATGCTTATCTAATGCTTTGCGATTATAAACCCCCGTTAAAAAATCCTTCTCCGCTTCAAGTGAAATCTCAGATAAACGATGCTCAAGCACTTCCACGTCATTACGGGATTCGTCCAATTTTGATTTCAAACCAACCGCACTTTTTTTCATTTCCGTGGCAATTGTAACCATCGCTTCCAAAACGCTACTAATATCACGTTTTTCTTTGTTATTTATCAAATCATCTAGCTTGCTTTGAATTGATTGATTTTGGCTACTTGCCTCAGAAATAATACTCGTGATGATTGATAATGCGTCAGAGAGAACATCTTGTGTATGCTCCACTTCTTCACTATTATCAGCTTTAATGATATTATTTTCTAAGTGAGATTTTTCCAAAAAGCGCAAAAACACTTCATCAAATGGTAAGTTTTTTTGCAAACGATGATCAATTTCTTCAGCAAGATTAATGTTTATTTTAGCAAAATAATTATACCAAATAGAATAATTCCGAGGCTTGGGAGTGACGTTCAACGCCTCCATCTTCCCGATTGCATTTTGTGCATAGCTCCATTCGGTAACTATTTCATTATTATCATTAATCATGTTAATATCGTTATTTAGTTGGTTCATTGAAAATATTTAGGAAATTAACATTATAGAGTTAGGTTTATAGAATTAATTTTTGTTATAATTTAGCATTACTAAACTTAATATATTACTAAAAATTAATCTATATTATGTTTTATAATAATAATATTGTAAAGAGAAAAAGTTACTGAATTATTAATTTGTTTTTTGCAATTTTTGAACTAATCTGTTAATTGAAAATCATATGAAAAAGCAAAAATCACCCCAGCTAAAATTATCACTATTATATATATGTTACATGATGATGATTTTATGTTGCCTGCCCAATTTGGTGCGTGCAGCGAGTGAAGACCAAGTGATGCGAGAATTAGCTCGTAGCAATTGGCAATCAGCTGTTCAAATATCACGGGGGGCTGGGTCACAGGGGACAAATAATTTCACCCGCAACCTTGCTTATTGGAATTATCTGGTGCGCAGTGAGGCAATTCCACCATATCAAGAATATGAGAAGTTTCTGCGACAAAATCCCAAAGCTCCATTGCAAGATGTTCTGCTCAAACGCATGGAGATTGCGTTTTTGAATAGTAATCCAACGCCACGCTTAATCAATGCTTGGTTTCGCCTTAATCCTGCCATTTCCAGCCGTGCAATTTTGCTCAATTTAGATACACTCAATAAAATTGATAAAACACAATTAAACACGTTATGGGTGGAAGCGGATTTTTCAGCAAATGAAGAAGCGCAATTTTTTGCGAAATATAAAAATATGATTGCGCAAATCTCGCATGATAGGCGTTCAGCTAGGTTATTATGGGATAATAATTATACGGCAGCAGCGAGGCTTTATCCTTATATGAGTTCTGATGCAATAACATTAGCGCAAGCTCGCTCATCATTGCAACGTAAATTAGTTGGGTTTGAAGGCGCAATTAGGGCAGTCCCTCCAGCAATGCAAAATGATTCTGGCTTGCTTTATGATAGGATTGCATTTCGGGCGAGTGCAGGTAATTATGCGGGTGTAAAGGAATTATTGCTCAAGGCGCGCGCTCCCTTGCCTTATCCTGATAAATGGTTGAATTATCAGTTGCGGGTGATGCGTGATGCGATTGAACAGGGTGATTATATGTCAGCAAAAATTGTTGCAGATAGACATAGTCAGATTTTACCTGCGCCAAAAGTGGAGGCGGAATGGTTGCGTGGCTGGTTATATTTATCATTTTTGAAGCAGCCAAAACTTGCAATTCCCGCCTTTAAGAACATATATGAAACGGCTTTAATGCCAATTAGTCGCTCTCGTGGGGCTTATTGGGCAGCTCGGGCTTATGAATCTGCGGGTGATAAGCAAAATGCAGCGAAATGGTATGGTAAGGCAGCATTATTTCCTACCGCATTTTTTGGGCAATTAGCGCATCAATATTTGCACCCAAACACTCCATTGCCGCTACCCGCACTTGTTGCACCCGCTGGAACGGATTTGAACAATTTCAAGGCGAATGACGAGTTAGCATCAGCTTTGGAGCGATATGTGCGGGCAGGTTATGGTGGGTTATTGTGGAATCATTTGAAACATCGTTTGGATTTTGAGCATTCTCCCGCAACTTTCGCCAATTTAGCAGCGATTGCACGCCTCGCTGGTGACAAACCGTTAGCGATTAAAATAGCGCAGGAAGCAGCGAATAAAGGGATATATTTAAGCGAATTATTTCCAGTGCTAATCACTCCAAAACTCAGCATTGACAACGCTTTTGCTTTGGCTATAACACGGCAGGAAAGCAGGTTTGATGTGCGGGCAACAAGCGTTGCCGATGCTCGTGGATTGATGCAGATTTTGCCTTCAACGGGCAGTGCTGTAGCATCATCGCATGGTTTGGGTTTCACCCCCAACAGGCTTTATGAGCCGCAATACAATATGGTTCTGGGGGCGCATTATATGCACCAAGTGCTAGGACGTTTTGGTGGAAGAATGGTGCTTGCCATCGCTGGTTACAATGCGGGGCCGGGGCGACCAGCAGCGTGGCAGCAACGTTTTGGCTCCATAACAAACAAAAATATGCACCAAGTTATTCAATGGACGGAGATGATTCCATTTGGTGAAACTCGCAATTATGTGCATCGTGTTATGGAAAATTATCATGTTTATCGTCACTTGCTAAGCAATGGAGCGGTGAGTTTGCAAGCGGAGCAAGCCCTCACTAGTGGCATGAGATTATAATAATATAGGAGCAAAAATGCCTGAATTGCCAGAGGTTGAGACAGTAGCACGAGGGTTGAATGGTGCAATAGCAGGGAGCGTGATTGAATATGCGCAATTGCGGCGGGATAATTTGCGTTATCCATTTCCAGAAGGGCTGGTGGATATGCTTTGCGGTGCGACGATTGAAACCATTGAAAGGCGAGCTAAGTTTCTGATATTTAAGTTTTCTAGCACGATTTTAGTTGGTCATTTGGGTATGACGGGGGCTTATGTGGTGCGACAAAAAACTGAACCGCAAAAGCATGATCATATGTTGTGGCAGTTGCGTGATGGGCGTGAGGTGGTTTATCATGATCCAAGGCGATTTGGGTTTTTGCTATGCGAGAGTGATGCGCAAAAAATGTTGGATAATCTTGGGATTGAGCCATTTAATCCTGCATTTACCCCTGATTTTTTGCGGACTAAAATGCAAAAATCAACCATTGCAATCAAAGTATTTTTGCTTAATCAAAAAATTATTGTGGGGGTGGGAAATATCTATGCATCAGAGGTGTTGTTTCGCTGTAATATCAACCCATTAATGCAAACAAATCAATGTGTTAGCAAAGCGGATATGTTGGTTGAGATGATACAAAAAGTTTTGTTGGAAGCGATTGAATCTGGCGGGTCAACTTTGCGTAATTACGCCAATGCGAGTGGTGAAAGCGGTTATTTCCAACATAATTTTAACGTATACGGCAAGGCAGGGCAGGATTGCGGCGTTTGTGGCGATAAAATTAACCGCATTATTCAAGCTGGAAGGTCAAGTTTTTTTTGCCCAACTTGTCAACATATCGCTTGACGTAAGGTAATTTTCTCGTTATTTTGAGGAATATTTAAGAAACAAAATGAATATACAAATAAATGAATATATAAATATAGTAAATATATATTAAGGAAAAACATGGCACATCATAAATCAGCAAAAAAACGTATTTTAATAACTGAAAAACGCACATTAATCAACCGCGCTAGACGTGGTCGCGTAAGGACTTTCATTAAAAAAGTGGAAGCAGCAATCATCACGGGTGATAAAGAAATTGCATTGGTAACATTCAAATTGGCAGAACCTGAGATTCGCCGTGGTGTCACCAAAGGCATATTGAAGTTAAACACAGCATCACGCAAAATCAGCCGTTTGTCAGCCCGCATTAACGCAATGTAATCTAATGTTCGGAGTAACCTTTGGGTTGCATTGTCTAGAGCTGTTTAATTTTATCCGTTGAATTGTTAAATGCTAAGCATTGTAACGTGGGGTTTTTTGTGTCGCATTTTCTTTCATTAGAGCAGATTAAAAAACTAGCAGTTGAGAGAAAACTTCAGCAATCAAATTATGCTGGAGAAATATTTGCAACAGAGTTTTTACTGTTTGCGCAAAATAATGATGAATTGATTAACGGTGCAAATGATAAGCAATCGCAGGCTAATAATGCGAATGATAACTATTCGCAAGCTAATAATCCACAAAATATTGGTGCAAAAAGCCAAAATAATGATGATATATACGTTGTTGATGTGCGAACAAAAGCGGAGTGGCAATTCTCTGGAACGGCAGAACTTGGTGGTTTGAACGCAAAATTATTATGTTTTGAGTGGGTTACCTATCCCGACTTCGCAGCCAATCCGCATTTCGTTGAACAAGTCACAAATGTGATAGTTAACAAAAAATCAGCAATATTTTTCCTTTGCAAAACAGGAATTCGCTCATATCAAGCAGCAAATATACTAGCAGAACATGGCTATGAGAATTGTTTCAATATAACACATGGCTTTGAAGGAGCTCATAATAACAACATGCAAAGAGGAAAAGTTAATGGTTGGAAAGCTGAGGGATTGCCATGGAAGCAGCCGTGATATTCAATCAAGTCTCGCCAGTAATTATTGATATGAAACAAGATGTTAGCAAAGAAAATAACGCAATTCTCAACCTGGAAAATAATAATTTATGGGCGGCTATTAAGCAAGAATTACACCATAGATTTGGCGATGCAATATATAAAAGTTGGATAGCAGGATTGGGATTTGATGGCGTGAATAACGGACAGGCGATTTTAACCGCCCCGTCCCGTTTCATGCGTGAATGGTTTGTTAATAATTATCAAGAAGTTGCGCTTGAGTTATTCACCCTTGGTAACTTCGAGATAAATAATATTGAAGTTATTGTTCGGCAAGCATCACATGAATTGCAATCTGGGGTTGTGCAAATTGAAGCAGTATCTAGTGAAATATCTGTAGCAAATCAGCTTGATATGAATCTGTTGGATAGTATGGGGGCTGCGCTTGACCCACGTTACACATTTGATGATTTTGTGGTTGGTAAAGCGAATGAACTCGCTTATGCTGCGGCAAAACGGGTGGCAAGCTCGGCGGAGTGCATAATAGGGTGCAATCCATTATTTCTTTATGGCGGGGTGGGGCTTGGCAAAACGCATTTGATGCACGCCATCGCTTGGCATATTCGCAATTTTCACCCTGAACGCCGAGTTGTTTATTTGTCAGCAGAAAAGTTCATGTATCAGTTCATCAAAGCGTTGCGTTTCAACGAAACTATGGCGTTTAAGGAGCAATTTCGCTCGGTTGATGTGCTGATGGTGGACGATGTGCAGTTCATTAGTGGCAAAGATTCCACGCAAGAGGAGTTTTTTCACACATTTAATGCGCTGGTGGATCAAAATAAGCAGTTGGTGTTTTCGGCGGATAGGTCGCCCTCGGATTTGGACGGGATTGAGGAGCGCATTCGCTCACGCCTAGGTTGGGGATTGGTGGCTGACATTCACGCAACTAGCTATGAACTGCGCTATGGTATTTTACAATCTAAGGTTGAAAAACTGACTGATATGATTGTCCCGCATGAAGTGTTGGAGTTTTTGGCGCAACGTATCACCAGCAATGTTCGGGAGTTGGAGGGCGCATTAAACAGAGTTATCGCCCATTCCAGCCTCGTTGGTGGGGCGATTAGTTTGAAAAATACTGAAGCTGTGTTGCAGGATTTATTGCGCTCATGTGAGAAAAAAGCAACTATTGATGATATTCAACGCAAGGTTGCGGAGTATTATAATATAAAAATGGTTGATATGCACTCGGCGAGGCGCAGCGCAAGCATCGCCCGCCCTCGTCAAGTGGCAATGTATCTCTCCAAACAGCTTACATCTCGCAGTTTGCCTGAGATTGGGCGCAAGTTTGGTGGCAAAGATCATACCACAGTGATGCACGCCATCAAACGAATTAACGAATTAATGCGTGAGGATATTGAGCTAAAAGAGGATATTGAACGGTTGCAGCGCAGTTTGAATAGTTAAATTATGATGCGATTTGGGATTATGTTTGAAAATTATGCTTAAAATATTCATAAAAAAGTTAATAATATTAATAAATTATCACTAGAAAAGGATTAATATGAATCAAATGATAGCTCCTCGCCTTTTGGCCGTTAAACCTTCACCAACTATGGCGGTAACTGCTAAAGCCGCAGAAATAAAGGCTTCGGGTTATGATGTGATTGGGCTTGGAGCGGGTGAGCCAGATTTTGATACGCCAGAACATATTAAGCAAGCGGCAATTCGGGCATTGGCGGAGGGTAAAACTAAATATACTCCAGTCGGTGGCACGCCAGAATTGAAAGATGCGATTATTGCGAAGTTCAAGCGGGATAATAATTTATCGTTTGGGCGCAATCAAATTGTGGTTGGTTGCGGGGCAAAACAGGTGATTTTTAATGCGTTGCTTGCTACGGTTTCTGCGGGCGATGAAGTAATTATTCCCGCTCCATATTGGGTTTCATATCCTGATATGGTATATGTTGCGGAAGGAACTCCCGTTATAGTTGCATGTGGGCGTGAGACTAGCTTGAAATTAACTCCTGAAATATTGTTGGGTGCGATTACGCCAAAAACAAAATGGGTGATTTTGAATTCGCCGTCCAATCCGAGTGGTGCAGCTTATTCATACGATGAATTGCAGGCGTTGGGGGAGGTGTTGTTGCAGCACCCTCAAGTGATGATTTTATCCGACGATATTTACGAATATTTGCTGTATGATGGGTTCAAATATGCAACTATTGCGAGTGTTGTTCCTGAATTAGCGCATCGTGTGTTGACGGTGAATGGCGTTTCAAAATCATATTCCATGACAGGTTGGCGCATTGGATACGCAGCGGGAAATGTTGAATTAATCGCAGCAATGACCAATATTCAATCGCATTCAACTACAAATGCTTGCTCAATATCGCAGGCGGCAACGGTTGAGGCCTTAAATGGTGATCATAGTTTTTTGCAGGAATGGCTGGTTGCTTTTGTGAAGCGTCGGGATATGGTGGTGGCGGAGTTAAACAAAATTGATGGCATAATTTGCGAAAAATCAGTTGGAGCGTTTTATTTATTTCCAAATTGTGAAGGATTATTTGGGCGCAAAACTCCATCGGGTGCAGTGATTAACAATTCTGCTGAATTATGCGCATATTTATTGGACGAAGCATTAGTTGCAGCGGTGCATGGCAGTGCGTTTGGCTGTGAAGGATATTTCCGTATTTCCTACGCTACGTCAGAAAAAATATTAACTGAAGCGTGTTCTCGCTTAAAAATAGCCATAGATAAACTAGCTTAAAAACTATATTCGCTCAATTTGCGGGTGAGAAAATGACGAAATGCTCGTATGCGCTTGGAATCTTTCATATCCATTGGATAAACCAGATATGCATCAATATCTGTGCTGGCAATATCGTCCAAAATACGGCTAACATGACGGGCTCGCTCCACAATATAATCAGGCAAAACGGCAATCCCCATACCATTTTTGACTGCCCTCAATAGTGACATTAAATTATTCACACTGTAACAAATATTCAACTTCACCCCGCTTTCCTCGGCTTTATCTAGCAACCAGCGATATTGTTCATGCGGGTTCATGTCCCTATCATTTAGCACTAAAATGCGATGTTCACTCAAATCTTCAATGGATTTTGGAATATTATATAGCCGCAAATAATCGTTAGACGCATAAAGTGAGCTATGCAAGCTAAGCAATGAACGTTGAATTAAATCAGGATTTTTGGAGGGATACATACGAATGGCGATGTCCGCTTCACCCATGCTAAGATTTACTTCATCATCATGCAGAATTAAATCAACACGAATATTAGGGTAAAGCTCGCCAAACTCCTTCATTTGTGAGGTAAGCCAAGTTGCCCCAAACGAATATGTGGTCGTCACACGCAACACACCAGTCGGGCGATCAGCAACTTCCATTAACGTATTTTCAGTGGCGGTTAATTTTTGGAAAAACTCACTCACTGTTTTAAGCAAAATCTCCCCTTGCTCTGTTAGCAACAGCCCGCGCGCCCGACGATGAAATAATGGCGTTTTGAGGCTTGCTTCCAGCGTGGTTATTTGCCGAGAAACAGCTGATTGGCTAACCCCAAGCCTCTCTGATGCCTTGGTAATATTTTTGGTTTGCGCCACAATATAAAATATTCTAAGTTTATCCCAATCTATCATTGCACTGCAACATAATATATTATCGCATTAAAATCAACAATTATATTCAGGCACTAAATCTTGCAATAGGCGCAGCACCATGTCACTATTAAAATTATGGCAGGCCTCTTGCAGTGCGTCAAGTTCATGTTGTTGCGGTAAATTAACGCTATGCAATTTGGCACGCATGATTTTTTTATGCTCTGTTTGGCTAAGCGGTTCTTTGCCATAAACCAGCTCTTCACGTAATTTTTCACCCGCTCGCAACCCCGTAAAACGAATATGCACATCTTTATTTGGCGTAAACCCAGCGAGGCGAATCATTTGCTCGGCGAGGCTCAAAATGCGAACGGGTTTGCCCATATCTAAAATATATAAACCAACTCCTTGTTTTGCTTGGGCTGCTGCTTGAATTACCAACCCCGATGCTTCACGAATTGTCATGAAATATCGCTCCATTTCAGGGTGGGTGACAGTCAATGGCCCTCCCGATTTGAGTTGCTCTTGAAATAATGGCACAACTGAACCTGTTGAACCAAGCACATTACCAAACCGCACGATTGTCATTTTCAGTTCAGGCGCAATCAATGAAATATTTGCACAAACTAGTTCCGCCAAGCGTTTGCTCGCCCCCATTACGTTGGCAGGGTGAACGGCTTTATCAGTTGAAACTAATACAAATATTTCCACCCCCTCCAAAGCCGCTGCCCTTGCCACGTTTAATGTGCCAAAAACATTGGTGATAATGGTTTCTTCAGGGTTTTCTTCAGCAAGTGGAACATGTTTGAGGGCGGCTGCATGAAACACGATATCTGGGTTGGTCTCAGCAATGATTTGTTGAACTCTTTTGCCATCACGCACATCAGCTAGCACGGATAGGCGAGATATTTGTGCATGATTGAGCGCAAGTTCTCTGTCAATTTGGTATAAATTATGTTCGGATTGCTCTAAAATAATCAAACGAGTTGGTGAATGGCTAGCAATTTGACGCACTAATTCACTACCAATTGAACCGCCCGCACCCGTCACCAGCACTACTCGCTCCCTAATTAACCGTTGCATTGCGTTATTATCATGTGAAGTTTGGGGGCGGTTGAGCAAATCCTCAATCGCAATCGGGCGCACATCTTGTTTTAACACGCCATCTTCCAAATCAGTGGGGCGGGGCAGGCGGGCGAGCAAAATCCCTTGCGCTTCACAAATTGGCATTAGGGATTGTATGATGCTAGCATCTAAAAATTGGTCGCTTAAAATCAGCCGTTGCGGTTTTTTACCATCTTTTTCCAAGCGTGCGATGATTTCTGCTAGCTGCGCCAGTGAGGAAAATATCGGTATCCCTCGCATAGTTCTGCCAGCCCGAGCTGCATTATCATCAATAATCGCTACTACATTATATTGCATATCACGTTTGCGTTGCACAGTGCGGATAAAACTCTCCGAGTGATCATTCGCTCCAATTATTGCCACATTTATTTTTTGTTGCGCTCCTTTTTTGCTATGTTCCCGAACCTTGCGATAAAGCAAACGGGTGGAAGCAAGAAGGCTCGCTAAAATCAGGAAATGGAGGATTGGTATGGAGCGAGGCACTCCCTCAAGGCGATTATATAAAAATATGATGATATAAGAGGTGATGATGCTTGCCACACAAACTTTGATGATTGTGGTGAGTTCGTTGATGGATATATATCGCCATACTTCCTTTGGTAAGCGAAATAATAGACCAAAACAAACAAAACATAACATGAATATGGAGCAATCAACCAGCAAGATTTGTGGGGATACGGAAAATGCTTTATCACCGAGGCGCAGATAAATAGCAATTGGCAGGCTCAATCCTGCCATCAACAAATCATGAATTGCTGAAATTACCGATCTTTTAGGAAGACGCATATTTAACTATATTTTTGGTTTTACGGTTCTTCATTTTTGCCCCAGCACTTGCAAAATAAATATATATCACCATTGCTAAGCCATAAATTGCGCTAAGTGCTAGCAACCTAAATTGCGGTTTATATAAACATATTAGCAACGCCATCAGCATTAACAAATTATAAAATGTTAATATTTTTGTTGCCATATTATGCGAATATCCACCCCGCACAAATTGTTGATAAGCATGTTCAGAATGCGCTTGCCACGGCTTTTTACCGCATAATAAGCGTTTAGCGAAAGTCAAACCTGAATCCAGCAGATAATAAGCGGGTAAGATCAAGGCTTCCACCCAAAGCCCTTTGCTCGCCAATGACATAAGAAACCACGCCATTAATGCTCCAAGCCCAATTGACCCACTATCACCTAAAAATATGGTAGCAGGGTGGCGATTAAAATACCAAAACCCAATCACGCTGCTAATTATAATCAAATTATCATATGCAACTGAATTATGAATATTTGGCGCAATCATTGATATGAGAATTAACCCTAAACATATCATGGTTGTTTGCAAAGCGGTTATTTCATCAATTCCGTCCATGAAATTATAGATATTCATGAACCATACCATGCCCACAACTAATATGGCGTGTTCAACAAATTGAGGCAAAGCGGGAACGATTTGCGCGGGCAATTCTGCCACCATCATCATTGCTGCAATCACATGAAAGATTAGGCGCAACAAAGGTGATAAACCTCTGAAATCATCAATTGCAGAAACAAAAATTAGCAACAGCACAGCGCATAATATATTTGCATTCATACCAAGCACGCACAAAAAACCAATTATGCTCAACATAACGGCAATTCCAGCACCTTTTGGCACGGGTTTTGTGTGGTTATCACGGATATTTGGAACGCGCGCACCGCCAAACATTTCACTCATATAGCGCACAGAAAAGGTTCCAACAAAACTGAAAAATGCCGCTGATAAAGATAAAATAATTACATATGTTAAAATCATAACATAGTTACTACAATCGTTTTATGCAAATAGCAAGCAATTATAGCGATGCTAGATTGAAGATGCTATAGCGGTTATCCCTGCATCAATCAGTCCAGTAGGTTTTAATATTTTATTATTTTGTTCAGTGGAATCCACAACTTTGATATGTATTGCATCAACCACACGATGTACAAAGCGATAACTACCAAATTGCTCCTCCACTGCGCCAATATTCAAGAAATAATCGCCGTTGCGCAAATTACATGGAACATTAAACTGCACTTGTATCTTTTCACCTGCTTGATGCGAAAGTTTTTTAGTTTCGCTTTGAGATGATTTGAATAATGCTCCCGCAATTTCAATCCCCGTCATGGTTTTTATCATCATAGAAAAATGTAAATTATTAACTGGCTCGGATAATTCCAGCTCATATTTCACATGATAATTTGCTCCAACTCGCCAAATTGCTGCGATATTGCCTTCAACATCAACTGCTCGCCAATTGCTTAATTCACCACCATTTTGAGGATATATTAATTGTGTTTCGGGATTATTTTTGGCTTTCATTTTGGTTGATGTTGGCACTTGCTCACCCGCTATTTGCGCACGGATAATTGCCCGTTCATCATCAGGTGCAAATAACATATTATGATATGATGCAATCACATTTGCGGGAGATCCTTGCGTCAATAATTCCCCCGCATCAAGCAACATCGCATGGTCGCACAAATCAATAATTGCACCAGCTGAATGTGACACGAAAAATATGGTTGCGCCGTTTTCTTGCAATTGCCTAATGCGGGCGAAACATTTGCGTTGAAATCCTTCATCACCCACGGCTAACGCTTCGTCAACAATTAATATCTCGGGGTTGATGGCGATGGCGGTTGCGAAAGCGAGGCGAACATACATTCCGCTGGAATAAGTGCTGACTGCTTGGTCGATTGCCTGTTTGTTTAAGCCAGAAAATGCGATAATTTCATCATATTTAGCAATGATTTCTAACTTGCTTAAGCCCATGATGCTGCCGCTTAAATAGATATTATCATGCCCGCTGAAAGCTGGGTTAAATCCTGCGCCGAGTTCCAGCAAGGCAGATATGCGACCATTTACCCGCACTTCGCCGCTTGTTGGAGTGAGTGTTCCCGCAATCATTTGCAGCAGGGTTGATTTGCCCGAGCCATTACAGCCGACAACTCCGATTGTTTGACCTCGCTTCACCTCAAGCGAGAGGGGTTTTAAGGCTTCATGCTCCCTGAAATATTGTTTTTTGCCACGCATTAAGGATTGTTTCAAACGGTCTGCGGGGCGGTTATAAATACGATATGTTTTGCTGACTTCCGTTAATGAAATTGCGGGTGATAATGTGGCAGGTGTTGAGATGGCAGGTAATGAAATTGCAGGTGATAACATATGGCTTGATGATGCACCTATTAGCTGATTTACGCCTGATGATGCTGTTAGTGGAATATCATTTAACGATATTTTTTCTGACGAGTTTTCTTCTGATGAAGTTAATATTTTATTGTTCATTTTTTAGGCGGGGTTTGAGTGCTTGGATTTGCCTGCCCTATTGGCAATTGCCCAAGTTGGGGTTGCTGCTGCCCGAGCGAAGGCGAGGATAATTGCTCAAGCGAAGGCGAGGATAATTGCCCAAGCGAAGGCGGTGAAATATTATTTAGCGAAGGCGGTGAAATATTATTCAATGTTTCCTCTTGTTTAGTGCGTAATTTCCTATCTTCCGCCAATTCTTCCGTGAGTAATTTCGCTTTGAGTGGTGACATTTTCGCCAAAATTGGTGCAGCTTTGCGCTCCGCCATACGATCCGCTACCATCAATAAAATTGACATTTCCAACTCATCAAAAATACGAGCAGCATCTTTTGGGCGCATATTTTCATAAATCTTCACTAAACTCGCTATTTTTGCCTCTTCCTCTTTGTCATAAGCGGTGAGAAGTTCACGCACAGTTTTCTCTAACGCACTGATTTGTTTGATTTTTTCCTCTAGGCGTATATCTGTTGCCTCAAGCAAACTTTCTTTCATGCGCACATTTTCTTCCATTTGCTCCAATTCTTCACGACGCTTTGATAGGCTTTGCAAAATATCAACTTCAATTTCAGAAAAATCAGTTTTTTCTACAGCAAGTTGTGCGCTTAAATCCTTATTATCTGATGCAATATTAGTATTTTTAGCACTCATATTTTTTGTGTCATTTTTTTCAACGAATTGCTCTTTTGACGTTTTTTCATCTATCTGTTTTGCATCATCTTTATTGCTTGCAACATCTTTTGCGGCAATCGCTGGCGTGCTTAAAAATAATTGTGAAAACTGATTTCCCGTTTCGTAAATATCATAAAACTTTGCAACCAACAGCAAGCATAAGCTCGCAATTGTGACGGGCAGTAATCGTATTTTTCTGTTATAATGTTTAATATTGCTCATGATTTATCTTTTTTCAATGCTTGGATTAAATCTTGTTCGGATTTGCTGCGCATTCTCGCCATTGGTAACATTGGGGGCGACATTGGCGATGCTTTCTCGGCAGATTTTGCCCCACCTTTAAGCTCTGAAATCCTATCCATCATCGCTTCAATCCCTCGTTTTTCTCCTGTTTTTTCCGCATTATTATTTTGATTAATTCTTGCGTCCAAATCAGGTTTTTCCCACATGTTCTCTCGTGTATTTTCCCTTGCATTTTCACGCAATTGTCCGCCATTCATTCGCCCTATATTATTTTCCCGCTCTGTAACACTTGCTTCGCGTTTATTGCTAATTTGCCCATCAATTTTGTCCGCAGTTTTGTTGGCTCGCTCAATCATAAACTCCAAATCATTGGCGAGATAATTCGCTTTATCCAATTTTGCTTGAATATTTTCACCAATTTTGCGGCTTGCACGGTGAATCTCTTGAATGCTATCAACTGCTGCCTTGGTTGAAACATCAAATTGCTGAATTAGTCCCGCCAATTCTGATTTTGAATCCTGCAATAATTTAATCCGCATATTCAACTTAATACAATAAAAAATAGTCGCAGAAAGCAGCCCCGCCACGGCAATATCTAACAATATTTTGACAATTATCTCATTCATTTTAGTTGCGCTCCGCTTTTGCTTTGATTGGCTCTAATAATGATATTGCAATTTTCTCACCAACTCTGCCCAAACGTGCCTTGCCAATCACAACATCGCCACATTTTAGTGAAATATCATCATTTGGTTCTTTATCCAGCAAAATAGTTGAACCAATTTGTAGATTAATTAAATCACCAAGTGAGATATGTTTTTCGTCAAGCAATGCACTAATTTGCACATTAGAATTGCGAATCTCATTGCTCATATGTCGCTCCCAACTATTATCCTGCCCGAACTTTTCGCCAATAAAAATCTGTGACAACAAATCACGAATTGGTTCAAGCGTTTCATGTGGCAACATCACCTCAATCATACCGCTACGTTCATCAATTTCTACCAGCAACCGCACCAATAGCACCGAATTATTGGGGCGAGTTATGGTGGCAAAACGTGGATTGCTCTCCAAACGTTCATATTGAAAGGTTACTGGCGAGATGGAATCAAACGATTGGCTCATATCAGATAGCACAATTTCCACCAATGACTTCACCAAATCTTGCTCAATTGTGGTATATGGCCTGCCTTCAACTCGCACAGTTTTGCTAGTTTTTCTGCCACCAAGCAACACATCTACCATGGAATAAATCAGGGCAGAATCCACCATGATTAAACCAAAGTTCTCCCATTCATTCGCCCGAAAAACCACCATCAAAGCAGGCAGGGGAATTGAATTGAGATAATCATCAAACCGCATTGAAACCATAGAATCAATATTCACATCAACATTATCCGAGGTGAAATTGCGCATGGAAGTTGAAAGCAATCGCACCATTCGGTCAAATATAATCTCAAGCATCGGCAGTTTTTCATATGCCATGCGGGATTTACCAAGCAAAGCATTCAGCCCTGTGCTTGCCTCATCTGCCCGTGCTGCTGCACCAAACCCAAGCAAAGCATCAATTTCATCTTGGTTTAGCACACGCTCATTTTTGCCACTATCAGAGCCAGAAAGCATGGTTGCCCAGTCATCAGCAGCAGAATTATCTTCATTATCATCATTATTTTTATCAGCCATTATTTAGCATTCCTAACAAATGTTGGTCTATTGAATCAATAATTCTTTGAATAATATATTATTTATTTTATCTGGATATAATATTTTATTGAAACGAAGGGTTAGTTCTTCTCGTAATAATTGTATCCCCGCTGAACCTTTCAAATCACTTGGGCGCAATTCACGCAAATATATATTAACTACATCTAAGATTTTTGGTTGCATTTCTTGGATTTTAATCAATAATTCTGGGTTAGCTAGCTCCACTGTGATTGACATTTTGATAAAGCTAGGAGTTGCAGAGCCAGGGTTTAAGTTCGCTACGAACTCGGGCAGATGATGATATGATATTTTGGGTAAATCTGCGTTATTTGTTTTGTTATTGTTGCTTTCGCCTTTGTTTTTGCTTCCATCGCCTTTGGAGCTATCACCTTGTGCATCATCAGATTTTTGTTCGCTTATGATGAACTTATCAAGCATTCCAGTGAAATAAGCTGCTGCCATTCCACCAAGCAACAATGTTGAAATTAGCAATATTATAATTACTAATTTGCTTTTGCTTGATTTTTCTTCATTATCATCATTCATTTGCGTAATTCCTTAAACTTCTAACATAATATATTAGGTTATTATTGTAATTTGCAGCAAGTAGCTGTAAAAATCACAATATAATATATTATTTAATCACATATTATTCAGTTAGTTGCAACAAAACTCTAAATATTGTTAGCGTTATTAGCAGATAATTCAAAAAAGTTGTTTATAAGCAACTTGTTATGAAATATATTGAATTATAAGTTATGTTGTGATTTAGCTATTAATTAATTAATTAAAAAACAATTGGGGCATCTTTAAGCGTATTTGCATATAATAGCAAATCTTCAATGCGAATTATTGCTTCTGATTGATTGGTGGTTAGTTGATTTTTGGCACGCTCCAAATGTTCCAGCAAATCCTCTTTATTTTGGTTGAGTGCGGCAATTTCTGCAAGGCATAACTCGGCATTGCCAAGATCATTTTGTTTGCCATATATCTTTGCTAAATTACGCCAAGTTGGTTGATAGGTCGGGTCAATCTCGCTGGCATAAAGCAGTTCTTGCTTGGCTAATTCCTGCAATTCTTGCCTGTTTGATTCCACCATCACTTTGGCATAATCACTACGAATTAAGGCAGAGTTTGGCAATAAATCACGGGCAATTTTATATTCCGTAATCGCCTCATCATAACGCCGTGATTCAAACAAAATGCTGCCTTTAATCTCATGTAAATATGGGTTATTTGGCTCAATAGCAATTAATGGTTCAATTTCATTTAACGCCTCGTTAAATAGTGAGATATTCATCTTGGCAATCGCCCGTGCAATATGCGCCTCCTCGGAATTATCTGTTGCAATAAATTGTAGCATAACTTGTTGTGAATCACCAAGATAACCGATTAATTTTGCTTTCACCAAATTATGTTCACGTTGCAATTTTGCTTCAAGATGCGGATATTTCCCCCGAGTTTCCTCAACGTGAGAACGCATGTGAGTGATTCGCTCCTTGCTTAACGGGTGAGTGCGAGAATATGAATCAACATTCTGCCCGATGATATATTTCTTTTCCTCACGGCGCAATCTCTCAAACATTTGCAACATTCCTTCGCTGGATAATTGCAACTTATCCATGAAACTAATTGCCGCTTGGTCAGCCGCTTGTTCATTTGCCCGAGAATGAGCGAGCAGTGAGCGGTTAGCAATATGTCCGCCGCCCGAAATTATCGCCGCCCCAACGTCCGCACTTCCAGCCGCCGCCGCTGCCGCTCCCAGCAAATATGAAAGCACCATTTGCACATTTGCTTGCTCCACACTTGCGCTAATTCCGATGATATGTCCAGCATAAATATGCGCCATTTCATGCGCTAGCACTCCCATGATCATATCAGGATTTTGTGCTTCGGTGATTAGCCCCGTATTGATAAAAATATTGCTACCACCCGCAACAAAAGCGTTAATGCGAGAGTCTGCCACAATGAATATACGCAATGATTGTGGATTAATTCCAGCAATTTGAGCAATTGGCAGGGTTAATTTGCGCAAATATTCCTCAATTTGAGCATCACGAATTAGCCCCGCATAAGCAATGTTAGATTGAACGCAAATCAGCAAAAAAGTAATAAAAAAGGTAAGAATTATTTTTTTCATATATTTATATTTTCGTATATTATTTTATGTTAGTTGCGATTGCCTTTATTTAATTTTAATATTATATTGATATTAATTATCTTACTTGCTTTGCATGATTTAATCATATAAAGGCAATATATAATAATGTATCATAGGTTGATAATAACTTTGAGTAAATTGTTTTATAATAAATATACAAAAATTATTGCATTATTAATGCTGATTTTTTGTGCGCAAATCAAGCCATTATATGCAAGTTCTGCACCAATTCCACGGGTGATTTTTGCTTTTTACGATAAGGATTTGGAGGGAATGGTGCGCTATTCCATTTCGCACAGAACATTGGAAATGCCGCTTAATTGGCTTGGTTATCACCTAGAGTTTTATGAACGCAATGACAAATTGCCAAAGTGGCGAGATGATGTTGCGGGCGTGGTTTTGTCGCTACCATCTGGTGCTTATATGCCAGACATGGACGCGTATGTAGCATGGTTGCAGCAGGGAATGAACCAGCATAAAAAGTTTCTGAGCATGGGAAATATTGGCTTTGATGTCAAATGGGCGGATACTCCAACAGGATTGAATGAGATGAATAAAGTTCTCTCATATTTAGGATTAACTAATACAAATCAATGGGTTGGTTTGACTTATAACTCCAAAATCATATATAAAGATTTGAAAATGGTGGAATATGAACGCAAATATCCAGCAGTATTGCCAGCATATCCCGTGTTGGTGGCGCAAAAAGATGTTGAATCATATCTCAAAGTGGGGGGACATAGTGATACTGGTGAGGAATTAATTAGCGATTTGGTAACAACCAATAAAAATGGTGGGTTCGTGTCGGAATCATATAATTTTCACTTTGATGATGATATCCAAACAGATGGCGTTGCCATGCAAAGATGGTTGATTAACCCGTTTGATTTTTTGAACAAAGCTTTAGGGGCGCACGCACAACCTCGCCCTGATGTCACAACCTTAAATGGACGCAGGATTTTTTATAGCCATCTTGATGGTGATGGGTGGAATAATTATAGCGAAGTGAGCGATCGCAGCAAAGATCCAATTATTTCAGCGCAAGTTTTATATGAAAATATTTATAAACAATATAAAAAAATACCCTTCACTGTTGCACCAATTGTGGGTGATTTAGATATTGCTTGTCATGGTAAGCCGCAAAGTGAACAAGTCGCAAGGGATATATTTGCGTTGCCAAATGTTGAACCCGCAAGCCATACTCACAGCCACCCTTTAATGTGGCGTTATTTTGAAAATATGCACGAGGCGGGAGAGTTGAAATATTTGCATAAATATCCTGCAAAAACTGGTGACAAGGATTCATTATTTGACTTGTTGGGCAAAGGCAGTGAAAATGTTGCTGCAAATGCGGCAAGTTGGGATAAAATAGTTAGCAAATATTCTGCGGTAGATGTTCCAGAAAACCCGCTAGATAAACGTATGTTGGAGGATTTTGAAACCCCTAGAAGCTATGCTTGTGCGCCATTTGATATGGATATGGAGATTCAAGGCTCGGCGGATTATTTGCAAAAACTTGCTCCCGCAAACAAGAAAATATTATTAATGCAATGGTCGGGTGATACCAGCCCAACGGAATCCGCATTGCGCAAAACTCGTGAAGCGGGTTTATTTAATATTAATGGAGGGGATTCACGTTTTGACCCTATGTATGCGTCATATTCGTATGTTTCACCAATTGGAATTGAGATGGGGCATGAACGCCAGATTTATTCCTCAAATAGCAACGAAAATACTTATACATCATTATGGAGTGACAATTTCTTTGGTTTTCGCTACCTTGTGAATACTGTAAGAAACACCGAAACGCCAAGGCGAATTAGCCCGTTTAATGTTTATTATCACGCATATTCAGGTGAGAAAAGTGCAGCTTTGCAGGCATTGAAACAAAATATTGAGTTTGCATCATCGCAACCAATTATTCCAGTATTTGCCAGCACATATGCGCGCATTGCCAACGGGTTTTACAGTTCAAAATTGGTGCAAATGGGTGAAAATAAATGGCGAATTGATGATAGGGGAGGTTTGCAGACTATCCGTTTTGATAATGCAACAATTTCTGCGGTAGATTTTGCCAATAGCGAAGGGGTGATTGGACAAAAACATTATCAGGGTAGTTTATATGTGTTTTTGAACCCTAAAGTTGCATCGCCAATCATCGCATTGCAGAAAATGACTAAATTGCAAAAAACTCCGCCAGCAGCCAAGCCATATTTAATTTCTAGCCGTTGGCAAGTGCAAGGTTTTGAGCAATATAGAAATGGACTAACTTTGGCAATGCAGGGGTTTGGTAGTGGAAAAATACAACTTTATTGGCCAAATGCGAAAAAAGTTCATGTTATAGTGCGTCGCAAAAACAAATTGTTGCATAAAGAGCAAATTAATGTTATTAGAAATATTCTGAAAATATCATTGCAAGATAGTGCTATTGAACCGCTGGACGTTTATATTGTAGAATCATTGAATGATTAACAATTAACTAACGGCTGAAACAAGCAACTAAATTGCAATAAATAAAAATATATGCTCCAACAGCTCCAACACATTAGGGTAATTAAGTAGCTTATTATGAAATCACGTTCTCGCTTTATGATTGGTGCAATGTCATTCGTGTTGACCGCTGTTGGAGGAAGCTATTTTCTGTTGCCAAGTGATCAACAAATCGCTTTGAATAATTATAAAGATAAGGAATATGGGCAGGCACTAAAAAGCTATGAGGAGCAATTTGCCAATGGCAATTTAAGTGTTGATACGGTAAGCACACTCACCAAAGTTTATTTGCAATATGCTAAAATTGATGAAGCAATAGATGTGATGGAGAGCTTTGTTGGGGCGAATCCTAGTAGTATTGAGGCACGTCAAGAGCTTGGGCGGCTATATCAATATGGGCAGCGCACCGATGATTATGTGAAAAACTTGGAGGCGATGAACCAACTTGCAGCATCTTCTGAAGGCACAAAGAAGTTGATGGAGACTTATAATATCCAGGGGGAGGATAATAAAAATATTCCCTTCATGATGAGAAAAATCCTTGAGGAAAGCCAAGGTTCATTGCAAGAGCATCGCAATTTGGCGAATATTTTAGCATCAGCAAAGGAATATGAGCAAGCATTGGCAGTTCTCACGTTAATGCAAAAGAAATATGATGCGGAGATGTTATTTTCTGATTTTGAACTCATTTTGCGTATGCACGCTGAGATGGGCAACAAGGCGGAGGCGGAGAAGTTCGCAATTTCGCTGGTGGGCAAAAACTTTTCGGATACGGAGTTCGCTCGCATTGCTAACGTGTTATTGTTTTTGATTTCGCCAGAAGCAGCGCATAATTATGTGGCGGCACTGCCTGAAAAAGCACAATTAAGTGATGCAGTTTTTGAACAAAATATCACGATATTACAATCGCTTGGCAAAAAAGAGCAGGCTTATGAAGTAGCACTTGAGAGATATAAGCAGGGTAAATTATCCCGTGATTTGCTTGATGATTTGATGTTGCTTTCTTCATATGTTGGCAACAAAAAATTACTAACTGAATTGCGCGACAAAATTGATTATGAAACACTCGGAACGACTGATATTTTGGTGTTGCTTGAGGTGGCGAATAACGCAGGTGACGGCGAATTGATGCGCCGTTTGCAGGAGCGTGGCAAAATTGTAGTTGCGCAAACTAATGATGAATATTTGGCAGCTATGCTTGGTTTGATGGCAGGAAATGGTGAGGATCAGCAAAAAATAACTCGCATTATGGAATCAGAGGCAATGTTGACGAGGCGGCTGGCGATTGCGCAATTATGTGCTAAACGCAAAATGGGAACGTGCGTTGAGGCGTTTTTCAAGCAACTTCCACCAACTGATACATTGAGTGATTCTGAGTTAATCGCCACTATTCAATTGTTGCAAGAAAGCAACTCTCGGGCAAAGGCGTTTGAATTGGCAAAAACAGCAATCGCTGAGAGGGAAGGGGCTGCCTTTCAAAATGCTTGGTTTCCACTAGCAGCCGTGTTTGAAAATGCAGAAGTTATTAAGCCATATTTGGTGGAAGGCGCATCATTTGAGGATAAAACATATCGTGATGGTTATTACCTCGCTATGGACGAAAAAAATTATGCAAATGCAACTTTGATTGCTGAATATTTATATAGCAAAAAAGAAAATGATGAAAATCGTAATTTTGTGTCACAATCATATTTACGGGCGGGAAATTATGAGCAAGCCTTGCCATTGCTGCGTGCAACTAAAGACGCAACAAAAAATGGCGAAGGCGATTATTTATTTGTGCTAACTAAATTATCCAAAACCAACCCAATTTATGGTGCGGAACTGCGCAAATATGGGGTCTCAATATTGGCAAGCAATGCTGATGGCAAGCGCAAGCAAATGATTATCGGAGCGTTGATTGAGGGCGGTCAACAAAGTGCGATTATGCCGTATATTAAGGGTATGGCGATGGATAATCCACGGGAATGGGCGTATTTATATGCGGGTTATTTGCTGAAAACGCAGGGGCAACCAGCCGTAACGGAGTTTTGGCAACAAGTTGTTGCTCGTCACAAAGGTGATGTGGAATTGCGCCGTCAAGTGGCTTATAATTTGTTGGAAAATGGTGAAAAAACCGTTGCAATTGATATGTTTATGGGTATTTGTGATGATGTGAAAGCCAAGCCATCTGATGATTTGGTGCAGCAATTGCTTTATTTATGGTCACCGATTTATCCTGAAAATGCACTTGTTTGGTTAAATAATAAGGCGGCCGTAGCTGCGGACACTAACGACAAGCGGGCTTGGTTGGTTCATATGGCGAATGGCACAAGCGATGATGGTTTGCTGGAGCTTGCCAAGCGTCAACCAGCGTTGCTTGAAATAAGTTCGGTAGAAAATCGCTATATCACAGCTTTAGCAAAAATTGATGATGCGAGTTTATCAAATTATTTGCAACAAAAAACGGCAGCCACGCAAGATATTGCGCAACTCCTTAGTTATGCTGATACGGCACAAAGTTATGGTTTGAGAGATGAGGCACGAAATGCTTATGATGCGGCATTAAAGATTTCGCCTGCTAACCCGTTAGTGCTTGGTAAGGCTGGAGTTTTTGCCGCAAGTGAAGCAAATTACGTGCAATCAAGCGAGTTGTTAAATAACTATTTCAAAGCAGAGTTACCGTCATTGCCCAACACAATTGAGGCCTACCGTCCGCATTTTTATCATGCAGAAAATCTGCGCCGTGAGAATGATAACAATGCTAAGAAATATTATGCGCAGGTGGTGGAAGCCGCAAAATCCGCTCCGATGGCAGATACAGAGTTGCAATCATTAGGTGCGTTATCGCTAGCACGGTTGGGTAAAAAAAAGCAAGCGATTGCTGCCTTTGAGAAATTGATTGCAACCAAGCCAAATGATAGACAATTGCGAGCTGATTATTCGGCGATGTTGGTTGATTTGCAGGAATATGATATAGCGAAAAAATCTCTGCCCGTATGGCGTGAGAATATGGTGGCGCAAACTTCATATGAACCAGCGAATGTTGGGGGGGCGCAAACGGATTATCGCTCTGCTGATGGTGGTGCAAAAATGATTGTGCGAAATAATGGTGGAAATATAGCGAAAATCAAGCAATTGCCTTGGGTTGCATATGTGGTTGAGGGCAGAGATGAAGCGTTGGTTGTTGCCAAAGACGAGGTTAATATTCAGGCAATGAGCAATGATTCGGGGGAAGTGTTTTTGCACCCAGTGGCACAGAAAAATCGTCAATTGGAAAAATTGAATCAGCAATTTATGGTGCAAAATGAGTTGATTAACGCTCGCATTGAAGTGGAAAACGGGCAGGGATATGCTGCTTCACAGCGGACAAGGGCTTTGACAAAAAATCACCCTAATAACCCTCAAGTTCTTGGATTTGCTGCAAATGTGGAGAACTTTAACGGGAATTGGCCATATGCAAGAAGATTAATTAACAAAGCGCATCAATTGCAACCGAGGAATGATGATATAATTTCGCTACAACGTGGGATTGAAAGATTGCACGCCTCCAATTTATATATTGATGGACATTGGCGCGCACTCGGCAAGAGCAATGAATATATAGGAAGTGCTGGCGGGTCTTACGACGTTAATGAAAATGTGCAAGTTGGTTTGGATTTGCAAAACAATTCAGTTCGTTCAACAATATTAACCTTAAGCGACGGTAAAACGGGTAAGTTCAATGAGGAACGTCAACGTGGTGAAGCATATTTGCGTTATTTTGATGAGCTAGGCGATACGAGCCAAGTTTCATTATTCGCCAATAATGATACGGCTGGTTTGGGTGCGTATCATAGTTTTAGTAACCAACTTGGGTTGAGCAATGTGGGGCTTGAGTTTCAGCGTCCCGATTGGCAGTTTGTGCAAGGTGTGATTGATGATGCAACCCGCAGCCGTGCATTTGTGGGGCATCGCTTTTCGCCAAGCAACCCTGTGACGATTGAGGGGCAATTAGGCGTAAATCAATATAATACTAAAAATGGTAATAATCTCTCATCAACCATCACGGCGCAAGGGTCTGTTTCGTATCGGTTGCAGCAGGTTCCATATTTTGCCTTGTCGTATAATTTGGATTTGGAGCATGAATTAAATGATAAAAGAGGGATTTTGCCAAATGGTCAGGAGTTTCAATTATTCCCGATGCAGAGCAGAGAAGTTCATTCTGTTGGGGTTTTGGCGTCGCATAATTTTTCTAAAGACACCAACGCAGAAGGTTTCGCAAGCTATGGTTACGAAAGAATTAGCGGGCAGAGTGGCCCCGCAGTTGAAGGGCGAGTAACTCATTATCTTGATGATAAATGGGCGGTTCAGGGTCACGCTGGTTATGGATTTAGGGGCGGGGCTAATAATGGTTCGCTCTCTCAAGGTGGCGTTCGTTTAATGTATCGCTATTAATAAAAATAAAAAATTAAGGACTAGACTGAGGATTAAATGGAAAATATTTTATCACAATATAATAATAAATATCCGACAATTTTGGGATTGCGACGCAGTGCGCTGCTTGAAATGCTGATATTTTTTGTGGTGGCACTGTTGCTATCATTTGCATTTAAGACAAGTCCACGTTTTATTGATACTTGGTTGCACCCATTTTTCATTATAGTGGTGTTGATTGCGGTGCAATATGGTTCAAATGAGGGGATATTTTGTGCGCTTGCGTCAACCTTGGTATTGTTGGTTGGCAATCTTCCCGCTCGTCAAATTAACCAAGATACATATGCTTGGTTGTTTGAGGTGAGTAAATTGCCGCTTACATGGTTAATTATCGCCGTTGTTTTGGGTGAATTGCGTCAACGTCATATCCGTGAGCGAAATGATATAGTTGATGAATTGCGTAATTCTATGGAGCGAGAAACAACATTCGCCCGCAATTATGAGCAAGTTAAGGAGCGCAAAGAACGGCTGGAGCTTAGCATAGCTGGAAAAGTGAGAACTGAAATTGGTGCATTTAAGGCAGCGAAAGGCGTTGGGAAGTTAGACCCTGAACATGTGATTGAGGGCGTAATGAAAATGGTTCACTCAGCAATGGGAGCTGAGAAGTTTTCACTTTATTTGCACAGTGAAAATCAGTTACGCAAGCATCAAACTGAGGGCTGGAGCGCATCTGAGGAGCAAGATTTGCCTGATAATTATCGTTTTGATGACGCATTATTTCAAGCAATAGTGGTGCGCCGAGAGATTTTAAGTGTGCGTAATTCTGATCAAGAAAAAATCCTTGCACGTCAAGGGATTTTGGCCTCGCCATTATTGGATACTGAAACAAATGAAGTGCTTGGAATGCTAAAAATTGAGGGCATATCATTTCTTGATTTTAGCATGGAAACGCTGGAGACATTTAAGGCATTATGTGAATGGATTGCGCTTGCAATCTCTAATGCTCGTTATTATCAAACAGCGGTTGATGATTCCACCGTCAATCCTGAGCATAATTTGATGACACGAAGCTTTTTCAATCGCTATCGTGATTATATCACCGCACTGGCACGGCGTTTGAAGTTTAATGTGTTCATGTTGAATGTGGCAGTTGCGAATTATGAGGCAATGTCCGCAGATGATCAAGTGAAGCTGGCAAGGGCTTTGGCGCAAACAGTTGACGCAACCTTGCGTAATGTGGATTTTGCGTTTGATCATCAACAAATGAATGGTAGTTATGGCATTATTCTGCCCGCAACTGATGTGGCTGGAGCAAAAATTGTCCGTGACAAAATTGAGCGTGAATTGCAAAAAATCACCGCACAAAATATGCGTGGTGTGAGGTTTAATTTCTCATTATCAGCCTTGCATGAGGTGGAATAATGGTTACACAATTTTACAACCCACCTTATGCAAGTGTTGCGTCATATTTTGACAAGCTAGATGTGCATGAAAAAGAAAAAGTCGCTGGTGACGAGGTTTTGGCGATTATATTGTCGCTAATATGGGCGGCATTGCACGGGGCTAATTGCTATTTGTTGTTTTGGCAAGGATTGCCGTTAATATATTCAATCGCCATTCATGTTATTTTGAGTGTTGTGATAATATTAGTGACGAAGGTATTGCATCAAGCGGGGCGTGACGTGCGTTTGCTTTATGTGCTGGCGGTATGCAGCACGGGGGCAAGTTTTTTTGGTGCGCTCGGAGTGTTGCTTTCTGGCGTGATGACCATATTATATAATCATTTTTCCTTGCCATTTAGTGAGTGGTATAAGGCGATTTATCCTGATTTTTCCATGAGCCGTGAGCAGGAATTATATGATCGCATAACTAGTGGTAAAGACGAAACGGTGGCGGCTTATAGCGTGATTTCATTTGCGGACATAATGAATCTCGGCACGGAAGTACAAAAACGCCGTGCTATAACACGCATGACGGATCAATTTCACCCGCTTTTTGCACCATCTTTCAAACAGGCTTTGCAAGATGAAAGTAATACGGTAAGGGTGCAGGCGGCTTCTTCAATTATTAAGATTGAGGATCAGTTCTCTAAAATATTGCAGCAAATTGAGAAATTAGAGCAAAAATCTGATAAAGATGCCAAGCTAAAACTAGGTCTTGCACGTTATTATGATAGTTTTGCATTCACGGGTTTGCTTGATGAAAAACGTGAAAGTGAGAACCGCACTAAGGCTTTGAAGAAATATAAAGAATATTTAGATTTGCGCCCTAGCGATATTGATGCACGGATTGAAGCGGGGCGGGCATTATTGCGCTCTGGTCAAGCAAACCAAGCGGTTGAATTATTTCAAGATTGCATTAAGGCGGGATATAGTGCGGATACATTGAAATATTGGTTGCTTGAAGCATATTTTCATGCGGGACGTTACGATGAATTACGCAAATCAGCACCAGAAATGTTGATGAGCAGCAAAGAATTGCAGGATATTCGTCCGAGATTATCAAAATCTGTTGGGTTCTGGGCAGGCGATTCTTGGGCGGCTGGCTCACAAGAGGCGGGTTCACCAGCTATCAGCAGTTCTCGTTCTTCTAATTCTCGGGGCGACACTGCGAAAGGAGAATATTATGCAAATTAATCAGAAAAAACCAACAAGATTTGAGGAGCGTGCAGATGTTTGCTTGCTACTTGAGGGGACTTACCCATATGTTAAAGGTGGGGTTTCCAGTTGGACGCATGATATTATCTTGCAACAAAATCATTTAACATTTCATATTGTGTGTTTGTTATCAAGTGACGCTAACTTGGAAATGAAGTTTGAATTGCCACCAAATGTGTTGAGTGTAACTGATGTTGCTTTGCGTGATATGCCAAACAAAAAAGGTGCGCCATCTCGCAATGTGATTAAGCAAATGCAGCCTGAATTGTTGAAAATCATCAATAATCAAGCAGGGCTGGAGGATTTTACACGATTAATTAACATAGTTAAACCAGCCAAAGATAGCCTCAGCGAGGATTATTTGCTTAATAGTTCACAGGCGTGGGACGTGCTGGAATCAATGTATGAGAGCCGATATGCCACTAGCTCAATGCTTGATTATTTTTGGTCGTGGCGTTCAATTTTAGGCGGAGTGTTCTCAGTATTGCTTTGCCCGTTGCCAAAAGCTAATTTATATCACACAGTTTGCACAGGATATGCAGGGTTGCTTGCAGCGCGCGCTAAAATTGAAACGGGCGCACCAATGATTTTGTCGGAGCATGGTATATATACTAACGAGCGCAGAATTGAGATTTCATCAGCTGATTGGTTGGAAGAAACCGCAACTTCACAATTAACCATTGACTCAATTCATAGTGATTTGCGTGATTTATGGATTGATTCATTCGCTAGCTATTCCCGCATTTGTTATGAAACTTCGGATAAAATCATCACATTATTTGCAGGAAATCAGCCCGCACAAATTGAAGATGGTGCAGCACCTAGTAAAATGCAAATTATTCCGAATGGCGTTGATGTTCCGCGTTTTTCAGTGTTACCGAGAAAACCGCATGATGTTCCAACTATTGCGATGATTGGGCGAGTTGTACCAATTAAAGATGTCAAAAGTTTCATCAGAGCCTGCGCCATTATGCGTGATCAAATGGGCGATTTGCGTGCTTTTATCATGGGAAATATGGACGAGGACGAGGAATATGCACTTGAGTGCAAAAAATTAGCACAGCATTTAATGTTGGATAATGTGTTGACTTTCACTGGTGCAGTCAAAATTGATGATTATCTGCCTGAAGTTGATGTTGTGGTGTTCACCTCAGTTTCAGAGGCGCAACCTTTGGTGATTTTAGAAGTTGGTGCAGCGGGGATTCCTGTAGTTTCAACATTTGTTGGGGCGTGCGAAGAAATGATATATGGTGCGCATGATGAAAGCCCCAATTTGGGAGCGGGTGGCGCAGTTGTGCCACTTTCCAATGCTAGTGCCGTTGCGCTGGAAACAATTCGCTTGCTTGTCAATCCCGCATATTATCAAAGTTGTTCAAATGCAATTCGTGCAAGGGTTGCAAAATATTATAATAGCGATTTGCAGCATCAACAATATAGACAATTATATAACAATTTACTTGGAAGATAAGCAATGGCTGGAATTGGGTTTGAGCTTAAAAAATTAACGGATAATGACAATTTGATTGGAGTTGTCCATGCTTATGTCAGTGCGGGGTTGGCAGCGGCAGGGCCTTGGCTGTTCACGATTTTAGCAATCGCTGGAATTACAATTTTATATGCGGACTCACTCGCTTATAGCGAACTAATTAACTTTCGGGTGATTCTAGTTTATAATCTAGCAGCATCGTTAGTGATTTCTGCGCCAATATTTATGGTGGTAACTCGCTATATTGCCGATGCAATTAGTGTTAGAGATGTGACAAATGTGCCTTCAATATTGCTTGGAAGCATGGCTTTGGTGTTGATGTTGCAACTTCCACCAGCATTGATTTATTACGGTTGGTATGTGGATTTGCCTCTATCCCTTAGGCTTTCCGCCATTATTGGGCTGTTACTACTTTCATATGTATGGTTGCTTGGCGTATTTTTAATGGCGTTGAAAGATTTTCATTCGGTCAATTGGTCATATGGGATTGGTATGTTAATCGCTGTTTTATCCGCTCATTATTTGCGGGGTGAATACGGAACGGCGGGAATGTTAAACGGCTTTAATTTTGGAATTATGGTAATTGTATTTTCATTAACTGCCAAAGTTTTTGCTGAATATCCATATAATTATAACAAACCATTCGCCATGATGCCTTGTTTCAAAACATATTATCAATTGGCACTTGGTGGATTATTTTATAATTTAGCAATATGGATTGACAAATTAATCATGTGGTTTGCACCAGAGCGAGTGATGCTGCCAAGCAAAATGGTGTTTTATCCTGAATATGATAGCGCAATGTTCTTGGCTTATGTAACTATTGTTCCAGCAATGGCGGTGTTTTTCTTCAGTGTGGAGACGAGTTTTTTTCAACGTTATCGTCGTTTTTATGATGATATTTTGGAGCATAAACCACTTAGTCGCATCAAAGAAAATGGTAAAGCGATGATGGATAGTGTGATATATCACGCTCGCACATTTATGGTGGTGCAGGGGGCAATTACGTTTATCGCAATAATTTTAGCTGCTGATATTTTGGAGGCGGTGAACTTTTCTTATCGTCAGGTGAGTATTTTCCGCCTCGGTGCTTTGGGGGGAATGTTGCATGTGCTTGCATTATTTGAGATGATTATTTTGTCATATTTTGATAGCCGTTCCAAGGTGATGTGGTTGCAATTATTGTTCCTCGTTTCAAATATAATATTCACCATCATCAGCATGAATATGGGTTTTGCTTATTATGGCTATGGCTATTTTCTCTCCAGTGCATTAACTTTTTTGGTGACAACTCTGGTGCTGTTTAGTTTTTTGAGCAAGGTTCATTATCACGCTTTCATCACTCATAATAATGCGGTGCAGAAAAAATGAGCAAAAAACATTGAAATAAAAACATTGATTTAATATATATAATAATTAATAGGAGAAGTTTATGAGTGCAGTAAAAAAAATTGCAGATGCTGAGTTTGATGCAGAAGTTTTGAAATCTGATGTTCCAGTATTGCTAGATTTTTGGGCAGAATGGTGTGGACCTTGCCGTCAGTTGGCTCCAATATTGGAGCAAATGGCGGAAGAATTAGGCGAAAAAGTTACAATCGCCAAAATGAATATTGATGAAAGTCCAGAAACTCCAAGCAAATATGGTGTGCGTGGTATTCCAACGATGATGTTGTTCAAAAATGGTGAAGTTTTTGCAACCAAAGTTGGTGCAGTGCCAAAATCACAATTATTGGATTGGCTAAAAAGTAACTTAGATTAATGAATAGTTTATTTGACACGCCATTAATCGCTGCGCCAGCCAACTCATATACCGCAGATGATATTGAGATATTGGAGGGGCTAGAACCTGTTCGTCGTCGCCCTGGAATGTATATTGGTGGCACTGACGAGGGGGCAATGCACCATTTGATTGCTGAAATATTTGATAATTCCATGGACGAGGCAGTTGCAGGATACGCCACTAGGATTGAGGTAACACTTGAGCATGATAATCGCTTAACCGTGAAGGATAATGGGCGAGGCATTCCAGTGGATATGCACCCAAAATATCCTGATAAATCAGCATTGGAGGTGATCTTAACCACCTTGCATTCGGGCGGAAAGTTTTCCACCAATGTTTATGAAACTTCGGGCGGGCTACATGGCGTGGGGATATCAGTGGTGAATGCTCTTGCGAGTAATTTGCTGGTGGAAGTTGCGCGCAATAAAATATTATATCAGCAGAAATATTCGCGTGGTGAGCCACAAACTCCGTTGCGAGAGGTTGGAAATGCGCCAAATCGCCGTGGCACTAGCATCTCATTCACGCCAGATACTGAAATATTCGGTGATGCACAATTTCGCCCCGCACGTATATTTCAATTTGTTCGCTCCAAAGCGTATTTATATAAAGGGGTGGAGATTCGTTGGAATTGCCCGCCAGAACTGACTGATGGCAAAACTCCACATGAAGCAGTTTTGCATTATCCAAACGGCCTGAAGGATTTTTTGCATGCTGAACTTGAGGGGCGCAGTTTGCTTTGTAGCGCATTTAATGGATCGGCGGAATTGTTGGATAAGCGTGGCAGAATAGAATGGGCGATGGCTTGGCCGCTTGATGAAGAACCCTCCACTCACAGCTATTGCAATACGATTGTAACGCCGCAAGGTGGCACGCATGAAGCAGGTTTCAAGGCGGCAATCACCAAGGGAATCAAGGCTTATGTTGATATGTCGGGCAATAAAAAAGCGGCAGGGTTGACGGCGGAAGATGTGCTTGGTGGGGCGCATATCATCATTTCATTGTTCATTTCAGAGCCACAATTTCAGGGGCAAACCAAGGAAAAATTAGTAACTGCTGATGCCGTTCGCCTCACAGAAAATGCGGTGCGTGACCCTTTTGATTATTGGTTGAGTGCGGATTCAACCAATGCGAATGCGTTGCTAGAATGTTTGGTGCGCCGTATGGACGAGCGATTATCACGCAAAAAACAAAAGGAAATTAATCGCAAAAGTGTGACGCAAAAACTGCGCTTACCTGGAAAATTGACTGATTGCTCCCGTGATAGCTCTGACGGCACTGAGATTTATTTAGTTGAGGGGGATTCGGCAGGTGGTTCAGCCAAGCAAGCACGATTTAGAGAAACTCAAGCGATTTTGCCATTGCGTGGAAAAATACTCAACGTGGCGAGCAGCACTCGTGACAAAATAAATGCTAATACTGAGATTTCAGACATGATTCAAGCACTTGGTTGTGGCAGTGGCAAGCATTTTGACCTTGCCGCTTTGCGCTATGAAAAAGTCATAATCATGACTGATGCAGATGTTGACGGTGCGCATATTTGTTCGCTGTTAATGACGTTTTTTTATCAGGAATTGCCAGCTTTGGTGCGGGCAGGGCGGTTATATTTGGCGCAACCACCACTTTATCGTATTAATCACAAAAAGCAACATTATTATCCCGTGAATGATGCAGCGAAAGATTTGTTGATTGCGAAGCTAACCAAAGAAGGCGGGGCGATTGAGGTTGGGCGGTTCAAGGGGCTTGGTGAAATGACTCCAGCACAACTCAAGGAAACCACCATGACAATAGGCAAGCGAACCTTGTTGCGGGTGGCGATTAATGATGATCAGCGTCAGGAAACTGCGGAGCAGGTGAGTGCGTTAATGGGTAAAAAACCAGAATTACGCTTTCAATTTATTCAAGAGCAAACCCAGCTACGGGGTGAGAAAATGGCGGTTGAATTGGATATTTGATTAAGAAATATGCTTCAACTTTTAGCCACGCTCAAACCGTGATTGCTGCGCTGAAACATAAAGCATGTGGGCAATTTTTTCTTGACGCTTTTTCAATTCTGCCAAATGCAATTTTGTCATAATTCTATCCAAAGATAAATCAAGATAATCCACAAAAATTGTAATAACAAACTCAATATGGTTTTTAATCTTGGCAACTATAGGGTCGGCTATGTTGCGAATACCCTCGCTTACGCCTTTCAACTGCTCGCTGTAATTGTCAATCGCTAGATAAACTCGGCGCAATGCTCCTTCAATTTTGCCTCGGCTGCTTGAATTGCGTTTTTTCTTGCCCGCAACTTCAATGAACTCCTCGCACAAAATATCGGTTGATTCGGTCAACTGCGCCACGAGTGGTTCAATCAAATCTAGCTGTGCTTCATTATCCAAAACTCTCTCATCTTCAGCTGTTGAAAGCAAATCTTCCGCCATGTCGTATAAATTAGCGATTTGGTGATAATTCATTTCCAGCACGGCGATTTCTGGTGCGGGCTGTGGTTCACCCCATGAATGCGCTTGGTCAACAATATTGGCTGGTTGATTATTGTTATTTGCGGCTATGTGCAAATGTTCTGAGCTTTGGCGTTCTGAGTTTTTGGAGGTTGGGTTTTGTTCGGGATATTCTTCCATTTTTATGAACCTTAAAAATTAATTAAAATATACTATAATTTCGTCTATTTGTCAAATAAATATTCGCTAGTTTATGTTATGATTTCGTTGGTACGTTAAGACCATAACCTAAACTAACGGTCCTTGATTGGCAAGTTCTGCACTTTTAACTGCCCTTGCTGCTTCTTGCTCGGTGAATAATAATTTGCTAGAGTTTTGCGGGGTTGCTTCAGCATCTGCGTTGCCTCTAGATTGATTGCTCTGTTGCGCCATTAATGCACGCCCTTCTTGCCCAATTCCTTGTTGGGTCATACGTTTTTGCCAATATCCTTCGGGCATTCCATCACGCGGTTCAGGTTTGAATGCAACAATTTTATTAGCTGCATTTTTCACTTCTTCTGGGGTCACCTGCGCTGTGTTATCTTGCTCAATCGCTTTTACCTTTGGATAATCAACATTTGCAACTTGCGCCACCCCTTGGATTGCTTGCGGTTCGTTGGAGGTTATTTTGCCATTTGCTCCCGCTGGAAGTGCGCCAAGAGTAAGATTTTCACCATTTTTGCCACGAAAATGATTTGCTGCCAATCCCGCTGCTAAAACGCCACCACCAACCACTGCTGCCGCTGCGGGAACGCTAATTGCACCCTCAACTTTTGCATCTTTTGCTTTGTCATTGCCACCAGTGAAAACGCCTGTGACGTTGTTGGCAATATTTCCCATATGGTCAACAATGCTTGTGCCAGTAACCATTTCGGAGGCGACATTCAAGATTGCGGTTAATGGCAAGACGGTGATTGCCGCATTACAAACGCCACGAATAACTTTGCGTCCTGCACCAATCACATTGCCGTGAGAGAGTTCTTGCACTGCCTCAATTGCATCAGGAATTGCTGCAACACCAGCTGCGATGTTGCTTAAGCCATTAGTTTTGGTGAGTGCTGAGAAGGGATCTTCAGGCGAAAACCACTTCATGAAATTAACTTTGTTAGAAACAACAGTTCCAACCGCACCAAATATTCCCGCTGCTGCACTAACCTTGGAGGCGTTATCAGCCAAGCTGTTATCCTCTTTTTTATCTTTCAAATACGGGTTGCTACTCGCCATAAGATAATATTTGTAATTCCTTGATGATATATTTTTTTAGTTAAGATGGGCTTTTTAGTTAAGATATTTAATTCTTCAATATGTATGATAACAAATTATGGTGACAATTTTGTGAAGATGTCTTATATATTATGCAACAAAAATCACATTAGACAGTTAAAAAATCATGACATTTGAAAATAGATACGACCATAAAGAACGTGAAATATATTGGCAAGCATATTGGCAGGAGCATGGGGTTTATAGCTTCCGTGATGACCAAGTGCGTGAGCAAACATTTGTGATTGATACGCCCCCACCAACTGTTTCAGGGCAGCTACATATGGGGCATATATATAGTTATGCACATGCGGATTTTATCGCCCGTTATAAGCGTATGAAAGGGTTTGATGTGTTTTATCCAATGGGTTTTGATGATAATGGTTTGCCAACTGAGCGGCTGGTTGAGAAGCAGAAAAAAATACGGGCGAAAGATGTTTCACGTGAAACTTTTATCTCGCTTTGTGAAGAGGTTTCGGCGGAGGCACGAATTGAATATCGTGAGTTATTTTGTGCAACCGCTTTATCAGTTGATTGGGCGTTGGAATATAACACTATAAGTGAGGAAGTGCGGCGTATTTCGCAAGCATCATTCATTGATTTATATGAACGGGGGCATGTTGAGCGCAAATTGCAACCAATGTTTTGGGACGTGATAGACCAAACGGCAATTGCACAAGCGGAAATTGAGGATAAGGAACTGGAAGGGCTTTTCGTTGATATTAGGTTTGAGGTTGAAGGGGGAGGTGAGTTCATTATAGGCACAACTCGCCCAGAAATGCTGCCCGCATGTGTTGCTATATTTTATCACCCTGATGATGCAAGATATGCGCATCTGAAAGGTAAGTTCGCCATAACGCCGTTATTTGGTGTGCGAGTTCCAATTTTAACTGATGATACAGTTGAGATTGATAAAGGCACAGGAATCATGATGTGCTGCACTTTTGGCGATGAAGCGGATATTGAAAAATGGCGCAAACATGGCTTGGAAACACGAGTGATTTTGAATCAATATGGAAAATTATCTTTTAGCAATTTTATGTTTGAAGATGCAACGGGCGAGTGCTCTCCCCTTGCGGGGGAGCGGCAGAAGCAAGGCGAAGCCGCCGCTGATGCGTGGGGGGTATTAAAAAACTTAACTGTCAAATCCGCCCGCATCAAAATAATTGAATTATTGGAAGAAAAGCAATTAATAACCAACAAACGCAACATCATTCATAGCGTCAAATGCGCTGAACGCTCGGGCGCACCAATTGAGATATTGCCATCACAACAATGGTTTGTCAAAGTGCTGGAGCATAAAGAAGCCCTCAAAGCCCGCAGCAAATCCTGCAATTGGAATCCTGAATGGATGGAAAAGCGCATGGAGCAATGGATTGACGGCCTGAAATATGATTGGTGCATCTCCCGCCAACGCATTTATGGCGTGCCATTCCCTGTATGGTATTCTAACCGTGAAGGTGAGCAGGGTAAAATATTATTGCCTGATATTTCACAATTACCCGTCAACCCTATGGTAGATTTACCTTTAGGATATAATCGTGATGAAGTGATGGCTGATACAGACGTGATGGATACATGGGCGACATCGTCACTTACGCCACAAATTAGTGCTGGCTCGGCAACCAAGCCAAACGCTAAACTATTCCCTGCTGATCTCCGCCCGCAAGCACATGAAATTATCCGCACATGGGCGTTTTATTCGCTGGTGAAAGCGCATCTCCATAATGATGATTTGCCATGGCGTAACCTGATGATTTCTGGCTGGTGTTTGGCATCGGACAAAACTAAAATGTCAAAATCCAAGGGTAATGTCATCACGCCACTTAGCTTGTTGCAGGAAAAAAGTGCAGATAGCGTGCGTCACTGGGCGAGTTCGGCGAAGCTCGGCAGTGATACGGCATTTAGTGAGGATTTGCTTAAAATTGGTGCAAAATTGATTAATAAATTATGGAATGCGGGCAAGTTTGCAGCTACACAATTGGAGGCAATGCAAGGCAAAAGCGCAAGCGCAAGCGCAACAGATGCAATTGGGCAAAATATCATCATATGCGAGATTGATAAGTTCATGATTGCCCGCACACAAGCAACCATTGAAAAATATGATGAATGTTTTGCCGATTATGATTATGCGGGGGCAAGGGCAGCGATTGAAGATTTATTTTGGAATGATTTTTGTGATAATTACCTAGAAATTGTGAAAGCTCGCAGTTACGGGCAGCAAGGGGAGGCGGCGCAACAATCCTCTTTGCACACAATTCATCATTGTTTTAACGCAATTTTGAAGTTATTTGCACCGTTTATTCCGCATATTACCGAGGAATTATTCAGCAAATTATACGCAACCGAGTTTGCAAAATGTGGTTCAATTCACGCAAGGGGTGGTTATCCATTGTTGGAGAATTATAATTGTGGGGTTGCACATGATGTGGCGGAACAAAATTGGTTTGCTACTAAAGCGATTATTGAGTTGGTGCGCAAAGCCAAATCACAACGTGGTGTTTCAATCAAATATCCGATTTTGCAGATGAGCATTTCAGGGATTGAAATTGAGTTATTCACTTTGATTGCTGATGATGTGAAGGCAGTGGGGAATATTGAGGTTTTGCATTATGCACAGGATTTGCCGAAGTTGGCTGGAGGAAATGCAACTAATCAAGTTGATATGGTAGGTGAGGCAGATATAATCATCAATGATGGTGATTTGCAAATTGAGGTTGTGTTTGCAGCACAAGCGGAGGTTGCTTGATGAGATAAAAAACTTTTGTATCAAGTGGGGTTATTGTGAGGTGATGGCTATTTATTTTTAGCAAGCAATTCGCCAAAACAAAACTTATATATTTCTATAACATATATCTTTACATGGCAATTTCTGAAATTTTAGAAAAACATTATCATGTATGTTACTTGTTGATGATCATAACATGATTTGTGCTACATTATATGAATGATAAGATTAGTGATATTAAATGATATTAAATGATGCACGCCTTTGATTGGAATCCTTCCTGAAAGCACTTAGGGCAGGATATGTTTTAGTTTTATGGAAACTGGATAGTTTAGGTCGCATCATTCTTGATACTACTCTTTACGCTATCTCTCCACTCTATTGTAGAATCTCCAATAGAATATCTAAATTACGATGATTCATTCAATAGGCTCTGATAGTCTATTTTGCCAGTGCCGAGTATGGGTATCGCATCAACATATCTAATTTGTTTAGGGATTGAAATATCAGCCAGACCTGCTGATTTGGCTTGTCCTACTAGTTGCGTTCTGTCAAGATCTCTACATTCCGTAATTACCATTAACGCTTCACCTTTTTTGTCGTCAGGCACCGCAATAACGGCATGAAGCTTCTCTGGCCAATAGGCACTGAGGAATTGTTCAATGGCAGTGAGTGAAATCATTTCTCCACCAATTTTAGCAAAGCGTTTTGCACGTCCTCTAATCGTGATGTAGCCTTCTGTGTCAATATCAACAATATCGCCTGTATCGTAAGTGCCATTATTAGGCTCTAAGATACCAGGATTTTCAGCGAGTAAATAACCCATCATCACGTTTTTTCCTCTGACGTGCAGACGCCCACCATAGGTAATACCTTCCACATCTTCAATCATATGCTCAATACCCGGAAGCAATCGTCCCACTGTGCCAGTGCGGTTATGCATGGGGGTGTTGATGGAAAGCACTGGAGATGTTTCAGTAGCACCATACCCCTCCAGCACTCTTATACCATAACGATCCGCATAAATGCGTCTTGTTTCTTCACGTAATTTTTCCGCTCCAGCAAAAATATAACGTACGGAATAAAAATCATAGGCGTTAGCGAATTTTGCGTATCCACTCAAGAATGTATCCGTGCCGAACATAATGGTGGCATTGGTATCATAGACTAATTCTGGCACAACACGATAATGCAGCGGCGAGGGATAAAAAAATATTTTAATACCAGAAAGTAGTGGCAGAATAGTCGCCGCGCCTAGCCCAAAGGAATGGAAGATTGGCATGGCATTGAATACTGTGTCAACAGGCGTAAAGTCAATTCGGCTGGCAAGCTGAAAGCGATTGGCTTGCAGGTTTTGATGCGAAAGCACGACGCCTTTTGGTGTGCCTTCCGACCCTGAAGTAAATAAAATAACCGCTGGATCATGTGGTGATATGCTATGTTTGTATGGATTCGGTGCTATGATGCTGCGAAGCAAACCGTATAATTTCTGATAAATCGTGATAATCTCTTTGATATCCTCAAGGTAATGTAACGTAACGCCATCTTCCTTTAATGCTGCTGTCAGATGGTGCAAATTGCCACGTTCAATAAACGCTCTGGACGTGATGATGCTCTTTAGTTTGGCTGTATGACATGCGGAAATCATTGCTTTAGCTCCCACAGAATAATTCAACATCGCTGGTACACGTCCATATGCCTGCAAGCTAAGAAAGGCGGTTAAACAGGCACATGTATTCGGTAGCATTAATCCTACATATTCACCGCGCTTTGTTATATCTTCCACATATTTGCCAAGGGTAAGACTGCGTTTTATGAGTGTGCTGTAATTAACAGGATTACGCTCAATATCTTCGGCAATAACGTGACTCCCACCGTGCAACGCTTTTGCATCACATACGGATTGCCAGAGTGTTTTGTTGCTGTCACTGGTCGTATAGATCAAATCGCTCATAATGTTATATAGTTCAAGCCCAATTGTGCGACGGCGTTCTTTACCTTTTATTGATGCACACACATTAATATTTTGTGGTGCTTCTATGGTGATGATTACTTTTGGAAACCAGCGCAAACGGACTTTACCCCGTAATTTGGAGAAAGGCGTATATTGCATTCCATCAAGACGAATTGGTAGTAACATAGCACCTGCTTTATCTGCAATCATTCCTGGTCCTTCATATACTTTCATCAAAGTTCCTGTTTGCGTGATACGCCCTTCAGGATAAATCACTATTTTTTTATTCTTCTGCACTTCTTTTATCAATGATTTAGTTGCCATTGGATTCGTTGCATCCACCAGCATATAATCAATTAATCCAAGCACTGGTTTCATCCACCATGCGCGTGCTGTATGAGTATTAACTGCGTAAGTGATGCGTTCAGGCAAGAAAGCAGCAATAAAGAGCGGATCAATATAAGCAAGGTGATTTGCTACGATGACCACACGGTTTCCCGCCGCATAAAAATGTTCCATACCTTTCACTTCAACACGAAATAATACGCCTAATAATTTTCTAACCAATGCTTTGATAAGCGTATCTGGTAGTATTTTACAAATATAAAGTGCGATGCCTGCATTAAGTATAGCGAGAATAAAGAAAATAGTCGGAATGGATAAACCTGCTAATAACAAGATTGCAACGGCAATAGAGGCAGCAACCATAAATAATGCGTTCACCACATTATTGGCGGCAATCATACGCGCGCGTGCCTCAGCTAATGTGGCTGTTTGCAAAATGGCGTTGAGTGGCACAATATAAATACCGCCGCAAATGGCAATCATCATCAGGTCAAACAAAATGCGGATATTTGTAAAGTCACTTAGAAATGTTTCTGCTGTCATCACCTGCACACGATTTAATCCATCACTTGCTGTATATAAGTCAAACATGAAAATGGTCATACCTAAAATACCAAGAGGCACATATCTGGGGGTAACCTCGCCTTTGGTGATGTGATGTGCAATCAAAGAGCCAAGTGCTATGCCGATAGAAAAAACAGTAAGCAATATCGTGATGATGGATTCATCGCCCTTAATAACATCTTTAGTGAAGGCGGGGAATTGCGAAAATAACACCGTTCCAACTAGCCAAAACCATGAAATACCTAAAATCGCTAATGCGATGGTGCGTTTTTCAAATGCGTCCATAATCAGATATTTGGTTTCTGCAATGATATTACGGTTTATGTGGAGATTGGGGGCATGTGGACCTGCAACGGGAATGTAGTAACTGCTAATTAATCCGATAACAGAAAAAGCAATTAATGTGGCACTCACAAACAGGATACCCCAATCACCATTCATCATAAGATTTCCTGTGATGGTGCCTGCTAAAATAGCTAAAAATGTAAAGGCTTCTAATAATGCGTTGCCGCCTAATACCTCATTTTCATGCAAATGCTGTGGAACTAAACTATATTTCACGGGAGAGAAAAAAGTAGATTGCGCTCCCATGCCAAATAATACCAGCATTAATAGCCAGATATTGTTGCTTGCAAAACCAAAGACCGCAACTATCATAAGTATGAGTTCGCACCATTTTGTGGCTCTCGCTAAGCGCGATTGCTCTATTTTGTCGGCAAGCTGACCAGCGGTTGCTGAAAATAATACATAAGGTAAAATGAACAAACCAGATGCAACTGTTACTAAAATACCGCTATTTATGCCAATCTGCATAGTCGCACCAAACACGACCATCACAATCAATGCATTTTTCAATAGATTATCGTTGAAAGCACCAAAAAATTGCGTGACAAGTAGAGGGGCAAAATACCTTGTCTTAAATAAATGAACCAGATTACTCATGATTAACTCGCCTGACTATTGTTATTCTTTTTCATTAAATGGCTGAAAAGCCCATAATCCCAATCACGCATGGCAAGCACCACAGTGATGCCTTCTTTCTCGCTAACTGGTTTATCGGCGTATTCACGGTTAAGCACCATGACTTCAACCATCAGTGCATCAAACTTACCCTGTAGCTGGGCGATAATATGGTGTGGCAATGTTGCATTAAATACACGCAGACAACGCTGCCCAACATGAAAAGCATCACGAAAAAACTCCTTCCCCACATGATGCCTGAAAAACTGTTCAAATGGCCCATTATCATGCCACTTAAATCGCTTATCTATCCGCAATTTAATACGATTATTTGGCATCAGATCAAGCAAGCCCATTTTTTCTAGCTTTAGCAATTTCTTTATGCACGTGGCTTCATCTAGTGCAAAATGATGCGTCATATCCTGCACACTCCAATAATTAAAAGCGCAGACCATGACCACGATCAATGTCAAGTCATCAACAATTTCACGTTCCTGTTGCTGCGTGAGTTGCACCGTGCTGGTTTGTGATTTTTCCATGATATGCACCAAATCACTAATCTCCATTTCCATAAAATGGCATATTTTTTCTAGTCTTTCTAATGACATATGTGATTGTGAAAACATTCTTTTGACACTCGCCTCCGATATTTTAAGCCACGTTGCCACTTCAGCATATGTATGCCCCCGTGCCCGCAGCGTTTGTTTAAGAGAGGATAATAATGCCAAAATCTGTGCCATGGATAGCTCCTACCATAAAGTATTATTATATAATACTAACAAGGTCATAATGAGCTACAACTCCTAATTAAGTATTAATTTTCTCAATTTTCCTACATTCTCAATGAGTGAACTCAATTAAGAGGAAAAAAATGAATCTATTTACACGCCTATATGCCACAATAAACAGCAAAATTGATGCTGCTGTTTCCCACATAGAAAATCATGATGCGGTGGTTGCTGTTGCTCTAAAAGATACGCAAGCTGCCATCGCCAAAGCAAAAATCCGCCATATGCAATTGCATCGTGAAAGTGATGCGCTTATGAAAAATATTGAGCAATGTAAAGCGGAGCATAAGATGTGGGAGCAGCGAGCAAAAAAGACTGCACCCACAAATGAAGCGGACGCATTGGAATGTTTAGTGCGGCGTAACCTTTATCAGCAGCAAGCACAAGAAACTCATGCTTTGCTAACACGCAATCAGGAAGTAGAACGCCAGATTGCGGGCAATATCCGCACGATGGAATCCAAATTACAGACATTTCAACAGCAGCATCATACCATGCGCTCTAGGCAATCAACAGCTGAAGCAATGCGTATCCTACAAGATATTTCTGAGCGCAGTCCTGAGAGTATGGAGGCTATCTTTGATAAGTGGGAAATGAAAATTACGGCTGATGAATATGCAACGGGTGGAATCACCACCCCAAATTATATAACGGGTGGAATCACCACATCACATATGGATCATTTTGAAAACGCATTCATACGAAAAGAAGAAAAAGCAGAATTGCAGGCAGAACTTGCTACATTGCTTAATTCTTCTAACAAAAAACAAGCATAGGAGCGCGCTATGAATATATCTACACAACCACTAAACGCTGATTATACAGATATGATACATAATTCTGAACAACCTGACCTATCCTCCATGCAGAGCATTATGCAGACAATACAACGCTTTGCAAATATGGCAAGTATGATGCGCTTATGCGGACTCGGACTAATGCTGCTTGCCATGGTAATGTTTCTCTCAAATCAATGGGCGAACAGTGCTGATATTAGCCGCTTTTATATATTGCTCACTCAGACGGTATTAGTCGCTGCGGGTGGCTTTATGCTCAGCTACATTGTGAAAGAAAATAAAGGTGCGAGGCTGCTATTTGGGATCAGCCTTGTATCAGTAATTGCAAATATCACCACGCTTGCGGCACTGATCTATTCCATCACTTATGCAAGTTTGAAAACCACTGACTACCCCAGAGTTGCCCTATGGACAGCAAATATAGTAGATGTGACCTATGCGGCAATTATAGCCGCCTGCATAGTCATTCCCGTGGTGATATTTGCGTTTCGGCTGTTAACACGCAGCTCTTCCACCTCATTTGCTCTTACCTTTTTCTTATGTAACATGTTGCTATTGATGCCTGTGCGGGAAGGATTGCTCATGGTGGGAATAGTGATTGCTACACTTGTTATTCCAGCCTATATCTTAGCAAAAGAGATAAAGCATAATATGCGCTTGAGAACAACGGAAGGCAATGCAGCAATAGCAATATTGTTCATACCAGCAGCGATCATCACAGTGCGTAGTATTTGGTTATATAATATTAGCAGTGTGATGTTATTGATAATGACACTAGCAGCATTCTCTGCATTGCGTTATATTGTGCGTGACATGGATCGCACTTCTTGGATTGCGATGAGTATAGATAGTATATCCACCCTGCTTGCATATATTATTGGCTTAAGTTGCATGGATATGTTGCACCCATTCGTTGAACAGAGTATCACCCAAAGCCTTGGCTGGTTTCTCATAGCAGGTTTAACAATATTTGTTGCGCGCACAAGCCATATCGGGAAATCACTCACTGCCATCACTATATTTATGTTATGTTCTATCCATATCACTAATGCTATAATCACCTATGGAGAGTATAGCGGTTTTTTGGCGGTATTGGCTGGCATCTTCACCATAGCATACGCAGCACACCCAAAAAGCAAAGTGCAACGTAGATATGGATTGCTCACCATCATCATTGGTTTGCTGGTTGCTTGTGGTGATCTTGCTGCCATCATTGATATGAATAACTGGATAACCTTCTCTGTGCTTGGAGCGGGTGTTATTATCAGTGCTTCATTAATTGAACGCCATGGCACCGTGATACATCAACGACTCAAGAAATGGATATAATACACTGATATTATATAAAGAAGGGAGATCATGCGCTTCCCTTTTTCATCTTTTGAATGCACCCTCACGAATAAATTGTAATGTTTGCTCTTGCACCTGTTTATTATATGGAAACCATGTATGGGTAGAGTGGATAATGATATGATCTTGCATACCATTCAGCTTGGTATGCTCAATAGAAACTTTGCCATCATTCTTGCCGTTAATGAAATGCGAACAAAAAGGATCAAGTGACATACTGCCAGCAATCACACCGCATTCATAGTCAATATCATTGAATAAATGCGCAACTGATGATTGATCGGTGATTAATTGTTGCCCTGCTGGACCGTATAATTTTTGGTATAGCCAATTATTTTTTAGAAAGTCCGCCACTTCACTCCCGCCATTGGGAGCAGCTAGATGTATCACGCGCCCCATGTAATTTGGACGGTATTTGCCAAGCATAATCCGCAACAATAGCCCTCCCATAGAATATCCGACGAAATGTACAGGCTTATTAGTTTTTAATGTAGCAGAAATATTATGCCATGTTATTTCTGCCAGCATTTCCAACGGATATTTTGTGGAGGGATAATTCAGATTCACTACATCATATCCTTGTGATGCAAGATATGCCGCAAGTTTACGCATATGCCATTTGGTACGGAATATGCCATGCAATATAACCACATAATCGTTATCTTTATTCATAACTCCATCATAACCGATTTTATCACTCATTCCTTAAATTATTATGTTTCATGAATGCTGGAGAGAGCGATTTTTGTAGCATTGTTGCATAAATCATTTTTAGTTTAATTTTCACCTTTTCCTTAGATGTTAGGATATGATTTTTTGAAATATTGTTCTTTCTATGTGAAGAAATTGCTTCAGGATATAGCATTTAAGGGGGTAGCTTGATACTGTTTTATAAATAAATAGTTGTATAAAATTTTAATCATATCCTACAGTCAGTCAAGCTAATTTGTAGAAATAATTTTGACCTATGCCCGTAACCGATCTTTTTCGGGTAACAAAATAAAAGATTTTTTTTGGAATTACTTCCACATATAGTATTTACGGATAACACATGTTTTCCAAGGCATTGATATATAAATACTATATTATGAAAAGCTGTAAGTTTTGTTTTGGTGAAATGCTTGTTAGGAGCGGTTTTGTTGTGGGGAATCAGCGATATACCCAAAGTGCGACGTAGTTAAATGCAAAGATTGTGGTATTGTCAATAATATATATCTCTAATTGTCAATGCCGGATTTATCGCTGCTTATTTATGGCATTGACAATTAAAGATATATCTCATATGTTATATGACATAATATATGGATTATTTTATGGAAAGTTGTAAGTTTTGTTTTGGTGAAGTGCTTGTTAGGAGTGGTTTTGTTAGGGGGAAGCAGCGATATAAATGCAAAGATTGCGGTAAGAACCAAGTTTTAGGCGACGCCAGAGAGAAATATACTAATGCAGTTCGCAGGCAAGCAATTGCGATGTATTTGAACTCTATGGGATTGCGAGCAATCGGTAGGGTGCTTGGTATTCCCTACCAGCTGGTAGCGAGGTGGGTTGAACATGCGGGCGAAATTGTGGAGCAAGAAATCCTTAAATTGCAGGCAGAACCTCGTAATATTGCCATTCTTGAGATGGACGAGCTTTATACATACATCAAAAAAAACAGCAGCAAATACGAGTATGGTTGGCTGTTGATCGGAACCGAGGCGAGGTTATTGCGGCTCACATCGGAGGCGGAACGGCTAGCGATGCAAGGCAATTTTACTGGTTAGTTCATCGCCATAGAATTGGCATAATTGCCACAGATGGCAATTATGCTTACGATAAAATGTTCCCAATCTATCAAAAACATATTGTCAGCAAATCAGAAACTTGCCTAGTGGAAGCCAAAAACTCATCAATGAGGGATATGTTAGCAAGGCTAAACAGAAGAACCAAAAGATACTCCAAATCTATCAAAATGCTCAGGCTTTCCGTATATCTATGGATAAAAAAAGACTTCGCCATAAATAATATATATCTTTAATTGTCAATGCCCAATAATCACAAAACCGTAATCACGTTGTAATGTTTTTATTCTATAGTAATATTTGTTAAAGTTATTATAGGGTGAGTTGAATTATGAATTATGCAGAAAAAATGGCTGCCTCCCAAAGAGGAAAGCACGACCACTTAGACCCACAAGACAAATTAGATGCTGCTCGGCAAGAGTTAAAGGACGTAAGAAACCCATCTAAGTTTGATTTGCAAGATGGATTGTCAACTGCGGGACATGCAGGCGTGGTCGGCTTAGGTATGAATACGCTTTTGAATAAAACTGGTTTTGGGGCTACAATGACTGGGGGACAAAGAGCTGCGCTCGGTATAGGTGCAACCTGTATTGCAGCTATTGGTGGTTATACGAAAAGTCAAGCAGCAAAACGAGAGGCTTCTGAGGCGGCATTGACAATTAAAGATATATCTCATATGTTATATGACATAATATATGGATTATTTTATGGAAAGTTGTAAGTTTTGTTTTGGTGAAGTGCTTGT
>JAYUJH010000024.1:0-24459 GCA_043765375.1 Alphaproteobacteria bacterium
TCAGCCTGCGCTGGAGTGACGGCAGTATTTTGGTGAAGGGGAGTGACGGCAAAGTGCGAATGTTGCAAAACAACAAATAATAAAATTATTTTTAACAAATATTAAGAAAACAGTTGATTTTTTTTTGCACTTGTTAAACTGGAAGTTGTTCAATTGTATAAGCCCATCAGTAGGCTTATTTTTATTATGGCTAACGTAAACTCTGGCAGCCAACAAATTGTTACAGTAGATGAAGAAAACATGAATTCTGCGGGCGGGTTACCTTTGTCCCCGGGGTCTGAAGCGGAAATAGATGTTCAAGAGCATCAAGCCCTATCCACGCCCGAAATTAATGCTTTGGAAGCAGAGTTCGAAAAAGACCAAGAACAAGTAAATGCAGGAACACCAGTAGTTTCTTAGCTATTCACTTCACCTCTCAATATTAAAGACTAATCCTTGAACATAAGGGTTGGTCTTTTTTTTGTGTTTGTTATATTAGCGGAAATTATTATTTTAATGTAGTATGATATATTCGTGTTTGTCATACCAGCACCTCCGAAGGGAGGCGCAGCCAAATGCTGGTATCCATTAATAATAATTGCATTATGGTTTTTTATGGACTCCAGCCTGCGCTGGAGTGACGGAAGAGTGTGGGTTGCATCGTTTTTTACTCCACCCTTGCGGGGGAGTTAAAACACGATAGTGTTTTGGTAGGGGGGGTAAATATAATTGAGGCAATACGGCACAATCTAATGCTTCACCCTTGCGGGGGAGCGGGCAAGGTGATAGCCGAGCCGTGGGGGGTAATATCTTAACGGTTTTTTTACCCCCCACGGTTCAACTTCGGGCTTTGCCCTTGTTTCACCCGCTCCCCCGCAAGGGTGGAGCAAAAAAGCTGGGCAATCGCAAAGGTGGAGCATTAAATTGTCACTCAAACAAAAATTGAGCATGAAAGTTTTAATCTCAAGCAATCAGAACTAAATTGCTATTTTGCAACTCCGCTTTGAAGCTCTCAACCTGCCCGATTGTTTGCAACCGCATAAAGCGATTAATTTGCATTGCGGTGGTGAGCAGAATATTTGTGCCACTAGTGATTTTCACCAGCAACCCCGCCCCTGAAATTGATGTTTGTTGCAGCAATAGCTCGCCACTACTCGCTTGATAATAACCCTCAATACTTAAGCGCAAATTGCGTCGCCCCGCATTGCTTGCCAGCTCATTTCAGTTATGGGGGCGGATGTTGCGAGTGCTGATATTGCCCGCTGTGATATCAAATGCACTGACTCGCACACCATTTAGGGGCAGAAAAATTGCCGATAACGGGTTTAAGTTAGCAGCAACTTGCACCATGATTTTGTCGCTTATTTCGGTTGTCATATTGTTACCTCCATCATGTTTTGTTACTCCTCAATCATCATACGGAACTTGATTTGGCTTTGCCGCAACTCGCCTCGCCGTTCAAGGTTAAATTGTTGCTCAATAAACCTTGTATCCAGCAATTTATGCGGGGCGAGGTTAAGCAAATTATTCATCACATAATGAATACGAATAGCGATATTATGCGCCTCAATCACCCCTTTACTGGTGGAAAATATATCAATTGCAACCAATAATTCTGCGATGTTAATGCCAGCACTAGAACGATTTTGCAGCAATGGAGGGCGCATAATTAGATAAGGCGTTGGTGCATTTTCTGGCGGTTGCACATAAGCCCCGCTGATTATGTTGCTTAATTGTGCATCATTATTCAAAGCGAATATAACGGATTCAATTGTTTTAAGTGATATATTGGCAAAAATGCTCATATTCCCTCCATTAATTGTAGTTCTAGTTCTAGCCAATTTTGGAGGATTGTGGTTTGTTGCGCTTGATTATGTAATTTGATGGCGGTGATGGAAAATATTTTGCCTGCAATCACACAGCGCATTTGTTCGGTTAATCCTGTTTGCTTGCGAATAATTAAGGTTTTAGTTTGGATAAGGCGATTAACATCACTTAAAACCCGCTCAAATGAATCATGCTCTTTCACAAAGCCCCAAATGGTGCGGAAGTTCTGCCATGTTTGAATTAATCCGCCTGCATTATCGCTGATTTGAGTGAGTTGTTGCAATATCACCCGTTCATTGAACCGCCCTATATTATTTCCCCCGCTATTGATATTTTTCATATCCGCACCTGCTTGTATTGGTTGTAAATATTGAGGCTATCAGCGGGAGTTGGTGCATCGCTACGCATATCATACATCATGGCAATATGCGAAAGCATCGCCCGTTTGATGGCTGATTGCGCTCCAAATGTGTTTGCGGTGAGATAGCGTATTTTGGTGCGAGTGGGGCTTAAATATTGATGAAAATGGAGATAACGCTCAGAACTTAAATGATACGCGTTGGTTGGGAGTATCACTTGATTGCCGCTTAAATCTTCAGTGGTGATGCTGGTGATGCTAGCGATTGGTGACATTGGCAGCACAATGAAACTGGGCAATTCACCGCAAAATATTGCCTCAAATATTTGGCTAGCGATTGCCTGCCCAATGTAATTCTCAGCGAAATGGCGTGCCGTAATGATTAACTCCGCAATTAGTGCATCATCATCGCTTATATCAACTTTTAAGTAATTTTTGGTGACGGATAATGTTAATGGCTCGGTGATTGTGCTGCTAATGCGTTGCAATGAATATGGTTTAATATATTGTAATATTTCAGCCATTGTTCCCCCTATTTGTTTATTCCTTGTTGTTGGTCATTGCAACATGAGTGAAAATAATGTGGGTGGGAAGGGCTTAAATTGAGGATTATTTGTCAATAATTTATTTGATAACGTAATAAATATTGCTATTTCGTAATAATTTTAATGTTTTGCTTTGTTTTTACGATTATTTAATTATATACTGTAAATATACGATAACGTATAAACATAGAGATATTCGCTTGAACGATTGGAATCAAAAAGAAATCAGCCAAAATGCTCAGAATGTAACTAACTTATCTCCCGAAGATGAGGAAGCTCTGGCGAAGGAAGAAATCGTGATGTTGATGCAGGGCAAAAACACTTATGGCGACAGGGTTTACTGTTATTTGAAATTGAGTGTGCTTAGTTTAACTCGCTTGAAAGATGCAATTGTTGCAAAAGAAGATTTCATGCCGAGCGATTATGGTGAAGTGTTAGCGGCGGGCAATGGTTACCCCGAACCAGAATTGCGGGCAGAGATGGCAGTGAAATATGGTTTAATGCAAACGCCAAAGATTGATCCGCAAAAACCAGCAATGTTGCAAAAACCAATGTGGGAAGATTAATTTTTAGGGGTTAGGATTTAGGGTTTGTAGGGCTTAGAGTTTAGTGTCTGATGTTTAGGATTTAGGGTTTAACAAAATCTTTAACAGGCGATATAGCACAATAGCATTTAGCAAATGCCAAATAAAATGTGTTCCTATGAAATGCGTTCCTATCGTTACTTCATCACATGCCGCAAAATCTATGGTGCGAAATAATAGTGACAAACTCCATAGCCCACTAACTGCAACCAACTCAAGCGCAAATGTTAATCTCCGCTTCAGCGCATATGCGCATATAGCAACCAGCATCAACCATGTTGGGAGATAAAATATTGTGCCATTGAGCGTTGTCGGTGCAAATGAACTATTCGCCATATAATTTAACTTGTGAAGTAGCGCAAATATACATGCGATATATCGCCATTTCATTTGAAACTTGCGTCGCAAAAGTGAGGCTAAATATAGATTGATGAATAATGTTATCGGGATAATATCCAGCATTAATGTTGCATCTGTTGGCTGCAAATGCCACGCTCCACTGCCTAATCCTATCAAAATCAGGGTTGTGCATAACAAATATATATCAATATGCGCTCCAAAAGGCAATTTGCGACATTGTTTGAAGGCAAATATTCCTGCGATGATAAATGCGATATTGCTGATTGCATTGAACGGTTCAGCATTCAACCCAATTGCTCCCAGTCTCTCACAATAATCATTCAAATGTATATTCATGTTATATATTCACTATACTATAGAAATATTGCAAAATTGGGAATGAGTATTTGTTTGTTCATGCTATTGTCATATAATTATATTTGCGATATGATTGTTTTTGTGATATAAATAATAGTATGAATATCTTAATAATAATAAATAACTCATTCACTCACTATAAATAATTTATTATAGATAAATTATATCACACATAAATTATAACAGATAATTTTAACAACAAACAATATTCGCTAATCGCGCAACATTTAAGGACAGATAACACCCAATGGTTTCTTCAGGCACAACATTTTCAACAGAAGTTCAAGGATACGGCAATAATAATCCAGCCGCTTCCTTGATGGAAGATGATAATATATTGTCTGATAGCGAGCGCAGTGCAATAAGTGCGTCAATATCTTCAATGGAGGGCATTAGAGCAGACTTGCAAAACGCTTTTCAAACTGCAACTCCAGATCAAAAGGCAGATCTTGGCTCGCAAATATCAATGATAAATGGTAGTATATCAGGGCTTAAATCCGCTATAAAAACTGGTAGCAAGTCAAACATAGGAGCATCAATTGCATCTGCCGCTGGCGTGGTCAACCATACTCGTGAATTATTGAGAGAAGATACTCTTCAAAATTGGCAATCGTCACAAGATGGTATGACCTCACAAGATTTATATTACAACCCACCAATGTCAAACGCTGATCGTGGTTTTGTATCAAAAAGTTTTGCCAGAGATTTCAGTTGGTATGGCGGATTGGACGAAAGTTCAAAAACATGGATAAATAACGATATCGCCAGCACTGTTGCCCGTGACCCAGAGCTGAGAGCGGGTTTAACCGCTGCTCGTGCAGTCAATGAAAACACGACACTAAGTGGAATGCAACAGAAAAATATTGACGATAATAAAGCCTCAATAGCTGAAGCTAAAGCATATGCTAAATCTAAGGGTGATACAGAATTGTTGGGTGCGATTGCTACCAGTGAAAAACTGATTGCAAGCCGTGGTAAAGCTAATGATTATAGCTTCAAAGCCCAGTGGGACGAAGTCATGAAAGATGGCATAATCACACCTGAAGAACGCAAAGGTTTGATAGAGTTCGCTAATAAAGAAACCGCTCGTCGTAAAGAAGATTTTAGCAAAATTGACCAAAAAGTATTTGGTGGATTTTCTTCGGGCGAGAAAAAAGCGATTGACGCTTTATACGCTAAACAACATGGTGGTGAGAACCCAACTCCTGAGCAATTGCAACAATTTGTTAAAGATGCAAAGCCTGATACGAAACAAATAAATGATGCATTAGCAGTGATGAATAAGCACGCTCCAGATGGTTGCACAAAAGAACAACGCAGGGCTGCCTTCGCAATGCTAAACGACGATCAAAAACAAGCATTTTTACTTGCAACCGCTCAAACAAAACTACAAGTTGCTGAAATTGCTTACGACATTAAGAACTTTTTGAAAGAATTATCTCCAGAGCAGCAAAAAGAAACAATTGCTGTAATGCAGCAAATGATTAAAGACGGCAAAAAAGACGAAGTTATTGCAATGCTTGAAGTGGCAAATGGTGACAAAGCCTTAAGCCCCGCTACAATCAAAATGATTCAAAACAGCAAAGGCACAGAGGATTTGGCTAAAATATTTCAAGAAGCTCAAGCGTTAGCTGAAGGGGACAGGAAATCATTTAAGAGTTTTAGTAAAACCGTAACTCCACAGCAAGATAATAGCTATCAGGAAAGAGTATTTGACTTTGGAAATTGGATTGTGCGAGGGTTCACTGAAGAAAATGTAGTGCAAGCTGAAGAAGTTGTTGAGGCCGTGGAAACTGCTCCAATCTCTGTAGGAGGTGGAAATAAAACATTGGACGATATGTTGAAAGCTAACTCATTCAAACCACCCGCTGGTATGACGACTTCAGAAAAACTGGATTCAGATAAAATAACTTTTTCTGTTGGTGTTCCAACAACATTGGGCAACTTAGGAGTAACTCACGATTCATCTAACAACAACACGCCAGCTCCAATACCTCAAGTTATAGTGAATAATGCAAACACAACTAAACAGGCTGCTCAAAGGTGATATGATAACACTTTGATTAATATACATGTTATTGTTAGTTTTAATGAGAATAAACTTAACTTTCACTCATACATTTTTATTGCAATCAATAACTCGGCAATCTCAATCCTGATTTTTCCAACTCACTCTTCACTTGCGCTATGATTTTTGGCAAATCGCTCTCAACCATTGATTCACAGCGCACGATTATTGCTGGCTGAGTGTTTGAGGCGCGAGCCAACCACCAACCGCCCTCAATGTTCACTCGCAACCCATCAATTTCATTAATCTGCATATCCTCACCATCTGCCATGCGAGCATATAATCTTTGGCGCATTTGCTCAATTGTGGCGAACTTATTTTCATCATCACACTCAACCTTTATCTCTGGCGTATTGAAAGTTTGTGGAATACTCGCCCGCATTTGCGCCAAATCATCAGTGCTATGCGCCAAAATATCCAGCAAGCGCACCGCCGCATAAATGCCGTCATCATATCCCAGATAACCATCAGCAAAAAAGATATGCCCACTCATTTCGCCTGCAATTTCTGCCTTAGTTTCTTTCATTTTCGCCTTAATGTGCGAATGTCCAGTTTTCCACATAATCGGCACGCCACCATGTTTCGCCACTTCATCAAACAAAGTTTGGCTCGCTTTCACATCAGCAATCACGGTTGCACCAGCCTTGCGGGACAAAATATCACGGGCGAACAACACCAACATTTGATCCCCCCATAGGATATTTCCTGCACCATCAACTGCACCAATTCGGTCACCATCGCCATCAAAAGCAACGCCAAAATCTGCTTTATTTGCGTTAACCGCATCAATTAACTGCACTAGATTTGTAGCAATCGTTGGGTCAGGGTGATGATTAGGAAACCTTCCATCAATCTCAGCATTAATGATAATATGCTCGCCTAACAATTTTTGGCACAATATTTCAGTGATTTCACCAGCCGCCCCATTACCACAATCCCAGACAATTTTCAATGATTTTGCGCCGTTTGGATTTAGCCCCTGCAATAATCTTTCAACATATTCACTCCGCAAATCTAGTGTTTGAACGGGTAATTTTTCACCTATAATGAAATCTTCAGCTTCAGCCAATTCACCAAGGGCGATGATGTCATCGCCATAGAACGGTTTTTCGCCACATATCATTTTGAAACCGTTATATTCTGCGGAATTATGCGATCCAGTCAACATGATTGCGCCGTCTGCTTGCAAATATTGATGCGCAAAATAGCACATTGGGCTTGGTCCAACTCCCAAATCAATCACGGTGACGCCTGCATTTTGCAACCCGTTAATTAATGCCTCACCAAGCGAGGGGGAGCTTAATCTTCCATCACGAGCGGTGACAATTGTTACGTTGCTGCTCTCGGTTTTCCGCAATAATTTGGTTTTTTGCAACACGATTGTGGCGAATGATTTTCCAATAAGTTCAGCCGTGTGTTCAGTGATATTTTCACCGTAAATGCCCCGAATATCGTAAGCACGCAACACGGATTTATTAATTTTGCTCATTCTTTTACGCTCCTTAGTTGCATTTTGCGACGATATTCTGCCACATTGCGATTATGCTCACTCAAATTACGAGCAAAATTATGTCCACCTTCACCATTTGCCACAAAATATAAATTGTCACTTTTCGCAGGATTTAATGCCGCATGAAGGCTCGCCCGCCCAAAATTACATATCGGTGTTGCTGGCAATCCCGCAATTATATAAGTATTATAAACCGAATAATGCTCTATATCTTTGGAGTTTAACTGCTTTTTTAGCTCCCCCACTTCTTTATATATGCCATAATTGGCCGTCGGGTCAGATTGCAATTTCATTCCAAGCTTCAAACGGTTCACAAATACTGCTGCAATTTTCTCTCTTTCAGGGGCAACTCCCGTTTCTTTTTCAATGATTGATGCCATAATTAACGCATCTTCCTTGTTTTCATAAGGCAAGTTTTCCGCACGATTTTGCCATTCCAACTCCAGCGTTTTAGCCATTTCTGCCTGCATGTTGGCGATGATATTAGCCCGTTCCTCCCCATGACTAAAATGATAAGTTTCGGGCAGCAAGCTCCCCTCGCTTGGTATTTCTTTAATCTCACCAGCTAAATGTTTTTCCGCTTGAATTGTCGCTATTATTTGCTCGCTCAACCAGCCTTCAGGGAATGTTAGCGCAAATATTGCAACGTCGCCATCAACCATTTTTTGGCTGACCTGCTTGGGTGATTGCCCTTGTTCAAACTGATAATATCCCGCTAAATATTTATTATGATGCTTATTTGCATAACTGAAAATCTTAAATAATAATGGATTATCAATTATATCTGCATCTTCCAGCTGTTGCACAATTACATTAAATGACTGCCCTTTTTCAATTAGTATTTCAGTGAAAGCATGTGCTTGCGTTGATTTATCACTAATTAACTTGCTATCATTTTGAACATTTTCAACAACGATAATCTCCTTCGGGGCTGACCAATAACTTTTTGCTAAAAACAAATAGCATAATATTAGTCCAGCAGCGATTACATCAAAGGTGATGAATGCGATTAAACTATATTTAACAGTTTTTTTCATCAAATATTCTTGAATATCAAAGTTGAATTAGTCCCGCCAAAACCAAACGCATTGGAGAGTGCTACTCTGATTTTGCGCTCTTTTGCTTGATGTGGAACTAAATCCAAGTCGCAACCATCGGAAGGATTATCCAAGTTTAATGTTGGTGGGCATACTTGATCACGCAATGCCAGAAGTGAGAAAATTGCCTCAACACTGCCAGCTGCTCCAAGCAAATGACCAATTGCTGATTTTGTTGATGACATTGAAAGTTTGTAGGCATGTTCACCAAATAACCTCTTCACAGCTTCCAGTTCTAGTGCGTCTCCCAGCGGCGTTGACGTGCCGTGTGCATTAATATAATCTACATCTTCAACAGATATTTTCGCTTTGCGCAACGCCATTTGCATGGAACGATACCCACCTTCATGTCCTTCAGCGGGTGCGGTTATGTGATGCGCATCGCCCGATAATCCGTAACCAATTAATTCACCATATATTATTGCACCACGAGCTTTTGCATGTTCGTAATCTTCCAGCACCACCACTCCAGCACCTTCACCCATCACAAACCCATCACGACCTTTGTCCCACGGGCGAGAGGCGGTTGTTGGTGCATCATTATATGAAGTTGAAAGCGCACGAGCTGCTGCAAATCCCGCCAATCCAACACGACAAATTGCTGCTTCTGCACCACCAGCTATCATAACATCAGCGTCACCACGTTTGATAATTTCGGCTGCATCACCAATAGCGTGCGCTCCAGTTGAACAAGCCGTAACCACTGATTGATTAGGCCCTTTGAATCCATGCTCAATTGAGACTTGTCCCGATGCAAGATTAATCAAGCAGCTAGGAATGAAAAACGGGCTTAATTTACGTGCGCCTTTTTCTTTCATTAGCAACACGCCTTCTTCAATCTTCTGCAATCCGCCTATTCCAGAACCAATCATCACGCCAGTGCGATATTTTTGTTCTTCTTCATGTGCAATCCAACCAGAATCAAGCACTGCTTCTCTAGCAGCTGCAATTGCGTAAAGAATAAATGGATCAACTTTTTTTTGATCTTTCGCAGGTAACACATTGTTAGCATTAAAATCGCCTTCGTCATCACCAAGCGGCAACTCTGCTGCAACTTTGCACGGTAAATCTGAAACGTCGCAACTTTTGATGTGCGCAATTCCAGATTTACCTGCAATTAATCTGCTCCAGCTATGTTTCACGTCACTTGCTAACGGAGTGACAAGACCTAGGCCAGTGACAACAACTCTGCGAGGTGATTCCATAATTCTTATGCGTTTTCTTCTAAATATTCAACAGCATTTCCAACAGTTTTGATTCCTTCTGCTGCATCGTCGGGTATTTCACAACCAAACTCTTCTTCAAACGCCATCACCAACTCAACTGTATCAAGGCTATCTGCACCCAAATCATCAATGAAATTGGCTTCAGCTATAACTTTATCTTCATCAACACCTAAATGTTCTACTACGATTTTTTTCACACGATCTGCGATTGAACTCATATTTTATCTCCTCAAACTTTATTAATATGTAATTATCATTAAATCCATTTACAATGAATTAATGCGCTAAAGCTAGTTTTGCAAGCATTTTTTTGCATGAAAACATTATTTATGCCTAAATATAATCCTACCTTTGCTTAAATCATACGGGGTCATCTCAACTTTGACTTTGTCACCAGCCAAAACTCGGATACGATTTTTGCGCATTCTACCAGAGCTATGAGCAAGCATTTCATGCCCATTATCAAGCGTAACCCTAAACATTGTGTTGGGCAGAACTTCCTGCACCACTCCATCAAACTCAATTAATTCTTCCTTTACCATGCGAACCATGTATATATATTTTAAGCAAATTGCAAGCCTAAAACAACATAAAGGACATAACATATGGCGATTATAATTTTGGTGCGTCCACAAATGGGAGAAAATATAGGGTCTTCAGCAAGGGTGATGCTCAATTTTGGCTTGCATCAGTTGCGCATTGTTGCTCCTCGTGATGAGTGGCCAAATGAACGGGCCTTAGTGATGTCAGCGGGGGCAAAATCAGTGATTGAAGGAGCGGTGATTTATGCAACATTAAAAGATGCACTACATGATTGCCAATTTGCATTTGCGGCAACTGCTCGGTTGCGGGGTATGGATATTGCTTGCTATTCCCCCCGTGATGCGGTGATTGAGGCGCAACAAACGGGGCAAGCTGCATTTGTGTTTGGGGCAGAAAATAATGGCTTAAGCAATGATGAAGTTTCGCATTGTCATGCGTTGCTCAACATTCCAACTGGGGATTATGCCTCGCTTAATCTGGCGCAATCAGTTGGAATTGTGGCTTATGAGTGGTTTGTTAAACAATCTTCTGATGATATCCCTCAGCCCAACCGTCAACCAATTCACGGTTTGACCCCGCAAGGGGAGAGGGAGCGTTTTTTGCGCCACCTTGAAATAGCTAATCATGAAAGCATTATGGAACTGCAACAGGTGATTTGTCAAAAGTTGGAGCGGGATAATTATTTTGCCAATCCACAAATGCGTCCATCTCTGGAGCAGAAGTTGCTACAAATGTTACTACGTTTCAATCTGCGTGAACAGGAGGTTAATTTTTTGCGCGGAATGTTTTGAGATTAGGTTATGTTTTGAAATATGTTATGTTTTGAAATAATTGATGGCTTGATGATGTTTTTATTGAGAATAATAATCAATCTCAATAAACTTATAAATCTTAATAAATGTATCAGTTTTAGCGTGAAAACTTTGGCGGTTGAGGATTTTTTGGTTTATTATGTGATTTATCTTCAGGTTGCTGGTTATCACCGCCAATCCACGAACTTTCAACCGATTGGCGAAGCTGCTTGATTACGTCCAATAATTTTTCATCATAATCTGGTTTATTATCCATATTTTTTGAGCATTTTGAAAAAATAATATTATTTGCATTTTAATTATTTGCATTTAACGAAACTAATTTAACTGAACTAATATTTAAGTTAATCACAGTAATTAAATATAAAAATTAAGTATAGAAGTGAATAATTAATAGTATAATCCCAATTATACATATATTTACTTGAAAAAACAAACTATTTATTTGCATATTATTGAAAAATAAATAATTGCAATCTGAGTGATTGAAAAAATAACTTGGCATATTAATAAAATCTGTTAAAAACTTAAAAACAATCAAAAACTTGTAATCACATAAAAACTATTGTGCAAATAATTTCTCAATATATAAACTCGTCAAGTGTGGCTTTGCTGGTTGTTGCGGCAACCGCTTTGCTGTTGGTGCTGTTTTTTATTTGTAGAAGGTTACTAAGATTGCGCAATGTGTTGAAGCGAGGGATTGCTGGCTCTCAATTGCAGAACAAAGTGGTGAAAGTTTTTTCACTAGTGACGATTATTCCAACCATTATAATTTCTATTTTCTCCATTTTATTTTTTTATTATGGCGTGAAAGATTGGTTTAATCAAAGTATTAATACTGTGTTGAATGAATCAATCGCCGTTGCGGAATCATATCTTGAGGAGCATAAATCCAATTTGCGGGCGGATAGCTTGGCAATGGCGAAAGATGTGCAGCGGGAATTGCATTTAATCACCACCAACCCGAGCATGTTTGAGAATATAATTAATGGGCAGGTTTCAGTTCGCACGTTATCTGAGGCGATTATTATCCAAAATCAAAAAGTTATAGCCCGCTCTAATTTAAGTTTTTCATTCATATTTGAAACTATTCCAGAACATTTGTTGGATAATGCAAAACTTGGTGAAGTGGTGACACTAGAAACTGATGATAGATTATTTGCAATTGTGGCACTAGACCCTGTGAGCGAGCTTTATTTGGTGATTAGCCGCTTGATTGATGCCAAAGTATTGCGCCATATTGAGGAATCAAAAGGAGCAGCGGCGAGTTATGCTAATGTTAGCAAAAATATTGATAATTTCCAAATATTATTTGTTTCGGGATTTTTGTTTATCGTGATTTTTCTGTTGTTAGCGGTAATATGGTATGGCATTAATTTTGCGCAACGCCTTACAATTCCACTGATAACATTAGCGCAAGCAACGCAAAGAGTGGGGGAGGGGGATTATTCAATTCATATTGACAAAACCACCAATAACGATGAAATGGATATGTTGATTGCACATTTCAATCGCATGACGGAACAATTGCAAAAGCAACGGCAAGAAATCACGCAAGCAACAAAAATGTTGGATCAACGTAGGCGTTTCACTGAAACAGTGCTAGAGGGAGTTTCAGCGGGTATTGTAGCGTTAGATGAGGGGTTTATCGTTAGTTTATGTAACCAATCAGCTTTGCGTTTGCTTGGGTTCAAGATGGAGCATGAGCTTAACGGACAATCTTTGGCAATAATCATACCCGAGTTTGGCGAGTTGCTGGAAAAAGTTCGCCTCAACCCAAATGAAGTGCATCAAGCGCAAATATCATTGCGTCATCATGGGAGCAATTTCATTTTGCAAGCTAAGATTTCAGCGGAAACTTCACAAAGATATGTGGAAGGGTTTATTGTAGCGTTAGATGATATTACGCCATTAATCGCCGCACAACGCAGTGCTGCTTGGTCTGATGTGGCAAGGCGGGTGGCGCATGAAATCAAAAATCCATTAACTCCCATCAAGTTATCACTTGACCGTTTGAAGAAAAAGTTTGAGCCAGATACGCCAGAATTGCGGGAATCATATCAAAAATATATTGGCACAATTAGCCGTCATATTGCGGATATTGCCCGAATAGTTGAGGAGTTCGCAGCATTTGCCCGTTTGCCTGCACCAAAATTGCAAGAAATCAACCTATGTGCTTTGATTGAACAAGCGATATTTTCGGCGGAGACTATTCACCCACAAATAACTTATGGGCTGGTGGTGAGTGACCGTAACATTAAATTGCAAGTTGATGAAGTGCAAATGAGCCAAGTATTCACTAATTTGCTAAAGAATGCAGCAGAAAGCATTGAGCGGTGTGAGCTAAATTATAATAGGGGACAAATTGATGTGATGTATCGTCATACGGCAAATGCGGTGGTGATTGATATTGCGGATAATGGCGTTGGTTTCCCCCCTGATTTATTGCACCGCATCATGGAGCCTTATGTTACTACCCGAGTGAAAGGAACAGGACTTGGTTTGGCGATTGTCAAAAAAATAATTGAAGATCATAAGGGCAATATAACTCTGGGCAACCGTGCCATGGGTGGTGCAATTATTAGCATTTCATTGCCAATTATGGCGGGGTGAGTTTGCTGGTTTCCGTTAGCGCATCAGCGAAATCATAAGCGTATCAGCAAAATCATAGGCGCATTAGCGAAAATATAACGCAATCTAATTGCTATATAAAATATATTTTGTTTTATGTTGACTTTTTTGCAACAATGCGTGTTATTTTTGTATCATATCTAAAAAAATATGCTAATAATATGCTATTAATATTCAAAGGAGCGTGCCTATGTTTAATGATATTTTAGTGGTTGATGATGAAGCTGACATTCGGGAATTGGTTGCGGAGATTTTAGAAGATGAAGGATTTGCAGTTCGCACCGCTAATAATAGTGATTCCGCTCTTAAAACATTAGCGCAACGTGTGCCAAGCCTGATGATTTTGGATATTTGGTTGCAGGGCAGCGAGCTTGATGGTTTGGGTATTTTGGAGCTGTGCCAAGAACGCTATCCTTTTTTGCCAATTATTATGATAAGTGGACATGGTAACATTGAAACAGCGGTTAATTCCATCAAAATGGGTGCATTTGACTTCATAGAAAAACCATTTGAGCCCGAGCATTTATTGCATGTAATCGGTAAGGCAGCAGAACTTTATAATTTGCGCCGTGAAAATGAGGAATTAAAAATACGGGGCGCATCAGAAAAAAACTTGATTGGTAATTCACCCGCAATCGCTTTAATTCGTTCAACTATTGAAAAAGTTGCAGCCACTAATAGCCGTATTTTAATCACGGGCGAGGAAGGAACAGGCAAAGAAGTTGTGGCACGCATGTTGCATGACAAATCATTGCGAGCAAATGCACCATTTATTATGTTTAATGCGGCGAGCATTCACCCTTCACAGGTTGATAGCGAATTATTTGGAACTGAATCCAGCAATCCCGGTGGTGGAGCAGAAAAACTTGGGCTATTTGAACGGGCGCATGGTGGCACGTTATTTATTGATGAAGTGGCGGATATGAGCCGTGAAACGCAAAGCAAGTTTTTGAAAGCGTTACATGATCAATCATTCACAAGGGTGCGAGGGGCAAGCCGTGTTTCCATTGATGTGAGGGTGATTGCCTCAAGCAACCGTAATTTGCAAGATGAAATGAATAATGGTAATTTCCGTGAGGATTTATTTTATCGTTTGAATGTTGTGCCAATTGTGATGCCGTCATTGCGTGACCGCAGAGAGGATATTGCTGAATTATGTGATTATTTCATGGGGCAGGCAGCAAAAGCAACGGGTGTGCAGAAGCGTAATTTTTCCCATGATGCAATGTCACTGTTGCAATCATATCACTGGGCAGGAAATATACGTCATTTGCGTAATGTGATTGAGTGGGTGCTGATTATGTCCGCTAATCGCCCTGAAAATGTGATTGATGAAACAATGTTACCGCCAGAATTGAAGGGGCAAAGCACTAATATGGTTGCAAGTGAGGATACTAGTGCGATTATGTCATTGCCACTGCGTGAAGCGAGAGAAGTGTTTGAGCGGCAATATTTGATTACGCAAATAACTCGTTTTAGTGGAAATATCTCTAAAACAGCATCATTTATTGGTATGGAACGCTCGGCATTGCATCGCAAATTGAAATTGCTTGGGTTGCATAGCGATGAAAAAATGTTTGCTTAAGAGGGTTGCTTAGAAAAATATTCTCTTGAAAATATTTGCCTAAAAAATATTCGCCTAATGCGTTTGGTTCAGCGTAATTTTATAGTGTTTTATATTTAAGAACGCATAAAATGCACAGATGACAATAGAAATTATTATAAGAAAAAACTAATCACGAAATTGTTGCCGTGCAAGCGTCATATATAAACTGCTATTTTGCATCAACTCATCATGTGTTCCAATCGCCTCAATTTCTCCATTATTCATTAAGATGATTTTATCAGCCTCACGCACTGTCGCCAAGCGATGGGCAATTACCAAAGTGGTGCGGTTTTGCATCACATTTTCTAGTGCAAGCTGAACTTTGCGCTCATTTTCGGAATCTAATGCTGAAGTTGCTTCGTCCAATAGCAAAATATTTGGTTGACGAATTATTGCTCGGGCAATCGCAATGCGTTGTTTTTGTCCACCAGAGAGGCGAATCCCCTTTTCTCCCAAATGAGAGTGCAAACCTTGTGGCAAGCCTTCCAAAAAATCCAATATTTGTGCTTGTTTGGCTGCTTCAATCACCGCTGCTTCAACTTCATTATCATCTACAATTCCTCCGCCTTTAGTTCCCCCACTTTTCATTCCAAGAGCGATGTTATTATACGCACTAGTAGAAAAAATAATAGGTTCTTGCGCCACTAATGCAATGTTGGAACGTAAATCATTAAGATTAATCAAGCGCAAATTATGGTTTTTCAATGTTATATTGCCATGTTGCGGGTCATAATAGCGCAAAAGCAAGCGAAATATCGTGGTTTTGCCACTACCTGAAGGCCCAACAATTGCTACGGTTTCTCCATTTTTCACACTGAAACTAACATTATTTAATGCGGGTGTGTCGGGACGAGATGGATAGCAAAATGAAATATTTTCAAAGGTAATGTCACCTATATCATCATTGCCTATATTATTTTCCAATATAATTGGGTTTGCGGGTGATTGCACTTTTGCCACTTCGGATTTTAATTCGGATAATCGCTCTACTGCGCCCGCTGCCCGTTGCAATTCGCCCACAACTTCACTGATTGCGCCAGTTGAACCTGCGACAATCATCGCATAAAACACAAATGATGATAATTCGCCAACTGATAATTCGCCTGAAATTACCTTCGCCCCACCAATCCATAGCACTGTTGCAATCGCCCCTAGCACTAAACTTATGACTATCGCAGTGAGAATTGAGCGCATAGTTATGCGTGATTTTGCCGTCATTAATGCTTCGGCAATTAACTCGGAGAATATAATTTTTTGCGATTGCTCCAGCGTAAATGCTTGCACTGTTGCCATACCACTGATGGTTTCCTCGGCGTGCGAGTTCAAATCCGCAATTTTTTCTTGTGTTTTGCGTGAAAGTTTACGAACTTTTTTACCAATAAAAATGATAGGCACAATTACCGCTGGCACAATCATCAACACATAAGAGGTTAGTTGCAAGCTAGTTATGCACAGCATGGTGATTCCACCAATCAACAATAATCCATTGCGCAATGCGATTGATACGCTACTACCAACCACTGATTGAATCAAAGTTGTGTCAGTAGTGAGGCGTGAGAGCAACTCTCCTGTGCGGTTGGTTTCGTAAAAGCTGATATCAAGACCTAACAAATGCGAGAAAATATCCGTGCGAATGTCGGCAACAACTTTTTCACCAATATATGTCACCAGAAAATAGCGGGTGAAAGTGGCAAATGCTAGCAGCAAAATGACTGCCATCAAAAACATATATGAATTATTGAGCAGTTGCAAATTACCCTTGCTAATTCCCTCATCAACAAGGTAGCGCAGTGCATAACCCAAACCAAGCAATGAAAATGAGGTGAATATTAGTGCAACAAATGCAACCGCAATCAGCAATTTATAAGGTGCAAGGTAACGTGATAGATAGCGCAGGCTGCCTATTGGTGCTTTTTTGCTTTCAATTTGTTGCGCATATTTTCTCATATATTATAACACATTGGCGGAAAACTCCTGCCCTGTTAGTTGCAACAACTCCTCTACGATGATGTCAGATAGGCGCACACCGTTGCTTAGCTCCCAATCAGCACCCTCATCAATGCAATCAAAATGCAACCCACCACTCATTGGCGATGAAAGCCATAATTGTTTGCTTGGCATATGCTTGCTGATAACGAATATATTTTCATCATCAACAGTGATTTTCATCACTCCTTCTTCAAGGTCAATATCCAGTTTTGCTTCGTCATCTTCACTTTCCAACAATTCAAACAATGCTTCCATCCAATTGGTTGCAAGTTCTTCAAAGCTGCTATCGTCAATATCCATAATTATTTTTATCCTGTGGTTATTTTAATCGTTCAAGTATTTATAAAACTAAATTGCTATATTGCAATTTTAAGCAAAAGAAAATATATATTTTTATAATAATTCTCAATCAACATTAATTTGCACAAGTTACAAGAGTAAAATGACAATTAGCCCCAAAAATAATGTTCCAGCGTCCTATAAAAGGGTGCAAAAGCGTAATAAAAAAGTGACATATCGCCGTGAAACTATGGCGGGCAAGTTACGGTTTGCGCTTGGCAATTTTTTTATATTTTTGCGTGGGTTGCTATTCTCACGCCGAGCCATTGCATTAATTTCCTCAATATTTCTTACATTATTAATCGCATTTTTGGGATTATTTGTTTATTACGCTATGACAATGCCAAATATTAGTGAGTTAAAAGCCGCAAAGGAGCAAGCTGGCGTTGAGATTTTGGCAGCTGATGGCACAATAATAGCACGTTATGGGCAGATTTCAGGCAAATATATTCCATTTGAGCAATTGCCAAAAAATCTTATCAATGCCGTGTTGGCAACTGAGGATAGGCGTTTTTTCCAACATATTGGTGTGGATTGGCAGGGTATTTTGCGGGCGGTTTATGTCAATATTGTGCGGGGCAGGGTGGCGCAGGGTGGTTCAAGCATCACTCAACAGCTTGCAAAGAACGTATTTCTCTCAAGTGAGCGCACATTGGAGCGCAAAATGCAAGAGTTGATGATGTCTTTTTGGTTGGAGCATAATTTTACCAAGCAAGAGATTTTAGCGATTTATCTCAACCGTGTTTATTTTGGGGCGGGAAATTATGGCGTGGATTCTGCCGCTCGTTATTATTCCAACAAACAAGTGTCACAGTTGGATTTGCTAGATTGTGCGATGTTGGCGGGCTTGCTGAAAGCTCCTTCAAAATATAACCCAACTGCTAATATTGCTGTCTCACGGGGGCGAACGGCGCAAGTGTTGCATAATATGGTTGATGCGGAAATGTTGCAACCCGCACAAGCGCAAGCAGAAATTGCTAAACTTAATTCGGGCGTAAAGCGTTTTAATGGTAAATCATTCTCAGCAGATAGATATTTCACTGATTGGGTTTATAAAAAATTACCTGAATATATGCAAGAAATCTCACCAGACACCGCCATGCAAGATGTTATAGTTACCACAACGGCTGATGCAAATATGCAACAAAAATTGCAATATGCCGTTGCTAATAATTTAACTTCGCAAGTGCAAAATGCTCAACATGCAACGCAAGTGGCGGGGTTGGTCATGCGCCCTGATGGAGCAGTTCTTGCTATGGTTGGCGGGCGGGATTATAACTCAAGCGAATATAATCGGGCAACGCAAGCAAAGCGACAATCTGGTTCAGCATTCAAATTATTCGTTTATTTGAGCGCAATTGAACATGGATATATGCCTGATAATGTTGTAGTTGATGAACCTATTAAAATTGGCAAATGGCAACCACAAAATTATAAGGGCGAGTATAAAGGCGCAGTGACGCTGGAGCAGGCTTTCGCAGAATCCCTCAACACGGTAGCCGTGCGTTTGAGCCAAGCTGTGGGAATGGGAGAAGTGCGTAAAGTTGCAAAACGCCTTGGAGTAAGCTCCGATTTGAGCGAATTGCCAAGCCTTGCCCTTGGTGCAGCGGACGTTACCCTCAAAGAAATGGTCACCGCCTATGCACATTTGGCGAATGGAGGTCGGGCGGTTGTTCCATACGGAATCACCAAAGTTGTGCGCAAATCTGACGGCGCAGTGCTATATGCTCGTGGTGCTGATGATGATTTTAACGAAATTAGCGTGATTACCCCTGAGAATGTAGCAAAAATAAATGTTTTACTGAAAGGAGTGATTAATTTTGGCACGGGCAGAGCTGCAAATATTGGGCGAGATGCGGCGGGGAAAACTGGTACAACATCGGATTATCGTGATGCTTGGTTTGTTGGATATACGCCGCAGATTGTTGCGGGTATTTGGGTTGGCAATGATGATAATTCGGTGATGCGCAACGTGACTGGAGGAGGGGTTCCTGCAAAAATATGGGCAGAGTTTATGCGGGCTGCACATGTTGGTTTGCAAATGGTGGAGTTACCAATCTATCAACCAATTCAATTTAATCAGCCACCAATTCAACCGCAAAATGATGCGGGTTTGGTAAGCGAGGGATTGCTTGGCGGTGGATTGAGTGGTAAGGGATTGAGCGGTGAGGGGCAAAATAATGTGGAAGTGCTTGATAATAATGGATTAGGCAATGCGGAGCAAAATAATATGGGATTTAATGGTGGTGATAACGGGTTGGGAGAGTTAGGAAATAACTTAGAAGTTCGTGATAATAATAACGGGTTGCGCAATACAAATATGAGTGAGCAAATAAATGCAAACCCTACCCCAGCTCCAGCTTCCGCACCCAAATATGATTCAGATTCACCACAAAATCAGGATAATAATTTTGAGTTGCAACCAAGTTTTTGGAATAAGTTACTCAATGAACAACCAAATTAATATTTTATGTGACATTTCACGTTGGAAAAGCCGTTTCAACTCCAAAATAAAACCATTCTGAACCAATATCCGCATCTAAATTAGTTTTTGGCAGAATAATGAAACCATCAGTTGGCGCAATAATTTGTTCACCGTCATCATAAATTGCAATTAATTCACCTAATTTTACCTGCTGCCCATGTTGCCAATTTTTCGCCATTTCACCATTTTTTTGCTTATAATATATATATTTCATTTTAATGGCAATTTGTGCGGGTGCTGATTTTGGTGCATATTGTTCCGATTTTTCTCTCAAATCTTGCATCAAACCCAAATGAATTAGCACATTTTTGATTGCCTCTATAGCGATTTCAACATTTTGTGGGTTGTGATGATTGCCACATTCAAGCGTCACCGCCAAGCCTTGTTTGGGATTTGCCCGCACATAATCCGTGGTTCCAATGCTCGCCAAACGTTGCTCTTTGCTTGCATTTTGGCTGAACGCCTCCGCCCAACCATAAACATAAAGCGGTGCATTCAAAGCACGACAATAAGCAATTTCAGCGGGCGATGATGTCCCCAAAAAGCAAAATGCTCCGCCATCTGATTGATATGAATGAATATCCAACAGTGCATCTGCATCATTCAAAATATGGCACAAAATCGGGTCAATTTTATCTTCATAATCAATATGAACGGGCTTGGGATAAAAATTACGGTTCAAATTGCGTTGATGAAAGCGTTTATTATTATGGTTCGCCTGCGGATTGCAAACGGGAATGAAGGTCACCTTGCCGCATTGCAACTGCCAATCATTTGCATGAAACTTGGCAATTACCTGCCTAATCGCCGCCCCGCCACATTTTTCATTACCATGAATCCCACCCAGCACCACCAAATGTCTGCCTCGCTCTAGCGCATGAAATGTTGTTTGTTCAATATGTTGCATGGGATTAATCTGCTATTTGATATTAGTCATTTATTAAATATTTTCACCGCAAATAATCCACCAAAAACTGCAAGTGCAATTGCTAATAGCCCATATATTGCGCTATTATTTTGTGATAACTGATAAATTGCTGCGTCCAACCCACTTTTATAAACATGAATGGAGGTGGTGCGCATCGCTTGAACTTGCCCGCCATCAATCAGATATACCTCCACGCCATATGTTCCCGTTGGAGTGTTATCAGGAAAGGCAATATTAGCCCGAAATAACCCATCGCCGATGAAGTTAATTGGGGTTATTTTAGTATTATATAATTTAGCAATGCGGAGTTCGCGCAAAAGAGCGTAATTAAACTCTTCACGTTTGGCACGTTCAGCTTCACCAATAAGCTCGTTTTTGTTCAACCATAATGATTCCAAAGTTTCGCTATAACCAATTTTTAAGTTACTTAAATATATTTGTTTATCATCAGAACTAAAGTTTTTAGATGCAGCCATAGAGTAAAATATTGGTATATTTTCAAATTCTTCGCTTTGGCGATTGACCCATATACCAAAATATTTTTGTTTTTTGCGAATTATGGCTTTTGCACTTGGCCCTCTTATTATTGCAACTATATCACCGGATTCATTTCTGCTACCAAATAACATTAAATCTGCGCCATCAAATGACGTGTTAATCACAATTTTTCTATCAGATATTTCTGCTATTAAGGGTGAGGCACTTGCACTGTCTATTAACAACATAAATATTGCTAACAATTTTATCAGGAACACAATATATAGCAAAAAGTGTGATTAACGCTTAGACCATTGGAAGCTACGACGAGCTTTAGCTTTACCATATTTCTTACGTTCAACCACACGGCTATCACGGGTTAAAAATCCACCTTTGCGCAATGCACCGTGGAACTCTGCACTGAAATTATCTAATGCACGACTAATTCCATGACGAACTGCACCGGCTTGACCGGATAACCCGCCACCTTTAACAGTTGCCATCACGTCAAACTTACCTTCACGCTCCAAAGCCGAAAAAGGCTGGTTGATTATCATGCGTAATACTGGACGAGCAAAATATTGTTGAATCTCTTTACCATTAACCACAACTTTACCAGTTCCTTGCTTAACCCATACTCGGGCTGTGGCGTTTTTCCTTCTGCCTGTGCCGTAAGAACGACCCTTTTCATCTAGCTTAACTTGGCGAACTATTGTTGTTTCGGTCATAAAATCTATTGCCTATTTCTTATATAATTATCATTAATAAATGTTTTAACGAGTATTTTTTGCATTTTTTCCAGCAAAATCAAAAGCAACTGGTTGCTGCGCTTCATGAGGGTGAGTGTCACCAGCATAAACCTTCAACATTTTATATTGTTGGCGAGCAAGAGGACTATCTTTTGGCAACATTCTCAATATCGCTTTTTCAACTACCCTGTGCGGAAACTTTCCACCCAAAATCTTAGCAGGCGTTGTTTCCTTAATCCCACCGGGAAAACCTGTATGATGATAATATATTTTATCAGTCATTTTTTTACCCTTAATCTGAATCTTTTCAGCATTAATGATGATCACGTGATCCCCACAATTCATGTGTGGCGTGTATGAAGACTTATGCTTGCCCCTCAATATCATTGCAACTTGCGATGCTAAACGACCAAGCACTGCGTCTTGCGCATCAATTATCCACCAGTTATTAGTTATATCTTTTGGTTTTGCTGAAAAAGTTTTCATATTTATTTTATCAAAAAGTTATTTGTTTCAAACGCAACAATTAAATATATTTCCTTCAATTGTCAATAAAAAAATAACATTAATTTGCTTGCTATGATTTGTGTATTATTATATATTATTGAAATATTGGGGCATTAGCTCAGTTGGTAGAGTGCTTGCATGGCATGCAAGAAGTCAGCGGTTCGAATCCGCTATGCTCCACCATTTTTGTATTTATCCAATAACAATGTAGCATATTTATATATTGGCTTTTCTACATGGTCATACCATAATATAGAAAATATAATAGCGAAACAACCAATCAACGCTAGCGACAAACTGATATTATTATCTATGATTAGTATATTAGGATACCAATTTTGGGCGATTACAAGCAATGGAAGGTGCCACAAATAAAGCGAAAAACTAGCATCTCCAATTTTTGCAAAAGCTCGTGCAATAAACCATTTAGGCTGATGATGATATTTTAATGTTGCTATTAATAATAATGCAGAAAAAGGTAGGAATAAAATCACTCTATAAAAAGATGCGTGCAATGTTATGATATAGTCTTTAGGAAGAAAATATCGTTCAAAGGTAATCGCAACAAACAATAATATAGCAGCATATATTAATGGATAAGTTATATTAGGTTTATAATGATAAATAGCACAACCTGCTACAAACTCTAATAAATATGGCGTAACATGCCAATGAAAAGGTGGATTATAAAGAAAAATGCTATAATATTTTTCAATGGTTTCAAATATTCCCAAAGCTGCATGGCAAATTAACATGGAAATCAATAAAAACATACTGATGCTAATGATGATTATACGTTTTTTATTTGGAATGAGTAATATAATAAAAACAAAACTATAAAAAGCAAGCTCGCTTTTTAAGCTCCAAATAACAGTTATGGGATTATCTGCAAATGGTTGCGGTAAAAGCAAAAAAGAGCGATAATAATTATAATATTTTGGCTGAGGATTGCAGAAATAATTAAGCGTTAAAAAAGTTATTAATATTGCCCAAAAGCCAAAAAATATCCTGATGTAACGCCGTAATAAAAACATATACGGGCTATGTTTTGTTGTTGCGGCGGTTTTGCATATAATAAATCCACTAATTAAGAAAAAAATATCAACGCCAACATATCCATATTGAAAAAATTGTTGCAGTATGCTGGTTGATTGTTGTGAAGCACTATAATGAAATAGCATAACCCATATAGCAGCAAATGCTCGTAGATATTGGATTGGATAAATTATTGATGATGTCATGTGTTTATTTATGATAATCAGGAAAAAACTATTTCAATGCTCATATATAATAGATTATATAATATTGATATTGTAAACTAATGCTACATTTGTTTATATGAAAAATTGTCACAATTGCTACTGCTTGTGGAAAACCCAATCGTGCGGCGGAGCTTGCGAAGTCAAAGTCGGCAGTGATGTCTTTCCTTGCGGGAGCTTTGGCATATCCTTTGAGACGGTGTTGAATCTTTTCGTGCATTTC
>JAYUJH010000025.1:0-2101 GCA_043765375.1 Alphaproteobacteria bacterium
TACGCTCTCTTCGTTTCCGCACTTGGGGCAATGTAACATACCAAAATCCTCCGTTACTTAAAGAATTCATAACATGTCTATCTATAAGTAGCAATGCCAATGATTTAATTTGATAATGGCGGAGTGGAGAGGATTCGAACCTCCGATACGGGTTTGACCCGTATAACGGTTTAGCAAACCGCCGCCTTCGGCCACTCGGCCACCACTCCTTATAATCACTTTATAGTCTCTAATATTTCCACAGTCAACACTTAAGAGTGAGGCCGAATGCAGATATAATAACTAGATTATGGTTTGTTAAACTATAACAAAACTATATTTTTACTCGCACTACTATTTATAGCAATTATCAAATTAATACAATGGATTTTTTTTAGTAATATTTTGCTGTGAATTGAACTCTATGTTAACTATTTTTTCATGATGTTTAGTGTAATATATATATTGTTATTTATCAATAGGCTTTTCAATGTATGACATTTTCACCCCCCCCCCCCCGCAAACTTAATTCAACTTTAAGTTGCAATAAAGCCCACGGTGGATTTTCTCTCGTTGAACTTTCTATCGTTTTAGTGATTATCGGAATGTTGGTGAGTGGTGTGTTAGTCGAACGTGATATGATTAGGGCAGCGGAGTTGCGTTCAATTACATCTGATAAAGATCGTATTCAAACCGCCGTGAATCTGTTTCAAGATAAATATCAAGGTTTGCCTGGTGACATCACCAATGCGACCGACTTCTGGGGAGCTATGACTGGCGGTGCTCTTTGCCCCAATTCAACAGGAGGAACTGGCGCAGAAACTTGCAATGGCAACGGCAATGGAACAATAGGAGGGTGGTCAGCAATAAATTGGGAAAATCTTTTATTTTGGCAGCATCTGAGCAATGCTGGTTTAATTGAAGGGCAATATAGCGGAGTATCGGGGACTATTAACCAAGAAATGACAAGTAAAATAAAAAGTGCGTTTTGGCGCAATGAACATGTGGGCAGCATAGGACAAGGTAATGGTACTTGGTTTGAAGGAGATTATGGTCATAGTCTAAACTTATACGGTATTCCTAATAACAATCCTATACTTCCAACAGAATTGTGGAATATTGACAAAAAAATTGATGATGGATTGCCTGGTCTAGGAGCATTGGTTAGCAGAGAAGACAATAGTCCAAATTGTAATAATTTTAACTCAGCACTACCTGCCTCAACGGCAACCTACAATTTAACATATAATTCAAACTCTTGCCGACCTTATTTCAAAAATATGTGGTGAGGTGGAGTTGATAAACCTATTTAATGGCAAGTCAAAAAAGATAAAAATATTTATTTGTTATATTTTCTATAGTAATATGGCGGAATCGGTGGGATTCGAACCCACGTTAGAGTTGCCTCTAAACACGCTTTCCAAGCGTGCGCCTTCAGCCGCTCGGCCACGATTCCATGATGTGTATAGTTGCTAACAAAAAGCAGAGATAGGCGCACGCAACCAAAATATTTGCAAACAATGCAAGCATTGCTAGCTTTTACTATTGCAAACAATGCAAGCATTGCTTTGCGGGTGCGACTTAAACCTCTTGACTATAATTTGGCAATATACATACATATATATAATTTGTTTACGAATAAAATAATTACACAATATTTTTACAAATTACAATCATATAATTAGTTGCTTTTTTGATATTTGCGTTTTATAAGATATAAATATTACAATGCGTCCTTAGCTCAACAGGATAGAGCAACTGCCTTCTAAGCAGTAGGTTACAGGTTCGATTCCTGTAGGGCGCACCACTTAAACAATAAAAAATGCTTTATTTTCAATTGGTTATGTAATAAAATGCGGACTTTATACCCTATCATATACCCCCAAAATAAATTGTTAAAAATATTATTTAACTATATTGGCTGGGTAGTTTTGTGGGATATTACTTTGCATTTTAATTATTTATGGATTGTGGAGCGATATTTTGATGCACCCAAAGCATATTATACATGTGGATTGATTGCGGTTTCTATGTTTCTAGCAATTTTCATGATGAAAGGGGATAATGATGATAGTTAGAAGTTCCAACCGCCTCGGAAAGTTTCATAATGAACCACTAAGTT
>JAYUJH010000026.1:0-21324 GCA_043765375.1 Alphaproteobacteria bacterium
ATTGCCACCTTTGGCTATCAATTCCCTAAATACAGTTATTCCCGCTGTTCCTTCCTCATAATCATAATCCTGCACGATGGCAACCCCAGCTCTGCCACCACCTTGTTGGATTAATAGCTGCCCTGATATTGTCATACCATAGCGCAAAGCCTGCGTCATTGGCATGTTGATTAGGCTTAAGGCTGAGCCAAATAATGTTGATATAATCCCACCACCAGCAAGCAACGGAGCAACCCCCGCATAATAAGCAAAATCTCCCTCCTGCCACCATTGCTGCACACCGCCTGTAACAGGCAATCCAGCCCAAAAGGTGCGGTCTTCAGCTGTTCCGTCTTGAATGAAAGTGCGGTTTGAAAGCAGGAACGTGTCCGCTCCCGAACCACCATAGAGCAAATCAGTTCCACCACCACCATAAATAATGTCATTTCCTTCTCCACCGTCAAGCCTATCATTCCCGGCCCATGTGTTAATCGTATTATCGCTGCCAATCAAAACAACATAACGCCACGCCACTCGCCCTAATTTTAACTCACATGATGATATTTTGCTGATTTGTGAGTTATAGTATTTAGGGCGGTGGAGTGGCTTGAGTTGTAGATATAGTTGATTAACGCTGAATCCCTCCTCTTTGGGTTGGAGTTTGTGATGCAGGTTGTTGCCTCATCTCAGGATATTGCTTGGCTCTAACATCACAGCCTTTATCCATAGCAAGTGAGGTTAAATTGCCATATCTTTGCCGTAATGCTTGATATTCTGTAGCCTCTGCATTTTTGAAATCCATGAAAAACCATGGAACGAGCAAAAATGCACCAGCAACTCCCAGCGCCACATTCTGCCCTGTTTTATCTGTTGCTCCCACAATACGGTTCATTTCCTGTTCGGTGCTAGAAATATCATACTCCAATGCTTTGCAGTTTTTATTTCCATCACCATATTGCGTTGCCATAACTGGATTAGCAGTTCTGCCACCACAAGCAGAAAGCAAGCATATTGCACTCATTGCGCATATAATTTTTTTCATAATTAATACCCGTTATTGATATGTTTAGTTGAGTATCCATTATCATAAGAGTTTTGTGGCTTATATGGATCAACTGTTCCAGCATTGCCAGTATATGGATTGCTGTTACCAATTGTGCTGTAATTATCTATGCGAGTGTTGTTGGGTGCAGTGCGTTGATGTGGCTGAACGTAAGTTCCATCTCTGCGGGTATAGCCACTGACATATTCCGCTTGCGATGCTGTGCTAATGATTAAAGATGTTGCAATTATTGCTGTAAAAATAGTTGTTTTCATAAAGTCCCCTTTGTTTTGAAAATAATAACAAAAATCACCAACCTGAATTGGCTGGTGATCGGGGAGTTCGTAAAACCTACAATATAAAAGATCCCCACTATCCTTTAAGCAAAAGCTCTGAACATGCGATAGTGGCTCCCCGACCATAAAGCCGAGGAGCATGAATAACGGTCATACTTACCGTATATTGTTAAGAGGTTACGACACCCCAGATAGCCATACGACTATCATGAACATGAAAATAGAGAAAGATAGCACAAAATACAAGCGAAAAAAATGGAATGCGACGCACTGGAATAACAAAGCGTAATGCTCATATGTTGCCTGACTTAGCCTGACTTACCTCTAGCTTTTGCAAAAACAATAGTCTTTGTGAAATCGCAAAAGAAATAGTTACGTGACATATCTATCAATATATGTCACGTAACTAATAATGTTCTGAAAAATGTAATATTATTTACATTACACAATCTTGCGGTGGAACATATCTACTTCGGATATTGTTTATGATATCAACTTGTGAAATGGGATCTATTTGACCATAAGTATCCATCATGTGGGTAGTATTGCTATGACCTATACTTTGACTCCACGCTTTTAATTCTTTTGGATTTTGAGTTACTTCTTTGCCAAGGCTAATCAATGTATGGCGTATAGTATGAGGGCTATATAATTCACTATTTGGCAAATGCTTAAGGGCATCTTTACAAACTCGCACAACTATTTGCGAATCTCTCATGAATTCCAGAGAATAATTTCCAGTTGCAAATGCATCATTTTCTCTGTGATGAGCTATTTTAGGAAAAAGTGGGTCATTATTGCAGAAACTATATTTTGATATTAGTGTTGTGGTATAATCTTGTATAATGTCAAGGAGCCGTTTATCTTGCACTAAAAAATTAGCCACATGATAATTACCACATTTTACAGGCACTTCTTTAGGTTCAATAATCAAAAATTTCTCTCGCATGTCAAGATGCTTAAGGCGTAAATGCGGAATCACTCCATCACGCACACCCGTTAATGCAATTAATGTAATAATTGCCTGATCACGCTTCTGCTTTTGGGTGTTGATTGGCATATTAATTACAGATTCTATAACCTGATTAATTGAAGGATAACGGACAAATCTTTTATAGCCAAGGCTGTTTTTATCATTTCTGGTTATAGTTAAATATTCTATATCGCAATAATTTAATTTTGCTTTATAACCTGTTTGTTCCTTTAGCCATTGCATGAAATTTTTGAAATTATGAAGTGATGCGCAGGCAGTATCAAGTGATAATTCTTGTGCTTTGATTTTCTTCTTTAATTTTTTTGCCATTTCTTTATCAAAATCAATTAAGTTAGGAAAATTTAATAATCGCTCACAACGCAGAATACTTGCTTCAATAGTCTTTAATGATTTGTCAGAGAAACCCTTTGCCTCTTTAAGATAATCAAAATATTTGAACTTAATACGTTCGCTAACAGCATTATATTGCACCACAAAATCCTCTTCATGATAATGATTGGACTTGTGGTGATTAGTTGCACAAGATAATTGTCGTACTCGGTGGGAGCTATTTTTTATTTCCTCCATTTTTTCATATATATTATTCTCATTAGAGATGCGAAATAATTTGCCACTACATATACTACATGTTGCTCGTATAACAGGGCGATTTTGCTTATTATATCCCATATTCACAGAATCTCTTAAAGCAACTCTGCTTGCTGCGCAGGTAAAACAAAATATTTCACCAGACTCTACAATTATTTTACGATTTTCATTTTTGCGTATAAGACAAGCTCTAATATCACCCGCATGAATTAAAGGAGGGTTTTTGTTATCAATAGCTTTCAGTTCACCTCTTTTAAGCCAACCGCGAATAGTGGAATTATTCAAGTTCAGACGCTCCGCCCATTGCCCTACTGTCTTACAAGTATTTCTCTGCATGCGATGCGTATCGTATTTTAACCTCTTTTTACAATGATTATTGTGGAGTTTATCGTTATTTTTGATGTTATTTTGCATAGTAATTACCTATATTATATTTGATTGCGAAATGATTTTTATAAAAATGGCTATGCTTTGGTCGGCGGTATGCCACTTTTCCTTTGCTAAAATAATGATCCTGCATCAATATTCTCCAGTATTATTATGAACTTTTCTCGCAAGCCATTCATCAAGCGCAGTTTTTTGATAAACAACTTTGCGTTTGCCAAGTTTAACATATGTAGGTCCAGTGCCGTCCATACGTTTTTTAGCTAAGCTAGATGCGCTAAACCCAATATAATGCGCTGCATCAATGGGACTTAGATAGTTAAGTTGATTATTATGATTACTTAAAGTCATGTTTTTTCCTTGTAAATGAATTAATTGGCTCTCTATGGAACTAATTAATTTATGCAAGAATAAACCGAGTTAGTCATCGTAAACGGTATTAGTGAAAATTCTGTTCTGTTTGCATTGACATACAAATAGTATTTGAAATCAACACTATAAATCTATTTTAATTATTTCTAATTGAGACAAAATAAGCCTTTTTTATCTAAAATGTTTAATGCCCTATGAACCTTATTGTAATAATCATCAACATATGGCTTACCTTTCAGGCAAAATTCCACAACATACACAAAATAAAGAAAGTGACTGCACGGACCATTAAATTGTATATTCACTTCTTCTTCGGATGCATATTGGAATACAGCTTTATGTGGCACTCTAGGAAAGCTAGCTATAATTTCTTTAGGGAAAACAGCATTCCATCCTTCTTTAAGAAAAATAAGCATTGTTAAAAAATGTGGCTGTTTTGAGAAGTCGTTTTTACTGATAGATAATATTTTTATCTGTATATCACTTGTCAATATATCATTATTTTGATTAATCAATTCTTCCATAGACATTTCAATAACATCATCATCAAGCAAACCAGTCCACATTTTTGGACTATGATATTTCTTCCAATCTTCATTCGTTGATACGCATTTCAACTCTTCAACCATCTTTTGCAGCGTGTTGCAATCATCTTTGAATGTCATAACATTGCTAGAATGGCTTATATCATAGGATAATGCGCTTAAAATAGTATCATCTCTAATTACTTCTTCAATAAGCTCATGCGTTTTTATCAAACTATTATTGAGCCTTGCCAATATTTTCTTTATTTTGGTAAATGAAATAATATTCAGCTGTTTTTCATATTCGTGCATTGCAGTGCTAATTGCCTCCGATAAAGTATTTATATCTTCCGACGTTTTAAGAGGTAGTTTTAATTCCTGCTGAAGAAAAGATATAACACTTCCAATGTTATCATCACGTATTTTCTGATTATGTATCAGTTTTTTCATTGGGGCATCATATTTTTCAATACGGGATAATAATGCTTTTAGTTCTGCATTTTCTCTATCAAATGCAGCAATTAATACGTCAATATCATCTGAGCTATTGTGGATAGCATCAATGAGCTGATTGAAGATTTTGACATAATTATCTTTAAGAGATGCAAAATGTTCAGCTGCCTTGCCTATCTTATTCTTAATAACACTATTCAACCTATTGGTTATTTCTTCGTAATCTTTTGTAAAGTCGTTCAATATTATATAATTCATTTTGTTTTTGAAAAATTTTGGTTGCTTATTGGTTGCTCAAAAATATTATCACATTTCAAAATATTGCTAACCTATTGATTTATATGGTAGCGGAGGAGGGAATTGAACCCCCGACACGCGGATTATGATTCCGCTGCTCTAACCCCTGAGCTACTCCGCCATAATGGCTTTGACACAAAACATTTTGCAGATATATGTTTTCCGCATAAGCATTTCATGCGCAAAAATGTCACTATAAGCATTTAATGCGCAAAAATGTTGCTATATGCGTTTTGCATATAAAAGAGTAATTTACAAAAGTTTCACGTCAAACAATTTGCAAAATATGTCTAGCAAATAAAAACCATTATGTCACGCCTCTTTTTTGCTGGTGGGTGATTTTTTTGCAGTTACGGGTTTTTTTGCTATCGTTTCTGTTGTTTTAGCTACTATTTTCTTTGCTACTACTTTCTTTGCTACTACTTTCTTTGCGGCGGGTTTTTTTGCTCCAGTCTTGCTTGCCGTGGTTTTTGCTCCACCCGCTTTAGTTGCAGTCTTCTTTGTGGCTGGTTTTTTCTTCACTGCACCACCGCTTCCTTCTTTGCTCGCGATCAGAGCAACGGCTTCTTCAAGCGTAAAACTTGCAACATCAGCATTTTTGGGTAATGAGGCGTTGATTTTGTGATATTTGACATATGCACCATATTTACCTTCATAAATGCCAAGCTCAACATCATCTCTGGGGTGGTTTCCTATGATTCGCAGCGGTGGTGACGATGCTTTGCCCACTTTGTTGGCAGCCTCCGCAATCACGGCAACTGCCCTGTTCATGCCAATTGTTAGCACGTCATCATCTTTGAGTGAAACATATTTACCATCATATTGCAAATATGCACCAAACCTGCCAAGCCCTGCTTTAATTGGCTTATCATTCTCGGGGTGATTACCAACCAAGCGGGGCAATGCAAGCAATTTCACCGCTTCTTCCAATGTGAAACTTGCAGCTTCTCGCCCTTTTGGCAAGCTCCCGCGCTTAACTTTACCCCCCTCTTTTGTTGCGTCTTTTGTTACGTCATTTTCTTGCATTTCCACATAAACGCCATAAGGCCCTTTTTTCATGTTGATTTCAACATTCATCTCGGGGTGCATTCCCAGCAATCTTGGAAACTCAACATCGCCGTGAGAAACATCGTTGCCATCGCCACCCACATCAAGCGGTTTGGTATAATTGCAATCTGGATATTTATCACAACCTAAAAATGCGCCAAACTTGCCCGTTTTCAGATGCAATTTACCCACATGACAAGTTGGACATTCTCTATCAGCATCGCTAACCAACGCCTTGCCATAAATGAAACTGGAAAGCAGTTCATCAATTCGTTCCAAAATCTCCCTTGGAGCGAGTTCTTTTGTTTCATTAACTAGCGCAATAAATGGTTGCCAAAACTCTTTTAACACTTCCTTCCAATCCCTTTTGCCATCTGAAACTTCATCAAGCTGATTTTCTAGTTGCGCCGTGAAATCATATTCAACATATTTAGTAAAATATCCTTCCAAAAATGTGCTAACTAAACGCCCCCGCATCTCAGCGATAAAGCGTTTTTTATCCAGTTTAACATAGCCACGTTCCTGCAATACGCTGATGATTGCGGCGTAAGTTGATGGTCTGCCAATACCCAATTCCTCCAAACGCTTAACTAGTGATGCCTCAGTGAAACGGGGTGGTGCTTCGGTGAAATGTTGGGCAGGGGTGATTTTGCTAATTGCCAGCATTTCGCCTTCTTTGAGTGATGGCAATGCTTGACTTTCAGCTTCATCTGATTGGTCATCGTCCATAGCTTGGCGATATAATTTCAAAAATCCATCAAAACGCAATACTGATCCAGTTGCTCGCAACATTGCGGGGTTGGTTTTTTCAGCAAAATTGATGCTCATTTGGTCATAAATGGCGGATTCCATTTGGCTCGCCACCATGCGCTTCCATATTAATTCATAGAGTTTATATTGCTCATCGCTTAATGCGGATTTAATTGAATATGGCGTGCGCTTGATGGAGGTGGGGCGAACCGCTTCATGTGCTTCTTGTGCATTTTTTGCTTTGGAGCTATACATACGGGGCGATTTGGGCAAATATTTCTCACCAAAATCCCCCTGAATGAACGCCCTCGCTTCAGTGATTGCATCTTGTGAAACTTGAACTCCGTCGGTTCGCATGTAGGTGATTAAGCCAATAGATTCACCACCAATATTGATGCCTTCATAGAGCTTTTGCGCCACCATCATGGTTTGCTTGGCACTGAAACCCAAACGCCTGCTTGCGTCCATCTGCAAAGTGGAAGTTGTGAATGGCGGGTAAGGATTGCGCCGCATTTGCTTGGGCTTCACCTCATCAACGCTTACAGTTTTTCCCTTCAAACCCGCTGCAATTTCTTCGGCTGTGGATTGATTATTGATGGATAATTTCTCTAATTTTTCATTATGCCAGTTGGTGAGGCGGGCGACTAATGTTTCACCGCTATTTGCCAGCAACTCGGTGGTTATATCCCAATATTCCTGTGAAATAAATCGCTCAATTTCTGCGTCACGCTCGCATATTAAACGCAATGCAACTGATTGCACCCTGCCCGCTGATTTTGCCCCCGGCAATTTGCGCCATAATATTGGAGAGATTGAAAACCCCACCAGATAATCAAGAGCGCGCCTTGCTTGCTGCGCATTCACCAAATCCATATCAATTTCACGTGGATTTGCCACCGCATGTAACACAGCTTTTTTGGTGATTTCGGTGAAAGTTACTCGCTTAACTTCCACATTTTTCTTGAGTTTCTTTGCTTCACGCAATGCCTCCACCACATGCCATGAAATCGCTTCACCTTCACGGTCTGGATCTGTTGCCATGTATAATATGGTGGAATCTTTTAGCGCATCTGCGATTGCATTCAAATGTTTCTTTGAGGCAATATCAACTTGATAATCCATGGAGAAATCTTCATCGGGGCGCACTGAACCATCTTTGGAAGGCAAGTCCCTCACATGACCAAACGAGGCTAACACCTTGAAATTATTACCCAAATATTTATTAATTGTTTTGGCTTTAGCGGGGGATTCAACAACTAAGGTGTACATTAACTACCAATTTATAAGATTATTTTATAAGATTATTATTTTCATATTATACCATATAGATAATTTATTTTGTCACAATTAAAAAATGCAAAAATAATCACATTATGAAAAACTTTCACCCATCGCCACGATTTTACTTTACATTTGTGCAAAATATTTTTATGTGTTGTATTATTAAGTTCAAGGAAGAGTGGCCGAGCGGTTTAAGGCACCGGTCTTGAAAACCGGCGAGGGGGCAACTTCTCCGTGAGTTCGAATCTCACCTCTTCCGCCATTCATGATTGATTAACAATAGAACAATTAGTTACTTCATAGGATAATCAAATGATAAATCCATTTGCCATATTCACATCTTGGTTTGAACAGGCGAAAACGCACCCACAAATTACCGAGCCAACGGCGATGAGCTTAGCCACATGTGCGAATAACCAGCCATCATTGCGCATTGTGTTGCTTAAGGATTATGACGAACAGGGTTTTGTGTTTTATAGCAACACAACCAGCCAAAAAGGTAGAGAACTAGAGCAAAATCAACATGCTGCACTATGTTTTTATTGGGCGGCGTTAGACAAACAGGTGAGAATTATTGGCGTGGCGGAGCAAGTTGATGCTGCAACTTCAGATGCTTATTTTGCCTCACGCACACGAGAAAAACAAATTGGTGCATGGGCGAGTCTGCAATCATCACCTATGGCGAACCGAGCGGAGTTTGAGCAACGTATTGCGGAAATCACCGCTAAATATGAAGGAATTGACGTTCCCCGCCCCCCTCATTGGGTGGGTTGGCGAGTTAAGCCGAACAGAATTGAGTTTTGGCAACAGCAGGATCATCGCTGGCATCATCGTGAAGTTTTTGTGATTAATGATGCAGGCGAGTGGAGCAGTGGTTTGATTTATCCTTGAGTGTTTGTGGTTTTATAGTGTTGCATTAAGTTATAATCGTTCATAAAATACATAAATGGAGAATAAAAATATTATGGATACCAGCCTTTGGCTTCGCCTCCCTTCGGGTGCTGGTATGACAACCACAAAAATCACTCAACAGTTAGTGCAAGCCCTTGTTGCAATGAAAATGGTGGTTGCCAATTTAATTCTTTATAAGTAATGGTGCAATCCATCACTAGCGAACTGCATAATTGATGATATAACATTGGTTTGCGCATAGCCACCGCTCCAATTTTAAGCAAAATAAGTGGAACGGGAATTAAACGAGGCTTAATTTTGATTGAGCTATTTGCACTCAAAATATTTTCATTGAAATTATATTCATTAAAAGCCCTTTGATTCAGGGCTTTTGCAATCTCCCTTATCAATTCAGGGGTTGATGGTGCGTGCGCATCACAGAGTAACAACATTTCAGGTTTATTTTCCATCTCCAACAAACGCACTACCCCACTTGCTAAATTACCGACATAAAGCAAGCTGCGTGCATTTTTCACCAACGCAAATGGCAGTGGCAACCCTTTTTTCACCGCTTTTATCAATGTTTGAAAGTTCGCCCGCACTCCCAAACCATAAGTCAATGGAATGCGAATTATGCTATGAGGCAACCCGCTTTGCTGCACCAAAATCTCCGCTGCCAATTTGCTGCGTGAATAAGGTGAATAGGGAGCGTGATGAGTAGCTGGAAGGGGCGCATCGCAATCATAGCCCATATCATAACCCATCACTGCGATGGTTGAGAAAAACACAAAATGTGCAACGCCCGCCACCTTAGCCGCTTGCAATAATTTTTGCGTGGCAACCACATTCGCCCGTTCAAATGCTTGCTCAATAGTTGCATCATTATTATCAATATTTGTATGATGCACCATTGCTGCCAAGTGAATGATGCAATCCACACCTTGCATTAACTCCGCCCAATTTGCATAATCAATTATATCACCTGTTTTGATGTGATGTGGCTTAGTTGGGTTGCGCGCACATTCCAGCAATTCATGCCCATGCTGCTTGAGTATGGCGCATAAATGCGTGCCGATAAAACCATTTGCTCCCGTGACTAATATTTTCATGATATAATATATATGATAATTTCACGGATTATGTTATATGTTTTTGCAATGAAACAGATGTTATTTATAATTGTAACGATATATCAGATTTGCATTTCACCATTTAAGCCATATGCAAGCTGCCGTTTTCAACCAACATGCTCCGTTTATGCCAAGCAAATGATTGTGCAACATGGTGCAATTAAAGGCGGGTGGTTGGCGTTGAAGCGCATTTGTTGTTGCCACCCTTGGCATAAATCTTCGGAGCATAAATCTTCAGAGAATAAACCTTCGGAGCATAAACCTTCGGAAAATACACCTTCGGAATAATAAAGGCTAGATTGTAGTTTTTTTGCCACATTTACGCATATAATTTGAACGCATATGTATGATAAAATCAAAAACACCAGTTAGATGCTTGTAATATAAGCATTTGTTGCGCATCATAATGTGTAAGCAATATATCAAGGTGATAATAATAATGCGAAAAGCCGTTCGCCCAACAATTAAAGCTACTAAATATGCAAATATGGTTGCAGCGATTGCTATAATTGCGCATAGCTCCTTTGCGGGCAACGCTTTGGCGGTTAATGTGTTGACGCAAGTGCAAGATGAACGGGCGCGCATTTTGTTTAATTGGCAAAATAACGTGGCGATTATCCCCTCTATTGTTGGCAATCAGCTTTCCATTCAGTTTGATAAGGACGAAAAAATTAATGTTAATCAGTTGCTTAGCAGTTTAACTCCTTATATTGTTAACGCGAGCCAACCTAATTCACGCCAAATTATCCTCACCATGAATGCGGCTTATGTGGTGCAAGCATTTAGTGATGGTAAGGCGAATGGGGTGGATTTATTGCTTAATGGTGATGGTAAATCTGCTAAAAAAACCTCAAGACCTGATGATAAAACGATTATTGATGCACAAAAAGGGGAAGTTACGACGGATAAATCAATCCTCACCACTGACCCAACCAAGTTGCGCCCTAATAAAAATATTACGCCACCAATTAATCCTATTTTAACAACCAAACCCCCAATAGCTGAGCAAAAAGGGGGTTCTTTGTTGAAGGATAATTCAAAAGAAGCAAACAAAGCGTTAGCCAACACAAAAGACGCTGTCGCACCAAACACACAAGCTAAAATATATGCGCTAGCGGATAAATTAAGCCAAGGTAAAATGGTTGTGGCGGTTAAAAAAACGCCAATTAGTGTAGATTTTTTCTTTCCATTTCATAAGCGTGTCGCCGCCTCCAGCTTTCAATATGGCGGTGATTTATTTATGGTGTTCTCTGATGCTGGAACGATTGCCGAAACTATTGCCGAAACTATTGATGTTGATAATTTGGCTAGCATATTGCCAAGTTTCATTAGCGAAATTGAACAGATTTATCATAAAAATGCAACAATTTTGCGCCTCAAAGGGCAGTTAGGCACGGGGTTATATACCAAAGCAACACAAACAGAAAAAGGTTATGAATGGCGAGTTCAAGCGATGCGTCGCCCGCAATTGCCTGAAAATATCCTATTGCCTGAGTTGGTTTCCACCCAGCCAATCAAACCGCATATATTTGTGAATGCGTTGCAATTGGCGCAGGAAATCACGTTTGAACACCCTGTATCGGGGGAGAAAATAACGGTTTTACCATCTTATGCTAGTAGCAGCGGAGTTTTTCCTGAGCGCATCACCACTGATTTAACGATGTTGCGAACGGGGCAAGGCGTTGCTTTTGTGGCAAATGAAGATGATTTGCGAGTTATGCGTTTACGTCAAGGAATCCGCATCACTAAAATTGGAGGATTAAGCATTAGCACCGCCATGAAATCACTGCCAATTGAGGAGCTAACCTCCGCTGAATCATTTGGAAATAACTTCCTGCCATATGAAAAATGGCGAGCCGCTGACGATGCTGATTTTGCGTTGAAAGAGTTAGATTTACTCGGTAAAATCAGTTCATCTGATGAACGCAAATTGCCCGCATTGCGCCTTGCATTATTGCAGCTTTATATGGCGGAAGGGTTGCATATGGAGGCGTTGGGATTGTTGGATTTAATCAACCGCACCAACCCAGATTTTTATGCGGATTATCAACTTGCGGCACTCTCGGGCGTTGCTAATTTCATGTTGGGGCGCATGGCAGATGCGGAGCGTTTATTTGCTGATGCAACCATTGCTGATGAAGATGAAGCTAAATTATGGCAACGAGCATTGGGGATTGCCACAGGAGATTATGTTGGAAATAATAGCGGAAATATAATAGGGAAGGCAGCGGGATTGAAACGTAATTTCGCCTATTTTGAATATAATAAACGCTATATCAACTCATATCCACCCGCAGTAAGACGTAAATTAGCGATGCTTGCTATAGATAATGCGATGGCACGCAAAAAAGATGGTTTAGCGCAAGATATTTTGCAACAGCTTTATACGGATAAACTAGCGGAGCCATTAAAAAATTATACGGCTTATGTTCAAGGGCGGATATTGGCGGAAGCTGGTGATTTGAAAGAGGCTGAGAAATTATTGCAGCCACTAGCAGATGATGTGACGGATAATTTTACTCGGGCGAGAGCAATTTTCACGCTAGCAACTAATCGCTATAAAGCAGGTGAGATTGATCGCCAGCAATTAATCGCAACGCTTGAGCCTGTGCAGTTATTATGGCGTGGTGATGATTTTGAGTTAAACTTGCTGAACTTGCTTGGTGAGCTTTATGTGAATAACGATCAACCATTGGAAGGTTTGCGGGCGTGGCGTGATATTATTACTTATTTTCCAAGTAGCGATATTGCGCTGGAAGTTGCGGGGCGCATGGCTAAAACATTTGTGGCATTTTTCAATGATGGGTTGGCTGATTCCATGACTCCCCTCGCCGCACTTTCGCTTTATTATGAGTTCCGTGATTTAACGCCAATCGGGGTTGCAGGTGACAAAATGGTGCAGCAATTGGCGGATAGGTTAGCAGGTGTTGATTTGCTAGATAAAGCGGCAAAATTGCTGGAATATCAGGTAACATATCGTTTGGATAAAGCGGAGCGTAGCAAAGTTGGGGCAAAACTTGCACAAATATATCTGCTTAACAGGCAACCAGAGCAAGCATTGCAAGTGCTGGAACTAACGGGATATGGCGCAAATGCAGATGGTTTGAACCGCAAGCGCAATCACCTTGCTGCAATTAGTTATGGCAAAATTGGTGAATGGCAACGGGCAGTAAATCTGTTGCGTGATGATTATTCCCGTGAAGCAAAGTTCATCAAATCAGATATTTATTGGGATATTAAAGATTGGTATAATCTAGCCATTAATTTAGAAGATATATTAGGCAACAGGGCAATGGCAACTGATGCACTCAACTCCGAGGAAACTCAAGCATTGCTGCGACTTTGCGTGGCTTATAGTTTCATGGGAGAAGCCAAACAGTTAGCTTACCTGCGGGATTATTTCACTCCATTGGTTGAACGCAAAGAAGACGCTCAAGTGTTCGCTTTTCTGACCTCCGCAACTGATGTAATTAATCGTGAGAATATAGGGCGAGTTAGCAGTGAAATCGCCAAAATGAAAGGGTTTTTGGATAATTATCTCGCCACTATATCAGAAACTAAAACTAGCAACATTATGGCAATGAGGGGCTAGTGAAACAGCAAAAAGCGAGCAAGCATAACAGCGAAGGCAATCAAGATGATGCGGGCAAAAAACAACCAGTGAAAAAGCATCGTTTTTGGCGAATTACCAACCATATTCTCAATGTTGCGTTGGTGTTGATTGGTCTGGGGTGGATTGCAGGGTGGTATCTCACGCCCAAGCCAACTGAATTGCAAGCGCAAGCAACTCAAGAATTTGCGCGAGCGGAATTATTTTTTGCGAACGATACGCTTGAAAAATATAATTTCATGAGTTCAATGCGAGTTGCAACATTTGCACAACTGGTTGATAAATCTAAGCAAAAACCAGTTATTATTATGGTTTATGCTTCATGGTGCCCAAATTGCAAGGGTATGTTTGAGGCAATGAATGATTATGCGAAACATAATCCAAGCAAGCTAAATCTCGCTATTATCAGCGTTGATGTTGAACCAGAAGATGCGGAAGCATTTTTGGCTAAAAATGAACCGATATATGTGGAGAGTTATATTGTTGATAATAAGCGTAAATATTACGCTGACATTGGCAATGAAATGAGGGATTTCGGCTTTGATTTCACGGGTGGAATATTTGAAGATGATGCGCAACAAAGCAGAGTTTTCAAACAAATCGCCGTGCCACATTTAATGATAATCAAAGATGGTAAGCCAGATTTTGAAAAAGCGGGAGCGATTAAGCAACAAGAATTAAAGCAACTATTGACGAAATATGCGAATGATGTTAAATAGTTGCAAATATTAGGGCGATAGCGCAGATTTAGGGAATATAACATGAATATTGATAAAATTGAAATTGGCAAGAACCCACCCGAGCAGGTTAATGTCATTATTGAAGTTCCAATGGGTGCGCACCCAATTAAATATGAGCTGGATAAGGATTCAGGGGCGTTATTCGTGGATAGATTTATCCATACTAATATGTATTATCCGTGCAATTATGGCTTTATTCCACACACACTTTCAGGCGATGGTGACCCTGCCGATGTGTTGGTGATATCAACTGCGCCGATAATGGCGGGAGCGGTGATTTCAGTGCGACCAATTGGGGTGCTGATGATGGAAGATGATGGCGGAATGGACGAGAAAATCCTTGCCGTTCCAACCTCAAAAACTTATCCATATTATGATTTAGTGCATGAATATAGTGATTTGCCTGAGATATTAATTGCGCAAATCAAGCATTTCTTTGAGCATTATAAAGATTTGGAAAAGGGAAAATGGGTGAAAGTTCAAGGATTTAAGGATAAAAAAACCGCTTGCGACCTGATTATTGAAGCGATTGAGCGTGCTAAATCTGTGAAACAAGTGGCATAAATGAATTATCCCGCCTCCCTTACGATTAATTCGCTATCATTGATGGTTAATTTGGGCTTTGGAGCAGAGGAAAGAATTGAAAAGCAGCAAATCAAACTAGATATTGAGCTTTATTTCAGTAACCCGCCAATAGCTTGCACCGAAGATGGTAAGGGGTTTATATGCTACCATTCACTCTCCAATGTGCTGAAGGGGGTGATTGAAGGGCGGGAGTTTTCACTAATAGAATATCTCGCAACGCAGCTAGAAAATGCGATGAAATCGTTTTTGCAAACGGCAAAATCGCAAGCAGGAATTGATGATGTGCGCTATGTTTTGCGCTTGCATAAATGTTACGTTCCAATTGATGGGGTGCTTGATGGAACTTCATATATATTAACTAACATTAAGCAAGGGTTGAAGTGAACTGCCAGCAATCTGTAGAACGCATCAAATATCCTAAAATAAGGTGGCTTTGCACATGACAAATCAGCCAAAAATAGCGATTGGTTTAGGCAGCAACATAGGAAAGAGGGAGCATTTTTTGCAGCAAGCAATCCTCAATTTGCAAGGTTTGCAGGGTTTGAATGCGCTAACATTACTCAAATCCCACATCATGGAAACGCCAGCATTATTGCCTGAATTAGCACCAAAAGAATGGGATATGGCTTATCTCAATCAAGTGATTGTGATGGGAGTTAGTGAGCCATATTTAAGCAACCCTGAGTTGCTATTGCAAGCGATAAAAATCATTGAAACGGATATAGGGCGGGTGGAACGAGGGCGGTGGTCACCTCGGGAAATTGATATTGATATCATCGCCATTGAAGGCTTGCATTGGCAAAGCGCAACGTTGGATATTCCGCACTCAAGAGCGCATGAGCGGGCATTTGTGTTGCAACCATTATGCAGTTTATGGGCAGATGCAATGCTTGCAAATGGGCTGAGTGCGCTTGAAAATATGTTGCAACTACAAGATGAAATATATGCGGCAGAATGGGCGATACAGCAATCATGGGGGGTGCAGAGTTGAATAATAAATCTATATTAAACTCCACATTAAACTCTACGTTAAACTCTGCATTAAATGGCACATTATGCGCTCCCAAATCATGCACGCAAATTGTTGGAATATTGAACATTACCCCCGATTCATTTTCTGATGGAGGCGAGGCATTCACTCCATGTGACGCAATCAAACAAGCGGAAATAATGCTAGAAGCGGGCGCAGATATGCTTGATGTGGGGGCAGAATCCACCCGCCCGAATGCTGAAATAGTTACACCCACCACAGAAATTGCTCGCTTGAAACCAGTGCTTGCGGAAATTATGGCGATGGCGCAACGCTATGGTGCGACGGTTAGCTTGGATACTCGCAATGCACAAACAGCGGAGTTTGGTTTGGATCATGGTATTGCGTGGGTAAATGATGTAAGCGGGGCAGCGAATGAAGATTTGCTAAAAATTGTGGCGCAATCTGATGCAAAATATGTGCTGATGCACTCGCTTGGCGTGCCTGCTAACCCAAAAATAATATTGCCAAATGACGATAATTTAATTGATGAAGTGACGAGTTTTTTCAAGAGAAATGTTGAATATTTGCAATATATTGGCATTAGTAAGCAGCGTATTATCATTGATGCGGGCTTGGGTTTTGGCAAGTGTGCAGCGGGGAGTTTGCGGTTGATGTTGGCGAGTGCGCAATTGCAACATGATATTGGTTGCGATATGATGGTGGGACATTCGCGCAAATCCATGTTCAAATTGCTGATGTTAAAAATGCTGGGAGCTCAAGATATGCAAACTCGCAACGCTTTGACATTACTTGCATCAAGTTTTTTAGCGACACAAAAAATAGCATATTTACGGGTGCATGATGTTACGTCACATGTTGATTTGTTGAAAAACGTTAATTTGCTAAAGATATAGTTAATTTCATAAAAAATATAACTGTGTTTTTTTGGCAACGCAAAGCGAATCCTGAAAGATTTGCACAGATTTATCCACAGATAATATTTCCATAGATCCATCAATAACTATTTACAAATATTGATTATAATCAAATGGTTGGTTGATAAAACCATCATGATGTGGCAATTATTTTGCCCAATTTTTAGCTTGACCTTCCCAAGTTTTGCACATAGTATCCCAACTATACCCACATTATCCCAAATAAAACCAAAAATCTCAAGCCCTCACAATATTAACTAAGGAATATTACCTCAATGTCCACCCCCACCGCACTTACCCAGCCAGCTTTTACCCCTCCCGCTTTCACCCCTCCTGCTTTCACATTTTGTCGTTCCAGCGCAATTAATGATTTTTTAGCAGCAGAAATTGCTACTAAACAACCGAAAAAACATCTAATTTCACCCGCAAAAACCAAACATAATTTGATGTTGCGGATTGGATTGCCTCCGCTTTTTGTGTGGGCAGTGCTTTATTGTGCGGTTGAATATCTAATCTAGCACATCAAAAAATCATGTTATTTCTCTCCACATTTGCTAAAAAAATTGATAAAAAAGGGCGGGTATCCGTTCCTTCACAATTTCGTGCAATTGTTGCAAATGAGGAGTTTGGTGGAATAGTGTTATATCAATCATTCATTAATGAGTGTTTGGAAGGCTGCGCTATGAGCCGCATTGAGGCAATAAGTGAGAGAATTGATGCGCTTGACCCATTTTCAGAGGAACATGACGCATTTGCATCAACAATCCTTGGCGGAAGTGTGCAATTGCCGTTTGATGGCGAAGGGCGGATAGTTATTCCTGTAGAAATGCTGGAGGGCATTGGAATTGATGAAGAGGCAATATTTGTGGGCAAGGGCAAAACATTTGAGATATGGCACCCTCAGAAGTTTGCATTACATGCAGAAAATAGCCGTAAATTGGCACTGGCAAAACGTAATATGCTTCATGCTAAAAGCCCCATGTTTTACGCTAAAAATAACGAGCTTAACGCTAAACGCGAGGGGTGATGGCACAAGCAGAACCTCCATATCCTGATATTATTGCCCATAAACCAGTTATGTTGCAAGAAATGTTGCAAGCGATTGCACCAGCAGCAAACGGGGTTTATCTTGATTGCACATTCGGTGCAGGCGGATATTCGCAAGCCATACTTCAAGCGGCAAATTGCAAAGTTGTAGCGATTGACCGTGACCCAAATGTGCGACAATATGTTGATGCACTCGCAGAAAAATATCAAAACAGATTTGAGTTCAAATATGGTTGCTTTGGTGATATGGCGCAATTATGTGAGGGCATAATGTTTGATGGGATTGTGCTAGATATTGGCGTATCAAGTATGCAAATTGATGAAGCAAATCGTGGGTTTTCATTTCGTCATGACGCAATGCTGGATATGCGAATGTCGTCTGAGGGGCGCAGTGCTGCAGATTTGGTGAATGAACTGCCCGAGGCAGAAATTGCTAACATTTTGTGGGAATATGGTGAAGAAAGAGCATCACGCAAAATTGCTGCATCTATCATCAAAGCAAGGGCGGAGGAGAAGATCACCACCACCATGCAATTGCGTAATATTATTCATGGAGTAATTCGTCCCCGTGGTGACAAATCTGACCCAGCAACCAAGAGTTTTCAAGCATTGCGTATTGTTACCAACGATGAATTGGGGCAGTTACGGCAAGGATTGGCGGCATCTGTTCCATTATTGAAAGAGGGTGGAAAGCTAGTGATGGTTGCATTTCATTCGCTGGAGGATAGGATAATCAAGCAATTTTTGCAAAAAATGAGCGGGGCGGAAGAGCCTAGTTCCCGCCATACGCCTTCAACATTCGCCAAGCCTAATGCGCAATATCTCGCACTTCCAAGGCATAAAGCGATTAAGCCATCAGCGGAGGAATTGCGGGTGAATAAGCGGGCGAGAAGTGCAGTTTTGCGTCACGCTGTGCGCACCAATCAACCACTGCCAGAACACTCAACAGATATTACATTCAACAAATATTAAAGGAGAATAGTAAATGCGTAATTATTTTGTTTGGTTATTATTATTCGCAATTGTTGCATTGGCGATTTATGATGTGAAATATAGTGTGAAAGATGCGCATAAAGTGACAATGCAAATGGAGGCGGAGCTGCTGAGGGAACGCCAAAGATTGAGCATTTTGGAAGTTGAGTGGGCAATGCTTACCCGCCCTGAGCGCATCAAAGCGATGGCGCAAAAACACTTGCCTTTACTCGTTGAGGTGAATGAAGTGCAAAACAATCCACAAAATGCTGCACAAATTGCCAGCAAAGTCTCAGGAATTAATTCAGGTATTAATTCAGATATTAATAAGGTGCGTTTTTTAGAGGAAGAGCAAGCAATCTGGCGCATTTCAGCCGAGAATAATGCGATGATAGCGCAGGATAATGATATATCTTCAAAAAACATGGTGACGCAAGATATAACTGCAAAAAATATATCAGCACAAAATGTTAATCAAATAATCATACGGGAATGATGCAACAATATGCAACAGCAACAATATAACCCAACATTAACGCATCATATAACGTTGCAAGGGCAAGCAATGCGCAATAATGAGCAGGTTAAAAACCGCTTGATGATTGTGATGTGTGCATTTATCGTTGGTTATGTGTTGCTTGCGTTGCGGTTGCTTGATGTGACTGCTGCCGACAAAACTTTTGCGCAAATGTGGGAAGATGCTAGCGACAAAATTGAAAATGTTAGCGATGATACGATGCAAGGCGTGCGAGTAATTGGGGGCAAGGCAGAATGGAGCGAGGCTCGCTTTCAACCTTCCATTCCAGCATTGGTATTGCCTCGCCAATCAATTCGGGATCGCAATGGTGTTTTGCTTGCTGCATCTGTTCCAACTCGTTCGCTTTATGTGCGCCCGAGGGAGATTTCTAACCCAGCATTAGTGGCGCAAAAAATTGCAACATTATTGCCATCACTGGATTATGCAACATTGCTAAAACGCCTCAATTCGCCTGCAAAGTTTGTATGGCTTAAGCGTCATCTTACCCCAACCGAGCAAGAAACATTATTATGGGCGGGGATTGCTGGAGTTTATTTACATGATGATTATAACCGTATTTATCCACATGATAGATTATTCTCGCATGTGGTGGGATACGCTGATGTGGACGGCAAAGGAATTGCTGGCGTTGAAAAATATTTCAATGATGATTTGTCACGGACTGATCGCCTCAAACCAATCACTTTATCGCTTGATGTGCGCCTGCAAAATATTTTGTTGCAAGCAGTGGAAGCTGGCATGGTGAAACATTCGGCGATTGCTGCTGCTGGAACAATTTTTCATATTCCATCGGGGGAGGCAAGGGCAATGGTGAGCCTGCCTGATTTTGACCCAAACCGCCATCAGGATTTTGCAACTTCTTCCAAGTTTAATCAAATGTCAGTTGGGAAATATGAACTTGGATCGGTATTCAAACCAATTTCACTCGCTCTAGCACTAGAAAGTGGCGAGGTGACGATTAATGACAGTTTTGATGCAACCAATCCGCTACATTATCAAGGTGGGGTAATTCATGATTTTCATGCCAAAAAACGTTGGTTAAATGTGCCTGAGATATTAATTCATTCCTCCAATATTGGCACGGCAAAAATGGTGGAAAAAGCGGGTGGTGCATTGCCACAACGGGAGTTTTTGCAAAAAATGGGTATGTTTGAGAGCGTGGGGATTGAGCTAACCGAGCAGAAAATCCCAACCACTCGCCCAACATGGAAACCGATAGAAAGCGCAACAATTTCCTTTGGACATGGGCTTTCTGTTACGCCATTACATTTGGTGCGGGCGATGCTTGCGGTGCATGGTGGCGGGGTTCAGCGTGAATTAACGATTATCAAAGATGCAAACAAGCCCGCAACAAGGCTGATGAGTGAAAAAACCTCAAATCAGGTTAATCGTCTGATGCGGGCGGTGGTGCAGCATGGAACTGCCTCCAAAGCGGAAGTTGCAGGCTATGCAGTGGGAGCAAAAACAGGAACGGCGGATAAAGTTGTGAATGGTCAATATCATGATGAGAAAAAACTCTCCTCAATGATTGCCGCTTTTCCAATGCCAAACCCCGAATATTTTATTTTCGTAATGTTTGATGAGCCAAAAGCCACGAAAGATACTTATGGCTATGCAACTGCTGGTTGGGTGGCTGCACCTGTTGTCAACAAAATTGTGCGAGAAATCACCCCGATAGTTGGGATTGTGCCAAAATATGAAACTCCGCCTGATGAAATTGATAATATGATATTGCAGGCGTCTAGCAAAACTTGGAATAGAAAAACTTGGGATAGCAAGGCGGGAGGGATAGCTCAACGGCAAATGCAACCTGTGATGATACCAAAAACATTGAGGCAACCTTATGTTCAACAAACCTCTTTCTAAATTACTAGATGAATTGCTCGGGGAATTGCC
>JAYUJH010000027.1:0-5433 GCA_043765375.1 Alphaproteobacteria bacterium
AGATACTCCAAATCTATCAAAATGCTCAGGCTTTCCGTATATCTATGGATAAAAAAAGACTTCGCCATAAATAATATATATCTTTAATTGTCAATGCCTTATTTATGGCATTGTCAACAATAGATTGAATTAGTAAATATTATTCTGTATGGTATGATATTTGGGCGTATATATGGAAAAGTGCAAGTCGTGTGGTGGGGTTCATTTTGTTAAGAATGGTTTTGTTCGTGGGCAGCAACCTTACCGCTGCAAAGATTGTGGCACTAACCAGATTATTGGCGATAAGCGATTGAAATATAACAATAATATTCGCAATACTGCACTTACTATGTATCTCAATTCCAGCGGCATTCGCTCAATCGGCAGGTTACTTGGCGTCCCGCATCAATTAATTACCAAAAACTTCAAGCAACGCCTTGCAATATTGCTATTTTAGAAATGGACACTCGTAGGGAGATAGCCAATTCCATCAAAATGCTTAGGCTTTCAGTATATTTATGGATAAAAAAATATGGCATTGCTAACTAATTATATTTATTTTACTAAAGAAATGTAATTATACTGAGTATTCTGCCATATTTTTTGCTTTAGAATATGCTTTTGTTTTACGATTAAATCGCTTGATAAAATCTCTGAGTGAACTATTTTGTGCCTCCACATTATGAGTATATTTTTTGCTTTGAATCAATAAGTTAGGTGGAATAATTTTGCGATATGCACTCCATAAATCTGTGCAAACTGCAAGCGGTTGCACCTCTTTAACTCTCGCCCACAACCGTTTTAATGGCTTGATACCACGACCACCAACTTCAATGGCGATGATGCGTCTTTGGGTGCGAGAATAAGCCAGCCATATCCATAATTTTTGCCGTTTTTTTTAATGTAGTGCCATAGTTCATCAATTTCTATAATGTCTAATTCATCAGTTTTTTCAATGGGTTGAGCCATGACTTGCGCCTTTAATGATGCGCCAAAACCTCTTATCCATTTCAGCACGGTGACGTTATTAGTGCCAATTATTTCTGAAATGCTGCGAAGGCTTAAGCCCTTGCGAAACAATAATAATGCTTGAATTTTTTGTTCCTCACTATAACGTCGCCGACCATCTTGAGCCAAATAATTTGCGCCGCATGACTTGCATCTGTAACGCTGCTTACCACCTATTTTTCCAGATAAATGATGCTCAGAACTTCCACATTTTTTGCACGAAATAGACATAGTTCAAACCCATAAAATATAATTATCTATAATCATAACATCAAAATTATAAAAAATAAATATAATTAGTTAGCAATGCCAAATAATATATATCTTTAATTATCAACGCCGCCAATGCCCTTCAAAACACCTTCACATTTATGTCATTTGTGTTTTATGAAAATATATATAATATATAGATTGTGTTGTGATTTCGCTGATGCGCAAGTGAAAATACGATTTGTAGCAAGCAACAGTAGAAATCACAACATAATCTAATATGAATTAATTTATGGAGTTTGATGCCTAAAACCATGTCTGGTGCTGCAAAATCATTCTTACCGCTTGAACCGATTAACATCATAGATGCACCGATAGAACGGTTGCAAATGATTGAATCTATACAAAATGCACATGATTTTTTGTTGAGTATTTACGCTGAAAATCAGGCAGATTTACCCAAATTGCAGGAACTGAAAGCTCAACTTAACGCAAATAAATATAGTTCATTCATTGAAAAAGATTTAGCTGGGCGGGATTCTTTGCGCTTACATTATGTTGGACGGGGGACTGGCGTTGTTGGAGCATTCTCCGAACTTGGTGCAGTTGGGGGTGCAATTCATGTGGCTGAAAAATTGGCGAACCCCGTGGTTGATGTGGCGCATAAAGTGGAAGACTTAACCAAATATATTACCGCAGAACCAGCTCGTTTGCTTGGTGCGCTTTATTTGTTGGGTGATGTGTTTTATTCTAATGCTGGCAAAGGGGATTCGTTAGAAGCTAAATTAATGAATGCTTCTGGCGTTATGGCACTCGCACAATCAGCGATATATATGGCATTTGCGCGTGATGGCAGTGAATATGAGATTGATGATATTCAAAAGCGCATCACAGCAGCAATCAAAGATGGTAACAGCTTAAATGATCAATCATTATGGGTTTCACCTGAGGATAAACAAGGTTTTCAACCAGTTGATGATATAGTTCGTTTTGTGCGCAAAGACCCAATCAAACTTGGGGCAATGGTACAAATTGGAGGGCAGGTGTTGCTTGCCACCGCTGGTGCAGTTAGTATTATGCACGATAATAATAAAAAAATATGGGACAAAGACGGAATATGGGATATTGCTCGCTCCGCAACTTCCATTACCGCATGGGCAATGCTACAAATTAATGAGGAACATACGGAAAATAAAACTGAGTGGAAGGCTAATCCTCTCGCTCGCATGATTGAGGAAGTCAAAGATTCTCCTCATAAATATGCTTCAACCATCAACACGGCAGCGAGTTTATTTGGGATTAAATCATCGCTTAGCAAAATAAAAAATATTGATTCACAAGTTGCAGAAGTTGATTTGAAAATAAATGATGCTAATAATCAATCCTCTGATATAATAAAGCAACTTAATGAAGATAAATTAGCGTTGCTAAAAAAACGCCCCAATCACGGGCAAATTGCAGCAGAATTAACATATTTAAGTGGTGACTTAACCATGTTTTTCGCTCGTAAATCAGAATATGGCGGGGAGGCGGCAATTAACACCAAAGGGGCGGCGAAAGCCTGCGCTCATTTCATTGAACAATCAGAGTTACTGATGAGTGAAACGCCACTCAAAGAGTTTGTCCATAATCTTTCAACATATCTTGCAGGCAGAATTGTGCATGAAGAGGTTAGAGATGGCAAAATGTTTGCAGATGAAGTTGCAGCTGAAACGCAGCGCATATCAGCGGAACTCACTCGCAATATTTTCTCTGAATTGGCAGAAAAGCAAAATCATTATGAAAAAGCAGCGAATATCATCGCTCGCATCAGTGATTTATACCCCAAACCACAACAAGCAACCATTGAAAGCGCATTAATTGAAAAATTATCCAGCCTAACTGGTGCAAATATTCTCCCGCAAGAAATGCAACAACAAGTGGCTAATCAACATGTTAACTTCACAAATGTGGAGCGTGATGTTGCACCAAATATGAACCAAGTTTCTGAATTAATTATTGATTTAACCAAGTTGCTTCCAGATATTCATGCGGGTGTTAATGCTAATAATTTATACCAAACTATGCTTGATTTTAGAAAACCGACTGCGCAAATTAGCAGCGTTAAACTTGATGATGTGCAAATCCAGCATATGCAAGATAATAAATCCGCCGAGAAAATATCCGAAAAAGCCAATGAAAAATCCCTTGGCGTAATCAATGAAAAAGCCAATGAAAAATATTTAATTATGCAACGCTAGAAAATGCTATATAAGTGTTTTTTAATTATGCAGGATATTTTATATGGCAGTTTTTTTGGTGATAGCAGCAAGCAGTGGAGTTGGGCAAGCAACTTGTGAATTATTGAAACAACAAGGGCATAAAGTAATCACCACCGCCCGTAACTCTGACAAAATCACCCCTGATTTTGCGCTTGACGCAACCGATTTTGATGCAGTTGATGAAGTGTTCAAACAAGCGTCAGTTATTGCTGGAGGAAAACTTGACGGCGTGGTAAATTGTAGCGGGTCATTATTGTTGAAAGCTGCGCATATGACGAGCAAAGAACAATATCAATCAGTGATTTACGCATCTTTAACAACGGCGTTTGCAACCGTTCGCTCCGCTGGCAAGCATATGTCGGGCGGTGGTTCTGTGGTGCTAATTTCCTCCGCTGCTGCCATGGAAGGGCTCGCTAATCATGAAGCAATCGCTGCTGCAAAAGCTGGAATAATTGGGCTTAACATGTCCGCTGCTGCAACTTATGCGGGTAATAATTTGCGTTTTAACGTGGTTGCTCCCGGCTTAACTGAAACTCCGATGACCGCTGCCCTCACTTCAAACGAAACTTCACGCAAGTTCTCTGAGAATATGCACGCTCTAGGGCGACTTGGCAAAGCAGATGATATTGCTCGGGCAATCTCGTTTTTCCTCTCGCCTGAGAATGATTGGATAACAGGGCAGGTGCTAGCAGTTGATGGTGGGTTGAGCCGTGTTCGCCCTAAAACAAAGGCTTAGGGCAGAGGCTTAATGATAAAATATGATTTTTAAGCCATGGATACTAGCTTCCGCTGGTATGACGAACCATAGCGGGTTTTACTCGGTTACAAATCATATCTCCCGTTACTCCAGCGCAGGCTGGAGTCTATTGTAACATATATAACTAATGCGAATGGATACCAGACTTTGGCTTCTCCTTCCTTCGGGGGCTGATATGATAAAATCCCAATCACCACCTAGTTCCTTAAACCTAATTCCTTAAAAAAATAGTTTCATTTATGTGATAATTGAGTTATTCATCAATATATGAATATTGCTTTTTCAATTCTCGCTTTTCCTAATATTGACCCAATCGCCTTTTCAATAGCTGGGTTAGTTGTGCGGTGGTATGCCCTCGCTTATATGATTGGGATTATTGGTGGGTGGAAATATATCACGTGGCTAGATAAGCGCAGCAATCAACCAATTTTAAGCAAAACCCACATTGATGATATGATGTTATGGGGAGTTTTGGGTGTGGTGCTCGGGGGGCGCATAGGATATGTGGTATTTTATAACCTTCCATATTACCTAAATAACCCACTTGACGCCCTTAAAATATGGCAAGGTGGAATGAGTTTTCACGGCGGTGCTCTCGGCGTGATTTTTGTGTTTTATCTGTTCGCTCGCAAATATAAAATCCCTTATGTGCAACTGATGGATAGGATTTGTTGCGCTGTGCCGATTGGTTTGTTTTTTGGGCGGATTGCTAATTTTATTAATGGTGAATTATATGGGCGAGTGAGTGATTTTCCGCTTGCTATAGTTTTTCCACATGGTGGTGCGCTTGCTCGTCACCCAAGCCAGCTTTATGAAGCATTGTTAGAAGGGGCTGTGCTATTTGCGGTTCTCACTTGGCTTGCGGTGCGGCGAAATATGTTGCGTCAATCTCAGCAGGGTATCATTAGTGGGACATTATTGTTTGGCTATGGGTTAGCTCGTTTCATCATAGAATATGTGCGTGAACCTGATGCGCATATTGGGTTGCTATTTGGGTTTATCAGTGCAGGGCAGGTGCTTTGTTTGCCAATGATTATTGTGGGTGCGTGGTTGATATTTTTCATGAAACGTGGTGAAATGAAAACCAATTAAACAAAAAATAAATCAGAACCTAGTATTAACAGTTTTTGAAAACCGCCGAAACGTTTGTATTTTTGAGAACCGCAGCGCAGTGTGATAGTGCTTTAGCTTTTTAATTTCACATTGCACGTAAAATTA
>JAYUJH010000028.1:0-82679 GCA_043765375.1 Alphaproteobacteria bacterium
TATAAAATTATGTAGTGCTATAATTTATAAGAGGTATAGTGCAAAATTAGCTTTTTAATTTTACGTGCGATGTGAAATTAAAAAGCTAAAGCACTATACACTGCGCTGCGGTTCTCAAAAATACAAATGTTTCGGCGGTTTTCAAAAACTGTTAATACTAGGTTCTTAGTTTCAGCTTGCGCTTTAATAAAGTGGCAATTCCTTTACCTCAATTTTGCACCCATTTTTTCTGCGGCTGCAATAATCGCATTATAAGCTGAAGATATATCAGCTTCCTGCATGGTTCTATCATTTGCTTGCAACGTCACGCCATAAGCTAATGATTTTTTGCCCTGTTCCATGTTAGCCCCTTGATATATATCAAATAATGCGACTGATTTCACCAATGCACCACCAGCTTTTTTGATTGCCGCGTGCAACTCGCCCGCTGGCAATGCAACATCGGCAACGAAGGCAAAATCACGTCTGCTTGCCTGAAACTCCGACGCAATATAATTGGCTTTGCGCTTGTTTTTTTGCGTAGGGACATTATCTAACCAACATTCAAATGCGAAAACTTTAGCCTCAATTCCAAAAACTCGCAAAATTGCTGGGTGCAGTTCGCCAAAATAACCAAGGATATTTTTTGCACCAAGTGCCACTTGCCCCACCGCCGCTGGGTGATACCAACTAGGCACATTACGGCTTAATTGCAATGTTTCAACATTCACCCCGAGCGAAGAAAGCATGTTGAATAAATCTGCCTTGGCAGTGAATATGTCATATGGTTTTTCGCCTCGCCAATGCAACCCTGCACCACCTGTGCGCATTCCCGCTGCTTGCAATGGTTGTTCGTGCGGTTGAACGCCAAAAAACACATTACCAACTTCACCAAATGATATATTATTGTTTCCTCGGGCAATATTGCTTGCCAATGCTTGCAACAAACCCGCATATAAATGGGGGCGCATGGTGCTTAAATCACTGCTAATTGGGTTTTGAACCAGCACTAATTTGGCATCATTTTGTTTGAAGTTTTGTGCGTATATGTGCTTTGTGAAGGCAAAATGCACTACTTCATCAATTCCACGCTCCAGCATCGCACCTCGTGCAATATCTTGTTTTAATGGTGGGTTAATATTAATTGCAACATGTGGCATGGGGATTGCGCTTAAATTATCATAGCCATATAGCCGTGCGACTTCCTCGGCGATATCGCATATTTCCGTGATGTCACTGCGCCATGATGGGGTGGTGATTTGTATGTTACTAATATCTTTAGGGGTGGAGAACTCGCACATAGTGTTTTCGTGGGTGGAGAACTCGCACCCAATATCTTTAGGGGGCGATAACTCGCACATAGTGTTCTCATGGGGCGAGAACTCGCACCCTAGGGACTCCAACAATTCAATTTGTGTGGCAACTGGAATATCCAACCCAAGACGTGAGTTAATATAATCCGCATCAAATGCAAAACTTGTGCTGATTTTTCTAGGCTCACCCGCAACATTATGCGCCGTAACAGTGCCTCCGCATAATTCTAGCAACATTTCCACAGCCAATGCAGCGAGTGGAGCGGTGCTTTCTGGGTCAACCCCTCGCTCAAAGCGATATCTTGCATCGGAATCAATTTGCATTAATCTCCCTGTATGCGCAATATGGATTGGGTCAAACCATGCGGATTCCAAGATTATATTTGTGGTGGATAAGGTGCAACCAGAATGCGCACCACCAATTATTCCACCAACAGCTTGCATACCAGCATCATCGGCAATCACACATGCACCTGCTGGCAAGGAATGAGTTGCCCCGCCACCTAATGCTTGAAATTGTTCGTTTTCCAGCGTATCACGCACTTGCAACGAACCACTCAATTTATCCGCATCATAAATATGTAATGGTCGCCCAAATATTAATGAGAAATAATTAGTCACATCAACCAATGCTGAAATTGATTTCTGCCCGAGTGACTCAAGCGATGTTGCCAACCATTTTGGGCTAGGAGCATTTGTTACACCATTGATTTTATAAGCTACAAAATGAGTGCAATGTTTGGAGTTGATGCTAATAAATGATGGTTGATTAAGTGTAACTATTGATTGTTTCGGATTTGATACTATATTTTTTATTGAGATATCCTTCAATTTGCCAATTTTGCTTGCAGCTAAGTCACGGGCGATGCCATAAACCCCTAGGCAATCTCCACGGTTGGGCGTGATGGCGATGATGAATATTACATCATTTAACCCCAAAATATCTATAATTTTTGCGCCAATTTCTGCCTCTGATGGTAGTTCAATAATTCCTTCGCTATCACCATTAAGCCTTAATTCGCTTGCGGAACATAACATTCCTTGGCTCTCAATCCCTCTGATTTTGGCGGGTTTAATCACCATTTTATTGGCTGGAATAATCGCTCCAATATCTGCCAATGCAACCTTGATTCCCGCCCGTGCATTTGGTGCGCCGCAAACAATTTGCCTTGTGCCATCATGGGTTGCAACTTCGCAAATACGCAATTTATCCGCATCAGGGTGTGGTTTGGTGCTTAAAATATGCGCCACCGTGAAACTCTCAAGCCCCGCTGACATATGCTGAACTTCCTCCACTTCCAACCCAATTGCGGTTAATTTTTGTGCAATTTCTTCGGCTGTGGCGTTTGTTTCCAAAAATTGTTGCAGGCTGCTCAAGCTAAACTTCATGATTATTTCTCTAAGTTTGGTTGTTTGGGGAAAGCGGAATAACTGACCATATCAAACGGTTTGATACCTAATTTATCAGACATTCCTGCTTCAATATATAATATAGCTTTGACGGGGATTTCTAAGGTGATTGGCTCGGCAAGCTCTGATGGTGATATATTTTTGGCTATTGCTTTGATTGCGCCATAACTGCCGATGAACAAGATATCATTTGCCACAGATGAAGGCGAGTGGCTGATTGTGGGCAATGCTGGTTCATCAAGCAGATATATCACCCCTTTATTGCCTTTGATATTGGTGGAATTAATGAACCAATTTTTGCTTGCGGCATCATCATTTTCTGCGGTGATATAAAACACATGTTCCCTTGTTTGGGTGAATGTTTTGGGGATTTTTGCGGTTTTATTTTTTGTTGATTTGCGTTGTGATTTGTCGCCTGATGATTTAGCGCCGTTTTCGCCTATTGTGGCTTCATTTGATGCAACTTCATTTGATACGACGGCGCCTTGATAAGCGGGGTTTGGCACTTCGGCAGTTGAATTGATGGTTAATATCTCACGATTATAAACTAGTGGAGTTGAATGCACTGGGTTCACCATTAACAAACTAGCTATCATAGTTGCAACGAATATTGAGAACGCCGCAGTTGGCGATGTTTTTGCTGAATTATTCATCACTTACGCTAATAAACCTGTATCTAACCTTGCTTAACCCTGAGAATGGTGGATTTTAAGCTCTCTTGCCTTGGTTAAAATCGCATCTTCTATGCTTCTCGCAGTGGTTGCATTGGTTGCGCTATCATGCCAATTTCCTTGTGCATCAAGTGATTGCTTGAATAAATTAACCTTGATACCATCAGCTCTTAATTGTTTGTCCATAATTAAAATATTTAACTTAAATCGTTCGCCTAAAACTTTTGGGTCTTCATACCAATCAGTTATAACTACGCCACCGAATGGATCAGCTGAGGCGAGGGGCATGAATGATACTGTATCCAATGTTGCGCGCCATAAAAAACTATTTACCCCAAGTGGGTTGGCTGCAACTGCACCGCTGCTGCCACCAACGAGCCCGCCGAATAATCCGCCTGTTTCATTTTCTGTTTCTTTGCGTCTGCCATATAATGCAAGCCCACTGCCAGTCACGGTTCCACGGCGCAATGCACGTTGTCGCTTAGGAATAAGGGGATATTCCGCCTCTAATTCTGGTGCATCTCCTCCACAACCAGTAAGCAACAAACAACATAATATAATAATAATTTTTTTCATAAGATATACAAATACTCAAATCACACATAAACGCAACATAAAAAAACTTATGTTTTGTGGTTTTGCAAAATTATAATTGCTAAATTGATTTTGTGGTTATATATTGATTACAATTTATTAATTACAAATTAAATAAGCAATTGTTTGATTGCGATATAAGGCAATATTTATGGCGAATGAACCCACGTTCAAAAAATCTAGCTTAAAAACAACTAGCTTAAAGACAAAGTTAATGGCGAAAAAATCTATTACGCAGATCCAAAGTGAGGCTGATAACCATGAGTTTAAGCGCACACTTGGCAAATGGAACTTGTTAAGCCTTGGGATTGGGTGTATTATCGGTGCGGGTATTTTCTCACTTACGGGTGCGGCGGCAGCAAATCATGCAGGCCCTGCTATCATGATTTCATTCATAATTGCGGGCTTTGCTTGCGCTTTTGCAGGGCTTTGCTACGCTGAATTAGCGTCGGTTTTACCTGTTTCTGGCAGTGCATATACTTATGCTTATGCAACGCTTGGTGAAGTATTTGCGTGGATAATGGGGTGGTTGCTCGTGTTGGAATATGGTTTGGCGGCCTCCACCGTGGCAGTCAGTTGGTCGGGTTATTTGGTCAGTTTTTTAATGGGGTTTGATATCGTCATTCCGCCTGAGTTCACCACCGCTTTTGGTGAGGCAATAAAGGTGGTTAATCCCGCTAATCAAGCGATATTTGCAGCGCAAGGCTATGGCTTCACTGAAAAAGGCGAAATGCTAAACGCATCTGGTGCAATCATGACGGGAATATTCAATGCGCCCGCTGTTTGTGGAATATGGGCGGTGACATGCTTATTGATTGTTGGTATGAAAGAATCTGCTAACGTTAATAATGTTATTGTGGCAATCAAATTATTCGTGATTATCGCATTTATTACTTTGGGTGCGTTTTATGTCAATGCGGATAATTGGGTGCCGTTTATGCCCGCCAATGAGGGTGATGGAAAATATGGCTGGAGTGGAGTATTCCGTGCGGCTTCCATCATATTTTTTGCATATGTTGGGTTTGAGGCAGTTTCAACCGCTGCCGCTGAGGCAAAAAATCCCAAAAAAGATATTCCATTTGGAATTATCGGTTCGCTGATAGTTTGCACCATATTATATATGTTTGTGGCAGCGGTGCTAACAGGCTTGGTTGATTATCGCTTGCTTAGCGTGCCAGATCCTATGGCGGTTGCCGTTGATGCTATTGGTTTGAAATGGTTCTCGGTGCTGATTAAAGTTGGTGCAATAGCAGGTTTATCATCGGTGATGTTGGTGCTGTTATTTGGGCAAACTCGGGTATTTTATACGATGAGCAAAGATGGCTTGTTGCCGAAGTTCTTCCACAAAATCCACCCTAAAACACAAACGCCGTGGATTAATACTCTGGTGGTTGGGTTTGCTGTTTCATGCGGGGCGGGGTTGCTACCAATTGAAAAACTCGGTGATTTGGTTTCACTTGGAACTTTGGCAGCATTTTCAATTGTATGTTTCAGTGTGCTATGGTTGCATTATAAAGAGCCACATTTGGAGCGTCCTTATAATGTTCCATTTAAGCCATTCATTCCTATCGCTGGAATATTAACATGTGGGGGCTTGATTTATACAATGGTTTCAACTATGCACAGTGATACAAAAATGCAATTTGGAGTGTTTTTGGCCATTGGTGCAGTGGTTTATGCAACTTATGGCATCAAAAACAGTGCAATGCGCCATAACTTGAAAAAATAACTCATTCGCTCCCTCTCCCCTCGCGGGAGAGGGCTGGGGTGAGGAGTAACAACAACAATAAATGAGGAAAATAAATGAAAGTATATTATGATGCAGATGCGGATTTAGGATTGATCAAAGCAAAAAAAGTTGCAGTAGTTGGTTATGGTAGCCAAGGACATGCTCACGCCCTCAATTTGCGTGATAGCGGTGTGACTGATGTGGTGGTGGCGTTGCGTGATGGTTCAGCAACTGCCAAAAAAGCGCAAGATGCGGGCTTAAAAGTTATGTCCCCATCTGAGGCAGCAAAATGGGCAGATGTGGTGATGGTGCTGGTGCCAGATGAATTGCAAGCAGATTTATATACGAATGATTTACACGCCAACATGAAACAAGGTGCAGCACTCGCATTTGCGCATGGCTTTAACATTCATTTTCGTTTGATTGAGCCTCGTGCAGATTTGGACGTATATATGATTGCACCAAAAGGTCCAGGCCATACTGTCCGTGGTGAATATGTCAAAGGTGGTGGTGTGCCGTGCTTGGTGGCAGTTCATCAAGATGCTTCAGGCAAAGCGAAAGATATTGCGCTATCTTATGCTTCAGCCGTTGGTGGTGGGCGTTCAGGGGTGATTGAAACAACCTTCCGTGAAGAATGCGAAACGGATTTATTCGGTGAACAAGCAGTGCTATGCGGCGGGGTTGCGCATTTGATTCAAGCTGGATTTGAAACACTAGTTGAAGCAGGATATGCACCAGAGATGGCATATTTTGAGTGCTTGCATGAGGTGAAGTTAATTGTTGATTTGATATATGAAGGTGGATTGGCGAATATGCGTTATTCAGTTTCAAACACAGCGGAATATGGTGATTATGTCACAGGCCCTCGCATTGTGACAGCTGAAACTAAGGCTGAGATGAAACGGGTGCTAACGGATATTCAAACAGGGCGTTTTGCTCGTGATTGGATGCTGGAGAACAAAGCAGGGCAACCATCATTTAAGGCAACAAGGGCGTTACATGCACAGCACCAAGTGGAACAAGTGGGTGGCAAGTTACGTGCTATGATGCCATGGATTGGGAAGAATAAACTAGTTGATAAAGCTAATAATTAGGGGTTTTTGCTCCCCCCTTGCGGGGGAGCGGGTGCGCCGAGGTGAAACCGAAGGCAAACCGTGGGGGGTATAAGTTCCCCCTCCCCTTGCGGGAGGGGGTTAGGGGGCGGGGTTAGAGCAACAAATTCAACCCCACCCGTTTCAAACTTCGCTTATTGGCTCGTTTTCAACCGCCCTCCTAGCCAAATGGAGAGCAATATTTAGGTTTATGGAGAAAATATGTCGCTACAATTATTGAGTGAAACGAATATTTTAGAACAGATAAAAACATTATTATTTAATGCTAATGATGCTTGTTTTGCTGTTGCTTATTGGGGTAAAGGTTCTTTTAGTAAGCTAAAACTTAATAAGTTAAAAAATGCCAAGATTATTTGTGATTTAGATTCTGGTTCTTGCGACATTTCAGCTATTGAGAAAATGTTAAAGAAAGGTTTTGAGGTTAGAACAAACCCAAGATTACATTCTAAACTATATCTTACAAATAACGGAGTAATATTAGGTTCTGCTAATGCGTCCGATAACGGTTTATGGTTTTACAAAAAATCAAAACAGCATGAATTATCTATCTATTCAGATGATAAAAAAATAGTCAAACAAAGCAAGGAATGGTTTGAAAAAATATGGAATATAAGCACAGAAGTAACTTCAGATGATTTAGCTATATACGCAATTCTTAAATCCGCTAAAAAACAATTGAAGCTAGATTTTGATTTGAAAAAACTGGAAGAATTGCGTGGAATTATTAATGTTAATATTTACCAATATTTAGAACACGATTTAGAACACAAAACTGATCCTTCTATAGAATTTCAAAAATATTGTGAAGATAATAATTTAGATGAAGATAAATTCAGTCATTATGATAACTTTTATGATGAAAACATTACAAAAAAAGGAAAATACACTATTGACTTAATATGCGATGAAGATGGCACTGAAATGAACTTTTACAGATTTTATGACAAAGTGGAAATTGCCGAAGGACAGTATACTTGCATACTTGAAGTGGTGAATAGTATAGGCGGTTTGATTAATAGTAGCCATAAAACAGCAATTAAAAAAATCGCCAAAGAATGGCTTAAAGAAATCGGGGAAAAGAAAAATATTGAAGAAGATTTTGATGAAGTATTAGATTTAGTGGATTTTTTTAACAAAGATTTTGAGAAAGCTGAGATGATTACATGAAAAACAATAATATAATCATCTTTGATACAACCCTCCGTGATGGGGAGCAATCGCCGGGAATGTCCATGACACGGGAGGAGAAACTCTTGGTGGCTGAGGTGTTGGATACCATGCAGGTTGACGTGATTGAAGCGGGTTTCGCTATGGCTAGCGATGGCGATTTTGCCTCCGTTAAAGCAATCGCTGAAATGTGCAAACGGGCGGTGGTATGTTCGCTCGCACGGGCGAAAGTGGCGGATATTGAACGGGCGGCGGAGGCGGTGAAGCCCGCTCGGCGATCACGGATTCATACATTCATTTCAACCAGCGATATTCATTTGAAATATCAATTTCGCTTGGAAAAACCCGAAGTGTTGGAGATAATCAAGGATATGGTGGGGTTGGCTCGTAATCATACTGATGATGTTGAATGGTCAGCAATGGACGCAACCCGCTCTGATTTAGGCTTTTTATGTCAAGCGGTGGAGGTGGCAATTAATGCGGGCGCAACCACCATTAATTTACCAGACACAGTTGGCTATGGCACGCCCGAGGGTATTGCGCATATGTTCAAATATGTGATGAGCAACACGCCAAATGCGGATAAAGCGATATTTTCATTCCATGGGCAAAATGATTTGGGGCTGGCAACGGCGAACACACTTGCCGCATTGCAAGCGGGCGCACGTCAGGCGGAACTCACTATTAACGGAATTGGTGAGCGGGCAGGGAATACTTCACTGGAAGAAGTGGTGATGGCACTCAAAACCCGCAAAGACCATTATGGTTTAGAGTGCGGGATTATAACTGAGCATATCATGCGGGCATCACGGCTGGTGCAATCTGTAACGGGGCAAGCGGTGCAGGTGAACAAGGCGATTGTGGGAGCAAACGCATTTGCACATGAGTCGGGTATTCATCAAGATGGTATGTTGAAACATGCTGGAACTTATGAGATTATGACGCCTGAATCAGTTGGTTTGACGCATTCAAACTTAGTGATGGGCAAGCATTCGGGGCGGGCGGCATTTAAGAATAAGCTCGCAGAATTAGGCATAACGCTTGGTGACAATGCGGTGGAAGATGCGTTCGCTCGGTTCAAAACTTTGGCGGATAAGAAAAAAGAAATATATGATGAGGATTTGTTAGCGTTACTTGGTAAAGATGGATATGATGAAGGCGGGGTTGCGCAATCGCAATTATCGCTGGTTTCAATGCAGGTGCAATGTGGAACAACGGGAGTGCAGCAAGTGGTGCTGGAGTTGAATATTGCGGGCAAAATCAAGCATATTATCCAAGATGGTAATGGGCCTGTTGATGCAATATTTAAGGCGATACAAGCACTTGTGCCAGAGGCAGCAACGGCGGAATTGCAGCTCTATCAAGTGCAAGCGGTGACGGCGGGGACTGATGCGCAAGCGGAGGTGACAGTGCGGTTGCGAGTTGGCGACACCATCATCAACGGACATGGTGCTGATGTTGACACGCTGGTTGCAAGTGCCAATGCTTATCTGGATAGCCTGCGCAAGGTGGAAGGTTTGCGTTTAAGGCGTGATAATTTAATGGAGTGATTTATGAGATGGAGTGATTTTTGGTTGTAATTCGCTTAGATTATAATCTGCGATTTACTTACACAATTCTTTCATTTTGCGGTAAGCACTGGTGAAGCCACTAAGTGAATAAGCATCGTTTGAATCACTGCCAAGCCGTGAAAATCCTTTCGCACTCATGATTGTTCCATTCATCATGGCGGAGATTAATGCTTTGTCAGTTGCGGAATCTTTCGCCCATGCTCTATCATTTTCAGCGAATAATGCGGTTACTTTGCCATCAATATTTAGTGATACATCAACTGCTTGCTTATACGGGTAGCCAGATGATATACTAAACTCGTCACCACCGCCACGATGGGTCACCATGGCGAATGGTTCGCCTCGTTTTTTGAATGTGCCTGATGAATTGGTTGGAATTGAGGCGATATAGCAAGTTTTGCCTTGTTTTGCTTCGGCATTTAGAGTGAATACTCGCCATTGCCCCGCCGTGAAGTTTAATGTTTGTGCGTTAGCGGTCTTCGTGGTTGCGATAGTCACAAATGCGCATAAAATGACAATATTTAACAAAAAGATGATGCTTAACAAAAACTTACTCATATTATATTTATTCATAATATATTGCTACTTCCCAATTTTTATAATAATTCATACAATAAATACATTAATTTAACTTGATAATGCAAGGTTTTTTCGCAAATGTTTAAGGGTTTTTCTCGCTTTATTATGCGCAAATAATGTGGCAATTAACAACCATATTAGTGCTAAAAAACACAATCCATATGCGCCATAAATAAACGGGGTTGATTGTGCCGTGCTGATATATCCTTGCATGAATTGTTTCATATTACATGATTATATCAATTGCAATATATAATATGTGCATAGTTTATCATATTAATATTGATAGCAGCCTCTGCTGGTGTGGTCATCACGCTGAAACGAAAATATGAATTAATTTTACTATAACCCAATATTCTGTTATGGAATATTAATGGATTATGTAGATTTATTGTTAATCATCACTTCATTTTTTGCGGGTGCGTTAAATGCGGTTGCTGGTGGTGGGTCTTTTTTCACTTTTCCCGTGTTAATTCTCGCTGGAGTTGCGCCAATTTCCGCTAATGCAACCTGCACTATTGTGCTATGGCCTGCCTCCATCACTAGCATTATTGCATTTCGTGAGAAGTTGCGGGGCAATTTGCATTATCTGCCCAAAATGTCAGTAATTGGCTTGATTGGTGGGTTGGCGGGCGCACGCACTTTGCTACATATAAATGAGCATGATTTTTCTAACATGGTGCCGTGGTTATTATTAATTGCAACCGTGATTTTTGTGTTTGGTAAAAAAATTGCAGCTAAAGTGCATGTTCTAGGGCAGAAACATCATCGCTTCAAAGCTGTGCGTTCGTGGGTTGCGGTGTTGCTGTTTGCAATAACCGCTTTTTATGGTGGGTTTTTCGGTGCAGGAATTGGAATATTAACTTTGGCGGTGCTTTATATTTTGGGAATGGAAGATATTCACGAAATGAACGCACTCAAGGCAATGCTGGTGGTGGTTATTAACTCGGCGGCGTTTTTCACTTTTATATTTGCATCAGTTAATCATGATTTGTTGATTAGTTGGGAACGGGTTATGCCAATGACATTTGCGGCGATTATTGGCAGTTATGCTGGGGCGAAATGTTCAATGAGAGTGTCGCAAGAAGTGATACGCCGTTTGGTGATATGTGTTGCAACCGCTACCACGATTTATTTTATGTATAGGCAATATGGGTAATTACGCCTCAATTTGTGCGACAAGTTCAGCATTTTCATTTGAGATAACTTGTTTTTCAATGGATTCAATCATCATTCCTGCAATATCTTTGCCCGTGATTTGTTCAATCCCTTCTAACCCTGGGGAGGAATTAATTTCCAACACTCGGGGACCATGTTTTGAGCGAATAATATCCACCCCAGATACTTGCAACCCCATGGCTTTTGCTGCCTGAAGGGCAATTTTGCGTTCCTCTGGTGTGATGCGAACTGTGCTTGCTGTGCCGCCTAAATGCAAATTAGCTCGGAACTCTCCCGCTGCTGCTGTGCGTTGAATTGCGCCAACAACTTTACCATCAATCACAAAGCAACGAATATCCTTGCCTTCCGCTTCCTTGACAAACTCTTGCACTAAAATATTTGCATCTAGGCTTTTGAATGCGTTAATAACACTCTCCGCTGCTTTAGTTGTTTCCGCTAGCACTACGCCCTTGCCTTGCGTGCCTTCCAACAATTTAATCACTAATGGCGCACCCCCAACCATACGAATAATCTCGGAGGTTTCCATCGGTGAATGAGCAAATCCCGTGATTGGCATGGGTATCCCTCGCTTGGAGAGTAATTGGAGTGAGCATAATTTATCACGAGAGCGGCTGATTGAGGCAGCATCATTCAAGCAAAAAGTTCCAGTTGAGGCAAATTGGCGAGTTAATGCGCAACCGTAAAATGTTACAGACGGCTTAATGCGTGGAATTATTGCATCAATATCAGTTAGCACCTCCCCCCCACGATAATGGATTTCAGGGCGCAAGCTGCTTATGTTCATATAGCAATGCTGAATATTGACAAAGCGGATATTATGTCCTCTATCTTCTCCCGCTTCAATCAAGCGTTTGTTGGAATAAAGCTTTGGGTTGCTAGCGAGCAAAATAATGTTCAATGATTTATTAGCGAGGCTTGGTTTAGCATACAGATTCTCAACATCACCCAATGCTACATCACCCAAACACATGGAGGAATCAGGGTCAATCAAAATACGGCTGGTCATCGCTTCACGCCCCAACAACATACGGTAACCCATAGCATCACGATTGGTGAGAGTGACTTCAATCTCCCATGTTTCATTCGCCAATGTTAGCGGTGTTTTAATGACATAGCGTTTTTCACAATCTCCGTTGGAACTGCGCACTTCACGGCGATCAATCACAATGGCTTGGCAGCTTTGCACTACTTTTCGGTTATTTTGCATTGGGTGAATATCAAATGTGACAATCTGCTCCCCATCATTTTCATGAGTGCGAATATTGAAAGCATGGAGTGCAGAAGTTTTTGCACCAGAATCAACGCGGGCTTTAATCGCTTGCAATCCTAGCTCGGGCAGGCAGCACCATTCTTGTTTGCCGATGATGATTTTGTTATTCATATTATGTTACCTATATATACAGTGATGGTATCGTGATGGTCGTAATTTATTGTGATGCAAAAAATCTCATCACTGATAACAATATTTTACACGCTCATGCAACAAATAAAAAAATCAGGCAAGAGATGAAAATATTTCGCTTTTGTCTTGAGTATTCTATAAAAGTTGCAATCCGAAGTTCATTATGATATATTATTTATATGACTGCTTCAACATTTGATACATTTCCCGCTGATAAATCACCGTTTGATAACTCAAAACTTGATGTGGCGCAATTTGATACACTAAAGCATGTTAAGCGGTTGGAGAGTGCAGGCTTCACCCGTGAACAAGCGGAGTTGCAAACCGAAATTGCGGCAGAAGGCTTGCGTGCAACAATGCAACATTATGCAACAACTGCCGAGGTTACTCAGTTCAAATCAGAAATGAAAGGCGATTTTCAGGCGTTGCGTGTAGATTTTCAGGAATTAAAACATCAAATGGAGTTGATGGAGAAAAATGTTGATAATAAAATAAGTAGTCTTGAAAATAGAATGCAAAAAGAACTTGCTCCTATTCGCACACAAATGGCGGTTATAATGTGGACGCAGGTCTTGATTGTGTTGACGGTGGTTGTTCCAGCCGTTAAGCAATTTTTGGGATTATAGGTTTGTGATTGCAGAGTTGCGATTAACATAAAATAATCGCCTTGTCATACCAGTGCAGGCTGATATCCAATTTAGGGTAGCATTTTAGTGGTAATTACTTTTTAATTGTATAGTGCTTTTACCCTAATTTGCAAAAGCCAATCAAATTGGCAATTCAAATTAGGAAGCACTATAACGTAAAATAAAACTTATATACTCATTACGTTTTAATATAAAAATACTTTGCAAAAATATTGAAAATATGGTTTGTGTTTGGTTCATAAAAATTAATATAATCGTTTTTGCTAAAATTACTCACCTAAACCACCCACCTAAACCATTAACTCAAAATAAATAGCTATCCAAATCAAACTTCCACTTAAATCAAACTTCCACTTGAATTAAATATCCATTAAAATTACATAATATTTATTATAATTATGTAATGTGCATTGCAACATGAGAAAATAATGGTTATGATTGTGAAAATATATGATTATGAAAATAACTAGTTACTTAACAAAATAAATTACTCAACAAAATAAAAATAATAGTTGCGGCGCAAATCCACAGCGCAAATTATGAAACTAAAATATAAACCACAAGGAGCAACCAGCATCATGACTCTCAACCTTCACTTGCCAACTCAAGACAGAACTTTGCGTCCAAACATCACCGTTGTTGGAGTTGGTGGAGCGGGTGGAAATGCCGTTAATAATATGATTTCAGCTGCACTTGAAGGAGTGCAATTTGTGGTAGCAAATACTGATGCGCAGGCGTTGGAAGGTGCATTGACTGAGCGAGTTATTCAGCTTGGGCGCAATCTTACTCAAGGGCTGGGTGCTGGTGCAACCCCAGAGATTGGGCAAATGGCAGCCGAGGAGGCGGCGGAAGAGATTATGAATTGCATCGCAGGCAGCCATATGGTGTTCATCACCGCTGGAATGGGCGGTGGCACTGGCACTGGAGCAGCACCCGTGGTGGCACGCATGGCACGAGAGCAAGGAATGTTGACGGTTGGGGTGGTGACAAAGCCATTTCAGTTTGAGGGCGGAAAGCGTATGAAAACGGCGGAAGCTGGATTATTGGAGTTGCAAAAATATGTTGATACGTTAATCGTTATTCCTAACCAAAATCTTTTCAGGATTGCTAATGAAAAAACTACATTCGCTGATGCTTTCAGGCTAGCTGATGAAGTTTTGCATTCGGGCGTTCGTGGCGTTACTGATTTGATGGTTAAGCCAGGGTTGGTGAACTTGGATTTTGCTGATATTCGCACGGTGATGCAAGAAATGGGCAAGGCGATGATGGGAACTGGTGAGGCATCTGGCGAAAAACGGGCGATTGAAGCGGCAGAAGCGGCAATCTCCAACCCGCTACTTGATGATGTTTCATTGAAGGGCGCGCGCGCTGCTTTAATCAACATCACTGGCGGAATGGATATGACGTTATATGAAGTTGATGAGGCTGCAAATCGCATTCGTGAAGAAATTGATGGTGATGCAAATATCATTTTTGGTTCAACTTTTAGCGAGTCAATGCAAGGCACAATCAGGGTTTCTGTAGTGGCAACGGGTATTGACGCTGCGGATATGGGTGATAATAATATGGCACGGCAAGAGCCTGCCTCTCGCCCTTTGAGCAAGCCTTCACCTGCGCAACAATCCAATTTCCGCCCAACCTCAGCTTATTATGTGGGGCGCAAACCTAGTGCTTCTGCTTCTAATGGTTCGGGCAATAATAACTTAGGTGTAGGTAATTTTGCGGGTGATAATAATGCCCAAGCAAATGCTGGCTCTGGTGCGTCTAATTTTCCAACTTCTGCTGCTCCTGGTCTGAGCAATTCCGCTGCATCGCCTTCCAACGCTGCCGCTTCTAGTGCGTCAAGTTCTAGTGCTAGTTCTAGCGCATTTCGTTCAGAGCCAAGGATTTCCGCTAACCTCGCCAAGCCGTCATTCGCTAATCCATCAGATGTTAATCGCAATTTAGCGGCTCAACAAAAAAGCAGTGTGGGTTATGCTGCGCCCTCGCACGATGAAGTTCGTAACAGTTCACCTCGCAAAGAGGCTAGCAATAATTTCCCCGCCAGCAATTTTCTTGCAAATCGTGATAAAGTTAGCTCGGAGCAATCACCCAACCAATCATATGGTGAAGTTGGCGTGGATAATGAAAATGCTGGTGCATCAGAAAATGGTGGCGCATTTAGAATATTAAGCAAAATTGCTGATGTTGGTAGGTCGTTAAATAATGCGGCGCATGCACGCAATGAAAGCATGGCAGTGGGGCGAAATATTGAATCTTCGCAACAAAATTATGAACCAGTGCCAGAAGTTTTTGATGATTATCGTGAGCATGAAGAGGGCAATCAATATGATATACCCGCTTTTTTACGGCGCAAAAACTCATAAAATATGTATATTTAAGCCATTTTCTTTGATTGGGAAATGGCTTTTTATTTGGCTTTTTTGATGTGCGTTTTTGCCTGTTGATTGAGTTGTTGAGGTGATGAAAATGCAAAACTGTTGTTTGAGAGCAACAGTTTTATGTTTTGAGTGAAAAAGAATGGCAAAAAACAGTGTTATTGTTTGTAACTTATCAGTTGATAGCTTATAAATATTTTTAAGGAAGCGCATTTGATTGCGTGACTCATATGTTTAACAATTAAGGTAATGTAGAAATAGGATGAAAATCATGAAAAAACTATTACTCGGAACAACTGGGCTAGTGGCTGCTGCTGCTATGTTCGCAAGTGCAGCTAATGCACAAACTCCGAAAGTAACTATTGGTGGATTTGCTAACTTTGAAGCTGGCGGAACTAGTGACGATTTAGATAAAGGTCAACGTACACAAGGGTTCCGTAATGATACGGAGTTGTCATTCCGTGTTGACGGTAAAATGGATAACAGAGATCTAGGATATGGTGCTGTTGTTGATATGGAAGCTGATGTTAGCGGTGACGTTAATAATCAAGGTCTAAATGCAGCTCGCACTTACGTTTATTTGGACGGAATGTGGGGACGCTTTGAACTAGGTTCAAATCAAGGTGCATCATCAACTATGCGTGTTGATGCCTCAACTTTGGCTGCTGCAAGCGGTGGTATTGATGGCTCATGGGTGTTCTTTGCTAACCCAACAGGACAATCTTTTATCACAACTCCAGGTTTGCCAACTGAGCACGGTTCTTTGACTTCATTGAATGATGAAAGCCAATCAAACGCAAACAAAATCACTTATTATTCTCCACGTTACCAAGGATTCCAAGTTGGCGTTGGCTATCAGCCAGATCAAACAGATCGTGGACAAATCGTAAGTCGCAACAAAAATAATGCTGGACAATCTGGTAACATTTTTGATGCTGGTTTGAACTATGAAAACCAATTTGGTGATTTCTCAGTAGCAGCTGCTGCAACTGGTCAAATGGGTTCAGGCGAAACTAACGCAACCCAAGATTTAGCAGCATATAATGTTGGTGGATTGGTTGGTTATATGGGCTTCAAACTAGCAGCATCATATGCTGATTGGTCTGATAGCAACAGCTTGAACAATAACGCCGATGGCAGCTATTGGACAGTTGGTGCAGGATATGATTACGGTGCGTTTGGTTCATCTGTAACATATTTGAAGAGCGAATATAAAGGAACGGCTAGAGCTGCTAATAATAAGTTTGATAACATTGTTGCAAGTGTTGACTATAAACTTGCTCCAGGTTTAACTCCTTATGCAGAATATAGCGTTTATAACTTTGATGCTGCTGGTCACGTTCGTGGACAAAACAATAATGGACAAGTATTCTTGATTGGAACACAATTAGCGTTTTAATTTTAGGAACTATTTGTTAGAGAAAAGGGGGCTTTTGAGCCTCCTTTTTTTGTGAAAGCGGTTTTTATGAGGAGGCGATATGAAAAAACATGCAGTGGCAATTTTAGGGGCGAGCGGTTATACTGGTGCAGAACTGATACGTTCATTATTATGTCACCCAAATATTGAGATAAAATCACTCGCCGCATATAGCCAAGCAGGGCTTGCGATGGAGCAAATATTCCCGCATTTAGCATACGCTATTTTGCCTCAAGTTACCCATATTGATGCGGTTAATTATGATGAGATTGAGTTAGTATTTTGTTGTTTGCCTCATGCGGCTTCACAAAAAATCATAGCTAATTTGCCAAAACATTTGCGTATCATTGATTTATCGGCGGATTTCCGCTTGCGTGACATTGCCGAATATGAGAAATATTATGGCGCAACTCACCAAGCAACCGAATTGCAAGATATCGCTGTTTATGGTTTAAGCGAGCATTATCGTACAGAAATTGCTGATGCGAAATTGGTAGCCAACCCCGGTTGTTACCCCACTTGCACGCTTTTGCCTCTAATTCCATTATTGCAGGCGGGCGTGATTGCCCCGCAAAACATTATTATTGATGCGAAATCAGGAGTTAGTGGCGCAGGGCGTAGTGTTTCACAGCATTTGCTTTTCAATGAAGTAGCAGAGGGTATGAGCGCATATGCGGTTAATAATCATCGTCATATTGGTGAATTGCAGCAAGAAATTAATCATTTTAATGCAACCCAAATCCCGATAACATTTGTGCCGCATTTAATTCCGATGCGCAGGGGCATGATGGTGACTAGTTATGCGCAGCTAAAGCCTGAATATAGCATAGCCGAGGCAAGAAATATCTTACAAAATGCTTACCAAAACGAGCAATTTGTGCATATTTTGCCTGAAAATATCATGCCATCAACGCATCATGTGCGTGGTTCAAACCATTGTTGCATCAATATTATGCAGGGGGGCGATAATCAAATTATTTTAATTTCGGTGATTGATAATTTGCAAAAAGGGTCATCAGGGCAGGCGGTGCAGAATATGAATATCATGTTGAAATTGCCTGAAAATAATGGGTTGCAACAAACTGCGTTGTTTCCATAGGGTTATCACGAAGGCATTATTTGCTTGAAAAACAGTGATGGAATATGCTAAAAATATATAGGAGAAAAATAATGTTTCAAGTTAAAATATATCAACCAACAAAAACTGCGATGCAATCAGGACGAGCGAAAACAAAATCGTGGAAATTGGAATATGAGCCACAAAATGCGTCATTTGTTGAGCCATTAATGGGGTGGATTGGTCAGATTGATACGCTCCAGCAAATTGATTTGTGGTTTGAAACCAAAGAGCAAGCGGTGAATTATGCGCATGAAAATCAGCTTACATATTATATCAAGCTACCAAAACAAAAAATTATGCAGAAAAAATCATATAGTGATAATTTTCGTTTTGATGCCGTTCGCAAAACAAGCTAATATACTATATATTATTTGCGGCGAGTAACCACGAAATCCGCCAATGCGTGCAAATGGCGAGCTTTTTTCTGTTCAAACACTTCCAAATGCGCCGATGCTTGTTTTGCCAAAATATTCGCCTGTTGACGAGCCCGTTCAATCCCCAAGGCTTGCACTAACGTGGCTTTGCCTCGTGTTTCGTCTTTGCGCACTTCTTTACCCGCCTCTTCACGAGTTCCCTCAGCATCAAGCAAATCATCGGTTATTTGGAATGCTAGCCCTAAATCATGAGCGTAACGACGCAATGCGTTGCGCAACATTGGTGGTGCTTTGCCTAAAATCGCCCCAACTTCACATGAAACTGCGAACATCTCCCCTGTTTTTAAGCGTTGCAGGCGAATAATTTCCTCAATACTTAATTGTTTTTTCTCGGCTAACAAATCCAACATTTGCCCACCAACTAGGCCGTTTGCTCCAGCTGCTTTGGCGACAGTTCGCACTAAATCACAACATACTGCGGGGTCTGAGTGCAATTCATCGCTCGCTAAAATGCCAAAAGCTAGAGCTTGCAACGCATCACCTGCTAAAATTGCGACCGCTTCACCATATTTGACGTGGCAACTTGGTTTGCCGCGGCGCAAATCGTCATCGTCCATGGCGGGCAAATCATCATGAACGAGTGAATATGTATGAATAAACTCAATCGCTGAGGCTGCCATTAAAGCGGAATTATTGGAAACGCCAAATAATCCTGCGCATGTGACTGTTAAGAATGGGCGCAATCTTTTGCCTCCACCAAGGGCGGAATAGCGCATTGCCTCCATTACTACTGATTCGCCACCAACGGAAGAGCCACCAATAGAGGATTTTTCAGAAGCCAAATTGCGCCCTGCTAACGTCACCACATTGCTGGAAAATCCCTCAGGGTGTGGTAAAATCTCGTCCATAATTTGCTCAAGCTCAAAGCTCACTTCTCCCAAGGCTTGGTGCATCTCTTGAATTGCGATATTTTCTGTCATATAATCTATGCCTTCATGTTGATTTAAGCTATGTTAATTTAAGCGTCAAATGGTTCAGTTGTGACCGCTCCATTCTCGCTGCGTATAATTTTTTCCACTTGTAATTTTGCATTATTCAGAGTTTTTTGGCAATGAGTTTTCAGCTCATTTCCCCGCATATAATTTTTGATGGAGTCGTCTAAGCTAATTTCACCAACTTCCAGCTTGCGCACGATTGCTTCAAGCTCTTTCATTGCCTGCTCAAAACTCATATCATTAATTTGTTGTAATTCCATTTATAAATACATATCAATTTTGGTGCAACATTGCAACTAATTATTCAATTTAACCAAATCATCAATTTTAATATCCCGTTTTTTTGCAATTCCAGCGTTTAATTCCAACACATATTTCGCAGGGGAGGGAGAATTAATGCGGGATAAATCTTGCGCAATTGCCGTATGAATGCCAATTATTTTGTTGTTTTCATCAATAAATAGCATATCTAAATCAATTAATGTATCTTTCATCCACATACTCAACATATGCGCTCGTGAATGAACAAATAACATACCGCTATTTTGCGCTAACTCCTTGCGAAACATTAAGCCTTGTTGCAGTTGTTGTTGCGTTTGGGCTATTTCAACATTAAAAATATGCGCATTGATGGTGATTATTTGTGCCGTTGCAACACCAGCAATTACGCATAAAAAAAGCGCAGTTAATCCAAATAATAATTTGAAATAACCACGCTTCAGCATTAAATTATGCAGCTACTTTTTTGCTTTTTTCGGTGATTTCTGCTTCACCACTAATACGTATTTCACCAGTCATTTGTCCGCCACGTTCAATCTCAATTTCACCGTAGGATATTTTACCACGAACTTTTCCAGTTGAATAAATCGTCAAGCGATTGCGCACGATTAAGTCACCTTCAAATAATCCGCTAATTTCAGCATCTTGAATCTCGGCAGTGCCTTTGAATGAACCACTTTCTGATATTTCTACCGTATGAACATCTTTCAAAATTGCATCAACCATGCCCTCAATCACCAAACGATCACAAGTTGCAATTTCACCTTTGAGCAAAATATCATTACCAACTGTTAATACACGCTTGTTGTTTTTTGCGGCACCAGCAGGTGATTGACGCACATCATCACTGCTTGCAGCGTTGCGGATTGCTGCGTCTGCCGCTGAGAAATTACCACCATTCATTGCGGGGCGTGGTGCAGTTGTCGCAGGGCGCATTTGTGAGCTTCCTTGCGCTGAACTAGCAGGGCGGTATCCACCAGTGGCAGGGTTGCCCATAGCTGGGGCTGCTGGAGCTCTACCAAGCGTTGCAGGATTTGCTAAAGTGGCTGTTTCACCACGATTTTGTTGATCATTATTATTTTCTGAAACCATAATTTTTAACTCCCCTAAATCTTTATCTTTTAAGCTATCATCTTTTAAGTCTTTATCTTGCGCACTTGTATCGTTCAACTGCTCTTTCTCCGAGGTTTCAGAGTTTTCACCCTTCAAATCATCATCTTTTTTGCGAAACATGTCAAAAGCCGTATTAAAAACCATATTGAAATATTTTGTTACATTTAATTAAATTATCTTTATTTTTTCTAAACATTTTTTTGCAATAAGTCCATCAAATAATGCGCAAATTACATAATTATTTGCAGATGCACAAATTACAACATAATCGCTGAAATCTGCCTGCCATAATCCGCTTCACCCGCATGTGTGGCGCGGCGAAAACTGAAATAATACTCTTGCATTGCATAAGTATCATGTGGAAATATTTCAACATTTTTAATGCCAATATGCGCTAATTTTTCCGCTATAAATGCCTTATTATCAAATAATAATTTAGTTGATTTGGGCGAAGATATAAAAAACTTTTGCCATGATTGGTTTTTGCGAATATAATAATCGGCGAAATCCTGCTCCACCTCATAGCTACATTGCGCAATTGATGCACCAACAGCGCAATGAATGTTGGCTATGTTCGCTCCCAATGATTGCATTGCTTCAATTGTGGCTTCAATAATTCCACCAAGCGCACCCTTCCAACCAGCATGAGCTGCGGCAATCACGCCCGCCTTTGCATCATGCAACAATATTGGTGCGCAATCAGCGGTGAGAACCCCAAGCACTAGCCTTCTCTTATTGGTTGCTAGCGCATCACCCGCAATATTAGTCATGTCAGAGGCATCATTCACCACATGACAAATATTGCTGTGAGTTTGTTTGAGGGTGAGCAAATGCGATGCTTGCACCCCAAAATGAGTTGCAATAATATGGCGATTTTGCGTAATATTTCCCACATCATCATTTGAGCCATAGCTAGCATTAAGTGACCCATAAATCCCGTCACTCACCCCACCGCCTCGCCCAAAAAACCCATGGTTTGTTGATATATTAGGCGAGGTGAGGAACTTCATTTTAATCTAATCCCTTAGTTTATTCGTTATTAATCAATTTTGGTGCGGAAAGCCCGCCATATGGATATTTGCAACGCTACAAACACCAAGCACCTTGAATAATTCACCCATTTGTGCTTTGTCAATCAGCCGTTCATAGCCTGCAATTAATGTTTTGGCTTGTTGCTCGCTTGCATGTTCCAGCAAATCATTCAATCGCATTCCGCCCCCAATTGCGGGCAGAAAACCGCCTTGCGCCGTGATTTGTGTTTGTATTTTGTTTTCCTTAAACGAGGCTGCGAGTTCATCAAACGCCACATGAGCAGTTAAATCTGCCTCGCCTATAGCCTTGAGGGGTTGCCAAAAACCATGTTGCTTGACTGCCTGCAAACTATTTCCACGGCTTTCACCCGTATAGCCATAATCAATCACTAGCCCTGCGCCACCGAAATGCGCCATATGCGCCCCGATAGTTCCTGCAATTTGCCTTCCTGCGGGGCATGATTCAATAATCACTTTGTCATCAGCATCAGAAGCAATATGTTTGCCACCTTTAACGAGTTTAACTCCCATAGGCTGCATGGTGAAAGCAAGTTCATCATTTGCATCAATTGTTACCATTCGCTCCTGCAACCCTGATGGTGTTTTCACATATTGACGAATTGGCAGTGCATCAAAGAACTCATTTGCCACCATTAACATTGGTAAATCGGGAAGTTCCTCCAAATTACTTTGCCATGAAATGCGAGGGTGATGCGCACTTAATGTTGCCCGTTGATAGCGTCGCAATAAGGAGCTTGATTCCATTAGCACAATCACGAGGGAGTCATGGAAGCCCGCCACATGACGAGTTGCCCGCAACGCATCAGCTAATAGCGTCCCCCGCCCAGGCCCTAACTCCAGCAATACCATTTCTTTTGCGCCAAGAGTTTGCCACATTGCCGCTAACCATACTCCGACTATTTCACCAAATATTTGTGATATTTCAGGCGCAGTGGTGAAATCACCATGTTCACCAAAGGGGTCACGAGTCATATAATAGCCATATTTCTCATGTGAGAGTGCGTATTCCATAAACTCCGCCACCGTGATTGTGCCACGTTCCGCAATGCGAGAGCGGATAATTTGTTCAAGTGGAGATACATCTATGTTCATAGTAACATTATTTAATGGATTATTTGATATAGGTCAAAGCAAAAAATCATGAAGTTAAAATTGCAGAGCGATTTTGAGCTGAAAATGCTTAACAAATATGTAATGGAACTATGTATGCTGTAATATGTCAATAACCAGAATATTGGTTGCGGGGGCTGGATTTGAACCAACGACCTTCAGGTTATGAGCCTGACGAGCTACCGAGCTGCTCCACCCCGCGACAATTAACTTGATTAAAACCAAATCAACTATTAACTGATTTTTAAGTTGCGAATAATAATCATTTGCAAATAAAATCATGTTGACTTAACTTTTAATATTTATATCTTATATCTGATGATTATCATTATATCAAGTTATAATATATCAATTTGCATAAATAAATTATTGAGTAGGGTGACAATTATTAATTGTCAATGTCAAACTCTTCTATGGCAACAGCAAAATTTATAGCCTGAGAATTTTTATAATACATTGTCGTAATCCCTATAAGATTTCCGCTTAAATCAAAAAGCCCCCCACCAGATGATCCACTTGAAATAGGAGCTGTAGTTTGTATATAGGTGGTGCTTTCTTCATGTCTTATACCAGAAACTATACCTGTAGAAATAGTATTTTCAAGTCCACGAGGAGAGCCTATTGCAATTACAGATTCACCGATTTTAATTTGTTGAGATGGTCTGATATTTACTTTTTCAATAAAATAAGGTAGTTTTTCATTCATCAACTTTATGGTGCAAGCGTCACTAAGAAAACGTCCTGTGTTAATTTTTGCTGGATAAGCTTTTCCATTTTTTATTACGATATATGCAGTGTTTCCTTCAAGAACATGACAATTTGTGACAATCAAGTTTTGAGCTATTGCAACTCCAGAGCCTTGAGTAAGACTTTTACTTTGCAAAAAATTTTCAAAATTATTTGATGCAAGAACAACAACGACTTTATTAGTTAGATTTTCATATAAATCAGAATAATTCATAATGGATAAGCTTGTTGAATCAATAATATCCCTTTGTTGCCTATCATCTAAATGCTGCGGTTTTTCCTCATTTTTGCTTTGATATTTCAGTTGTGAAGTTTGCACATAGGCAGATAAATATCCTATTCTTTTTGTATATAATGACTTTAGACATTGTGAATATTTAGGTTGATTTTCCGTGCATTCATACATTCTTTGTTTAAGCCACGTTCTTTGATTGCTTAAAATAACATCTTTAATTAGGGGTGAAATATCTAATTCTCTAATCTTAAAATATAATTCTGACATTTGCTCATCTAAAACAGACAAATCATCGTTCCCGCATATTGTTTTTTCCAGTAGATTAGAGGCTTTTTTACAATCATAGCTAGCTGCAAATACATTTTTGGGTGTGCTATGAAGGATTATTAGTGCGGCAGCACTTAATAAGAAAAATTGTTTTGTTATCTTAATCATATTATCATGTTGTATTGGCGTTATTTTCTATAAATAGTTGTGCAATTGCTGCAATATTATCATTGCCTAGCCAACTGCGACTATCATGTAATTAAAATAGAGAGAACAGGAGAAAAATACAAGCGAAAAATATCCGTAACAATCCACACAAATCCGTCCCTAACCAATAATTATTTTGTGGGTTGATAAAAACTATTAGAGAGAAAATTGTTACAAATCAATAAGTTGCAATGAATAAATGGTGGAGGATAGGAGATTCGAACTCCTGACCTCCTGCGTGCAAAGCAGGCGCTCTACCAGCTGAGCTAATCCCCCACATTTTCTAATGAAACATGTTTTGTGCTAATTTGAACAATATGTCAAGCGAAAAAAGTGCTATAATTGTGAAACAAAGCATTTTTAACATTATTAACTTGGGTAATGCGATTATTATATGTATCACAAAATACATAATAACTTAAAATAATAGTGATTTTTGCAAAAATCGTGGTAATTGCGATATTTGTGATGTATCATAAATCAAATAATAAAGGTGGAAGTTTATGGCGGATATTAATTTTAACAAAGCAAGTTCAGCATATCAAAATAGCAATAGCTTGCAGAGTTTTGGGCAAAGTTCTGGGCAAGCCGTGAGTGGCTCGCAAAAAAGCAATGCGATTGAAGAAATATCAGGGGTTAATTCATCAGATAAAATTGGTTTTAAGCCTTCATTTGAGGAATTGTTAGGTGCATCGCTTGATAAAGCACGTGATGCAGGCTATAAAGGTGAGGCAATTAGTGCGCAATCTGTGGCAGGAAAAGCGGAATATCACGAGTTAATTACGGCGGTTAATAATTCAGATTTAACTTTGCGAACTGTGGTTGCCGTGAGGGATCGCATTATAAATGCGTATCAAGATATTCTCAAAATGCCTATATAATATAACATAATAAATGAAATATATTTGTATATGTTTGATGATTTTGTTGGTTGCTCCAGTTAGTGCGCAATCACTTGAAACACGAGCAGTTGAAACACGGGCGGGCGAAACTCTTACGAACAATAAACAGGTAAATAACTCGCCTGAGCGTAGCATCACCATCATGGCTGACCCAAGCCTCACCGTGGTGATTAGCTTGATTGCACGAGAATATGCGTTGAAGCATGATGTTGCAATAACTACTATTTATTCGTCCACCCCTCAACAAATCAAACAGATTGAAGCAGGAGATGAAAGTGATGTGATTATCTCCGCTCGCCCCGAATGGATTGATGATATGCAGCAAAAAGGCTTGATTGATGTGTTTTCTCGCCGCAACATTGCCCGCAATAATCTGGTGCTGGTTGGTTCTAAGTTCAATTTTCAACAGCCAAATATGAAACAATTTAGTAATAAACCTTTGGGGACAATAAAGGTAGAAGGGGCTAAAGAAGGCACGAATATATCACCTCCAACCATATCGTCATTTACAAAGCAACCTGATGAGTTCATGCTGGTGATTGGTGATTATTTAGCAAACGCTGAGGGGAGTTATGCTGTGCAAGCATTGAAAAATTATCAGTTAAATCAATTGCTTGAGCCGTATTATACAGTTGTTGAATCAGCTTATGAGATGGTGAATATGGTTGAGCAATATGATGTGATGGGGGTATTGTTTCGCACTGATGCACAATTATTTCCGCAAATAAGGGAGATTGAGGCATTTTCCGCTGATGCGCATACGCCACTAATTTATCAAGCCGCAGCAGTGGTTGGTGAAAATATGGAGTTGGCACGGGAGTTTATTGCTTATTTGAATGGTAAGCAAGCGAGAAATATATTTCGTGAATATGGCTTTTCCACGTTTTTTTAATGTCGTGGTGGTGTTGTTATTAATATATTTTATCCAGTAGCACCATATTATAGTTAAAGGCTGGTATCCATAACTACGTAGCGATAACAACAAAAAAAATACGCCCCTAAATCAACCTTGTGGTTGAATCTAGGGACGGATTTTTAGTTCAGACTAAAGAAAATAATCTATTTTCTAGATGTTATTCTTTTTGATGGGTGGTGCTGTAACTGATGCTTTCGCAACGGCTTGTTCAGACAGGAGCAAGCCAACTACCGTAGCAATCCAGCTTCCAGCATATGCACCGACTGCTGCTGCGCCTGCTTGCTTTTTGAAAATCTCAAAGCGGATAGCGCGAACCGTAAGAAAAACAGATAGCACTGAACCGACAAAGAAAAACAAAAATGTGAGCGTAGCAATGGCGGTTAATCCGACGATTTGTAAAGTGGTCATGGTGGCCTCCGTAGGGGGCTTAAAGAATATTTCCCCATCAACATTTTTTAATATGTTGACGAGTAGACAATGATGGAGTGTTTGAAAAAAACACTTTACTCAATTGTTATAATCCTATTTTACCCCCCCCCCCCCAGATGTCAAGTTAATTTACATTAAGATTATGTTGCGGTTGTGTGTGTAATTTAAGTGTTCTTATTTCATAGTCAAAGGCTAGTATCCACCAGTTGATTTCACGAAACACAAAACATTATTTTGCTTGATTTAACCCCCGTTATTTCAATTAATACTTTACTTGCGCAATATTATGTTATTAATATAGCGCATGATGAAAATTGAAATATTACCATTATTATTGACGATTGCGCCAAAAATCGCCCAAAATATTACCGCTTTAGCAATGTTTTTATTCTTGGCGACTGCATTAAGTGGTTGCGCTCCGTTATTTGTGGGTGGGCTTGCCAATTTGGGCGTTGCCTCCACCGAGGAACGCTCCATTGGGGATAGTGTTGATGATAGCGCAATTAGTGCCGAGATTCAGCAATATTTGTTGCAAAGCAACGTGAAGCATATGTTTAGCGAAGTCACAATCAGGGTTCATGAGGGTAGGGTTTTGTTGCTCGGACGGACGGATAACCAAAAAGTGGCGGAGGAAGCAACGAGGGTTTCGTGGCAAGCTCACGGCGTGCGTGAAGTGATGAATGAAATTAAAACAGGGCAGGAAAGCAGCGGATTTTTGGATTATGCTAATGATAATTTGATTGAAACTCAAATTGAAACTCGTTTGCTTGCTGATAAAAATATTAAATCCGCCAATTATACAGTTGAGGTGCAAGATGGCGTGGCATATTTGCTGGGGGTGGCGCAAGATGAGAAAGAACGCAACATCGCTGTTTATATTGCAAGCATTTCAAAGGGTGTGAAAAACGTGGTGAATTATGTGCGTTTGAAAAATGATCAGTTGCGGCTGCAAACCGTTGGTAAGCCAAGGGAGCAGGGGGTTAATCGTCGGCGGGGATTGTTTGATTGAGATTAAAAAATAATAAGTGATGATATGGTTAAATGATGTTTTTTAACCTATTGCTAAATATTTTGCTATAACACGTTATTATATATGTGATTTTTGGAGTTTAAGTTGATGGATAAAAGTTGCAATAATATGGAAGAAGCCTTGATGGGGCTTGGTGATGGCAAAATCCTCCATGATGGTATGGTGATAATGTCAGGCGGGTTTGGGTTGTGCGGTATTCCTGAAAACGCGATTGAGTTCATCGCCAATTCTGGGGTGCGGGGCTTGACGGTGATATCCAATAATTGTGGAGTGGATAATTTTGGGCTAGGCAAATGGCTGCATAATCGCCAAATCCGCAAGATGATAACTTCATATGTGGGAGAAAATAAGGAGTTTGAACGGCAATTTTTGAACGGAGAAGTGCAAATTGAGTTCAACCCACAAGGCACATTAGCTGAACGTATTAGAGCAGCAGGGGCAGGGATTCCAGCATTTTTCACTAAAACTGGCGTAGGGACGATGGTTGCGGAGGGTAAGGAAGTTCGCAAGTTTGCAGGCGTTGATTATCTAATGGAAACGGCGTTATATGCTGACCTAGCTATTATCAAAGCATGGAAGGGAGATCGTTACGGCAATTTGATTTACCGCAAAACATCGCGCAATTTTAATGCGCCAATGGCAACGGCTGGGCGTTTTGTAGTGGCGGAAGTGGAGCATTTGGTTGAACCAGAGGAGCTGGAGGCAGATTCAATTCATACTGCGGGCATATATGTTGACAAAATATTTGCGGGTGAGTTTGAAAAGCGCATAGAGTTTCGCACAATTAGGGGACAAAAATAATGACATGGAGCAGAGACCAACTAGCTATCAGGGCAGCGGAAGAATTGCGTGATGGATATTATGTAAATCTTGGAATTGGTATTCCAACATTGGTGGCAAATCACGTTCCGCACGGTATGCACATCACGTTGCAAAGCGAAAATGGTATGCTTGGTATGGGTGAATATCCGCTGGACAGCCAAGTTGATGCAGATTTGATCAATGCGGGCAAGCAAACCATTTCTGAATTGCCGTATAGTGTTTATTTTGATAGCGCAGCTTCATTTGCGATGATTCGTGGCGGACATATTGATTTGGCAATATTGGGGGCGTTGCAGGTGAGTGAAATGGCGGATCTTGCCAATTGGATGGTTCCAGGGAAGATGGTGAAAGGTATGGGCGGGGCGATGGATTTGGTCGCTGGTGTCAAAAAAATTGTGGTGGTAATGGAGCATAACGCCAAAGACGGTGCAGCGAAATTGGTGCGTGAATGCGATTTGCCACTCACAGGGGCGGGCGTGGTTGATATGATAATCACCGAACTTGGGGTGTTTGAGTTTCGTGATGACGGCAAATTATATATGATAGAAATTGCACCTGAAGTTTTGAAGCAAGAAGTGAAAGACCGCACATCAGCTCATTTTATATTTGATTTGGTGCATGAGAGAGTTGGTTAGGAACTAGGGTTTAGATGCTAGGATTTTAAGCCTTGCGACATATAGAGTTTAGAGTTTAGATAAAAATAATAACAGGAAAAACAATGACATATAAGATTTTAGTCTCAGATAAATTAAGCCCACTTGCAGCAGAAATATTCACAAATCGTGGCTTACAGGTGGATACCAAAATAGGGTTGACTCCGCAAGAGTTAGCTGAAATTATCGGTGATTATCATGGGCTAGCAATTCGTTCAAACACGGTTGTCACCAAGGAAATATTGGCACGGGCGACTAATTTGAAGGTGGTTGGACGGGCTGGAATTGGCGTTGATAATGTGGATATTGCAGCAGCATCAGCGCATGGCGTGGTGGTGATGAATACCCCGTTTGGTAATTCCGTGACAACGGCGGAGCATACCATCGCCATGATGATGTCATTGGCACGCAAAATCCCACAGGCGAGCAGTTCAACGCACGCTGGCAAATGGGAGAAAAATAAGTTCATGGGGGTGGAGCTTGCAGGCAAAACTCTAGGCTTGATTGGTTGTGGAAATATCGGGGCGATTGTGGCGGACAGAGCGCAGGGATTGAAAATGAAAGTGGTTGCCTACGATCCATTTTTATCGCACGAGCGGGCAGCAGATTTGAATGTACAAAAATTGGAGCTTGACGAATTATTGCAAGTGGCTGATGTCATCACGTTGCATACGCCACTAAATGCAGCAACGAAAAATATTTTGAATGAAAAAACCATAGCAAAAACCAAAAAAGGCGTGATGATTATCAATTGCGCACGGGGCGGGTTGGTTGATGAGGCGGCACTGAAAGCAGCTTTGGAGAATGGTCATGTTGGCGGGGCAGCACTTGATGTGTTTGAGGTTGAGCCTGCGGTTGATAATGCGTTGTTTGGTATGGAGCGAGTGATTTGCACCCCACATTTGGGTGCGTCAACGGAGGAAGCACAGGTAAATGTAGCGTTGCAAGTGGCGGAACAAATGGCGGATTATTTGCTGGAAGGTTCTGTTGCAAATGCGGTGAATATGCCTTCAATTAGTGGCAGTGATGCGCTGAAATTATCACCATATTTGCGCTTATGCGAGCAGCTGGGCAGTTTCGCTGGGCAGTTGACAGAAACAGGATTGAAGGAAATACATATAGAATATCTCGGCAAGGTTGCAAAGCTGAACATTAAACCACTCACCGCAGTTGCGCTAAAAGGGTTGTTGGAGGCAATGTTCCAAGGGGTGAATATGGTCAATGCTCCCGTGATTGCGAGTGAGCGCAACATTAAAGTGGTGGAAAGTTCTTCAGCTGATATTGCGGATTATCAAACTTTGGTGCGCATCACCGTTGTCAGTGAACGGCGCACTCGCACCGTTGCGGGAACATTATTTGCCCGCAATCCTCGCATTGTTGAGATTAACTCAATTAATTTGGAGGCGAGTATTTCACCATTAATGTTGTTTGTTAATAATGAGGATAAAGCGGGATTAATTGGTGCGCTTGGCGGATTACTTGGTGATTCTGGCGTGAATATCGCTAACTTCCACCTCGGGCGCAACGCAGAACGTAGCGATGCAGTGGCTTTGGTTGAAGTTGATAGCGAAGTATCAGATATTTTGCAGGCGAAAATTGCCGCATTGCCAAGTGTTAAACAAGTGCGGTTATTGCGTTTCTAGTAGAGGTTTTAATGATATTGCCGTGTGGGATTTTATAATGGTTCAACTTTTTAATTAATCCCATAAGTTAGGATTCGTAAAAAGAGAAACCGTTATAATGGCAATCATATTTGTTTTTAGTTGGATTTTGGGTGGATAAATATTTAAGAATTAACCATCTTCCAAATGCAGCAAAATCACCGTGCTGAGCAATAATGCAATTAAATATGGCGCAATAACTGATGATTGAATGGAGAGATTGCCCGCATAACCAAATGCGTGAAATAGCCCGCCCATGAAATGCAGGGTAAATCCAGCGATTACGGCAGCGCAAACCATCACCGTCATTTTGCCACGGCGGGGTGGACGCAGCGAAAATATGGCAGCGAGCAACACCATCGCCACATATGTGAATGGCGTTATGAGGATACTATACCAATATAATTTGTGACGAATTGCCGAAAATCCAGCTTTTTTTAAGGTTTCAATAAACTCCCTCAATTCCCAAAATGATAGGGTGCGAGGCTCCGCAAAGCTATTTTGAATCTGCTTAATGCTAAGCTCAGTTGGCAAAATAAATTGCTGTTTGGGCGTTGTTTGCTTGCCGGGAATAGATAAAATCGCAGCATTTAACCACCATTCACCTTGCTTTAATTGGGCATTTTCCGCATCAATTCTGCCGATAAACCGATTATTCTCATCAGATAGAAAAATAATTACTTGGCTCAGATTCATATCCTCTTGGCTGATATATTTCGCTTGCATAATATAATTTTTGATATTAATTGCGCCAATTTGCACCCCTTTTGTTTCCACATGACGCAACCACAACCCCGAATTGGAGATTGATAATGGTTGCTGTTCCTCCTTAATATATTTCGCCTCCAGCCGTTCATAATGTGCAATCATGGAGGCGGAAAGCGGATTTAATATGATAATACTCAAAACGCCGATGATGAAAGAAATCAACATTGCGGGCATCAAAAATCGCCAAACTGAAATGCCCGATGCTCGCACCACCACCAATTCACTGGTGCGCATCAGCCGCATCAACGACATCATAGTTGCAATCATAATGCTATAAGGGAGTAATTTCTCCGCTAAATTGGCAATTCGCAACATTGCCATTTGCAGGGTTACCCAAAATGAAATATCCTTATCCGCCACCCGACGAAACATTTCAACCACGTCAATTAGCCCCGCAATGCAAACGATTACTCCGTAGGCAACGGCAAGGCTAAGCAGGAAGTTACGAGCGATATAGCGATATAAAATGAACGAAGTCACAAAATATGCGAGTGCGAATTATATTTTTTGACCAGTTGCCAACCAATCTTTGTTGAAAATGTCAAGCCCTTTCTCGGTTAGCGGATGTTCAACTAATGCACGCAACACTTTATACGGAATAGTCGCAACATCAGCACCAATTTTTGCTGCATCAACAACATGTTGCGGGCTGCGAACTGAGGCTACTAAAATCTCAGTTTCAAAGAAATAATTCTCATATATTTTAGCAATATCGGCGATTAACCCCATGCCATTTGCCCCAATATCATCAAGCCTACCAACAAATGGTGAGATGAATGCTGCACCAGCTTTTGCTGCTAGCAATGCTTGTTGCGCTGAAAAGCAAAGCGTCACATTCACCATCAACCCTTCATCAGCGAAATGACGACACGCTTTCAGGCCGTCCCAAGTTAATGGCACTTTAATGGCGATTTTCTCTGATATTTTAGCGAGTTTCAAGCCCTCTTTCATCATGCCTTCAAAATCGTTCGCCACTACTTCTGCGCTAACGGGTCCATCAACAATTTCGCAAATCTCGGTTATCACCTCAATCATATTGCGCCCTGATTGCTTGATTAAGCTCGGGTTGGTTGTTACACCATCAATCAATCCCAAATCATTTAGATCTTTAATTTCTTCAATATTTGCCGTATCAATAAAAAACTTCATAACGTAATCCCAATTTTTAATATACTAATAATATTGCGTTTTCGGCTTCCACCAAGCGCATTTGCAACAGCTCAATTTGCGTTTCATCTTGCATATTACTAATTTTTTGTTGCAATTCGGTGATTTGATTTTGCAATAATTCTTTGCTTAATGCTGACTTCTCAACTAATGTTTGCGCCAAAATGGTGCAGTTATTATTCATCATGCTGAGATAACCATTATTAGCGTAATATTTTGTAACCTCACCATCTGCTTGATGCACTTCAATAATTCCAGCCCGCAATATGGTGATGATGGTGGTGTGATGTGGCAAAATACCAATATCACCCTCGGCGGCGGGTGCAACCACCATCTTCACGTCGTCGGTGAATACGCTCTGCTCGGGGGTTGCTAGATTTAGACGCAACAAATTAGCCATAATTTAAGCTGCCTCCGCCATCATTTTGCGAGCTTTCTCAATGGCTTCGTCAATCGTTCCCACCATATAAAATGCTTGCTCTGGCATATAATCATATTCACCCGCGATAATTCCCTTAAATCCTGTAATCGTATCTTTGAGCGAAACCAGTTTCCCCGGTGCGCCTGTGAACACTTCTGCCACGTGGAATGGTTGCGATAAGAAGCGTTGGATTTTGCGTGCCCGTGAAACTGTTAGCTTATCTTCCTCGGATAATTCGTCCATACCCAAAATTGCGATAATGTCCTGCAAAGATTTATATGTTTGCAAAATTGACTGCACCGCTCGTGCCACATTATAATGTTCTTCACCAATAATGCGAGGGTCAACAATGCGTGAAGTTGAATCAAGCGGGTCAACCGCAGGGTAAATCCCAAGCTCGGCAATCTGGCGTGAAAGCACGGTTGTTGCGTCCAAATGTGCAAAAGTTGTTGCTGGTGCTGGATCAGTCAAATCATCAGCGGGCACATAAACCGCTTGAATTGAGGTGATTGAACCTTTGTTGGTTGAGGTAATTCGCTCTTGCAAAGCCGCCATATCAGTGGCGAGAGTTGGTTGATATCCAACCGCTGATGGAATACGCCCAAGCAAAGCTGAAACTTCTGCGCCTGCTTGTGTGAAACGAAACACATTATCCATGAAGAATAACACATCTTGGTTTTCTACGTCACGGAAATATTCCGCCATGGTTAAGCCCGTTAATGCAACTCTTGCGCGCGCTCCAGGGGGTTCATTCATTTGTCCATAAACTAGTGCCACTTTGGATTTGGTGATGTCATCTAGGTTGATAACGTTAGAATCTACCATTTCATGATATAAATCATTACCTTCACGGGTTCTCTCTCCAACTCCTGCAAACACAGAAACGCCACCATGTGCTTTGGCGATATTATTTATCAACTCCATGATTAACACGGTTTTGCCGACTCCAGCCCCACCGAATAAGCCAATTTTTCCGCCTTTAACATATGGTGCGAGCAAATCAATAACTTTAATTCCAGTTTCCAAAATCACTTCATCAGTCGCTTGGTCGGTGAAAGATGGTGCTTGTGCATGAATTGGAGCGAACTTGGTTGCACCACATGAACCACGTTCATCAATTTCTTCACCAATTACATTGAAAATACGTCCTAAAGTTTCTGCACCCACTGGCACGGTTATTGGCGCGCCTAAATCACGCACAATCGCCCCACGTTGCAAGCCATCAGTTGAATCCATTGCAATGGTTCGCACCACACCTTCACCTAAATGTTGTGAAACTTCAAGCACCATTTTGCGATTTTCTGCGCCTGTTTGTGGCATTTGAACTTCTAGCGCATTCAAAATTGCTGGCACTGCTCCCGCAAAATGCACATCAACGACTGCTGAAATCACTTGCGTCACTTTACCTTGTAATTGCTCATTCATAGTTTTACTCTCTAATTTATATGTTAGTTTAGTCCATGTTTTTTTAGGTTAGCTCAAAGCCTCTGCGCCTGAGATAATTTCAATTAATTCCTTAGTGATTGATGCTTGCCGAGAACGATTATATTGCAAAGTCAACCTCTTAATCATGTCGCCTGCATTGCGTGATGCATTATCCATCGCTGTCATTCTCGCACCTTGCTCACTTGCTGCATTCTCAATCATCGCCCGATAAATCTGCACAGTTAGGTTGCGAGGCACAAGATCCCGCAATATGGTTTTTTGCTTAGGCTCAAAAATGCACGATGAATTATTATTACCCAAAACATCGCCTAGCGGATCTTCACTCACAGGCATTGGCATTAATTGTTGAGTTGTCACTTGTTGGGCGATTGCGCTGATGAAACGATTATATATGATCACGCATTTGTCAATATTATGTTCAGAAATCAGCTGTTGTATCTTGGTTGCAACTAGTTCCGCATGAGAATATTCTGGGCGAGCTTTGTATAATTCTTGCACCCGAGCGATAATATTACTACGATATTTATGCTCTAATTGTTCATATGATTTTTTGCCAACACAATATATTTTAACGATTTTCCCTTGCGCTTCAAGTTTTGCAATTTGCGCCTTAGCTTCCCGCACGATTGAGGAATTAAATCCTCCACATAACCCTTTATCAGCGGTTGCAACCACCAACAAATGCGTTTTGTCATTACCAGTTCCCACTAGCAATTCGGGCAAACCTTGCTTACTCTCCAAATTGGCAACCACTGATTGCAACATTTGCTCCATCGCTTCAGAATATGGACGAGATGCTTCAGCTTGTTCTTTGGCACGGCGCAACTTTGCTGCCGCAACCATTTTCATCGCTTTGGTGATTTTTTGCGTGTTTTTAACGCTCCCAATCCTAACTTTTAAGTCCTTTAATGATGGCATATTCAATTATCCAAGCAATTTCAACACAGCTTCAATCACCAATTTTAATTTGGCTTCTGTCGCATCAGTTAATTTCTGCTCCGCACGAATATCCGCTAAAATCGCTTGATTAGTGGTGCGTAAATCTTGCAATAACGCCTTTTCAAAATCACCGACTTTGTTCGCTGGAGTTGCATCAAGGTGACCTTTCACCCCCGCATAAATCACACAAACCTGCTCTTCCACCAACAAAGGGGAATATTGCGGTTGCTTGAGCAATTCGGTTAAACGTTGGCCACGAGCAAGCAATTTCTGCGTTGCAGGATCAAGATCCGAACCAAATTGAGAGAATGCCGCCATTTCACGATATTGCGCCAATTCCAACTTAATTGAACCCGCAACTTGTTTCATTGCCTTGATTTGCGCTGCTGAACCTACACGACTAACCGACAAACCAACATTCACTGCGGGGCGAATCCCTTTATAAAACAACTCAGTTTCCAAGAAAATCTGCCCATCGGTAATGGAAATTACGTTAGTTGGAATATAAGCTGATACATCGCCCGCTTGCGTCTCAATTATTGGCAGTGCAGTAAGCGATCCCGCCCCCATCGCATCAGACATTTTTGCTGCCCGCTCTAGCAAACGAGAATGAATATAAAACACATCACCTGGATATGCTTCACGCCCCGGTGGACGACGCAATAACAATGACATTTGACGATAAGCCACTGCTTGCTTGGACAAATCATCATAAATTATGGTTGCGTGCATACCATTATTGCGGAAATATTCACCCATCGCACAACCAGTATAAGGCGCAAGAAATTGCAATGGTGCTGGGTCAGATGCAGTTGCTGCCACCACTATAGTATAAGCCATTGCACCATTTTCTTCCAGTTTTTTCACCACCTGCGCCACGGTTGAACGCTTTTGCCCAATCGCCACATAAATACAAAACATTTTAGCCGAATCATTTGTTCCCGCTGCTTGATTTGTTGGGCGTTGATTGAGAATAGTATCAATCGCAATCGCCGTTTTGCCCGTTTGCCTATCCCCAATTATCAATTCACGTTGCCCCCGCCCAATCGGAATTAACGCATCAATTGATTTAATTCCCGTTTGCACTGGCTCATGCACTGATTTTCGTGCAATAATCCCTGGAGCTTTCACTTCAACAAGGCTGCGCTCATTGGAATCAATTTCTCCTTTGCCATCAATTGGGTTGCCTAGCGCATCAACAACTCGTCCTAGCAATCCCTTACCAACTGGAACATCAACAATCGCCTTGGTGCGCCGAACAGTTTCGCCTTCACGCACCATTCTGTCATCACCAAAAATAACCACCCCAACACTATCAGTGTTAAGGTTTAACGCCATTCCTTTGATTCCGCTAGTGAACTCAACCATTTCACCTGCTTGCACATTATCCAAGCCATAAATAATCGCCACTCCGTCACGCACTGAAAGCACTTGACCAACTTCCGCCATATCAATTTTTGCACCAAGCCCTTGAAGTTGTGACTTTAGAATCTGTGATATTTCTGCCGCTTGCATCGCCATTATAGTTTTGTCCTTGATAATTAATAATATTTAATGTTGTAGTCTTTCAGAATGGTTAATCGCCACAGCTAATTGCTCACCTGCTGCCCGCAAACGACCACTCGCTGAAGCGTCCAGCTCATGCGAGCCATATTTAATTTTTAAGCCCGCAATCAGCGTTTCATCTTCACGTAACTCTAATATAACGGGCGCATTAAATGCTGTGGATATGTTGGATTGAATTAAATTGCGTTGCTCAAGTGAAAGGGCGTGCGCTGAAGTTAATTCAATGACAATCTCACCTTTATCTTTGCGCTCCAAATCAATGAAATATTTTTCAACCGAGCCGATCAACTGCAACCTATTATTCTGCGCCATAGCCTGCAATAGATTTGTTACCAGCGGACAAAACCCTGCTTGCGATGCAACTTGCGCTATAACCTCAACAGCTTGGGTGCGACTAGTTGTTGGATTATTGCAAAAATCCGCAAAATCATCATCGTTTTCATATAATTCACCCATCACCTGCAACTCAGAATGAACCTGCGTCACATCGCCTGATTGCTTAGCCAAATCATATAATATATTGGCGTAATGCTTGGCTATATGTTTATCTTGAATATATGAACTCATGCTTAATTTACTATTTTGAAAATATTATAACTTAAATATAAAAATCGTGCTTTAATGCGGATATTTACATTTAACAAAATGCTGAAACTTAAAATCATCAATTATGCAACAATCAATAATTTTGTGTAATCTAGTTAAATCAGCACTAATTTGCAAGCAATAATTAAGATAATATTGACAAAAAAGCATTTTTTATGGTTAATATTTTTATAATGAGTTTGACAACATTTCCCCAGCTGATGTTGAAGCCATGAAATGTGGTGCATAAATCTTATGCGCATCATCAACAAAATGCCATGATTTTGGGTTGGCAAATAATGCTTTCATCAATTTATTGTTAATTCCATGTCCAGGTTTTGAAGTCCGTGCTTTACCAATTATATTATGCCCCGCCAAATAATAATCACCCAAACAATCAAGGGCTTTGTGGCGTGCATATTCATCATGAAAGCGCAAGCCATCTTCATTCATCACGCCTTCATCATTAATCACAATCGCATTATTCAGCGAACCGCCCCGAGCAAGCCCAGCTTTGCGCATTGCTTCCACATCACGCAAAAAACCGAATGTTCTCGCCCGTGAAATTGATTGCTTGAATGACATTTCTTCCGCATCAAAATGATATTTTTGCGTGCCGATTGCCTTATGTTCAAACTCAATATCCACCTCAATAGAAAATCCCTCACTTGAAGGTTGCAACATGGCGATTGAATCTCCGTCTTGAACGATTATTGGCGCATCTATCACAATGATTTTGCGAGGCTCTTGTTGTGATTTCAAGCCAGCACACTCAATCATGAAAGTGAATGCGTCTGAGCTTCCGTCCATGATTGGGATTTCCGCTCCCTCAATCTCAATCAGCGCATTATCCACTCCGCAACCCCACAAGGCCGCCATTAAATGCTCAATCGTTGCCACTCGCACGCCATGCGCATTTTCCAAAACGGTGCAAAGGCGAGTATCCACCACATTTGCATAATTCGCTTTCACAAGGTTCGCTTGCGCGTCATTAATATCAGTGCGCTTAAATACAATACCGTGATTTGCGGGAGCTGGTTGCAATGAAATCGTCACATGTTCACCTTGATGCAAGCTGATGCCGTCACATGAAATTGGTTGAGCGAGTGTATGTTGCATATTATTCTCCTATTATCACAACATATATTACGCTGCAAAATGCTGCAATGCACTCTTTGTAACAAAATGTTACAGTAATATAGCAAGCATAAAAGCCCCTAATATTATACGATAATAGGCGAAAATATTGAAATCATGGCGAGTTAAATGATTGAGCAAAAACTTAACTGCTAGTATCGCCGAAATGAATGCACTAACGAACCCAATGCTTATAATTTGCACATCATCAATGCTTAAATGGTGATAATTTTTGTAAATATCATATAAAGTTGCGGCTAACATAGTTGGAATTGCTAGCAAAAAACTAAACTCCGCTGAGCATTTGCGGTTAATTCCAAGCATTAACGATCCCATCATTGTTGCGCCAGACCTTGACGTTCCGGGGATCATCGCAATTGCTTGACATAACCCGATAATTAATGATTGTTTTAACGTAATATCCTCAATTTGTGTGATTTTTGTCACAGGCTTAATGCGCTCAATAACTAAAATAATCAATCCACCAATCACCAACATCACACAAACAATAATCGGTGAAAATAAATGTTGTTTAATAAAACTATGCAACATCGCCCCCGCAATCGCTGCTGGCAAAAATGCGATAATGATTTTTAGTGCAATCAATCTCTCAATATTGCTATGATGCAGATTAAACAAAATCTTGGTAATGCGATGCCTGAATAAAATGCAAATCGCCAATATCGCCCCTAATTGCACGATAATCTCAAAAATCTTACCCTTGGGAGCGTCAAACCCCAAAATATCAATCAATAAAATCAAATGCCCCGTTGAGGAGATTGGTAAAAACTCTGTCACTCCCTCAACAATTCCAAGCAAAACAGCAATTAATATTTGCTCCATAATAGTTTAATTTAATATGATATTAGTCATTATTTTAATGCCATCTTTGAGCTTGATATGTTCAACTTGATATAGTTTTTAATTTGATAGCAATTTTTATTATGAGTTGCGATTTTTAGTGCAAATCTTTATTTAGTGTAAGTCTTTCCATATTTTGCGTTTGCTCAAATAAAACAGAAATGTCATCACCGTTAAAAACGCCATCACTTTCATACCCATGGTTTTGCGTTGCTCCATTTCTGGCTCGGAAGCCCATTGCAGAAAATTAGCCACATCATATGACATTTGCTTAATGCTCGCCTCTGTTCCATCTTGATATGTCACTTGACCATCAACCAGTGGGGCGGGCATGGCAATTTTGCCACCTGCCATATATGGGTTATAATATTGACCTTGCAATAATTCAACTCCTTTTGGTGCTGGCTCATATCCTGAAAGCAATGAATACACATAATTTGCACCATCGGGGCGAGCCTTCACCATCAAGCTCAAATCTGGTGGATATGCACCATTATTCAACGAACGCCCTTGTTTCTCATTTTCATATGGCGATAGCAATTTATCTGACGCCCTACCAGCCCGCTCAAACATATCACCTTCATCATTTGGACCATCTTTAATTTGATACGAAGCTGCTAATGCTTTGACTTCTTCCTCGCTAAACCCAATTGCTTGCATATTACGAAATGCCAAGCGTTTGACCCCGTGGCAAGCTGAACATACTTCCTTATATACTTGAAAACCACGCTGCGCCGATGCTTTATCAACACTTCCGTTGAAGCCATCAAACTTCCATTGTTTTTGAATTGGGTGTTTTGCATCAGTTGAGGCATTCGCTGCCCCTGCTATAGATAACAATATCAACAAACCGCTGAAAATATTTTTCATCACAATAATCCTAATGTTTAGCAGATTTATTCAATACTGCCTCTCCAATACTGCGAGGCAATGGCAATGGCTTTTCAATTTTACCAATCACTGGCAAAATTATTAAAAAATAAGCGAAATAATAAGCGGTGCAAATGCGTGAACTTATCACATATATTCCATCAGCAGGCTTGCCGCCAAGGTAACCAAGCGCAATGCAGCATATTAAAAATAACCAGAAAAATGGACGAAACAACGGACGGAAATTACCACTTCGCACTTTTGAGGTATCCAACCATGGCAACACAAACAATACTAGTATCGCACCAAACATGGCAAGCACCCCCCCTAACTTATCAGGAATTGCCCGCAAGATTGCATAAAACGGCAAGAAATACCACTCAGGCACAATATGCGCAGGCGTTACCATCGGATTTGCTGGAATATAATTATCAGGGTGACCAAGCGCATTTGGTGCAAAAAACACAAAATAGCTAAATATTAGGAAAAATACACCAAATCCAAAGAAATCCTTCGCCGTGTAATATGGGTGAAACGGGATTTTATCCTGCTCACCTTTCGCATCAATCCCAAGTGGATTATTTGAACCATGCTGATGCAATGCAAGCAAGTGAAAAAACACCACACCAACCATGACCAATGGCAATAAATAATGCAAAGCAAAAAAGCGGTTTAATGTTGCATTATCAACCGAAAATCCACCCCATAACCATTTGACTATGCTCTCACCAACCAGCGGAAAAGCGGAGAATAAATTGGTGATTACCGTTGCTCCCCAAAAACTCATTTGTCCCCATGGAAGAACGTAACCCATGAAAGCTGACGCCATCATTAACAACAAAATGATGATTCCGAGCCACCATAATATTTCACGAGGGGATTTATATGAACCATAATAAAGCCCCCTGAAAATATGTATAAACACCACCAGAAAAAACATGGACGCACCATTTGCGTGCATATATCGCACCAACCAACCATAATTCACGTCACGCATTATATGCTCAACGGAATCAAATGCCAAATCAACCTGTGGCGTATAGTGCATGGCGAGGAATATGCCCGTCAAAATCTGTGAAACTAGCAGCAATCCTGCAATTGAGCCAAAGTTCCAGAAATAATTCAAGTTGCGTGGAGTTGGATAATCCACCAATGAGTGACGAAGCGTTGAGAAAATCGGCAGACGATAATCTATCCAACCGACCACTCCCCCTTGTTGACCAGAGTTTTGTTGTTCTTGTGTTGACGCCATGACTATTACCCTATTTTAATGTGGTTATCATCTGTGAAACTATATTGTGGAATCTCAAGGTTGCGAGGTGCAGGACCTTTGCGCACCCGCCCCGAACTATCATAATGGGAGCCGTGGCAAGGGCAGAACCAACCATCATAATCACCCGAATTGCCACCCATCGGAACACAACCCAAATGTGTGCAAACTCCAACCATAATCAACCATTCGTCCTTGCCCTGCTTAACTCTGTCTTCATCTTTTTGTGGATCTGGCAAGGTTTTGATATCAATATTGCGAGCTTCTTCAATTTCTTTTTTAGTGCGATGACGAACAAATACTGGCTTGCCTCGCCACATTACCCTAATTTCCTGCCCCTCTTTTATATTGCTTAAATCCACCTCAGTTGATGCCATTGCTAGCACGTCCGCCGATGGATTCATGCTATCCACAAATGGCCAAATTAGTGCAACCGCCCCAAGGCCACCCATAGCTTGAGATGCTAGCACTAAAAAATCCCTACGACTTTGGTTATCAGATTGCTCAGAATGTTGCGACGCAAGCGTGAAATCTTGGCTATTATTATGTGTTATTTTATTATCGGACATATAAATTATTTTGCTTGAATATAAATGTTTGATGCGAATATATAATATTTTTCTTATATTTTTATATAATAAAATATATAGCAAATAAAATGGCGAATTGCAAGCGATTATATAATGTTGTTTGGGTGCATTTGCTGCAAATTAAGCAAGATAATCATAGCCATCATTCAATATATGTTTTTTGCAAAATCATCACCGAGCATTTTTTGTAATTGCGCTTTAGCGTCCCTCACTTCAACGCACTCCCCTAGTTGCAAATCCCCAAGCGAGATATTACCAAAATGCGTGCGGCGCAAACGATTAACAGGGCAACCAATATGTTCAAAAATACGCCTAACCTCACGATTTTTGCCTTCATATAATGTTATTTTCATCCAATAATTGCGAGTATCTCGTTGTGATTTGCCGTCAAATTGTAGTTTTGATGGTTGATATTGCAGCCCATCAATCTCCAACCCCGATTCAATATCCGCTATTTGCGATTTAGTCGGCTTGCCAAAAACTCTAATTTCATAGGTTCGTGGTAGATTATTTATAGGCAATTCCAATGCTCGCCCAATATCTCCCGAATTAGTCAGCAAAATCAAGCCTTCGCTATCTAAATCCAAACGCCCAACTGATATAACCCGCCCTATTTCAGGTGGTAATAATTCAAATAATGTTTCTCTACCTTCAGGATCATAATTGGTGCAAATAATTCCCCGAGGCTTGTTGAACTTCCATAACCTGACATTTTCTGGCTGACTTAACACCTCGCCATCAAAATGCACGACATCATCAGGCAATGTGTTATATCCAAGATTGCGATTTATTTCACCATTAACTTTAATACGCCCGCTTAAAATTAAATCCTCCGCACCTCGCCTTGATGCAACACCCGCCTGCGCAATGAACTTATTAATACGCAATGATTACGCCGCTTTTTTAGCTTGTGCCGCTTCCAAATTGCGATTAGCAAAATCCCAATTCACCAACGAACTTAAAAACACGTTCATATAATCAGGTCTACGATTTTGGTAATCAATATAATAAGCATGTTCCCACACGTCCATGGTGAGCAATGGCGTTTTGCCTTGCGTTATTGGCGTTTCTGCATTCGGTGTTTTGACAATTTCCAATTTTTCGTTGCTTAGCACCAACCATGCCCAACCACTACCAAATTGCGCTGCACCTGCTGCGGTGAATTGCTTGTTGAACTCCTCAACACTACCAAAATCTGCTTTGATTTTTTCAGATACTACACCGCTTGGCGCGCCGCCTCCTGCTTGTTTCATTGAATGCCAATAGAATGTATGATTCCATATTTGCGCTGCATTATTGAATATCGCTGCTTTTTCAGGCTTGCCACTACTTGCAATAATAATCTCCTCAAGCGATTGCTTTTCATGCTCTGTGCCTGCAATCAACTCGTTCAATTTCACTACATAAGCATTATGATGCTTACCATAATGAAATGAAATTGTTTCCGCTGAAATATGCGGAGCAAGTGCGTCGTTAGCGTAAGGCAGGGCGGGCAGAGTGAATGACATAATTTATTCCTTATATATATAAATATTTTTTACCTCAAATATCTTTAATTTTCAAGTAAAATATGCAAAAAATTGTTGATTTTCAATATAAATCTACATCAGCCAATAAAACTTTTGCAATTTTCAATAGAAAGTTTGAAATAAAACGCTTGCGCAACCGCATTAATTATTGCATTAAAGTGTGGGTATGAAAATTGAAGCATGGAAAAAATATTTCGCTTATATGATTTGCGTTGCAGCGATGTGGTTTGTTGCACCTAATATATTGAGTGATGCACAAATTGCCAAGGTAAAGGATTTTTTGCCAAATAATCAGCTTAATTTGGGATTAGATTTGCAAGGCGGGTCACATTTATTGTTGGAAGTTGATGTTGATTCATATTTGCAAGCGCAAATTGAGAAGCTCCGCCAAAATGTGCGGGCGGAATTGCGTACCAAAAAAATAGGTTACACTGATTTAACCGTGCGCCAAAATAAAATATTAATCACTATTCGCCCCGAAACAATTAGCCCTGAAACACTCGGTGATAATGCGGATATTTCGGGTTTGATGCGTCGCTTAAATGGTGATATTGAGGCAACAGAAAATGCAGCAAATATGTGGGAATTGCGGTTGAGTGATGCGGCGATTGCGGCAAAGAAAAAGCAATTAATCGCACAGACAATAGAGATTATAGGGCGTAGGATTGATGAACTTGGAACAAGAGAGCCAAATATTCAACCGCAAGGAGAGTCCAGAATATTGTTACAAGTGGCGGGATTAAGCGACCCTGCGCAACTAAAAACTATCCTTGGGACAACGGCAAAAATGGGTTTTCACCTCGTTAATAGCAATGTGGGAGAAACTGATTTAATGGCGGGAAATGTCGGGTTGGATACGATTATTTTGCCAAGTGAAGAAGCAAATATTGGAGGCAATCCAATACTTTATGCCGTTTATGCACAAGAAGCATTAAGCGGTGATGCGCTGGTTGATGCACATGTGGCCGTGGAAGATATGCAGCCAGTGGTTGCATTTCGTTTTGATACGGCGGGAGCGAGGGCGTTTGGCGAGATTACCAAGGATAATATTGGCAAGCAATTTGCGGTGGTGCTTGATGGCAAAATCGTTACTGCGCCTGTAATTCGTTCGGCTATATTGGGTGGAAGCGGAATTATTGAGGGCAATTTTGATGCAAAATCAGCGGAAAACTTGGCATTATTGTTGCGAGCTGGAGCATTGCCTGCCGATGTTGCCATATTAGAGGAGCGTGTTGTTGGCGCAAGCCTTGGTGCGGATTCCATCAAAGCGGGCAAAGTTGCTTGTATTGTTGCGGTGATATTGGTGATGAGTTTTATGTTGCTAAATTACGGGATATTCGGATTATTTGCTAATATCGCATTGCTTGCTAACTTGCTATTTTTAATGGCAGCATTAACCTTTTTGCAAGCAACATTAACACTTCCCGGAATTGCAGGAATTGTGTTGACTTTGGGTATGGCGGTTGATGCAAATGTGTTGATATTTGAGCGCATGAGAGAGGAACAGGCGAGCAAAGCAAGTTTAGCAACTTCAATTGAGCGGGGGTTTGAGGGGGCGTTTGTGACGATTTTTGATTCTAACATCACCACGCTTATCTCAGCGTTGGTTTTGTTTATATTTGGCTCTGGCACAATCAAAGGTTTTGCCGTGACATTATCCATTGGAATATTAGCATCAATGTTTTCCGCCATATTTCTCACTCGCATCATGGTGACATGGTGGTTTAACCGCAAAAAGCGTGAGTGTCTGCCAATATGAACAAAATAAAATAATAAATCATATTAACGAAACTTTAATGTTGCGTTAGTGCGAAAATAGTGTATATATATTTATATTATTGAGTTTATTGCTCTTAAACTGCATACGCCACAGCGCAGAACGTGCTAAGTTATTAATGAAATAACTTATTTTTCTGCACGAAAAAATTATATAATTCATGAAATAGTTTTTTGCTTATGAAATTAAAGAGTAGCAATCACAGCCCAAAATCTTAAGGCTAGATAGTCTTGGATAACTCCTAGCAAAGCATTCACGGTTATTAAACCTTGATTGTTATATTGTTACTAAAAATCTCAATTGATTTGAGGGAGTGGTCTGCTAAACGCTTATTGAACTCTTTATAACGTTAGTTCCATTGTGGGACTGCGAATAATTTTATGCAAACTATTTTTAAGGATTAATAATGAATAATTTTACACAATTTAACTTGCCAGAATCATTGCAGCAATCATTGCAGCGCATCGGTTTTGATGAGCCAACCCCAATTCAATTGCAATCAATTCCACTTGCACTTGAAGGGCGTGATATTCTCGGTTCAGCGCAAACTGGAACAGGTAAAACTGGTGCATTTGGGATTCCATTAATTGCCAAATTGCTTGAAAATCCTCGTGGAGTGGCACTAGTGCTAACGCCAACTCGTGAGCTTGCAACCCAAGTTTTGAAAGCGTTGGAATCTATGATTAGCAAAGCGGATAAAATTAACACAGCGTTGTTGATTGGTGGTGACCCGATGCCAAAACAATTGCAACAATTGCGTATGCGTCCACGTTTGATTGTTGGAACTCCGGGGCGGATTAATGATCATCTTGAGCGTGGTAGCTTAATGTTGCATGATGCAGGGTTTTTGGTGCTTGATGAAACTGATAGAATGCTTGATATGGGCTTTAGTATTCAAATTGATAACATCTTAAAGTTTTTGCCGAAAAAACGCCAAACATTGCTATTTTCCGCAACTTTGCCGCATAATATTGTGAGCATGGCGAGCCGTTATATGACCAACCCTGAGCGTGTTTCTGCGGGTAGCCAATCTGCACCAGCAGCGAACATTAAGCATGAGATTTTGCATGTGTCAGAAGGTGAAAAATATGATACATTATTGGAGCAGTTAAAAGAGCGCACAGGTTCAGTGATTGTGTTTGTGAAAACCAAATGGAATGCAGAGAAAATGGCAGAGCGTTTGCGTCGTGATTTTCATGAAGCTGATGCAATTCATGGTGATTTGCGCCAAAATAAGCGTGACAAAGTGATTGCTAACTTCAGAGCGAAGAAATATCGTATTTTAGTAGCAACTGATATCGCTGCTCGTGGTTTGGATATTCCGCATATTGAGCATGTGATTAACTTTGATTTGCCACAATGCGCTGAGGATTATATCCACAGAATTGGGCGCACAGCCCGTGCAGGAGCAGAAGGTTCAGCGATATGCTTTATTAGCCGTGAAGATAAAGGTAAATGGTCAGCGATTAACCGCTTGTTAGATCCGAATGCACCAGTAGAAAAACGTGAAGCTGGTAATGGTGGCGGCAGAGCTGGCGCAGGACGCAATGGCAGTGGTGCTAGAGCTGGTGGTGGCGGTTATGGCGGCGGAGGAGCAAGACGCCCCAATTCTGGAGGTGGTGCTGATTGGAAAAGCGATTTCAAAAAACGTGAAGATGGCTTTAATAATCGTGATGGTGGCAGCCGTGACAGCGCACCAAGGCGTGAAGGTGGTTTCAGAAGTGAAGGTGCTAGAAATGAAGGTTCAGGTTTCAGGAGCGAACGTCCAGCGGGCGAACGCACTCAGAGAGATCGCAGTGATCGCCCAACGGGTGAACGCAGTTATGGCGAGCGTCCAGCTTTTGAAGCACGAGCATTTGATGCTAGAACGGATACAAGAGGTGCTGATACACGCAGTTCTGAAGCAAGAGGAGCACGCCGACCAGCTGAAAACTCATCAGAAAGAAGTGGTTCAGAGAGAACTGCCCCGAGAACAGATGGTTTCAAAGCTGGTGGGTTCAAAGCAAAAGCTCCGTTTAAGTCATCACAAGAAGGTGGTTTCAAGCGTGATGGTGTAGCTAGAGATGGCGCATCATCAAGGGACGGCGCAGCTAGAGATAGTGTAGCCAGAGATAGTGTAGTTAGAGATGGCGCACCAAGACCTGTTCGCAATAAATCAAGTGACGGCGCAGCTAGTGGAAGCAGAGATAATGTAGCCAGAGATGGCGCAGCTCCAGCATCACGCAAGCCATATCAACGTCGTACTGCATAATATAATATTTAACTATATATTGACTTTTTTTAACGCGCACCTCCTTGCTTCACGGCAGGGGGGTGTTTTTTTTGAACTGAATATTTTTGATTGTTTGATAATGTTATCAATCTTATCATTATAATGTTTTAAGTTTTGTCGTCATACAAGCGGAGGCTGGTATCCATATAAAAATCCTCATCATGAAAAATACCACTATAATCATAAATAATTAACCCTGTATGTGCTATAATGAAACATGGAAAAAGATGGTAGTTTGCTGCATATATACGGCTTATGCGAACGAGTGGCGGAGGGCGCACTTGCTGAACCACTCAACGTCATCACCAATTTTGCATTTTTCGCAACTGCTGCGTTATTATGGCGAGAATGCCGAGCTAACTCGGATTTGCGTGGCTTAAAAATATATGATATCAAATTGTTAATTGCTTTAATATTCTCAATTGGGCTGTGTAGTTCAATTTTTCACCTGCACCCAACACCATTAACTGAATTATTGGATACGCTAGTCATCGCCATATTCATTATATTTTTCTTTCTTAGCGTGATGGTGCGAATTGTTAAATGCAAAATAATGGAGACATTTGTTTGCTTCATGGCTTATGCGGGTTTTACTCATATTTTGGTAACGCAATTTCCCAACGCCATGAATGGCTCAATCGCTTATCTTTCCACCATGACAACATTGATATTTATTGCATTATATCTCAATCTCAAGCGGCGGGCGACTGCTCGGGCTTTTTTGTTAGCAGCAATAATTGGCATGATTTCGCTATTTTTCCGCTCAATTGATAACGCCGTATGTGACAAAATACCGATTGGAACGCATTTCATGTGGCACATGTTGAATGGATTATTAATTTATATCGTGATGATGCAATTAATTCGCAATGTCAATCGCCGTGCCAGAATGTTGCGGGAGGCGAGCCTCCATTTCGCTTGAGGAAATGAAAGGTTTATTAATTTATATTAATAGTTGCATTTCTTGCTTGACATTCTCGGGGGGGGGGGTAAAATAATTAATGAATATAGTCTTGTCATGCGCATTTGATACGTGTGAAACTATTAAGTTGTCGTTTATGTAATGTAAAAAAATGACCATTATAACACTTGAGCAAACTCTACCCGTATTGGCTTCATTAAGCCAATCGGAGCTAAGAAATTTGTCTCAATTAAAAGCCTTGGAGTTGTTATTTGGGTTTTCTAGTGAGATTGATCAATTTGGTATCGCTAAAAAAGCCGAAAACCTTGTAGCAATGCGAGAAATATGGTTAGGAAAGTCGGATAACTTTTTTGGCTATGAAGTTAGTGTCAAAGGCGAAAACCTACAATTAATTGTAGGTTTTATGGCACAAGAGTTCAGAAAAGGAAAGACTGCTGATTTCTATCGTGTTGATAGAAAAATATGTGCAATGTGTTATAAGGACATTTTCGCGGAATTGCCAAGGGTTTGGCAAAAAGCGGCTAATCGCCTTATGCCAATGTCAGCCACAATGGCAAAATCACATATTCAAAGGCAAGCTGAGGCAGAAATGCTTGAAGAACTTGTCAATAAAATTGGATTTGGCGAAGTTACCATCATAGTGCTTTAATCCTCAGTTTGCTCTCACCTTGATGAGCCTCCTCCTCTGCATTGCAATGCTTTGGAGGATTTTTTTATGGAGTTATGGGAATGACGGTTTGCATTTATAGTTGGTTTTTTGCAAATATACCAAAGTTACTGTTATGTATCAAATTATGCGTATAGCATATTATATGTTGATATATTATGCAATTCACATTCCAATTTCGGCGAAAATCATTTGCAGTGCTTCCACCAATTCGTCCATCATTAGTTCGGTGTGCATTGGGGTTGGGGTCAGGCGCAAACGCTCAGCCCCTCGTGGGACTGTAGGATAATTAATCGGTTGCACATAAATCTGATGTTCGTCTCGCAGTTTGTCAGAAACTAGCTTGCATTTTATCGCATCATTAATCATCACGGGGATAATGTGCGTTGGTGTTGAGATGTGGTTAATGTTAGCTTTGGCAAGTTTTTGCTTTAATGTCTTCGCTGCTAGCTGATGAGATTCTCGCAATTCATTATGTTGCATTAAATAGCGCACGCTAGCATTTGCACCCGCTGCTTGCGCTGGTGGCATAGCAGTGGTAAAAATAAATGCGGGAGCATAAGATCGTATCGCATCAATAATTGCATTATTTGCGGCAATATATCCCCCCATAACGCCATATGCTTTTCCAAGTGTCCCTTGAATAATATCCACATTATTCATTAGCCCTAATTTTTCAGCAACTCCAGCCCCCCTCATACCATAAAGCCCAACTGCGTGAACTTCATCAAGGTAAGTTATCGCACCAAACTCTTGGGCGAGGGCGCAAATCCCAGCTATATCACCAATATCGCCGTCCATAGAATAAACTGATTCAAATGCGATGATTTTTGGTGAATTAGGGGCGCAGGCGGCAAGCAATTCCCGCAAATGTTCAATATCATTATGGCGAAATACGTGTTTTTGCAACCCGCTCGCCCGCACCCCTGCAATCATGGAGGCGTGGTTTTTAGCATCAGAAAATATCACTGCATTTGGGAGCAATTTACCAAGCGTTGCAAGCGTTGTTTCATTGGCCACATAGCCAGAGGTGAAGGCGAGTGCCGCTTGTTTATGATGTAACTCGGCGAGAGTTTGTTCCAGCGTGATGATTGCTTGATGCGTTCCAGAGATGTTACGAGTTCCGCCAGCACCAGCACCCATTGCATCAATCGCTTCGTGCATGGAATCCAGCACTACCTCATGATGCCCCATTCCGAGATAATCATTGCTGCACCAGATGGTTATGTCTTTGCCAGTAGTATGGCTTTTGGCAACGGGAAAGCTACCAACTACTCGCTCAATATGATGGAACTCACGATATCTACCTTCGCATTTCAAAATATTAACTGAATTGATGAATAATTGGTTATAATCAACTATGTTTGATTTTGCTATTTCGTGCAATTGTGGTTCACGAGTTTGTGATACATTGTTGTTCATCTGGATATTATGTTGATAAGCATCATTTATATGAATACTATTCTGATTGATTTTATTTACATCAATATCATCTATATCAATATTATTTTTATTAACTAATAATTGTACTTTCATATAATAATACATAGCACAAATTGGTAATTAGTTCACATTAAAAATACCTAATAATACAGATAATGCAGAAAAATATTTCATAGTTATTGTTTGTAAAACTGATATTAACCTTACAAATAAATAATATCCCGCTTTTCGCATAATAATGCTTGCAAATTAACCAACTATTTTGCAATGTGTGAGTAGGTTATGGTTTGTTAAAATAAATTGAGAGAGTGAATATGAGTGATAGAGAAATTACGGTAGCATTTGGTGATGGAATTGGCCCCGAAATCATGGACGCAACTTTGTTTGTGTTGAAAGAGGCGAAGGCACGCATCAGCATTGAAACGATAGAAATTGGGGCGGCATATTATTTGCGTGGCGTTTCAACAGGAATCCCGCCACATGTTTGGGATAGTTTGCGCCGAACTAAAATATTGCTAAAATCTCCAATCACCACGCCAATGGGAGGAGGGTATAAATCCATCAATGTGACTTTGCGCAAAACTTTGGGGCTATATGCAAATGTGCGTCCTTGCCGTTCATTCCACCCATTTGTGCAGAGCATTCACCCTATGATGGATTTGGTGATTATCCGTGAGAATGAGGAAGATTTATATGCTGGAATTGAATATCGCCATAATACTGATACTTACCACGCCCACAAGGTTATCACAGAATCTGGGTCAGAAAAAATCATTCGTTATGCGTTTGATTATGCCATTCAAAATGGTCGTCGCAAAGTGACGTGTATGTGCAAAGATAACATAATGAAAATGTCTGATGGAGCGTTTCGTCGCATATTTGAGCGGGTCGCCAAGGAATACCCAACCATTGAAATTGAACATTATATTATTGACATTGGTTCGGCTCGCATCGCTTCTCGCCCCGCCATATTTGATGTGATTGTAACTGAGAACTTATACGGCGATATTATCTCAGATATTGCAGCGGAAGTTTCGGGTTCAGTTGGGTTGGCGGGCTCGGCTAATATTGGTGATGATTTCGCTATGTTTGAGGCAATTCACGGCTCTGCCCCTGATATTGCGGGCAAAGGAATTGCCAATCCATCAGGGTTGCTTGCAGGTGCGGTGATGATGTTGGTGCATATTGGGCAAAATGAATTGGCAAGCACCATTCAAAATGCGTGGTTAAAAACGCTGGAAGACGGTATGCACACAGGCGATATTTATAACCGTGGAACAAGTGCTGCTAAAGTGGATACGATGGAGTTTGCACGGGCGGTTGTCAAAAATCTTGGCAAAGATCCGTATAAGTTCAAGAAGGTAAAGTTTGATCCACTACCAGAAGGTTCAAAAAAACCAAGCGAAATGATTGAGCATATTAGGTGCGAAAAAACTATCATCGGTGTTGATGTTTATGTTGGTCATGAGGGGCATTTGGACGAAATAGTTGATGAAATCGCATCGCTTGCAGGTGATGAGGCGCATTTGTTGCTAGTATCCGCCAAGGGTTTGAAGGTTTGGCCAGACGCAGAGGCGCAAGTTTCGTATAGCGATTGCTATCGTTGCCGCTTTATGGTAAAGCAAGAGGGTGGCACTTTGGAGGGGGCTTATGGCGCAAAACTTCATGCTCGTTTGGTTGAGGCGGGGATTGATGTGTTGCAAACCACCAATTTATATGATTTTTGCGGTGATTTGGGCTTCACCAAAAGCCAAGGTGAGTGATGGCTGTGGAGCGAGTTGCAAAACTTAGAGCCCGTATTCACAGTTTTTGAAAACCGCCGAAACGTTTGTGTTTTTGAGAACCGCAGCGCAGTGTATATAGAAATACATGAGCAGCGGAAGCACAGAAAATCAAATGTTGCAGGCATTTTGAAAAGATGTGAATACGGGTTCTAATAATTTTGCTTGATATGTGCAGATATTTGAGATATTGATATTGTTTAATGCAAATAATAATGATGAAGATAATAATGATGGAGAAGAGTCAATGAGAAAAAATATTCACCCAAAATATCACGAAATCACGGTGGTGATGACTGATGGAACGAGCTTTAACACTCGCTCATCTTATGGCAAACCAAATGACAAAATCCAATTGGACGTTGATATTGCCACTCACCCTGCTTGGAATGCTGGAAAATCCGTGTTGAAAAAAACTGGTGCAATGGACAAGTTCGCAGCGAAATTCGGTTCATTTGACATTTCTTCAAAGAAAAAAGCATAATATTTTTCAATTGATGTTGATTTTTAAGTTTTTGTTAAAGAAAATATAACTTATTTGCTGCATTGTGACTATAATAGCTTTTGAAATGTTGTTGCCCCTAGGGTAATAGAATTGAGAATAGCTATTAAAATCAAGGTTGCTCTTAGAAAATAGGTAATCCTTAACAAATGAGGCGGATAAGCGATTTATGGAAACATCAGTATTAATTGTAGAAGATGAAGCGGCAATAGTAACAATGTTGCGCTATAATCTTGAGCGTGAAGGCTTTAGGGTATATTCCACAGGTGACGGCGAAGAGGCGGTGACCATGGTTAAGGAGTATCACCCTGACATTGTGGTGTTGGATTGGATGCTCCCTTCTATGACTGGAATTGAGGTTTGTAAGCAAATACGCTGGAATCAAGAAACGAAAAATACACCAATAATCATGCTCTCCGCCCGTGGTGAAGAAAGTGACCGCATACGTGGGTTAGATGTTGGTGCTGATGATTATATGGTTAAACCGTTTAGCCCGAGTGAGTTGGTTGCACGAATTAAGGCGGTGTTTCGTCGCATTCGTCCATCGCTTACTGAGCATAAAATGGAATATGCGGGCATAAAGATGGATTTAGCAACCCATAAAATTAGTCGTAATGACCATGAAGTGCATTTAAGTCCAACTGAGTTTGGCTTGTTACGATATTTGGTTGAACACCCTGCGCGAGTTTTTTCACGTGAACAATTGCTGGATTCCGTTTGGGGGCATGATATATACGTTGAGTTGCGCACAGTTGATGTGCATATTCGTCGCTTACGAAAAGCCTTGAATTATGATGGCAATCAAGTTGATATTATTCGCACAGTTCGTTCAGCTGGTTATGCAATTGAGGCACCAAGCGAACAACATTAATTGAGTATTTTTATAGATTATTCACACACAATGATTTGAATAACAATAATGTGGATAAGGAAAAATTATCTAGCTAGTTCTGTTGTTTGCGCTGTTTGAACCGCTTGAGTTAATCTCTGATGTTGAGCATCAATCGGACTGATTTGCGAACTAGTTTGAGCTGACGTAATCAATTTTCGTATATTATCGGGACTTTCAAGTGAAGGGCTTGCAATCGCTGTTTGAATTGGCGGCGAACTCATTCCTGAAGTTGGCATTTCACTTTTTGGCATTACCGCCTGTGGCACATCACCTAATATTGCACCATCTTTTGTTGCAAGGCTTGGGAATTGTGCATTAATTTGTTGCATTGCTTGAGCTTCTAACTGTTTCCCATTCTCACCAAGCAATCCTTCTTCCGCCATTGCGTTGAGCTGTTGTTGCAACGTAGTCAAATCAACTTTTTTTTCATCAAACTGAATGTTTAACGTTGGTTGTTTTTGGCTATCTTGTGATATAGTTATCACTGCATTCCCATCAACAAACTGCTCTATTCCACTCACGGCATTTTGCGCTGTTGCAATTTCAGTTGGCATCGCTTCCGAAACTGGTTGCAACATATTCAATTCTTGACTCAATTCTGGCGTTGGCTCCCTGTTTAACATCGCCACATCTAATGGCAGCATGGCAGGCGGAGTTTCACCTTGCATTGTGTTTGGCAGTTGCGTAGTTGTTGGGGCAGTTTCTCCCATTTGTGCAACTAAATCTGCGATGTTTGTTGGAGTCCCCTCAATTCCCGCACCTACTTCTGTTTTTTCCTTGTGTTCTAAGTGAATGTCAATAGTGTCTTTAGTCTTATAAGCTGCCTCAGCTTCAATCTCTATTTTGGCATCATTTTTGCCATCGCCATTTAATGCTCGCTCAAGCATTTGCGCATCAGGATTTTCGCTAGTAACAGGTGAATTATTATAAGCCTGCTCTAATTTTTCAGCATCTGGTGGCTGCGCAAAATTAACCGTCATTTTTCCAGCTTCTATTGATACTGATGTCACTTGTTCAGGTGCCGCCTTAATCACTCTTTCAATTGCTTCAACAACTTCTAGTTCAACCATATAATCCACCCTTATCCTTATTTAAGCTGTTTTTAATTTAATAATATTATCGTCTGAATTATCGGCTTCCAAGTTCATTTGCGTTGCTAGCAAAATAACTTCGGCGAATTTGGGAGAGAATAATTTTGCCAAAACCATACGTTGAATTGCTTCACGAAACGATAATTTGCTCTCTATGCTAGCATTAAGATTCACCGTTATTGCGCTCATTCCACCATCTATCAATGGGTTGGTGCATAGCACAAGCCCGTCGCCTAATTGCTCTATATATTTATTTGGGTCAAACATTTCTTCCTCTATTCATGAATAAATAGCACATCAACATGACAATTTTATGAACGCAACCCTAAAAAAATCTCCAAAATCAAAAAACCCTAAACAAAAAAACCCTAAACATATGGATTTTTTGTGGTGCGCAGTAGCAACCGAATCGGCACACCCTCCAAGCCAAATGCGAGGCGAAGATTATTCACAAGGTAGCGCAAATATGAATCTGGCACTTCCTTCTCACTTTTATTGGCGAACAACACAAATGTCGGCGGGCGAGATTTGATTTGCGTGATATAGCGAAACTTCAACCGCCTGCCATTAACAAGCGGAGGAGAATGCTTCTCAATATTCGCCGCTAACCACTGATTAAGTTGATTAGTTGAGATGCGCTTATTCCAAATCACATATTGTCGCATGATTGCTTTCATCAAATCGTCAATCCCCTCAGATTCGGTTGCTATCATCGGAATAACGGGGATTCCCTTCATTTGCGGCACAAGATGCGAAAGATGATAATCAAATGCTTTCATATATTCCGCATCTACATTAATCATATCCGCTTTATTCAGCACAATCACGCAGGCACGCCCTTCTTTCTCCACCAGCCCTGCTAGAGTATTATCCTGTTTTTCCAGCGGAATTGTCGCATCAAGCACCAGCACCACCACTTCCGCATATTTCAGTGCGCCAAGCGAGCTTTGCACTGACATTTGCTCAAGATCGTGAATAATATTAGATTTGCGCCGCATTCCCGCAGTATCAATCAGTTTTAATGCTTGTCCATTCCAATTAAATGCAACCGCAACAGAATCACGGGTGATGCCCGCCTCTGCTCCAACTAGCACCCTATCTTCTTGCAATATCGCATTAATGATAGTTGATTTTCCTGCATTTGGCCTGCCCATAATCGCAATGCTGATTGGCTTTTCGCCTTGTTCAATGGTAAGATTTTCTTGTTCAGGGGGCAGATATGGCAATAACGCATCATAAAGCAAGCTAAGCCCTTCACCATGTTCAGCAGAAAACGGCACAGCCTCGCCCAAACCAAGGCGCAACGCATCAAGCAAATTATCCTCAACTTTGCTCATCGCCTCCGCTTTATTACCAAGCAAGATTATTGGCTTGCCGACTTTGCGCACCACTCGCACAAAGCGTTCGTCTTCAGGCGTGACTCCGCTGCGCGCATCAAGCACAAATAACAAAATATCAGCCTCGCCTAGAGATTGCATTGCTTGCGCACTCATTCTCCCAGCCAAGCTGTCTTTGCCTAAATCATCAAGCCCGGGGGTATCAATAATAGTGAACTCCAGCGAGCCAATATTTCCTGTGCCATATTTTCTGTCACGAGTGACTCCCGCTTCATTATGGACGATTGCATCACGCTTGCCGCATAAACGATTATAAATAGTAGATTTACCAACATTTGGTCTGCCAATTATCGCAATTTTCAATTGTGGCGTGGCTGGGGGCAATATTTCTGAACCAATTTCTGTGAATGATGTTTCTTCATGGAACATTTCTGAACTTAGGGTTTCTAAACTTGGATTTTCTGATTGTTTGGGGGGGAGCATGATTATTTCTCAATTTATTTTTTTGAAAATATTTATAAGGCCGTCTATTGCACTAAAAAAGGAAATTGCAATTGCGCACAGTCATTGCAATTGCGAGTAATATAGAGAGCAATATTATAAAAGCATTGGATATAATGTTGCCATTTACTGCCCTCTGCTTTTGCTTAACACTTTGTCTAACATATTCATCAAGCGGATATCAAGCAAAAAATATTTTCAACAATATGCTGATGCTAAGGGTAATGTTTAGCCCCATAGTCCATTTAATGAGATTAAGTTCGCCTTTTATACGTTCATCAAGCAATCCAATCTCACTTTTGAAGCTCTTTTCAAGCAATTTCATATCACTAGAGAGTTCGGACTTAAATCGCTCAACTTCTGGCTTGCTAACTAAATTGCTAAGGCTCTCTGCACGGCTTTCTTTGATTGCCTCAACTACAACTTCGGCTTGCTCTTCAGACATTCCTTTGGATTGAAGTTTCTTAACATAAAAATGCGTGTCAAATGTAGTTGTATTCATAATATCAAAATATCACAAAAATTGTTAATAAGTCAACGGGTTTATATGTTTATGTAATTCATATCGTCATTTCACTGATATTATTTAACAATTAATAATTGCGCATCATTAGTGACAAGCAAAGCATTTTTGCCACTAAAAGCTGGTGAAGCTGCGATGTTATAATCTAGTTCACGCACCCATAATTTTTTGCCACTAACTGGTGAAAATGCAAAAACCTCGCCTAATTGCGAGAGGGCAAGCAATTGACCATTCAACAAAAATGCACCGTAATATCTAACATTATTATTTTGCGCAAATTTGGAACTCCACGCCACCACTCCACGATATTTATGAATTGCCAACATTTCACCATGGTTGGTTATGGCGAATGCACCATCACCCGCTACCCACGGGTTGTGCGCAATTCCTGTTGCTAACTCCCAGATGCGTGCGCCACTTGTTGCATCATGTGCAATGGTTAAATCCTCCAAGTTGCCAGAAATCAGCAAATTATCATCTAAGATTGGGTTTGCATCAACTCCACTAAACAGCCTATTTGTTTTACCACTAGCATCAGTTTTTTGTAGAGAATCACTCCATAATAATTCGCCATTATCAGGATTTAAGCTGGATAAATCCCCCGATGGAAATGATAAAATCAGCGCATTATCATTAATTGCAGGCAGAGATGTGCCAAACATTCCGCTATTTTGTGCCACTGAGCGATGTTGCCATAATGCTGCGCCGCTGCTTTTATCAAAACATAATAATTGGCTATCCGCCGTGACAACCAACAAATTATTGCCTCTCAATTTTAACGATGCTCTGATTGGTTCATTCAAGTTTTGTTGCCATAATTTTTTACCATTTTTCACATTAATCGCAACTAAATCACCGTGTGAAGTGATAGCGAATATCACTCCCTCGCTAATTGCCAAGCCCCCTGTGATGATATCATCATCTGAGGCGATTGCATCATTTTGCCATAATATTTCAGTGAGAATTGAGCCTGTTATTTTGTGAGCAGAGATATATCCCCTGCCGTCCATCGCCACCGCAATATCTCCCGCAATTATTGCACTTGGGGCAATGGCATGTTCGCCCCAGTCATATCCTTCACCGATTACGGCAGCGCTGGTGACATTGCTGAGGGTGCTGCCCTTGATATTTCCACTAAATTGTGCCATTTCGTGTGGCCATTCTGAAGTGATTACGGCATCAGGAATGATGTTGCTATCAAGTGCGCCACTTTCAATTTGCAATGTGGTGACATGTTGTTTTTCACCAATTATTTCAGTTTTTTGCGCTTTCAAATCTATGTCATCTGGGCTTTCATCGTCCAAATCTTTATCATCACCAAGCCAATCAATTGGTGACCAGTTGATGCTAGGCAAACTGAGATTTGAGATACTATCGCACCCAAACATTTGCAAACACAACATCATTATCAATAATATATTTTTAGCCTTTTTAACCCACATACCAACATGATTAAACCTTTATTACGGTTTTTTCAAGCAATATCATTAATTAAAATTGACATATCATAACACATTATTATGGTAATTTGAAAATCATAAGCATTGCCACTTGATACATATATATATTAAAGCCAATCATTACTCTTAAAAACTATATCTTGCACCAAAGCGATATAATTGTGAACTCCAGCTGACCTCATTAAGTTTTTGTGATGATGTGCTACCATTGCTGAAAATCACGGTGTCAATCCCATCTTCCAAGCTAAATGAGCGATATTTTATACCACCAAACAAGCCCCAGCCTGAATCCGTGAATAGATAATTATAATTTCCACCCAGTTCAAACCCCATGCCATTGCCTGAATTAATGAAGCTAACTGGTTGGTTGAAGCTGGTGCGTAAGTTCCATTCTCCCGTGCCTTCAAAATTAGCATAATGCAATTCACCACGGAAATCCAACAAATGTGAGCCAGATTTGAACCCACCTTTTAGCCCCGCAAAAGGCCCGCTCCATTGCATTTCATAATTGCTATCAAGCCCCTGAAATGCCCCTGTTTGTGGCACAACTTGCACCCCATTTTTCATATTATAATTGGTTGTTTGGCTAGAATATCCAACAATTGGCGTGAGATATGATTTTGTTTGATTATCCGAGCTATCCATACGGATTTCATAGCCCCCACCGATTTTATAGCCCATTGCATCGCTATCATCATTGCTGGAAGTTGAGCGTGAAATCTCAGTTAATCCACCAGCCGTTGCAGGAGTTGTTGCGGGCGCACCATTAGTAGTGGTTGGTGGTGCATTTTGATAATCCGAATCACGAGTTTCACCCGACAAACCTTTCGCATAATAAACCGAGCCTTCAACATGCACTCCTTTGACTGAACCATCACGATGCGTATATTCACCTTCGCCCCCAATTTCCGCCATCGTCACCCCTTCAAATGCTAACTCCGAGAGTTTGGTAGGGTTTTGTCCTGCGATGTCCCCCGCAACATTCCAATTGGCATTATCAACACGATAGCCCGTATAAATACGCCCTGCGAATGCTGGCTGTGGTGCAATATTGCGCTTTTCGGGCGGTATATATTGCTGCCAACCATATTCAGATGCTGATTTTTGTGGAGCGTTTAAGTCCTGTGGAATATTTTGCGCTTGTGGCATGATTTGAGGTTGAGCTAATTGAGCTTGTGTTGTTTGACCTTGAGATATTTGCGCTTCTTGTGCATAATTATCACTCGGCATATATTCAGCTTTGCTTTTATCTAAGTTTTTATATGGTGTCGCAATATTCAATGGTAATGAATTATTTGCGGGATTTGCAGGATTTGCGAACGGCGTCACCACGTTTGAGATTGCTTTATTGCTATAAGCTGATGATGAAGTCGTTTTGTTTTTAGAAAATATAGCTGGTGGTTCAACTGCCTCAATAATCACCACTTCACCATTCATTGCTTGTGTTAGTGGAGGCTTGGGAAATATTGGATTAATTTTTACTGGTGCAATATTTATTGGTGCAATATTTATTGGTGTGACATTTGCACCCGTAATATTTGCTTGTGTAACTTTTTGATTTGTTGCCGTTGCAAATGGTATTTTAATTGGCGTCACCACCGCTGGAGCAACATATTGCTGCGTTGGCTGGGGAGAAATGCTTGCATTGGGACGAAGATTTGGACGAGGGCGAACTGCCTGCGGGCGACCATTAATTTGTGTTCGTCCCGCTGATCCGCCACCATTTGCATAATCTCTATTAGCATAATACGGTTCGGCATTGCTTCCCACAGATTGCATTACGGAGCATGATGCAACGAGTAATACGATTGAGAGCAATTTGGCATTTGTGAAAAATCTCATAATCTAAACAACTAATATTAAATAGTTAAAATAATCATAAATATTAGCATTTAATTGAATGGACAATGTTGTTTAATCGCTAAATCTAACTGTTCCATGGTGATTTTTACGCCGAGTTGGTGCATTGATGTCACGCCATAATCACGCAATCCGCATGGCACAATTCCCGCATAATGTGAGAGGTCAGGATTGAGATTAATCGCCGCCCCGTGATAACTAACGCCTTTGCTAATGCGAATCCCAAGCGCAGCGATTTTCGCTTCATTGCCTTGATGCGCAACCCATATCCCGATGCGCCCTTGTCGCCTCTCGCCTGTGATGTCAAAGCTAGCTAGAACATCAATAATCCATTGCTCCATGGTGAACACAAAATGGCGCACATCTGGCACTTTGGGAGCATATCGGCGTTTGAGATTTAGCATCGCATAAATAATGCGTTGGTTTGGGCCGTGATAGGTATATTGCCCACCCCGCCCTGATTGATAAACTGGCAAATCGCTTTGCAATAAATCATGGATTTTAGCCGATGTTCCCGCCGTGTATAATGACGGGTGTTCCAGCAACCATATTTCTTCCTCCGCATCGCCTGAAGCAATTTCCGCAACTTTTATCTCCATCAATGCAATTGTTGGTTCATATGGTGCGGGGTTGTTGAATGTTTGCCATTGCATGTTTATTTTAATATTTTTAGTTCATTTAATCTTGTTTCCATCGCTGGTTCAGAAACTTGAAACATTTCAGCGAGTTTTGTGATTGCTTCTTTAGTATTAATTTTTCCGTCCGATTTTCTGGCAATCATTTCCCTGATTTCCTTGATAATGCTTGATTGTGGCATTAATAATCTAGCAGCAAAATCATTAGCTTCCTTTTCTTTAGAGCTTTTATTTCCATCTTTTCTTGGTTCTCTAATAACTATATCTTTTTTACCTTTTATAATTTCAGGTATAAAATGTTTTATATAATGTCCAATTTCATGGGCAGCGGTAAAATTACGCCTTAATTTATATTCAAACGGATTAATCCATATTGTCGTTTTACCATCTGCATAAGTTATTTCTCCAGAGAGCGGCATTAACTCTGTCTCGTATCGCTCATTAAAAAATATTCCTAATTTATCTATAATTGCATATGGATTAAAAGGAGGGAAGGTTAAGCCCAAAATTTGCAAAAGCTCCTCTGGTTCAATATTGTTTAATTCTTTGATTGTATATCCGGTTGACATCGGTCTAATCCCCTAAGCTACTTTCATAAATACAGGTTTGTTCTGAATATTCAATGGTTTTTTTCTTGTTTTCTTCGTTTGTCTTTGAATCTATTAAGATTTTAACGGCTTCATTAAATTGATGTGAATCTATTATTGCTTGAATGATTTTAGTTTTCACTTCTCCTTCTGGAAGTAATCCAATTGCTATGCTGTCGTTAATTTTATCTATCTCTATTTTAACATCCTGTTTTATTTCGTTCTTTAATGATTCTCTGCTTTGCTGAATGCGATATTGAAGCCAAATGAGTGCAAAACCTAAAAAAGTTACTAATATTGCACTAAATGCAAGTTGATTGCTTGCAGTTGACAAAACATTTTCAATATGCTGATTAACTATATCATATTTTCTGTCTAAAATCATCTCATAATGTATTTGTAGCTCAATATCTTTATCAAGGGCAGATAGATTGCCCATGTCCAACTGTAATTCATATGATTTTTGTAAATCTAACGAATTATATTTAATTGTTGAGGTTGCATTATTGTTCATAAAGTTAAGCGGCTTCTTCACCATTCCCAACAGTTCGTTCGCTGTCAATCACACCCTTCGCCTTAGCGGAGAGTTGCAAGTTTAGTTCCCGCAATTGCTTATCATCAACAATGGCGGGGGCGTTCATCAGCAAATCTTGCGCCCTTTGATTCATTGGAAATGCTATCACTTCGCGGATATTCGGCTCATCAGCAATCAGCATTACCATGCGGTCAATTCCTGGGGCGATACCACCATGCGGCGGTGCGCCATAATGAAATGCTTTCCATAATGCGCCAAACTTGCGCTCAATCGCTGATTCATCATAGCCCGCAATTTCAAATGCTGCTCGCATAATATCGGGGCGGTGGTTACGGATTGCACCAGACGAAAGTTCCACCCCGTTACAGACAATATCATATTGATATGCAAGGATTTTTAACAATTCTTCACGGTTACCTTTGGCAGCAAGCAACGCCTCCAACCCGCCTTGGGGCATTGAAAATGGATTATGTGAAAAAATGATTTTTTTCTCCTCAGCGTCCCATTCATAATAAGGAAAATCAACAACCCAACAAAACTTGAAGATATTTTTATCAATTAATTCTAACTGAGTTCCAACTTCAGTTCGCACTTTACCCGCAATATTCGCTGCTTCATCAGGCGTGCCGCTGGCAAAAAATACGCTATCACCATTTTTTATTCCCACTTTTGCGCATAAAACAGCCAATTTATCTTGTGGTAAAAACTTCGCAATTGCTCCTTTTGCCACGCCGTCATTATCCAATGTGATGTAAGCCAAGCCTTTTGCCCCATTTTCTTGCGCAAATGCTATCATTTTATCAAAGAAACTTCTCGGTTTGTCCGCCGTATTTGGTGCTGGAATTGCCCGCACCGCAAGCCCTTTGCTCGCCATATCAGCGAATATTTTGAACTCTGTGCCAGCCCAAATATCCGCCACTTCGCAAATCTCAATTGGATTGCGCAAATCAGGTTTATCGCAACCATATTTAAGCATCGCCTGCGTGTAAGGAATGCGTGGAAATGCTTCTGTGCCAACATTTTTGCTAGAAAACTCTGTGAATAATTCACGCACCACTGGCTCAATCACGCCGAACACATCTTCTTGCGTGGCAAAACTCATTTCCATATCTAACTGATAAAACTCCCCCGGTGAACGGTCAGCCCTTGCATCTTCATCACGAAAACATGGTGCAATTTGAAAATAGCGGTCAAAGCCAGAAGTCATCAGTAATTGCTTGAATATTTGCGGAGCTTGTGGCAGTGCATAAAACTTGCCCGCATGAACACGGCTTGGCACGAGATAATCCCTCGCTCCTTCAGGTGATGAACTGGTGAGAATTGGTGTTTGAATCTCCAAGAAATTAAGAGCAGTCATTTTTTGGCGCAAACTTGAAATCACCTTAGAGCGCAACACAATATTATTATGCAGTTTTTCACGGCGCAAATCTAAAAAGCGATATGTAAGCCTTGTTTCTTCAGGGAAATCACGCTCGCTATTCACCTGTAACGGCAATGGTTCAGCGAGGGATTCCACATGACAATCGGTGATTTTCACCTCAATTGCTCCAGTGGCAAGTGTTGCATTAACCGCCTCTTGAGTGCGAGAAACAACCGCACCTTGCAATGTTATCACAGATTCATTTTTTAAGCCTGCCACCACTTCAAACAGCGCATTTTCAATAATATTTTTATCTACCACGCATTGAGTGATACCATAATGATCGCGCAAATCTACAAATATCAACTGCCCATGATCCCGCACACGATGCACCCAACCTGAGAGTTTGACTTGCTCACCTGCATGACTTTCGGTTAATTCGTTGCAATTATGGCTGCGATAAATATGGTTCATTATTTCAATCCTCAAAAGATTTGGCATTATTCAAATTGATTTATAAAATAATTAGCGCAAATGTCAATAAATCTTATGAGTGGGCGCAAATGTTGTGAATATTAAACAAATATCAAACTAAAATATCAAGTTCATGATAATTTATTTTTGAAATCTTCATAGCCAAATGATTTTATCAGACGATACTCACCATTTTCTTCCAACACCCCAATATCTGGCAAAGGAACGCCATTGAAACTTGTATTTTTCACCATACTATATTGCATCATATCAGTAAATATAACATTATCACCCGCCTGCAATGGTTTGGCGAAATTGTAAGTCCCGATAATATCACCTGTTAAGCAAGTATTGCCCGCTAAAATATATTGATGCGAATGAGAAGCATTCTCATTATTTGCGTCATCAATAATCGCCACATCACCAATCACATTTGGACGATATGGAACTTCCAACACATCGGGCATATGGCAAGTGGCTGAGGCGTTCAAAATAGCGATATTTGCACCGCCACAATGCACCACATCAATCACTGTTGCAACCAGATATCCCGCATCATAAACATGTGCTGCGCCAGATTCCATGATAATGCGCAAATTAAATGTTGTTTGCATGTGGTTAATGGCGGCAATCAACGCCTCTACATCATAATTTGTATGGGTGAAATAATGCCCTCCCCCAATATTCAAATAATCAATATGATGCAAAATATGCGGGGCAATATCGCATAAATGCGCAAGCAAAGCGGTGGAATCTGCTGCCATATTTTCGCATAAATTATGAACATGTAATAGGTTGATGTGGCTTAAAACTTCGGGCGTTATGTCTGATATAGTCACGCCAAAGCGAGATGTTGAGTTTGACGGGTCGTATATCGGGTTGTTCTGCACTAGCGATAAACGAGGATTAATGCGCAATCCCCGCACTTTGAACTGCTCACCATAAGCGGTTAATTGCTTGATTGAGTTGAAGGATATATGCTGACAAATCGGAGCAAGTTGGGCGATATCATCGGCTGAAAAAGCGGGGCAGTAAGCATGGACTTCACCACAAAAATGCTCATGTCCAAGCCTTGCTTCATATAGCCCACTTGCCGTTGTGCCATCAAGCACTGTTGCAAACTCATTAAATATGGCAAACATGGAAAATGCTTTGGTCGCCAGCAACATGGTGCAATTTGTTGATTGTTTGATATGCGCTGCAATACGCAAATTAGCCCGTATTTTAGCCATATCCGCCACATAAGCGGGGGTATTAATGTGGTTGAGGATTTTCATGTTATTTGTTGTCTGAAGTAGAATCTTTAAGTAATTTAACGAAAAATCCTGCCACTCCCCCAACTGCAAAAATTGTTACTCGTTCAATTGTTTGAATTGATTGAGGTTCAACGGAATTATTATCTAATAAATATATTCCATATAAATATGCTGAAAACGCTATTGCGGTGGATAATGTTAAACAAATTATGAAAATTATGACGGCTAAACAAAAGACAATCCAATTATATAATTTTTGTTTGCGACGTTCGGAAATATCCTCCTTGACCTCTGCGTTTAGGCTTTCTTCAAAGGTAGTATTATATTCTTTATCATTATTCATGATGCAGATACAAGCCCCAGACTTAATGCTCTATAGTATGTTGCATCTTTGGAAACGCCAAAAAAATCTGCAATATCTTGAATCTTTGGCTCTGCTCCCAGTGCTTGCCACGCTTTGATGAAGTGATTAGTTGGCATAAGCAAGTTAGCAGCAAATTGATTGGCTTCTAATTCTCTTCCACGATATTCAAAGTCAATTATGTCACCGTCTCTGTCTATAACTCTATGTTCCTCTAAATAATCACGATGAATCACAAAATGTGCAATTTCATGGGCTATAGTAAATCTTCTTCTCACCGCAGCTTTTCTTTCATTGATAATTATGCTAACTTCACCCTTTTCATTAATTTGGATATGACCATCTTTACCCTTAGCATAATTTTTAGACTGTTCAATTCTAATCCCTAGATTGTCGCAAATCTGTCCAATTTGAACCATTGGCTTAATTGAAGGTAATCCTTGAAGTAATTCCTGAGCTTTGCTTTCTATCTCTTCTCTCATTATCATAAATGATATTATATATAACGTAAATCGCTTTTGCAAGTAATTATGATATTTACAATTTCAACAATTTTTTGCGAATGTCGGGTTCGGAGGTGGATTCACCAAGCCAGATTCCCATGAATGCTTGTTCCATTTCAGCGTTACGTAACACGCCCGTTGATTTGCCATTATGGCAGAAAAATAATCCCATATTCGGGCGATAAACCGCAGATATATTATCACCTTCCACGACATTTGGCAAAAGTGGGGGCAAAATCCGTTTGAAATCTTCCAACATCACTGCATCAACATTTTTATTATGCTGCAATTCCTCCAGACTCCGTTCCACAAAATCTTCGCCGTCAATATCCACAAAATATGTGAGATGCAGGGCGTGGGGGGAGTTCATGTTCCATTTTGGGGAATCACTCCAAAACTCTACATCATAAACATGGAACAACAACTTGTTGAGGGTAGCAGTGCCTTGAGGTTTGCTGCTTTTAACAACTGAGGCAATGCAAGGCGGCGCAGAATTAGCAATATTTGCGGTGTAAAAAATCAAAAAACAACATAACATCAAAATATATTTTTTCATAAACATGGTATATCGTTTTTTTATGAAAATAGCAAAATTAAAATATATGGGAAAAAATCATATAAAATAATGGGAAAAAATCATAGTGGAAATTAGAAATAATGATTGCATTGTTTATATTGTTGAACGTAGATGATGTTGGCAATGCTTTATTAAAGTCACGTAACATATAATTAGAATTATCTTGCAAATATTAAAGCATTTTTAATAAAAATAGCTGGTGATGTTGGCATTTTTGCGCTATTATGTAAAATAAATTATAGTCTTAGCTCTATTTATAGTCTTAGCTCTAAAATAATAATACACATAGATACACATCAGATAATTAACAATCCATCAGATAAATCATACGGATAAATCATAATGCAATTAGCAGCCAATAATGAAGCAAATCATACCCCTGATAATAAGGCGCAGTTGGTGCAATTTCCAATTTATTTGGATAATCAATCAAGCACCCAAACTGACCCTCGGGTGATGGAAGCGATGATACCATATTTCATGCAAAAGTTTGGCAATCCACACTCACGTTCGCATTCATTCGGGTGGGAGGCGGAGGCAGCGATAGAGCAGGCTCGGTTGCAAGTTGCGCATTTGATTGGTGCATCGGAGAAAGAAATAATATTCACATCTGGCGCAACTGAATCAAATAACATGGCAATCAAAGCGGTGGGGCGGTTTTATAAAGATAAGAAGAACCATATTATCACATTGGTAACCGAACATAAATGCGTGTTGGATTCCTGCCGTCACATGGAGCGTGAAGGGTTTGAGGTGACATATTTGCCAGTGCAAAGCGATGGATTGGTGGATTTGGAGCAGTTGAAATCCGCAATCAAACCAACAACTTTACTTGTTTCCATCATGGCGATTAATAACGAAATCGGCGTAATTCAACCGCTAAAAGAGATTGGAGCGATTTGTCGGGCGAATGATGTGTTGTTTCACACTGATGCAGCGCAAGCATTTGGCAAAATCCCGCTTAATGTTGATGAAATGAATATTGATTTGATGAGTATATCGGGGCATAAGATATATGCGCCCAAGGGGATTGGTGCATTATATGTTCGTCGTCGCCCCCGCGTGCGCATGGAAGCATTGATTAATGGGGGAGGGCAGGAGCGTGGTATGCGTTCAGGAACATTGCCAACCCCGCTAGTTGTGGGGCTTGGGGTTGCAGCAAAAATCGCTGGAGCGGAGATGGAGCAGGAGAAAATCCGTATTGATAATTTAGCAAATCGTTTCACTAGTGCGATATTAGATGATATTGATGACGTGTATCTCAACGGTAACCGCACGCAACGCTGGCTTGGCAATATCAATCTTAGTTTCGCATATATTGAAGGCGAGTCCATGATTATGGCAATCAAAGATTTGGCAGTATCGTCAGGGTCGGCTTGCACATCAGCCTCGCTTGAACCGTCTTATGTGTTGCGTTCGCTTGGTGTGAGTGAGGAATTAGCGCATACTTCAATTCGGTTTGGCATCGGGCGGTTCACCACGGAAGCGGAAATTGATGCGGCGATTCAAATTGTTAAACGTAGTATTGATAAGTTGCGAGCATTAAGCCCATTATGGGAGATGGCGCAAGAAGGAATTGATATTAGCGCAATAAAGTGGGCTCAACATTAGTGGGGACTGCTCAGCATTAATTGGGCGGAATATGAATATGGTGCAACATTAAAATAAAAACAATATTAAAAATAATTTAAGGAGTAAAATAAAATGGCATATAGCGAACAATTATTGGATCATTACAACAACCCACGCAATGTTGGGGCGATGGATAAAGCGGATCAAAATGTTGGCACAGGTTTGGTTGGTGCGCCCGCTTGTGGTGATGTAATGAAGTTACAAATCAAAGTGAATGATGATGGCGTGATAACTGATGCAAAGTTCAAAACATTTGGTTGTGGCTCAGCGATTGCATCAAGTTCATACGTCACTGAAGTAGTGCGGGGCAAAACGGTTGATGAAGCGATGCAAATGAAAAATACCGAGATTGCTAAACATTTGTCCCTCCCGCCCGTGAAGATTCATTGCTCAGTTTTGGCGGAAGATGCAATCAAAGCTGCGGTTCGTGATTATAAAATGAAGCATAATATGCTAACAGATGCAGAAAAAGCCGAGCATTTGCGTAGCATTCCAAATGTGGCTTAATTGATATGGCAACACCAATTATTTCCATTTCAGATGGTGCAGCGGATAAAATCAAGGCGTTAGTCGCAGCAAGGGCTAAACCGACCGAGGGCGTGCGGGTGAATATCAAAACCCGTGGTTGCTCTGGCTTATCATATAACATTGAATATGCTGAAACAATCGGCAAATATGACGAGCTGGTGGAGGAAAAAGGTGTGCGGGTGCTGATTGACCCTAAGGCAATCATGTTTTTGATTGGTTCCGTCATGGAATATGAGGAGGATAAGTTCAAAAGTGGGTTCACCTTCCGCAACCCTAATGAAAAAGGCAAATGCGGTTGCGGTGAATCATTCCATATTTGAGGGGCGTGCTAGTTTCAACGTTTTTGCGTAATGAATATTTTGTGTAATCTAATTGCAGGTTGCCTTCAATGAAATTAGCAATTTTAAGGGTAAATTATTATGGATAAAGGAAAAAGCAAAATTAAATGCGCAAATTGAGTTGAAATAATAATTATAGATATCATCATTCGCTGTTATGACAAGTTTTTCACTATTATGATGTTATTTAACACTCTAGCAACCAGTCATACCAGCGCAGTCTGGTATCCATAAGTCTTCAGTAATATTAGTTGTTTGGATAATTTTTCATACTCCCAACATATTATTTTTTTTAATAAAATATTAATAACATTTCACCAAAACAACCAACATCAAAACAAATCCAATTGATTACTTGGTGATGGCTTTTTTGTGGATTTATTCTTATATAATAACATCTCGCCATCTTGCAAATGCACTTTCACTTCATTGACTTTGTTCAATTGTCCAATATTGCTCAGCACTTCGCCCGTGATTGGGTTGCTTAAATAAGCATAGCCACGCAGCAACATTGCGTTATGATTTAAGGATTTCAGCATTCGCACAAAGCCACTTAATCGCAAATCATGTTGGCGCAAATGCGATTGCATCGCCTGCTCCATTCGCTGATTTATATTTTGAACATTAACCATTTGCCCTTCAATTTGCTGCATATAATTGCGCAGATTCAGCCTTTGAACAGCCCGCTCCATGGCTTGATTTGTCTGTTGCAATAATTGGTTAATCGCAACATTTAGCCGTTCTTGCCATTCATCAAGCCGTTGCATTTTCATTTCAAGCGCACGTTGTGGGTTGATTAACCCCCGAGCCATTGCGTTTAATCGCTCTTGTTGATTATCCAATTTGCGCAAAATCTGTTGCTGCATATGGTGCGCATGTTGCTGCAATGTGAAGCGCAAATCCTGCAACACGGGAACTGCCATTTCCGCCGCTGCCGTTGGAGTTGGCGCACGCTTATCTGCCACAAAATCCAATAAAGTGAAATCCGTTTCATGCCCAATCGCTGAAATTATTGGAATGACAGAGTTAGCCGCCGCCCGCACTACTAACTCATCGTTAAAGCACCATAAATCCTCCATTGAACCGCCACCCCTTGCCACGATTATCAAATCTGGCGTAAGTAAATCTGGCGTAGGTAATGAAGTGGGTAAATTTAAATTATGATGCGTTAATTCATTAAAGCCGTTAATCGCTGCTGCAATTTGCAACTCCGCTCCTTTGCCCTGCACCGCTACTCCCCATACTAGCACCCGCACGGGAAATCGCTCCTCCAAACGATGCAAAATATCACGAATTACCGCTCCTGTTGGCGAAGTCACCACCCCAATGGTTAAAGGTAAATAAGGCAAAGTTCGTTTTCGCTCAATCGCAAATAACCCCTCAGCGGCGAATTGTTGTTTGCGTCGCTCTAACATCGCAGCGAGTGCGCCCGCTCCTGAAAGTTCTATACGCTCAATGATTAGCTGATAATTTGAACGTCCCGCATAAGTGCTGATGCGCCCCGTGCAGATAACCTCCATACCATTTTCAGGAGCGGCAGGCAATTTTGCGCCAACTCCCTTCCAACATACGGCGTTAATTAATGATTTATCATCTTTCAGATCAAAATATATATGCCCCGATGATGCGATTTTGCAACCTGAAATCTCACCTCGCACCCGCACATGTTCAAATGCTCCCTCCAAGGTGCGTTTGAGTGCGTTTGATAGCTCGGAAACACTTAGTTCTGGCGAGTTATGGGCGGAATTATCGTTAATCGTTGTTTCTTCCATATTATTATATTATATCGTATGTGTATTTATTTTTTGCCGTCTATTTCATATATTTTGCTTTCACTTGTAAATATGGGCATATATTCTTTCAACCTAGGCGCAGTCTGTGCTTTCGGTATTTTTGTGTAATATTAACTATCAACGCAATTATTGAGCCAAGTGCCGCTCCAGAAATTGCGCATATAACAACTTTGCATAACCATTGCAATGCTTGATTAGGCAACGTAATTTTTTCCAATAAATGATGCAATATTGGTATGCCATGCGCTATGATTTCCGCACCAACCCACAGCATTGCTGCCGTTCCTATGTAACTTAGCACATTCAAAAAATATGGCATGAACTGCACTATTGCTCGCCCAAATTGTTGCAAAAATCGGTGTTTTGTTCGGGTGAGCCACAGCCCAAAATCATCAGCTTTGACGATAATTCCAACAAAGCCATAAACCGCAATCGTAATTCCACTCGCCACTATTATCATCACGATAATTTGGGTAATCAGCGGTTGCGTTGCTACATTATGATAAGTTATAGCGATTATCTCGGACGATAAAATCAAGTCAGTTCGCACCGCAGATTTGATGCGTATCTGCTCCAATTCATCGGCGGTTATAATTTCAGCGGGGAGGGCATCTTCATGTTGCGGTGCAAAAATATGGTGCAATTTTTCATAGCCCTCAAAACATAAATAACACCCGCCAAGCATTAATATTGGTTGAATTAACCATGGCAGAAAAAACCCTAGCAACAAGGCGGCGGGAGTAAGAAATAGCAACTTGTTAATCACAGATTGTTTGGCAATCGCAAATATAATTGCAAGTTCTCTTTTGGGGGAAAGTCCTATCACATATTTAGGGGTTACTGCTGCATCATCAATCACAATTCCCGAGACTTTGCTGCCAGTTTTTGTTACCTGAGCTGCCACATCATCAAGGCTTGCTGCATTTATTTTCACTAATGCGGCGATATCATCTAGCAGTGCGAGCAACCCCGACATGATATTTTATAATGTTCGGGCGTCAGTTAATTTGCCTGTTAGTGCTGCTGCAACCGCCATGACTGGGCTAACCAAGTGAGTTCTGCCTCCTCTACCCTGCCTGCCTTCAAAATTACGATTTGAAGTTGAGGCGCATCTTTCTCCATCTTCTAAGCGGTCAGAGTTCATCGCCAAACACATGGAGCAACCAGCTTCACGCCATTCAAAACCCGCATTAAGGAATAATTCGTGCAATCCTTCCGCTTCCGCTTGTTGTTTCACTAATCCAGAACCGGGGACAACCATCGCCAACTTGATATTGCTTGCAACTTTTCGCCCTTTAATCAGGCTTGCTGCTGCACGAAAATCTTCAATTCTGCCATTGGTGCATGAGCCAATAAATACCTTATCAATCACGATTTCTGCCAAAGGAGTTCCCGCTTTTAATCCCATATATTCCAGTGAGCGAGCAACTGCTACTTGCCTATTTTCGTCATCAAAATCAGTTGGTGACGGCACATTTGCGCCAATTGGCAACACATCTTGCGGGCTTGTTCCCCATGTTACTTGTGGGGCAATATCGCTTGCATTCAAAGTTATTTCTGCATCAAACTTGGCGTTTTCATCGCTTGCAAATCCAGACCAATATTTAATTGCTGCGTCAAAATCCGCTGGTGCAAAGTTACGCCCCTGCAAATATGCGAATGTTTTGGCATCGGGAGCGATTAACCCAGCTCTCGCGCCCGCTTCAATTGACATGTTGCAAACCGTCATGCGCCCTTCCATGCTAAGCGATGTTATCGCCTCGCCCGCATATTCAATCACATAACCAGTTGCACCAGCTGTGCCGATTTTGCCGATTATTGCTAACACAATATCTTTCGCACCAACGCCCCCATCAACACCATGTGGCAATGAACCATTCACAGTTACTCGCATATTCTTAGATTTTTTCATACGCAGTGTTTGCGTGGCTAGCACATGTTCAACATCAGAAGTGCCTATCCCAAACGCTAATGCGCCAAAAGCTCCGTGGGTTGAAGTATGAGAATCACCACATACAATAGTCATAGCGGGCTGTGTAAAACCTTGCTCGGGCCCAACGACGTGAACAATTCCTTGACGAATATCGTCCATTTTGAAATAAGTCACGCCAAACTCAGCGCAATTATCTTCCAAAGTTTGCACTTGCAATCTTGCCGTTGCATCTTTAATTCCCTGCGCACGGTCAGGAGTGGTTGGAACATTATGGTCAGCAACCGCCAATGTTGCATCGGGGCGACGCATTTTCCGCCCTGCTGCTCTCAATCCTTCAAATGCTTGCGGGCTAGTAACTTCATGCACCAAGTGCCTGTCAATATAAATTACACATTCTTCACCAGCGCCACCAGCTACTAAATGCGAATCCCATATTTTATCATATAAAGTTTTTGCCACGCCAGTTCACCTATTATTATGGTTCACCTATATTCTAGTTCACCTATTATTATTGGAATGTTTAAGCTAAATAAATGTTAAGCCTTAGCAACTCTATTATAATCTTGCTTCTCACGGATACGAGCCGCTTTACCAGTCCGTCCACGCAAATAATATAATTTAGCACGGCGCACATCACCGCGTCGCAATGTTTCAATGCTTTCAATGCGTGGGGAATATAATGGAAACACGCGCTCTAAACCCTCGCCATGGCTGATTTTGCGTAAAGTGAAGGCTGATTGCAATCCACGGTTTTTGCGAGCGATACAAACACCCTCAAACGCCTGAATACGCTCATTTTGCCCTTCAATAATACGCACATTAACTTTGACAGTGTCACCCGGTGCGAACTTATCCATGCGCTTGCCATCGGCTAAAAAATCAACATATTCTTTTTCAAGTTGTTGCAATAGATTCATTTCGTTCAAACTCCAATATTTATATGTATCAATATTTATATGTATATTTTATTCTTCGGCTTCACTATATCCATGGGTTTTACTATATTCATGCCACAAATCAGTTCTGCGCTCTTTAGTAACAAGCAAGGCTTGCTTGATGCGCCAGTTTTTGATTGCGACGTGGTTACCAGAAGTTAGCACCTCTGGCACAGCAATGCCATTCCAATAAGGGGGCTTAGTATAGTGCGGATATTCAAGAAGTCCAGCGTTTTTTTTACCAATCGTGAAACTTTCTTCATTTAATGTGTCATGATTGCCTAGCATATTGGGAAGGTAGCGCAACATTGCCTCCATCAAAACTAGTGCGGGCAACTCCCCGCCGCATAATATATAATCACCAATGCTTAGCTCAAGCGGTTGATAATGCTGGATAATTCGCTCATCAATTCCTTCAAATCTTCCGCAAATAATGATATATTCCTGCGGTGAATGCGCCGTCAATTCCTGCACCATAGCTTGCTTGAGAGGCTCGCCTTTGGGAGTTAAAAAAATCAATTTTGCTTGCGGGAGTTGCTTTATTGCAGCATCAATGCTTGCTGCCATCACATCAGCTTTCAGCACCATTCCAGCCCCGCCACCATAGGGAGTATCATCAACGGTGCGGTGTTTATCGGTTGCAAAATCACGAATATTGCTGGTGGTGAGTTGCCAATTGCCCGCCCGCATCGCCGCCCCCGTGATGGAATGGGCAAGCGTTGCTGGAAACATTTCAGGATATAATGTGAGAATGTGGAAGTGCATATTATTTTAGGGTTTTATTTTAGGGTTTAGGGGTGAGGGTATAGGGGCTAGGGGCTAGATTTTTTCACTATACCCTAAACCCTAATCCTTGTCCCCTAAAAAAAGATTGCTTTTTTTACGTTTTTATTGGATAATTTAAGGGTAAAAGTTTTTTATGCCGTATTTTTTAATACGGCAACATATATTATGTCTCTTCTCAGGAAAGAAGATGAATCTGATGCAGATTATAGAAATCGCTGTAATCTAGATGATATGTCCCAAAGGAGAAATCACACCGCTTCACCTAGCTCAATCAGTCATAGAAAAACCCATTTTAGGGCGTGGATTTGCGTTGGTGGTTCTTTCTTATTAATCGGCTTTTTCGTTGGAACTTGCATTGAGGAATGCGGTTTGAATAATCCCCGCCCCGTTTGCGTTGCGAGGGTAGCCGTTAAGACTGCTTTGACTTTCAATGATTTTGTTCAAAAATTTGTTGGTGGCAAATAATAACCCTCCCCCCGCTATATCCAATAGCGGGACTTTTTTTGTGATGTTTATTATAATTTATAATTAAAATATCAATATCTGCTTGCCAATTCCACCTTAATTGCGCTAACCATGATTACGTGAAATTAAAATATCTAATCATATATATATTGCTGTTTGGTGCAGCTATTCCTGCCCTTGCTAACTCTGAAGCTGCCTCCAAAGCTAAGCCTAAAAACGAGGCAGAGCAGGTATTCATGCAGGCGGATAATCTCAGTTATGACAATAAAAATGCGATTGTGATAGCCAATGGTAATGTGGAAGTGGTGCGGGGTGAGCGCATCGTGATTGCTGACCATATTTATTATTATCAAACGCAAGATGTGGTGAAGGCCAAGGGCAATGTTAGTTTGTTGCAAGCTGATGGCAGTGTGTTGTTCGCTGATGATTTGTTGCTGGAAAAAGAGTTCAAAGCGGGAGTGGTACAGAACTTTCGCGCCCGATTTGCTGATAATTCTGCTTTTGCTGCCGCTGAGGCAAGGCGGATTGACGAAGATCATATTTCACTCAAAAATGCGGTTTATTCGCCGTGCAAAATCTGCGCCAATGACCCCGATGATGAGCCATTATGGCAGTTGAAATCTGATAAAGTTATGGTAGATAATAAAAAGCAAAAAGTGAGTTATGAAGATGTCACTTTGGAAGTGGAAGGCGTGCCTGTATTTTATTCGCCTTATTTTTCGCACCCAACCCCCGATGCTGACCGCAAAAGTGGGTTTTTGAAGCCACAACATGGTTCAAACAGCAATTTAGGGTTTAGTGCGCAATATCCATATTACTGGAATATTTCGCCCGACAAAGAAGCAACTATAACGCCATGGTTCACCAGCAAAGAAGGCTGGGCAGGTCTTGGACAATATCGCCAATTATTGGACGATGGATTTGTTAATTTCTCAGGCAGCATCACCAACCCTGCCAAACGTAATGAATTAACGGGCGATGTGATTGGAGGCAATGAACTTAGGGGGCATTTCTTCACTCGGGGGCAGGGTAGCGTCACGGAGGATTGGAAATGGGGTTTTGATGTTAATCGCACTACTGATGACACATATTTAAGGCGTTATCGCTTTGGTTTCTTTGAAACTTTGCCGTCACGAGTGTTTTTAGAAAATGTTGATGAGCGTGATTATATGGTGGCGGAAAGCATGACATTCCAGCGATTAGATGGCAGAATTGCGCCCGAGCAAGAGCCGTTTATTTTGCCAAATCTCGCAGCACATTTTGAGAGTGAACCAATATGGGCGGGTGAAAAGTTTGGTGGATCATCAGGAGGGGCAAGGGCAAGTTTTGATGCGAGCAGTTTCAACCTTGCCCGCACAACGGGAGCAGATGTGCAACGCCTTTCAAGTGCTGCTAACATAAATATGCCATATGTCACTGATAATGGTCATGTGTTTAGCGCAGAGGCTGGTTTGCGCACGGATTTATATAACATAAATAATATTGCGCAGGCTAATCCTTCCTCAATTAGGGGCAAATCAAATGATGGCGTAACGGCGAGAATTGTTCCGCATGCAGCCTTAAAATGGCGATATCCGTTGATGCGTCAAGTAAGTGATGCACGCTTAACCATTGAGCCAATTGCCAAAATAGTTAGCAGCACAAACGGACATAATCAAAACTCGCAAGGAACTATATCTCAAGGAAATATCGCCTTGAATAACGAAGATAGCTTAACGCCAGAGTTTAACTCACTCAATTTGTTTCGCTCCAACCGTTATGCGGGGCTTGATTTAATTGAGGAAGGCACAAGGACAATGGCAGGGCTGCAAACGAGCCTTGCACTGAGCGGTGGCGAGGTTATCACGGCGATGGCGGGGCAGGAATTGCGCCTTGATGGCAATAATCCTTTCCCTGTGAATAATGTTAGTTCATTGAATGGTGGTTTGAAAAATGGTGGTTTGAAAAAGGGCGGGCGTGATGTCTCGGATATTGTGGGGCAGTTGGGCTATAGTGCGAGCAATGCGAATATTGAAGCATTATACCGCCTTGATGACCAAAATTATCTGTTGCGACGTTCAGAAGTGCGAGGACAATATCGTTACGGAATTGCATCGGTGGGGCTTGACCATGTGCGCATTAATGACGATGCGGTGCTGGATAATCGCAATGATTTAACCGCTTATGGTGGGGTGAATATTTATGATGGCGTTAATCTCAATGCGTTTGCACGCCGTGATATTTTGCGTGATGCAATGGTGATGGCGGGCGGTGGGTTCACCATAGATTATGATTGTGTGGTATTATATACCAATTTTGCCAAGGCTTTCACCAGCGACCGTGATTTCAAGCAGGATACTAGCATCACCGTGAGTTTGGGACTGAAAAACTTAGGCAATTAGGGTGAGTGACGGGAGCGGCTGAGTTGTGAGGCTGTCATACCAGCGAAGGCTGGTATCCATTGATAATGTGAATATCAAATTATAAAATTGATTTTATAATTCCACATCACTTATCTATCGCCTCAATATAATAATGATGGATATTTAATGCGGCAAGAATTGCCTTGATAATCTCGTCATGCGTGCCTTTATCGCTATCAATATGTTCATCAGCGAGGGCATAAATGGGGCTGCGATCGTCCAACATTTTTTGCAAAATACCGTGTTTATCGCCCTGTTCCAACAAAGGGCGGGTGGTTTTGCGCCCCACCCTATCCACCAACACATCAATATCAGCCTTCAACCAAACTGAGCTTGCATGTTGCTTGGCAATGTTGCGTATTTCATCATTTATCCACGCTCCACCGCCTGTTGCGAGGATTTTTGGCACGCCATCAGTGAGCAATCTGGTTAATACCCTGCGTTCTAAATCACGAAAAATAACTTCGCCATGAATATAGAATATATCAGAGATGGAGCAACCTGCCGCCTCCACAATTTCATCATCAGAATCTTTGAACTCCACATTCAAAACTTTCGCCAGCCTGCGCCCGATGGTGGATTTGCCCGCCCCCATTAATCCCACTAATATGATTGTTTTTTGCATATATCGCAATTTAGCGGTTTATGCGCCACAAGTCAATAAGTTTGGATTTTGGGGCGTATTTGGATTTCAGGCAATAAGTTTGGATTTTGGAGTTGTGGTATGGATTTTAGTTTTGTCGTCATACCAGCCCCCCGACCTAGGGAGGGAGAAAAAAACAAAGGCTGGTATCATCCATAGCATATATATTTAATTTCACAAATGGAGTGACGAAAATATAATTTAATCTCAACGCAAGGGTGCATGTTCGCAATGAGTTGCATGATCCAGCAACCACCCTGCCACCTCTTTTGCAGCATATGTGAAGATACCCGTTGCACCAGCCCGCTTGAAGCCAAGCAATGTTTCCATCATCGTTTTCTTCCAATCAAGCAACCCGCTATCGGCAGCAGCTCGCAACATCGCATATTCACCACTAACTTGATAGGCGAATACGGGGATAGAAAAATGACCACTCACATGATGCAACACATCAAGATAAGGCATAGCGGGTTTCACCATCACCATATCCGCCCCTTCAGCAATATCAAGCGCAACTTCTCGGATTGCCTCCTCGCCATTTGAAGGACTCATTTGATAGGTGAACTTGTTTGATTTGCCTAAATTATCCGCCGAACCAACCGCCTCACGAAATGGTCCATAAAATGCGGAAGCATATTTCGCCGCATAAGAAAGAATCTGCACATCGCTAAAGTTCAATTCATCAAGTCCAATACGGATTGCGCCAATTCGTCCGTCCATCATATCGGAAGGAGCGACGATATCCGCCCCCGAGCTTGCCAAAACTTGCGCTTGTTGAATTAACATGATTATACTTGCATCATTATCAACTTTGCCATCAATCACTAAGCCGTCTTGCCCGTGAGTGGTATATGGATCCAACGCAACGTCGCATATAATACCAATATCCATTTTTTCGGCTTTCAATGCACGCACCGCATTACATATCAAATTGTCGGGGTTAATGGCTTCCCTAGCATCTTCAGTTTTGAGGCTTGATTTGACTACGGGAAATAATGCAACTGCTGATATTCCCATGCTAGCGGCGAGGCGGACTTCTTCAATCATCAAGTCTATGGATAATCTATCAACCCCGTTCATTGCGGCAATTGGAGTGCGCATATTCACGCCTTCTTGCACGAATAATGGCCATACTAAATCATGCACGCTGAGTGAGTTCTCAGAAACAAGATTGCGTGACCATGCTGCTTTACGATTGCGACGCATTCGCACATAAGGGTAAGCTCCCAAATGAATTATATCGCTGGTGGATTTCATGAAAACATCATTAACGTTAAATTATGAAAAAAGCAATATCACAGACATCAAATTGCAATTATTTTTTATTATAATTGAGTAATGCAAAATCAAACACCCAGCACTGACGTTTCTGAATTAATTTATCACGGTAAGTTTAACGGCATAGCTGCTGCTCCAATTTGGCAAGAATATAATTGGGGCGATATAATACAAAATGGAGTGCAAAATGCAGCTGAAGGAACATTGGTTGCAAAGTCGGATAATTTTGTGCTAGCGAATGGAAAGTCAGGCGAGTTGAAAATTGAGGTGTTGCTTAATGAGCCAGTAGACAAATCATTTTTTGATAATGAAAATTACAAGCAATTTTTGCATAAAAATTTTTATAATCATGAAGAAAAGCAAACCTTATTTGTGTTGGGAAATCATTGTTTGATTTTGAGGCTAACTCATGGAAATGTAAGCGAAAGTATGGTTTTAGAGCTACCATCAAAGGATAATGACACTGAATTAAAACAATCGCAATCCTTATGTTTGCACGGTTTTTTGATAAGTGGAGGGCAAGAAACGACTAGTTATTTTAAGGGTTCAGGCATAGGACATGTTGCTTTGAGCTTTGTTAAACAGCTAGCATTACGAGAAAATCTAGGCATTAGCCTCTTGAGCGTAGACAAAAGTGGGGGGTTTTATGAAAACGAACAATTTGTGGTTTGTGGACAAGAAGGTGGTGATAAAGAAACTCCCATGAAATGGAATATATAATGTTTTATATTCGTTAGTTAGCTGTGTTTTTCAAAAACAATCCCTTGATTAAATTAATAAAGCGAGTTATGTTAGTTTAATTTTGAAAATTAAGGGAGTTTTTGATCATGTTAAAAAATATTGCACCAAAAGTTAAAATATTAAGAAACGCTACACCGAAAAACACTACGCTAAAAAACATCATGGCGTTGGGAATGGTAGCGGTGATGGCAGCTTCATGTGCGCAGCAAGGGCAAGGTGGCTTTGGAGGGCAAGGAGGCGGGTTCGGTGCTAATACTGGCAACGGAATTGGTGGCAGTGGAATTAACAAATCAATGATTGGTGGGTTGGCTGGTGCAGTTGGTGGTGCAGCAGTTGGTTCAAATATTGGTAAAGGCAGGGGGAATATAGCCGCAATCGCAATTGGCACTTTGCTTGGTGCGGGGCTTGGTTCAGAAGTTGGAGCAAGCCTAGATAGAGCAGATATGACCTATTACAATCGCACTTCACAAGTTGCCTTAGAAACGGCCCAACCGGGGCAAGCATTGCCATGGCAAAATCCGCAATCAGGTAATAGCGGGACGATAACTCCGTCAAATTATTATCAAGCAAATAATGGTGCATATTGCCGTGAATATAACCAAACCATCAATGTTGGTGGGCAAATGTCAAACGGTTATGGTAAGGCGTGCCGTCAACCAGATGGAACTTGGCAAATTGTGCAGTAGTTTTGATGCGAGTTAATAATAACGGGACGTGAGTTATGAAAGGAAATCTAATGCAAGGCAAGCGTGGCTTGATTATGGGGCTTGCAAATGACAAATCAATAGCATGGGGAATAGCCAAGGCTTTGGCGGAACAAGGCGCAGAGCTTGCTTTTAATTATCAAGGCGATACATTGAAAAAACGTGTTGAGCCGCTTGCTGCACAGCTTGGTTCGGATATGCTATTTCCTTGTGATGTGCGTGACGATGCAAGCATGGACGAAATGTTTGACATAATCGCTGAAAAATGGGGCAAAATTGACTTTTTGGTGCATTCAGTTGCTTTCTCGGATAAAAACGAACTCAAAGGTGATTATTGCAATACTAGTCGTGAAAACTTTTTGAATAGTATGGATATTTCATGTTTTTCGTTCACCGCCTTGGCAAAACGGGCTTACCCGTTGATGCAAGATGGTGGCTCAATGGTGACCTTGACTTATCTCGGGGCTGAGCGTCACGTTCCACATTATAATGTGATGGGGGTGGCGAAAGCAGCCCTTGAGGCAAGTGTGCGCTACCTTGCGGTTGATATGGGCAAATACAATATTCGTGTTAATGCAATTTCAGCAGGGCCAATCAAAACACTTGCCGCATCGGGGATTGGCGATTTTAATTATATCCTCAAGTGGAATGAATATAACTCACCAATGCAACGTAACGTTACGATTGATGAAGTGGGTGGATCGGCGCTATATTTGTTGAGCGATCTTGGTGCAGGAGTGACGGGCGAGGTGCTACATGTTGATAATGGTTATCATGTGATTGGCATGAAAAACGTCCACGCCCCTGATATTAGTGCTGCTGGTTGATTGTTGCATCAATTTGTTGTGAATAATCGTTTGTTATTATAAAATCCCAATAATCGGCATTGACAATTAAAGATATATCTCATATGTTATATGACATAATATATGGATTATTTTATGGAAAGTTGTAAGTTTTGTTTTGGTGAAGTGCT